>DEFM01000029.1:72625-115893 GCA_002350855.1 Prevotellaceae bacterium UBA2852
AGAATTTTTAGAACCTACCATAACTGAGTCCAATTTTTAAAGTGGACTCAGTGTTTTAAGTTTCTCATTTTTCATCATCACTTAATAATCAAATCCTTCCATTAAAATATTTCGGATTTCAAATGATACATTGTTGAGAATGATGGAGTCTTTGATGTTATCGGAATTATAAAGGCTTCCCTCCATATTGCATCTTATTTTGCCAGTTGGCGGCATACCGCTGACGTCGGTAATCATGAACTTAAATGCCTTGTGCTTAAGAGGGTAGTATGAAGTGCCGTTGTTGTCGATACAAACTTGGAGAGTGCCTTCGTTGGCATCAAAATGTGTGTTTGAAACAAACCATGAACCTACTGAGTTTAAGGGGTGCAGACAAATATTAATGGTCCAGTTATCGTTGCCGGGTTCAACGGGTAAGTTACCCCAAATATAACTAAACCAGTCTGACTGATAATTGATGTCAATCTCTTCATTTGATTTTAATGGTATATTGCTACTCCATGGTGCTTTTAATTCAATTTCCTGGTCGTCAGATATTTCCCATCCGTTGCCGATGAATTCTCCTTTCATGATTCCCTGACGATTGTCCACGTCTGGTGTGTTCTCATAGTCGTCACCACAAGCGGTGATTAGTAGAACTGTCAGAGATAATGGTACTATTTTCCTAATAACGTTCATAATATATGTTTCTTTTTATGATTGTTGTTTTGTAATATAGATTTTGTTAGTCTAAAAGGAACGCAAAGTCTGTAGTATTCTTCTTAAAGCACTTAGTAAACAATGAAATTTCCGTTATTTACAATAATAGAATCATTAGGGTCTTGCTCGTTGTAATAAATACCGCAGAAAGAGCCTTCTATGCGGAAGGGGTTAGGCGCAGGAGATGCTTGTTCCTTGACACTAACGACATTGACATCTATCGGAGACTTGCTTGGAATATAGTATGTAATGATGTTAGTCCATTTGTTGTCTGGACTTTCTTTTGCTTGCTGTGTTTTTCTTGCGAAAATGTATGTTTGGTTGGCATCCTCTCTTGTGTGAACACCATTCCAGCCAATAGTGCAGTGTCCTACTTGCATGGGACAGAAGTTAAGAAATAGAGTGTAAGTTGTTCCGTTGAAGTCGTAAGGTATATCAGCGGTGAATCCTGTACTTACTGAATAGTTTTCAAGGTTGGAATACACATGGGCATATCCTCCTAACTGGTCAATTTCCCAGCCTGCATCTGTCTTTGCCTCCCAGTCGTTACCTTTAAAATTCCCTGTAAACAAACCATAAACAGTGTGTCGGTTTTCTTCTTTGTCGTCTTTATCACAGGCGGCAGTCAATAAACAAACAACTAAAAGTAAACTTAATTTGTATATATGCATTTCTTTCCGTTTTATAGTGTACTTTCTAACGTTACTGAACGTTTTTTGTCAGTTCAGAATGTGAAGTTACGCATTTCTTCAGAACTGACAAAATATTATATTATACTTCGTTGGAGGTACGTTGGTAATGTATTGTTATACGTCCTTCAACACCTTGTTGAGTGGCGTAATCCCATAGCATTGTAGTGTATGACATAACGATAATGCCATCGGAAGGGAATGTGATTTCAAAGTCCTTCTTATAGCTGTTTGCTTCTTCACGGGTGTAAGTATTGAAGGGAGGAACCACAAATATGTAAGTTCCATCAGTTTGTGGTTGGTAGTAAACTGTGACGGTGTTGAGGTGTATTTTTTTTATTTTGGGCTGTTCCAATGCAGATCTTTTTGTAAATTCACCTTGAGGAGCATATAAGCTAATTTGAGCAGGGGATTGTATTCCCTTGATATATGGAAAAACACGGGAGTCTTCCAAAGGAGTGTAGTCTTTAGAAGGTTGTATACCCAACCATCCTCCTCCGAAAAAATCAGAATAAGTAGGCTCTTTCGCAATTCCAGTGTTGTTCATGTCTATTTCCTGACCGTCCCACTTAATATTTTGTATTCGGTAAGTTCCTGCAATAGTCCAGTCTTCTTTGGAAAGAGAGTTTTCATTGTTGTCGCTACAACTTGACGTTGTCATGGTGATTACAACCATAACCAGTGTCAGCAGCAGGCTAATTCTTGTAGTTCTCATAATATCTATTTAACTAAATATAAACGGTTTGATTATACAGAATTTTGTCAGTACAAAAGGAACGCAAAGTTACGCATTTCTTCTGAACTGACAAAATCTATTGGTATTTTGTTTAGAATTTTCTTACTGGCAAAATCATCATTTCTACACTTCCTGTATTGTAAGTGTAGATTTTATAGCCGTTACCTGTGTTCTCTCTGTCTGGAATGATAATTGGGTCTTTGAAAGATATTTCTACATTCCCTAAATCGTCAGATTTGTTGTTCTGTGCGTTACTATTATTCACACACAGAAATGTTACGCCGAGTAACAATAATAAAAACTTTCTCATATTTTGTGTCTTTTTTCATGAAAAACGGCACAAAATTACACCCTTCTATAGGAAGAGGGGGTGGAGAAAAGGTGGAGTTTTTGACAAAATGATAGGTCAGAGAGGCTTTTTATACAAAAAATCGTGTTTTTTTATTACTTTTGTCGGAGAAAACAGTTTTTACTCTCATGATAAGGTATAATCTATTATGCAATAAAAGGTCTATATGAAAGCCACTATTTATAGATATATGTGTAGATGCACTTTTCTCTTATTTGTATTATTGTTAGCGTCATGCAGTAAACAGCCAAATGGTATGTTGGCAGATGTGGAGAAAATCGTTTTTGATTACCCTGACAGTGCATTAATGAAATTGCAAAACATGGATGCTTCTTCGATAGAAGATAAAGAGAGTCTTGCTTTATATGACTTATTATATACCCAGGCACTATACAATAATTATCATCCCATTTCCAATGACTCACTTTTACTAAAGGCTTTGTCTTTTTATAAAAAGAAAGATGACTTGAGACATTGGGCTTGGACTCATTACTATTACGGATGTAATCTCCTAAAGAACGACAGTTTGGGTAAAGCCATGCAAGAATTCTTGTTCTTACTCGAACCTGCACATAAATTAAAAGATGATAAATTGTTAGGACGTGTGTATGAACATATTGGTTATGTTTTTTTTAATGACAACAATTTTAACAGGGCAGAATGCTTTTTCATGAAAGCAAAAGGCGTGGCTTCCAAAATTAATGATTCTTTGATGCTGGGAGAAACTATTGGTAAGATTGGATGTTGCCATTTGTATCGGGAGAAAGATGATGCAAAAAGTCTTCTGCTTAAAGCAAAAGAGATTCTGCAAGGAAAAAAGTATACAGATTCAATTATAGCATTTTTTGATGATGCATTGTGTGTGGCATATATGAGGGAGGGTAATCCGGATTCTGCTTTATACTGCGCAAAACAGAGCCTGTCTCTCACTTGCAATTCTTCAAGAGTCCACTCAGCGTACGTGCAGTTGGGAATAGCCTATTGTAATGTGGGACAAATAGATTCAGCTTTTATATATTTGGAAAAAGCCACGGGAAGCTCCAATCATAAAATACAGAGAAATGCATATATGTGTTTGTCGGATGTTGAATATGCGTTGGGTAATTCGGATAAGGCATTAGAATATGAGCGCTTGTATTCTTCCCTGCAGGATTCAGTTGTAGATAAGAGCCAGAAAGATTTTATATTGGCAGCGGAGAAAGAATATGCTATAGATAAAGAAAAGACAAGACGTGAATCACAGCGGAGGAAGTTTCTGATTCAGACTTTTTTGATAGTGGTTCTTTCTGTCTTTGCGATACTTGTACTCTATTTTACAGTTAGGAAACATCGTAAAAACAGTGTGCACTTATACAAAGAATTGGAGACAACTTCTATGATTCTGAATCAGAAAGATAATTATTTGCGTGATGCGTTGCTTGAAGCGGAAGCGAAAAATAAGGAAATACGAAGTTTAGAGGAAGAGTTGAATTTGATAAAAAACGATGAGGCTCAACGCATTTCGTTGAAAGAAGAGGTGGAAAAACTAAACGCTCAACGTCTCGCAATTATCTCCGAGATTGCTGCTCATTCCACAATATACCAGAAATTGAGTCGTATCATTACTCAGGGACATGCTAAAGGAGAGGCAAGCGAACGGATGGAGGAGAGTGACTGGATTGAACTGGTAAGCGTTACAAGCCAGTTGTACCCAGATTTGATCCTAACGCTTCGCCGTGATTATGGTTTAAAGGAAGCTGATATTCGATTCTGTTCGCTGGTCCTTGCGGATTACAATCTCAACGAATTGTCATTTGTGCTGTTCCGCACTCAGAGTGCCATTCATAAACGTGCTAAATACATTCTCCAGACTAAACTCGGCTTTACAGATGCTCTTCCTTCATCTCTGCGCGATGCTCTTCTCAGCATAAAGCCTACCCCCAGCCTTAATCAGTGAAGAATTGCCTCACTGTCACCGAACTCTGCGATGAGGTGATAAGGTTGTAATGTATATAAAACAAAAAAACTCCGGTNNACCGGAGTTTTTTTGTTTTATATTAATTCTCGTATTCTTGCCAGCTCTTGACCTTGAGGGCATTGCCGTCGTAAGCACAAACGGCTTCGATGAAGGCACGTGCAAGACGAATGTTGGTCATCAGAGGAATATTGTGGTCGATTGCTCCACGACGGATGCGGTAGCCGTTGGTTAACTCACGCTTGGTGTGGTTCTTTGGCACATTGACGATGAGGTCGAAGTTGTGCTGGGCAATCATGTCCATAACGTTGTTGCCGCCTTCCTCGTCAGGCCAAGCAACCTTGGTGGCAGGTACTCCGTTTTCGTTGAGGAACTTGGCTGTGCCTTCGGTTGCGAAGATCTGGAAGCCGTTCTTCACGAGCATACGCGCTGGCTCAAGCATCTGAACCTTACCCTTCACTTCACCTGAAGATAGGAGGATGTTCTTCTTAGGAACCTTGTAGCCGGTTGCGATAAGTGCGTTGAGCATTGCCTCGTTGAGGTCGTCGCCAAGACATCCTACTTCACCGGTTGATGACATATCCACTCCGAGCACAGGGTCGGCGTTCTGCAGACGTGCGAACGAGAACTGGCTTGCCTTCACACCGATGCGGTCGATGTCGAACTCTGAACTGTCGGGTTGTACGTAGGGTGCGTCGAGCATGATGCGAGTAGCTGTCTCGATGAAGTTGCGCTTGAGGATCTTGCTTACGAATGGGAATGAGCGGCTGGCGCGGAGGTTGCACTCGATGACCTTCACCTCGCGGTTCTTTGCAAGGAACTGAATGTTGAATGGTCCGCTGATGTTGAGTTCCTCTGCGATGCGGCGGGAAATCTTCTTAATCTGACGAACTGTAGAGAAGTAGATGTTCTGTGCTGGGAATACCATTGTGGCATCGCCTGAGTGAACACCGGCGTATTCTACGTGTTCTGAGATTGCGTATTCAATGACCTTACCCTTGTCGGCAACTGCATCGAACTCGATTTCCTTGGTCTCCTGCATGAACTGGCTTACGACTACAGGGAATTCCTTGCTGACTTCAGTTGCCATCTGGAGGAAGCGTTCCAGTTCCTCGTCATCGTAGCAGACGTTCATTGCTGCACCTGAGAGTACGTAGCTTGGACGAACCAATACCGGATAGCCTACCTCACGTGTGAATTCCTTGATGTCATCTACTGAAGTCAGTGCACGCCAAGCTGGCTGGTCAATGCCGAGCTTGTCGAGCATAGCAGAGAATTTATCGCGGTTTTCTGCGCGGTCGATGTCTACAGGAGAAGTTCCGAGCACAGGCACACCCTGACGGTGGAGCTTCATTGCGAGGTTGTTAGGAATCTGTCCGCCCACGCTGACAATTACACCCTTCGGCTGTTCGAGGTCGATGACGTCGAGGACACGCTCCAGTGAGAGTTCGTCGAAGTACAGACGGTCGCACATGTCGTAGTCGGTAGACACTGTCTCAGGGTTGTAGTTAATCATGATTGACTTGTATCCGAGCTTGCGGGCTGTGTTGATGGCATTGACTGAACACCAGTCAAACTCTACACTTGAACCGATGCGGTATGCACCAGAACCGAGTACAACCACGCTCTTCTCGTTCTTGTAGTAGGAAATGTCGTGGGATGATTTGCCTGCCTGCTTGACTTCCTTCTTCCATTCCTCTGCGGTAACAGCATCAGTGAGTGTTGGCTCTACCTTTGGAAGATATGTGAAATAGAGGTAGTTGGTGAGTTCGGGATGTTCGCTGGCAACAGTATTGATACGCTTTACAGCTGGCATGATGCCGCGCTGCTTACGATACTCACGTACTTTGAGGTTCTCGCGTTCCATATTGTCTGTAGCCTGTGGCTTAAGCACGAAGCGGGCAATCTGGAAGTCGCTGAATCCTGCTTGTTTTGCTTCAATCAGGAGGTCGTCGCCGAGTTCCTCAAGTGAGTTGAACTTGCTGAGCTGGTGCTTGATTTCAACAATGTGGCGCAGACGCTCCAGGAACCACTTGTCAATCTTGGTGAGTTCCTCGATACGTTCTACGGTATAGCCTTCTTCGAGGGCCTGTGCTATGGCGAAGATACGCAGGTCGGTAGGATTCTGCAGTTCGTCGTCGAGGTTTTCGAAACGTACGTGGTCGTTGCCTACGAATCCGTGCATGCCCTGACCAATCATGCGGAGTCCCTTCTGAATCATCTCCTCGAAGGAGCGTCCGATGCTCATGATTTCACCTACAGACTTCATGCTTGAACCGATCTGACGGCTTACGCCTGTGAACTTGGTGAGGTCCCAACGTGGAATCTTGCAAATCATATAGTCGAGCGATGGAGCAACGTATGCTGAGTTCGGAGTGCCCATCTCACCAATCTGGTCGAGAGTGTATCCGAGTGCGATTTTTGCAGCAACGAATGCGAGAGGATAACCGGTTGCCTTTGATGCAAGTGCAGATGAACGGCTGAGTCGTGCATTGATTTCAATGATGCGGTAGTCGTTGGTCTGTGCGTTGAAGGCAAACTGGATGTTACATTCACCTACGATGCCGAGGTGGCGTACGCAGCGGATGGTGATTTCCTGCAGCATCTTAACCTGGTCGGCTGTAAGCGAGCAAGTAGGTGCAACAACGATACTCTCACCTGTGTGGATGCCGAGTGGGTCGAAGTTTTCCATTGAAGCCACGGTGAAGCAGTGGTCGTTGGCGTCGCGGATACATTCGAATTCAATTTCCTTCCAGCCCTTGAGTGATTCCTCAACGAGGATCTGTGGAGCGAAAGTGAATGCGCTTTCAGCGATTTCGTGGAATGTCTTTTCGTCAGGACAGATACCTGAACCCAGACCACCGAGGGCGTAAGCCGAACGAATCATGATTGGGAATCCGATGCGGTGTGCGGCTGCCAGGGCTTCGTCCATGGTTTCCACAGCCTGGCTTACAGGAGTCTTCAGACTGATTTCATCGAGTTTCTTTACGAAAAGGTCACGGTCTTCAGTGTTCATGATTGCTTCAACACTGGTTCCGAGTACCTGTACACCGTATTTCTCGAAAGTGCCGTTCTGATAGAGTTCTGTTCCGCAGTTCAAGGCTGTCTGTCCACCAAAAGCCAAGAGGATTCCGTCAGGACGCTCCTTCTTGATGATTTCTGTAACGAAATAAGGAGTCACCGGCTGGAAATACACCTTGTCGGCAATACCTTCACTGGTTTGGATTGTTGCAATGTTTGGGTTTACCAATACGCTGCTGATACCTTCTTCGCGCAACGCTTTCAGTGCCTGGCTTCCAGAATAGTCGAATTCTCCTGCCTGTCCGATTTTCAAGGCGCCTGAACCAAGCACCAGCACTTTCTGTAATTTCTTCTTCATAATTTCGTTGAATATATTTGAGTTTTTGAGTTCTTAAGTTTCTTGGGAGCGTTCAATGGTCTTTACACCCCCTTCGGTTCCCCCGTCATCGGGGGACAGAAACCCCAAGCGTGCTCTTTTGATTATTTATTATATTAGGTATCGCACGATGATTGAGTTTTTAAGTTTTTGAGTTCTATTCTGCGGGTGAACCGCAGAACACACTTGTTTCAAAAAAAAGTTAACTCAGACAATGCTGAAGTTAACTTTTTAAATTGTTCTTTGCGAGACTGAAATTGTAATATTGTTCGTTGCCGGTAATATCTTCAATAACTTTAATGAACGGTGGAAACTTAACAGGCTCGCCCTCGGCAATGCCTTTGGTTTCAAGGATAACGAGTCCTTGCAGTTGGTCTTGGAAGCTGTCAACTTCGAAATACTGACCTTTCCAGACGAAACTGTTACGGATTTTGTGGATGGTCTGACGTGTGGGGTCGGCCAGTCCTAACATCATCTCATAGAGACTGTTGTTGATCTGACGTTCAGTGACGAGTTCCTCGCTGTCTGAGATTTTTTTCTTTGAAGTGTGAACGAATACCTGTTTCTGTCCCCAGCTGCGCTTGCGCAATCGGATTTCCTCGTTATCATCTCCTTTCAGATAAGTCTGAGTGATTTCGCTCTGAATACTGTCTTCAGGCAGTTCGCCAGTCAGTTCAATAATGTATTTACGTTCCTCAACAATAGGCTGGGGAAGTCCCAATACATTCGAAATCTCCTTTATCACGCGGTTCATCTTGCAGTCGAAGTCATCGTGGTTGTTGATGACGCGCATGTGGGGATGTCCCGTCCAGGCTTGAATCACCCTCTTGTCCAGTCCGCGAGCTATGCGCAGTCCCTCTTCGTTCATCTGCTCGTAGCGCTGTGCGTTGTTGGCGGTGGTATAGTATTGTTCCGCTCCGTCGGCAGCCGAAACCAGGTGCAGCACTGCGTCATAGCGCTCACGCAACTCTATGGTCGATGTTCCCACGGCACGGGTGATGTTTTCCCATGTCTCAGGAGCCATATAGGCTGATATGTCCATAGCACCGCGGTCGCACACGATAATGCAGGGCTTTGTGCATTCCTGTGCCATACGTAGGAACTTATCTTCAAGTGCAAGTTGGATTTCCAGTGTGGCTTTCTCTCCTTCATAGAAAAAACCTTGGTTCTTGGTCAGATAGTTCATGCCAGCCTGAGTGAAGAGAGTAGGGACTTCGGGAATAGTGAAGACTTTGAAGCCCAAACTGGAGAAATGTTCAATAATGCGAACAAGCGCAGTGGTTTTTCCTGCGCATGGACCTCCTGTAAGTACTATCTTCCAAATGTCATGCATAAAACCGTATTTCTGAAAACCGGTGCAAAAGTAGTAATTTTTTCCCGTTCTGAAAAATTTATCAACAATAAATGATAAAAATTAACCAAAACCTGTATTTTGGTTGCATAAATATAAATTTTCTTTCATTTTGCGATGAATTTGTATCTTTTTCTTTATCTTTGCAGCTAATGTATCAATCTGCTAAACAATCAAACTACTGAATAACTATGAATAAATCATTTTTTACTACTGCTATTCTGTTGGCCGGCTCCTGTTTGGCAGCTGTGGCTCAGAACTCGGAGAACGAACGCACTCCCAATACTTATATGTGGCTCTCAGCCAATGCCAAGTCTGCGATTCAGCTGCCCTATGCCTACAATGGTGCAGGCAAGGAGTTTAAGGTGAACTGGGGTATGGACACTGCATGGGACGATGCGGGCAATGTATGCCGCGGCACCCTGTGGATTGGCAAGGAGAATATCAGCACCGGACGTATTTCCTTCCAGCCTAACGACTTGGTCGGTGAAAACCTGCAACTGTCCAATCGTCAGAAAAAGGCTCTGGCTTCACGTGTCAACCACATCCTGCTGTCCGGAACCAAGGAGGTGCTGTTGAATTGCGACCACGAGATGCTTGTGGCCGACCATTACAAGACCGACGGAGTATGGAATGATGGAGGCGAGGCGGACTGGAAGGCTTCGTGCGCCAACTATCGCGGCGATAATCGTCACATTAACTGGTACAGACTTATCAAGGCAAGTGTGAAGTATGCCGAGAGCCTTGGTGTGAAAGTCATCTCTATAGCTCCGTTCAACGAGCCTGACTACACACCTTGGAATGAAGGCACAATGGCAGACTTCAAGGCTATTGCCCAGCTTATAAACGAAGACCCGGAGATGCAGCATATCCGCATCTCTGCCGGAAACACACTCAACGACGACTGTGCGATGGAGTGGTACAACTATATGAAACCCTATGTTCAGGAAGGCAATACCCATCAGCTTGCCGGTTCGTTCGACAACTATGCAGCCTTCTTCACACAGGTTCGCAACGACGGCAACTACGCCACTGCTGACGAACTCCACAACACTATGGAGGCAATGGTGGGAATCGAGTATGGTTTGCAGAGCGGTATCTGGTGGGGATTCGACGGCGTTACCCGCGGATATTTCTGCCAGTCCAACGTGGCTGGAGGTGCACGACTCGGTTATGCTGAGAACCGCACAGCCTGGAGCGCAGCTTCAGTCTATCGCATGCCCGACGGTCGTGTTCATGCCTTCATGGGAGTGTCGGAACGTCAGGCCACAACCAATTCCTATGAGCTGGTCAGCACAGACCGTCCTGTGTTCTATGACGGCTACGGACCGGTATACAACTATTGGATGGAACTGCCCGGCGGCAGCGGTTATGCAACGGAAGACCAGAAGAATGCTGAGCGTACTATCCGCATCACCGTAGGTGAGGATGTCGATCCTCGTCCCGTCACCACCGGTACCTACATCATAATGAACAAGAAAAGCAAACGAGTGCTGACGGTTAAGGATGGCAACGTGGGCAATGGTACAAGCATTGTCCAGACAACCTACACTCCTTCGCGTGCGCAGACATACCAGCAATGGAAAGTGGCACCGGTTAGCGATCGCATCGGAGGTGATTTCAGCTATTACTCTATCGTCAGTGCCAAGAACGACAAGATGTACATCGACCTGCTCAACTGGAGCCTTGAGAACAACGGAAACCTTATCGTATATAACGGAGGCGGAGGCACAAATGAACAGTGGTTCCTGGAATATGCAGGCGACGGCGACTACTACATCCGCAGCCGCTACAGCTCCCTCTATATGGACGTTCGCGGTGGAGTGATAACCGCAGGAACTCAGATTATCCAGAACGCCTACTCGGGCAACGACTCCCAGCGCTGGCGCATTCTGCCCATCGACGTGGCTCCCGAACTCACAGCTCCTGAAGCTCCAGCAGGTTTGCTGGCCAGAGCAAAGGCGGCATCGGTGGAACTCAGCTGGACTGCCAATACCGAGACAGACCTCATGGGCTATATCGTGCTTCGTGCAGAGGACAATGGCGGAGAACTCGAGTGGAATACCATTGGTCGTGATATAACTGGCACCACATTCCTCGACAATAGTGCGGAGGCAGGTCACACATATAAATATAAGGTTTGTGCGATGGACCGTGCCAATAACCGTTCAGAGGCAAGCGAGACCGTATCGGCATCAGCCAGCACAGCTCGTGCACTCCTTGCCCGTTATCAGTTCGATGGCAGCGCCCTCGACGACACACCTAACCAGCTTGATGCCGTGTCCAAGGCTACCCTCATCTACAGCAGCGTCAGCTCGCTGGTCAAGCAAGGCGAGAAGTCACTGGCGCTTCGTGCCACCGACGACTATTATCTGTTGCTTCCACCTCGTGCCGGACATCTCGACAATTTCACTATCTGTGCATGGGTACGCTGGGGCGGTGCCAACAAATGGGAACGCCTCTTCGACTTCGGCAACGGCACCAGTCAGTATATGTTCCTCACACCCAACAGCGGCAGCGACATGCGTTTAGTGCTCAAGAACGGAGGCGAAGAGCAGATACTCTCTGCGCCCACCCTCTCTTCAGGCAAATGGATGCACCTTGCAGTCACTATGAGCGACACCGACACCAAGATTTATGTTGATGGAGAAGAGGTCGCTTCAACCACAGCCATCACCATCCGTCCGAAGGACTTCAATCCAGTCCTCAACTACATCGGTCGCAGTCAGTTCCCTTCAGACCCATTGTTCAAGGGTACAGTTGACGACCTGCGCATCTATACCTATGCACTTTCGGCTTCGGAACTCACAGCCGTCATGACCGGTGAGGCAGACGCTATCGAAGGCATATCCTCCGAATCGGCTTCACCCATCATGCGCCGTGAATACTACTCCGTAGGCGGCATTCGTCAGTCAGCCCCTCAGCGAGGCATCAACATCATCCGCGAATACCACAGCGACGGCAGTGTCACAACAAGAAAAATCTGGAAATAAGAATTCATAATCTGTGAGACAGTTATCATCGATAATGCTTGTAGGTACAGGCAGCGACGTAGGCAAAAGTGTGCTCGTCGCTGCCTTGTGCCGTATATTCAAGCAGGACGGGCTGAATCCAGCACCTTTCAAGGCACAGAATATGGCGCTGAATTCCTATGCCACGCCTGACGGGCGTGAAATAGGACGTGCACAGGCTATGCAGGCAGAAGCTGCTGGCATAGACTGTGAGACTGATATGAATCCGTTACTTCTGAAACCGCAGGCTGATCATACGAGTCAGGTAGTTTTGCACGGCGTGCCTCAAGGCAGCAGCACGGCAGCGGAACTATACCGGGCGGAGCGTCGCAAACAGATGCGCAGAGAGGTATGTGCTGCCTATGACAGACTTGCTGCAAAATACAATCCCATAGTTTTGGAAGGCGCGGGAAGCATCAGCGAGATAAACCTCCGTGCCGGAGACATAGTGAATCTCCCCATGGCTCATCATGCTAAGGCAAAGGTGATACTTGTAGGAGATATCGACCGTGGCGGAGTGTTCGCTTCTGTCTACGGAAGCATCATGCTTCAAAGTCCCGAAGACAGGGCACTTATTAAAGGCATCATAATAAATAAGTTTCGTGGTGACATGCGCCTTTTCGATGAAGGACGTCGCATGATGGAGGAACTCTGCGGAGTTCCTGTCCTTGGAGTGGTACCTTATTTCAAGGATATTCACATTGAGGAAGAAGACAGTGTGGTGTTGCAGAATAAAGAACGGCATTGGCAGAGTGGGAAAGTGAATGTGGCTGTGGTTATGCTTCGCCATATCTCCAATTTTACCGATTTCGATGCACTTGAACACGATGACAGAATCCATCTTTTCTACACAGCCAACCCCTCCGACCTTCAGCATGCCGACATCATAGTCCTGCCTGGTAGTAAGACCACCATCAGTGACCTCACTGCATTGAAGCAGAGCGGATTGTCGACTGCTATCATAGAAGCACATCGCAGGGGAAAAACCATTGTGGGAATATGCGGTGGCTATCAGATGCTGGGCACACAGGTGCTTGACCCTCTGCATATTGAGGGTGAGATGGAAGTAGCCAGGGGATTAGGTCTTTTGCCTTCCATCACAACTCTTGGAGAAGAGAAATCTACTCGTCAGGTTTGCTTTACGCTAAACGTTGGGGAAGACCGCAGTACAGTATGTCATGGTTACGAGATACACCAAGGACACACAGTTGTAAACGATTGTACGGATGCCACACCACTCCTTAACTTCAGTGACGGCAAAACAGATGGCCTATATGTAGATGACCGCTGTATGGGTACATACGTTCATGGCATTTTCGACAATAGAGCCTTTGTGGATTGTCTTCTCCGCCCCTTTGCCAAAAGGATAGACTCTGAACCTGAACCATTTGATTATCAGGTATTCAAACAAGAACAATACGACCTCCTTGCCGAGCATGTGCGTCAGCATGTCGACATCGACGCTATTTATCAAATCATGCAGGACAATGATTAACGGACACGGAGACGACATATATTTATATAATAATGTAAAGGCAAACTTCAGCAGCAATATCTATCCTCATCCCTGCTATGCTGAATTGGAACAGCATCTTGCCCAGCACCTCTCACTAATACGGCATTATCCAGAGCCAGCCTCGCAACGTGTAGAACCTTTGCTTGCGGAGAGATTAGGAGTGTCAGCCGACGAAGTGATGCTGACGAGTGGTGCCACCGAAGCCATCTATCTCATTGCTCAGGCATGGCGCACAAACGGCTCATATCGTGTAGACAAGCCTACATTCAGCGAATATGCCGATGCCTGTAGGATGTTTGGCTACAAGGAAACTACAGATGCATCCGTACGCTGGCTGTGCAATCCCAACAATCCTACCGGCAAAACCTCCTCTCCGGAGGAAATATGTCTTGAGGCGCAAAAAACCGAATTGCTGGTTGTTGATCAGTCGTACGAGAACTACACGCTGGTGCCTATGCTAACCCCCTCGGATGCAGTCTGTATGGGCAATGTGCTTCAATTACATTCGCTTACGAAGCAGTTCTCTATCCCGGGTCTGCGACTGGGTTATGTGGTTGGTGATGCAGCGCTTGTCAGCAGGTTGCGTGTGGTTCAGCGTCCTTGGACGGTCAATGCCCTTGCTGTCGAGGCAGCACTATGGCTGTTGGAGTCGAATGTCGGTCCTATGCCGCATTTGCGTGATTATCTCTGTGAAGCACAACATCTGCGCCAACGGCTGAGTCAGATTCGTGGAATAAGCGTATTGTCCACGGACACCAACTTCATGCTTTGCCACAGCGAAGAGCTGTCGGCAGCAGAGTTGAAACAGGTTCTAGTCCGTGACTATGGCATCCTTATCCGTGACGCATCGAATTTCGAGGGACTGAATAGCGGACATTTCCGGATAGCAGCACAAAGTCCTGCTGAAAACAACCTGCTTGTGGCAGCATTAAAACACATCTTCCAATGACCATTTATACAGAATACTACATAACAATCCTTCCCCTTCTTCTGGCATGGATGCTGGATTTGCTGCTTGCAGATCCTGCATGGCTGCCCCATCCTGTAGTGGGGTTTGGCAAGTTGATTGCGTTCGGTGAACGACTGCTCAACCGAGGCAGTTGGCGCAGGCTGAAGGGAGGATTGATGTGTGGGGTGCTGGTAGCGGCTGTGTTTGCAGCAGTGTTCTTTGCCGACCGTGCTTTGGCTCAAACCAGCATTGTTGCCACAGCCGTGTGGCGCACGGTTCTGATTTTCTTCTGCTTGGCAGGCACGACCCTCATTCGTGAGGTGAGAGCCGTGTTCACAGCAGTTGACAAATCTCTCGACCTTGGCCGCAAACAGGTGGCACGTATAGTTGGGCGCGACACAAGTCAGTTGTCAGCTCATGAGGTTCGTACCGCTGCACTCGAAACACTCGCAGAGAATCTCAGCGACGGAGTGGTTGCACCTCTGTTCTGGTTGGCAGTAGGAGGGGTGCCGGCAATGATGACCTACAAGATGATAAATACACTCGACTCAATGGTGGGTTATCGCAACGAACGCTATCGCAGGTTTGGAACTGTTTCCGCCCGACTCGATGATGTTGCGAACTTCATACCTGCTCGTCTCACGGCTTTATTTATGTTGATACCATCAGTCATTCAAATGAAATGGAGTAGGGTGAGATTTACCTTTCATTTCGCAAACCATCATGCAAGTCCTAATAGCGGATGGCCTGAAGCGGCACTTGCATCAGTCCTTGATTGTCAGTTTGGCGGACCACACATATATTTTGGAGAAACAGTTGACAAGCCATATATAGGTACGAATCCGCGTCAACTCAATCGCAATGACATGATTCGTTCTGTGCGTCTCAATCGCTGGGTAGAAGTTGCGTCTATTTCGTTAATCATACTTGTATTCTTAATTCTTAATTCTTCATTTACGTGAGAGGGGGTCACTATGTCAAAACTAATTCTCATAACTGGTGGACAACGTTCGGGCAAGAGCCAATATGCGGAGAAATTGGCTCTTCAGTTGAGTCCCAACCCTGTCTATATAGCAACGGCGCATGTTTGGGACGAAGAGTTCCGTGAACGTGTGCGTCGGCATCAGGAACGCAGGGGCAGGGAATGGACGAATATAGAAGAAGAAACAGCACTTAGCCGCCACAATGTGGAAGGAAGGGTGGTGCTGGTTGACTGCCTCACGCTTTGGGCAACAAACTATTTCTTTCAGTTGCAGGATGTGGATGAAACTCTCAAACAGATGAAACAGGAGTTTGACAAGTTCACGTCACAGGATGCCACGTTCATCTTTGTAACCAACGAAATAGGATGTGGTGGCGTGAGTACCGATGCGGTTCAGCGCAAATTCACCGACCTCTTAGGTTGGATGAATCAATATGCAGCCCAGAAAGCCGATGAAGTAATACTTATGGTAAGCGGAATAGCAGTGAAAGTGAAATAACCGTTAACCCTTAAACTTTAAACGTTATGCGTTACAATATACTTCCACTTGATGAGTTGTTCCGAGCTGCAGTGCAGGCGAAGATAGACAATTTGAATAAGCCTAAGGGATCTTTGGGCAGGTTAGAGGAACTGGCGATGCAAGTATGTATGGTGCAGCACAGCCTGACTCCAAGTTTAGCGCATCCATGCCATCTGTTGCTGGGTGCAGACCATGGCATTGAACGCGAAGGTGTGAGCGTGTCACCTCGCGAGGTTACATGGCAACAGATGATAAATTTTACTCACGGCGGAGGCGGCGTCAATCTTTTCTGCCGTCAGCACGGTTTCCATCTGCGTATAGTTGATGTAGGTGTAGACTATGATTTGACTAATGTGGAAGGCATCATCGACCGCAAGATAGCCCGTGGCACTCGCAATTTCCTATATGAGGCTGCATTGAGCGAGGAAGAGATGCAACAGTGCTTCGACACAGGATATGCATTGGTTGACGAATGTGCTGAAGAAGGATGCAAGGTCATCTGTATAGGTGAGATGGGTATAGGAAACACGTCTGCATCTAGTCTGTGGATGAGCCTGCTTGCTGATATTCCTCTTGATGACTGCATCGGTGCAGGAGCAGGATTGAACAATGCCGGTATAACCCACAAAAGAGAAGTGCTGCATAGAGCATTGCAACGGGTGAAGGGAGATCAACTGAGTGTAAGTGAGATAATCCGGCAGTTTGGCGGATTTGAAATGGTGACAGCTGTCGGAGCTATGTTGCATGCTGCCGAACGAGGCATGATTGTGCTTGTTGACGGATTCATCATGACCGCATGTGCACTGGCTGCAGTTCGTCTGTGTCCTACGGTCAAGGACTATATGGTTTTCTGTCACTGTGGTGACGAGAGCGGACACAAGCGCATGCTGGACGCACTTGGTGCAAAACCCCTGTTGAACTTCGGTCTGCGTTTGGGTGAGGGCACTGGTGCACTCTGTGCTTTCCCTTTAGTGGATTCTGCCGTACGAATGGTAAACGAAATGAATAACTTTGATAATGCAAAAATTACTAAGTATTTTTAAGAACGATGTGTGGGCTGCATTCATGTTCTTCACACGTCTGCCACTATGGAGATGGCATCAGCCAGAAAAGTACGCGTTCAGCCGTGTAGTGAATTTCTGGCCATTGACCGGATGGCTCACGGCTGCAGTGATGGCGGGAGTTCTGTATGGTGGAAGTCAGATTTTGCCATATTCCACAGCCATTATTCTTGCCATTGCTTCACGATTACTGTTGACCGGAGCTTTGCACGAAGACGGGCTTGCCGATTTCTTTGACGGCATGGGAGGCGGCGGCAGCGACCCTGGTCGCATCCTGACCATAATGAAGGACTCACACATAGGTACGTTTGGAGTTCTCTCGCTAATCATATATATGCTGTTGCTCTATACCTCCCTGCATACATTGGCTCCAGCAACTGCGGCATTGGCTATTCTTGCTTTTGACCCGTATTCCAAGATGCTGTCGGCACAGATAATCCAGATGTTGCCATACGCCAGAACTGAGCAGACAGCGAAAAACCGCACCGTCTATGCCAAACCCTCATGGCAGTCAGGCATAAGTCTTGCCGTTCAGGGACTGCTGCCCATAGGACTGTTTATTTACTACATGGGACGAGGTTTCAATCCTACATACATCCTGTTTCTGCCTGCACTTACAATGTACCTGCTATATTTGCTGATTCGTCATCGTCTTGGCGGCTATACGGGTGACTGTTGCGGCGCTATGTGCCTGCTGGTTGAACTAACCGCATATATTTCTCTCCAAATTATTGTCACATAAAAATAAATCCGTAAATTAGCACTCGGAAAAGCCGTTTTTAATTTTTTAACTAAATATACATCTTATGAACAACGCTATCATTAGTTTCCCTACTCCGGCGAACGAACCGGTGAAGGCTTATCTGGCAGGTTCGCCAGAACGTGCCAAGCTCGATGCAGAACTCGAACGCCAGTCGAAAATCGTAGTTGACATCCCCATCATTATCGGCGGTAAGGAAATCCGTACAGGCGATGTGGGTCAGGTGACTTGCCCTCACGACCACAAACATGTGCTTGCCACTTATCACAAGGTGGGCAAAAAGGAAGTGGAAATGGCTGTGGAAGCAGCTATGGAGGCTCACAAGCAATGGAGCCGCACTCCATGGACTACACGCGCTGCCATCGTGATGAAGATGGCCGAACTGCTTGCCACCAAGTACCGCCCTATCATGAATGCTGCTTGCATGCTGGGACAGAGCAAGAACATCTATCAGGCAGAAATCGACTCTGCCTGCGAAACCATCGACTTCTTCCGCTACAATGTGCACTATGCTTCTAAGATATATGCCATGCAGCCAAAGAACGGTAATGCTCAGATCAACCAGACTGAATATCGTCCACTCGAAGGTTTCATCCTGGCTGTTACTCCGTTTAACTTCACTTCAATTGCTTCTAACCTGTGCATGACTCCGGTGCTGATGGGTAATGTGGCTCTATGGAAACCATCAACCACGGCTCTCCTCTCCAACTATTATCTCATGCAGCTTTACAAGGAAGCAGGACTACCCGACGGAGTTGTGAACTTCCTCCCTGGCAGCGGTGCACTCATAGGTGAGGTGGCTACTCAAAGCAAATACTTCTCTGGCATCCATTTCACCGGTTCTACCGACACTTTCAATTCTCTGTGGCGTCAGGCTGGCCAGAATCTTGGCAAATATATCAGCTATCCACGACTGGTGGGTGAAACTGGTGGCAAGGACTTCATCTTCGTTCATCCAAGTGCGGATGCGAAGGCTGTGGCTACGGCTGCCTTTTGCGGAGCATTTGAGTTCCAGGGACAGAAATGCTCGGCAGCAAGCCGCATGTACATTCCTAAGTCTATGTGGGCAGGTGTGCTTGCAGACATGAAGCGTATGGCTGCTGAAGTGAAGATGGGTGACGTGAAGGATGCAGGCAACTACATCAATGCTGTCATCGACGAAGCTTCATGGAACAAATGCAAGAGCTATATTGATTTCGCCGCTGCTGCAGATGATGCCAAGATTGTGCTCGGAGGCAAATGCGACAAGACTGTAGGCTGGTTTGTAGAACCTACAGTTATTGAGACATCCAATCCTCACTTCAAATCAATGCAGGAGGAGATATTCGGTCCAGTAATCACAGTTTATCCTTACGATGACGAGAAGTGGGAAGAAGCCGTTCGCCTTTGCGACGAGACTTCACCTTACGGACTGACTGGTGCTGTGTTCGGACGCGACCGCATGGCTGTGGAGAAGATTACCGACGAACTGCGCTATGCTGCCGGAAACTTCTACATTAACGACAAGCCTACAGGTGCTGTGGTGGGTATGCAACCATTTGGCGGTGCTCGTGCCAGCGGTACCAACGACAAGGCTGGTGGTGAATTCAACCTCATCCGCTGGATCATCCCACGCGTCATCAAGGAAACTCTCGTCAGCCCTACTGACTATAGATATACGTATATGAAATAGAAAAGCAAAGACCCCCTCTAACTCCCCCAAGGGGGAGAATTACCATTCGGATGGGTAGTGTGTTCTGCGGATTTGCCGCAGAACTCACTCAAAAAACTTAAGAACTCAATCATCGTGCGATACCTAATATAATAAATAATCAAAAGAGCACGCTTGGGGCAACGCTCCCAAGAAACTTAAGAACTCAAAAAACTTAAGAACTAAAAAGCATGAAAAGTTTTTTTTATACATTGATATCCTTTGCGGCAGTTGCATTAGCTTCTTGTAACAACTCCTCTTCCTCGCAGGGAGAGGATGGGGGAGGATCTGCTTTTGATTCTCTCGTAATCCCTGAGTGTGTAGTTACTTCACCGCCTGATTCGCTTCACCTTGATCTGTTCTACACGAAGTATGTGGATGTGAACGGACTGCCGCTTATCAGTTCGTGGAGAGTACCCGACAGCGCTTTCGTAGCTGCACACCGCACACTCTATGCAATGACTTGTATGCTGCCTGAAGCTGTGCTTGACTCGATGGTGAGCTACGGCACACGTATCGCCATTATGGCTCGATATGAGGGAACTACCGACATACCTGAGCACCATTACCTCGTAAACGACACAAGCCTGAACTGGGATCTACGTGCCCGTGGACTTGGCGGAGACCTCGAGCTACCGCTTACCAGCTGTGCTGAAGAGAATGTGCTTGCATACCAGATTGACAAATATCACGCAGAGGATATTCTCGTGCATGAATTTGCACACAGTATTCATTTGATTGGTTTTATGCTTGCTGTGCCTGACTTTGACAGCCGACTCAATACTCTCTACGAGAAAGCTAAGAAGAAGGGAATCCTCAAGGGTACTTACCGCGAAACCGACCGCTATGAATACTTTGCTGAAGGTATTCAGGACTGGTTCAATGTCAATGCCGAGATGGATCATGCTGATGGCAAACACAACTGGTGTAATACCCGTGAGGAACTGGAAGACTTCGACAAAGGCCTCTACGACCTCATCGCAGAGTACTTCCCCAAGACCAGCATGCAGATAAGCAAACATAAGAAAGTGAACGAAATTGGTAGATACTAGAGAAAAACTATGAAGATTAGCAATGAAACATACGGTGAGAGACGCAACAAGCTGAAGACTGATGTAGGCAGTGGTTTGCTGCTTTTTATCGGAAACGGAGAAGTGGGCATGAACTATGCCGACAATACCTACCGTTTCCGTCAGGACAGTTCGTTTCTCTATTTCTTCGGGCTTGACTATCCAGACCTCGCTGCAGTCATTGATATCGATGAGAACCGTGAGATAGTCTTCGGCAACGAACTTACCATCGATGATATAGTGTGGACAGGCCTGCAACCGACTCTCAAGGAGAAAGCATCTGTCGTAGGCATCGGTGAGACACGGCCTATGAGTGAGCTTAAGAACTATATCGGTCGTGCCCAGGCCAAAGGTCAGGCAATACATTTCCTGCCTCCCTACAGAGGTGATCACAAGGTGTGGTTGCAGGAACTGCTTGGTATTAACCCTGCAGAACAGGCTGAACGTGCCTCTGTTCCATTTATCAAGGCTATTGTCCGTCAGCGCATACATAAGACTGACGAGGAAATACTCGCAATCGAAGAGAGTGTGGACATAAGTACGGAAATGCACCTCGCTGCCTATAGCAAGGTTCGTCCTGGCGTTCATGAGAGTGAAGTGGCTGCTGTGGTTGAGGAAGTGGCTTGCCGCTATGGCAACGCACTGGCTTTCCCGACCATTGCCACTGTTCAGGGACAGGTGCTACATAACCACGGATTCATACACGAACTGAAAGAAGGCGATATCTTCCTGCTCGATGCAGGAGCGGAAACCAAGATGCACTATGCCGGCGACCTGTCATCGTCCATGCCTGTAAGCGAACGGTTCACTGAACGTCAGAAGGAAATCTATGAGATTCACCTCGCTTCGTTCTATGCCGCAGTGGATACGCTTAAAGTGGGAGTTCCTTTCCGTGACGCCCACATCGCTGCAGCAACAAAGATTTGCGAAGGCATGAAGGCTCTCGGACTAATGAAGGGAGATCCTGCTGAAGCTGCACGCATCGGTGCGTACGCTCTGTTCTTCCCTTGCGGACTAGGACACATGGTTGGTCTTGACGTGCATAATATGGAGAACCTCGGTGAACAGTACGTGGGTTACCTTGAAGGCGACAAGAAAAGCACGCAGTTCGGCTTCAAGTCGTTGCGTCTGGCACGTCCGCTCGAACCTGGATTCGTGTTTACCGTAGAACCAGGCATATACTTCATTCCTGAACTGATGGACAAATGGCAGGCTGAGAAGCAGTTTACCGACTTCATCAACTACGATAAACTAAAGCCTTGGCGTGACTTCACAGGTCTGCGCAACGAACTGAACTACGCCGTCCTCTCCGACGGAACGGTTCGCCTGCTTGGCACTATCAAGAAGCCAATGACCATCGAAGAGGTGTATGAGGCGAAAAAGTAGACTTTTCCCCGCCCCCTCCCAAAGTAGGGGTGTGGAATGAAAAGTATACATAATTATAAATTATTAATTAAAAATTTAAGTCATCAGGATGGTTTCTAACCACTTCCCTCCCTCGCAGGGCAACTGCGCGGATAGCCGCTCAAGCAGTTGGTGACCAAAGGAAAGGTGGTAGGTAAGGGGTGGGTCTTATAATCTCATGAAAAAACTAAATTTATTATTGCTTGTAAGCCTGCTTATGCTTGCAGGATGTGGCACTGAAGAGAAAAAAGCTTCAATGGATGCCGAAACAGAGAAAGAACTTATTGCCGAATATGGCAATCCAGTAATAATAACAGTTGCAGAGCCGGGAACTCTGAAGCAGATGTTTGAAGAGTCTGAAACTGATTGGGGCAATACCCGTTTCCTGCGCCTTGCAGGTAACTTGAACGGAACGGATATCGCTGCACTCAATTCCCAGCTTGAGTCTTCAAGCGTAAACGCCCTTGATATGCTCGATGTAAACATCGTTGAAGGCGGTGAACCGTATTATGATTTCGGGGGTGACACATTGTACACAGAAAACAATGTAATAGGTAAGGAGTTTATTCATTGGGGCTACGTAAAGCAACTCTTCCTGCCACTTTCAGCCAAGGAACTTCAGGAACAGGCTTTGTACTATTGCGATTACCTTACTTTTGTGAAGCTTCCTGAAGGACTGGAGAAAATAGAACATGATGCATTTCCCAGTGGTGTGAAATCCATTACTATTCCTCGCTCCGTAATTTATCTTGACAAGAATGGATTTGGAAAATTTGAGGATATCTATATGGAGTGGACTGCTGAAGAACTTGCCAAATTCCAGGATGTAGACGTTCTGTGGTTCTTAACAGAGTCTGAAGGTCGTCGTTCTACCTTTACTTTCAAACGTCCAACACTCCACGTACCAGCAGGTACAGAAGCAGCATACGAAGCAACGTTCAAAGGTGTTGGCAAGGTCGTTGCCAACACTGGTGAGACTTCAAAGAATGAAGAGGGTGATGATGAAGAAGATGCAAAGGCAGAGGGGGTTCTGAATAAGTCACTGATGGGATTGTGGGTAAACAATGACGAAGCAAGCGTCATGCTTGAACTCTCCGATACATATAAGACGTTTGACGCAGGCAAAGGCTACGGCTATGTGCTTGCAGCTAACGAATACTATGAATATGACTTCAAACTGGTATTCACTTCCATCTCTCCTGACGGCGACAACATCAAGGTGAAGTATGATGAAATAGAATCATACTTTGAAGGTGACGGAGATCCTGACAACTACGATGACGAAGGTGGTGGTGAATGGAAGGAAAAGAAAATCGGTTCTGGCGAACTTACTCTGCAGCCACAGGGCTCAAATATGAAAATCATCAGTTCCAAGAAACGTATAAGCAATAAAGTCCTTCACAGGAATTAGTAGTTTGAACACGTTCCGGAATTTGAATAAAAACAAAAAAGCAGATCCTCAGCCAGGACCTGCTTTTTTGTGCAAATAATTATTTGTGTTCTTGATGTCAGCGAACCATAACCTTGCGGACTGTTCCGTCGGTCATCTTCACGATGTTGATGCCGCGCTGCAATGTGTTGGTGCGGACACCTGAGAGTGTGTAGATAGAGGAAACGCTCATGGCGTTGGAAGTAGCGATATTCTCAACGCCTGTGATGATGGCTGATTCTGTGCCGTAGTAGGTGAGATGCACATTGTCAATCATTCCCCAGAGGGCACCTTCGTTGATGCTGCGGATTCCAATTTCCACGTCTCCTGCTTCAGCGAGGACGAAAGCCAGACGATAGATGTTGCCATACCAGATTGTACCGTCAATAGGTTCTGCTTCTGTGATGTTGCTGTAGATGGAAGCAATGCCTTCTTCGGTCTTTCCTACGGTCACACTGATGTGGCTGCCGTTAGCGTAGATCTGCATGCCTTCAGCGTCGGCATAACCACTCATCTGCAGGATGTATGCACCTGCAGGCAGGTTGGTGAGAGTCTGGTAAACACGTGCTGGTCCCTCGTTCCAGAGATTGAGATACTTGGCATCGTACAATACTCCGTCAACCCAGCTTGTCCAGTCGTTGCTTCCGCAAGTGCTCCAGCCGTCGTTGATCCATCCGTTGGCACCGTCATCGAACGAAGCATACTTAATCTTGGATGTGTAGTCCACAGGATTTGTGTCGCTTGCCGGTTCTGCTGGAACCTGGAGGTTGAACTCAATGGCGTAGAGTTCGTCGAGCAATGCTTTAAGTTCGTCTTTGGTATAGGTAGCGAAGTCTATTTTCTCATAATCCTTAATCCACTTCTCGTAGTCAGCGGCATGCTGCAATGAGCAGAGATCCTTATACTGCTCGTAAATCTCCGCAGCCTTGGGCAGTTCGTTGATAAGAGTCACATAGTCCCAGATATATCGCTGAGCGTCATCCATGATGCTTTGCAGCTGGGCTGTGAGTGCTGCAACAGCGCTGGTATTGAGTTCATGCTTCTCAAGAACTGGTTCTATGGTCTCGGAAACGAAGCCGCCAGAGAGCATCAGCGTAGTAGGCGTTGATGTATGCGTTAGCAGCAAGTTCGTCAGCTGCGATGCGAGTGGAGACAAGAGTCTCGTAGGCAGTGATGTTGAGGTTGATTTCATTCAGAATCTTCTCGTATGCAGGAATGATACCCAGTATCTGTTGCTTGGTCTCAGCGGTGTTTACAGATGCCAGCACTTTATTGTATTCAACAACCAGTGAATCCATCACGATGGCGTCGTCGAACGAAGGGGCGCTTTCCAGAAGTCCGTTGAGCCAGAAACGGTATGCTTCAACTCCGCTTCCGTAGTAGTTTACTTCTGCGTCGTCGAGGGTTACCCAGTTCTCGCCTGCTGTTTTCTGCTTGTAACCGAACTGGAGTGTGCCGTCAGTTACTTCGGTTGTGATTTTGTATCTGTGTCCGGTGTTGTCGGCAGGTACAGCCTTGGTGTTCTCGTTAGCATAAACGGCACCTTCTACCTTCTGTGCAAGTGCGGAGATGGAAACCACGTAAATTCCGTTAGGCAGGTCCTTGCGCTCCTGATATATCGCACCGCTGAGTTTGCCGTCCCATATGTTGAGGTATGGTGCTGTATAGCCGTCCCATGTTGTGTCGATCCAGTCGTTGGTGTTGAATGTTCCTGCTGCGGCTTCGTTAACCCATGTTGAAGGGTTGCTGCAGTCATCCTTGAGGATGATTACAGGATTCTCTGGAGTGACTGTGTTCTCGTAGTATGCGAGGACTTTGGCTTCCAATGAAGCAAGAGCTGCGGCGATTTGCTCAATAGTGCTGCTGGTGTTGGCAAAAACAGTTTTCTCTTCTGTGAGACCTGTAACGCCCATTGCTTCTGCTTCTGCAATCTTCTCTCCAAGCATCAAGGCCTTCTCGTAGGTTTCAACAGCCACTTTGTATGTGGCATAGTCAGCCTGGCTTACAAATGCCCACGATGTGCGGAAAGTGCCTGGGTCATAGTAGTCTATGTTGTCTTCGTCATAGATTACTCCTGTTCCACTGGCAATGTTGTCGCGAGTATTGATATAGCCGGTATAGTGTCCTAAATAGTAGTTTGAATAAGCATCGTTCCACACAGGATTGAGACCTGCGGCTTTGATTCTATATGTTTTGCCTTCAGCTTCTTCAAAAGACCACATATTGTCTTGCTGTTGAGCATTGTCAACATACACATGACCACCGTCAGTGATAAACATCTTGTACCATCCGTTCTTTACGGCTGATTCACAAAAGATGTTGTATGTCATGCCGTCCCAAACGCCATTCTCTCCGATGTATTGCTTTACGGCAAAGCGTATGCCAAAGGAACCAACTGTGGCATGGGTGCCCCAGTCGTTGCCTTCAGTGAGGAAAAGCTTGGATTCTGTGTTGAAGATGTAAACGGTGTCCTCAGTGGACAGTTGTTGGTATGAGCCGCTGTAGGTGGGTTGCTGCCATTCGTCAGCACACACACTCATTGTTGTTGCCAATGCAACAAATAAGAGTGGAATTTTTTTCATAAATTAAGAAGTTAGATTATTTAATGTGGATTTTTTGTGCCGTGTCTCCGTTGTATCTGATGCATAGACCTGTAGGGGAAGTTATCTTACGTCCGCTAAGGTCGAAGTAGATTGTCGTGCCGGACATTGCATCGGTGTTGGTCTTGTCGATACTGCTGCTGCCGTCCAGAAACTCCTTGAGAACTGTGAGTGACTGAAGGGCGCGGTGAGAGGAGTTGTTCCACATACCACGATTCACCCAATATGTAGTTACCGCGTTGTTGGGACCATTGCCGTTTTCCTCAGGGAACCACCAATAGAGGGCGTTGACATTGCTGTGCTTCTTCAGCTCTTCGATGAGGTCGTGGGCAAATGCAGCCTGACCGGCAGGGGTATATGGCCAGATAGAAGAAAAATCATTATCCACAGTTCCTGGAGAGGTGTAGTAGTATGCTGTTTCTACAATCTGAACGGTCTTGTCAGGAAAATCAGTTGCAAGCATGTCAAGACTTCCAGAAAGAACCTCGAGTGACTTGTGCCAGAAAGGATAATAAGACAACCCGATAATGTCGTAATCTACGTTTGCCATACGTGAGCAGAACTGTTTTAGTGTAGATGTGTCTCCCGAGCGTTCGGAGTGAAGGACTATCTTGGCGTTCGGACAGACTTCACGACAGGCTTTGGTTGCCTGAGCTAACAGATTGGTGAAGCGTGTCCAGTAGGATTGTGGAGAATTGGAGTAACAGCGGTTGAGATTGGATGAACGGTCAACTGTGGCGCTCCACAACATCCCGTAAGATATTTCGTTGCCGGTCTGGATGAAATCAGGAGTTGCCCCCTCGTCCACCAGTCTCTGCAGGCATTCTTTGGTGTATTCGTAGACTTTTGTGCGTAGCTGGGCTTCGGTGAGTGATGCCCAAGCTGCAGGAATCCATTGATTGGAAGGGTCTGCCCACGTGTCACTGTAGTGAAAGTCAAGCAGCAGGGCATACCCTTCTGCCTTGATGCGTTTGCAGAGCCGTACCACATAGTCCAAATCCTGACAAACCTGATTGTCGGTGTATCCCTCAGGGTTTTTCTTCTGAGGATTGACGAAGAGTCTTACACGCAGGGTATTCCATCCTACGCTTTCGCTCTTCAGATACTGAAGCATGTCGTTGATTTTTGAGCCAGTCTTGGTGTAGTAGCTTACCTGGTTGTCTTCGTAGCTCTGCAGCAGCGAGATGTCACCGCCTACATACTTTTGCTGTGCTTTAGCATTGATAAACGCTAAGGCAAATAGAAGGAAAATCAGTCTCTTCATATAGTTGGGTTGATAAATTACCCTGCAAAAATACGCATTATTTGTTATATAGGGAAATATATTGGTTTCATAATTGAAAAATCATGTTACAATCTTAACAAAATGTATATATTATTATAGATAATTTTGCAGCGGAGAAAAATTGTGAGATCCAGTATAACACTAAATTAGTAGAATAACACTTAAAAAATAACACTTATATGAAAATGAAAAAACTACTCTTTGCTTGCCTCTGCATGACGGCTTCTATGTCTGCCTCGGCACAGGTGAAGGCGTATGATTTGCAACCTCTGCACGTTGACGGTAACCATTTGAAAGACCCATACGGCAACAAGGTTGTACTGCATGGTGTGATGGACACTCCAAGCCCGTATTTCAACAGCTACCGCTGGGGAGGAAGTGCTACAGATAACAATATCGCAGCATGTGTGAATTACTTCAACAAACTTTTTACTGCAATCACAGACCATGAAAGCGGTGCTTATTGCAATATCTTCCGTCTGCACCTCGATCCATGCTGGACAAATGGTGATAATAATTCGTGGCCTGTAGATGCAAGAGAAGTTCAGTATAACGACAAAGGTGAAGTGGATCAGGGTGAGTGTAACTTCAGCCGTTATACAGGCTCTCGCCTCACTAAATACATGCGTACCCTTTACTGGAGAATTGCCAATCAAGGTCTGAAGCATGGACTTTACATCATTATGCGTCCACCAGGAGTATGCCCTCACAACATCTACGTTGGCGGCAGCTATCAGAAGTATCTGCTTGATGTTTGGGATCGTGTTACAAAGAACGACTCTGTGAAGAAATACTACGGACAGGTGGGTATAGAATTGGCTAACGAACCGATCAATGTCTACATGAACGACGGTAGCAGTTCCGACAAGGCTCTCCACGATTTCTTCCAGCCAATCGTCGACAAGATTCGTGCGAACGGCTTCAAGGGAGTTATCTGGGTACCGGGAACCGGTTATCAGTCCAACTATCGTAGCTATGCCAAGTATCCTATCACAGGCGATCAGATTGGTTATGCAGTCCACAACTATGCAGGTTGGTACAACAACAGCGACAGCCACTGTGTACCTGCGGAGGCAATCGATGAATTTGTGAGGTCTGTTCCTGTCTTGAGAACCAACCCGATTGTCATTACTGAGGTTGACTGGAGTCCCCAGAACTCTGACAATATCAAGAACTACAACGAAATGGGTCAGCCTGTATATGGTAACTTCGGTACATGGGCAACAGCATCCACTTCGAAGTGGGGTAAGGCTTACAAGGCAATCCTTGACGAATTCGGTAATATCTCCATGACCTTGACAGGTACTGGTGACTTCATTGATATTGACCAGTACATCAATAATCACAAGGTGGTTCCTGCATTCAAGGATAAGATGGAAGCACAGGGATTGGATCCATACGAAGCTTGTGGTGTAGCTTGTTTCCGCTGGTACGAGGCTTATTATCAGGTGGACTATCCAAGCGACCATCGTTATCAGCCTTATCAGGAAATTCCTGAGAATCCGTTCGAACTGTCTGCTTCTTGGTTCAAACCTAAAATCTTGCTTGAAGGATCAGCTAAGTTCGCTGCGACTACAAACACTCTGACCCTGAAGCAGGGGGGGTGCTCTGGTTGGCGTTTCGAGGAAGAGGAAGGTATAGATATCTCTGCCTATAAGTATCTTGTAATCAATCTTTCAAAAAATGCAGTAAAGAATACATTCTTCCGCATCTACGACTCTTCCAACTATACAGCAGACTGCTACAAACTCGATATGGGTGGAGCCAAGGCATTCAAGATTGAACTCCAGAATATCACCAATGCAGCAGGTGAACCGATTGACCTTACTCACATCCGTCTTGCCGGTTTCAATTCAGCAGGTGCAGACCAGAATCTTTACGTTAAGGAAGTATTCCTCTCCAACGATGGCGTTAATCCGGCAACAGCTATCGAAAACGTTACCACTGACGGCATTGTCAGCCATAAGGGTAAGGCTTATGACTTGAGCGGACGCTATGTGGCTAATCCTACACGTGGACTTTACATCATAGACGGAAAGAAAGTTTTGATTGTAAAATAACATGCTTGAAAAATGAAACGCATACTTTTTTCTCTCATTGTCTTGATGCTGGGATTAGGCTCGGCAAAAGCTTATAAACAGGTAAGTATTGATATAAAGGTAAACAATCAGACACGCAACATGGTGGTGTTTACTCCTACTACAACCAGGGATAATATGCCGCTTATGATTGTTACTCATGGTATGAATCAAAGCCCCGAATATCAGTACGATGCAGATAAATTCTATAATCTTATTGATACAGCCAAGTTTGTGGTTACATATCTTCGCAGTGACGGCAACACATGGGATACGGGTGGAACAAAAGATCAGAATTTTGTGCTTCAGACCATTGAAGAAATGGTTTCCCGTTTCAAAATCAACAGAAACAGAGTCTATTGGTCGGGTTTCTCCATGGGATCCATGCTCATCTACCACTGCATGGCAAATGTGCAGGATAAAATCGCTGCTTTTGCTCCCACCAGCGGTATACAGTTCTCCGAACAGCCGTGGAACGCCTGCAAGAAACCTGTGAACCTCATCCATTGCCATGCTTACGGTGATGATGTGTTCGGCTACGAGAAATACGGCATTCACGACTATGTACAGAATATGGCGAAGATGAACAACTTCACCACTTACATCAAATTGCAGAACTATAATCCTGGCTCTTGGTACAATGGCGATAAGGAAGTATGGAGCAGCGACAAGAACGGCAGTATTGTAGAGCTTTTCATGTATAACAACGGTGGTCACTGGCCAATGGACGGAAATGCCAAGGAAATCTGGAATTTCTGTAAGCGTTTCAGCCTGCAGACACTCGAGGAAGAATACAATGAGGTTTATAAAAAAGCACAGAATCTCGTTGTGGAGTGGAAAGATACTCCAGAGATGACTTCCAAGACTATCTATAAGAATATGAAAGCCGCTCTTGTGACTTATTCTCCAGAGAATGTTACTACTGATACCGCTCGTGAGAAGGCTATTGCCAAGCTCAATGCCTATATCACAGTATTTGAGAAGTCAACAGCGGGTGTAACCAAGATTACAGATGGCGGAACTATTGATCAGCCAACTACATTCGATCCTAATTTTCACATTTACCTATGCTTCGGCCAGTCGAACATGGAAGGTAATGCTGCAATCGAAGCTGAGGACCGTGTAGGTGTTGATTCTCGTTTCAGAATGATGGCAGCTGTTGACATGCCTGCTGCTAATCGCACAAAGGGCAAATGGTATGTTGCCTATCCACCACTTTGCCGTGCCAATACAGGACTTACTCCTGCGGACTATTTCGGACGTGAGATGGTTGCCAACCTTCCAGACAGCATTAAGGTGGGCATCATAAATGTTGCAGTAGGCGGATGCACTATAGAGCTTTTTGACGAAGACCAGTGTGCCGAGATTATTGCAAATTCTGTAAACTGGTTCCAAAGTTATTGCAAGGAATATAACAACAACCCGTATCGCACCCTCATCAGTCTTGCCAAGAAAGCGCAGAAAGTTGGTGTAATCAAGGGTATTCTTCTGCATCAGGGCTGTTCCAACAATGGTCAGATTGACTGGCCTGTGAAAGTTAAACGTGTTTACAAGCGTATGCTTAACGATCTTGGACTGAATGAAGAGGAAACTCCACTGCTTATCGGTGAACTTCTTTCCCAGGCGAAGGGTGGTGTTTGCTGGGGACATAACAGTGTGATTGCAAACACACATTATGCAATTCCTAACTCTTATGTCATTTCCTCTGCCAACTGTCCTGGCGCAGCCGACGGACTTCACTTCACCGCAGAAGGCTATCGCATGATTGGTCGCCGTTATGCACAGACCATGCTTAAACTGCTTGGTAAGACAGCTCAGATAGATTTCGACACTACCGAAGATCCTATTCCTCTTACCGCTGAGGCTTTCAATCCATCGCTCTATCTGTTGGGAACGTTTAAGAAAGCGATGAATATCGGCACGTTTACAAGCCAGAACGACGGTAACTTCGGTGGCTGGCGCTACAGCAAGGGTTACGATTACTCTCCATATAAATACCTTGTTGTGCAACTTGCAAGAACTGCAAGCTGTAATCCGAAAGTTAAGTTTTTCGACACAGATGACTATCTCAATCCTCACTGCACAGTGGATTTAGTCATAGATAATAAGAAGACTTGTGTGATAGATTTGGAGAGTTTGAAAAACTCAAATAACAAGGCTGTAGATTTGTCGCATATCTATATGATGGGATTCACTACAGACGCTTCAAGCGCATTGTATATCAGCAAAGTGTTCCTGTCAAACGACGGTGTGAATCCTGCCACAGGAATAGAGAGCTTGTTTGAACCAACAAACTCTATACTGCTTTCTGATGATAGCTGGTATGACCTTTCAAGCCGTCGCGTCAAGAATCCCTCTCATGGCATATTTATACGTAAAGGTAAGAAATACCTTATACCATAATTAATCTTTCCGCCTCACTGGTGGTTAGAGAAAAGATTGTTTTAATAGGATAAATCATTAAAGTCAGTTTCGGGCAACCGAAACTGACTTTTTTTATTCTAGCAATCTCTTGAGTGCCTCCTGATTTTCTTCCTTGGAGTAGAAATCCATGAATTCCTTTGGAGACATGCTAAAGTAGTCGTGGAAGGAAGTAGTGAAGTATGAGTGACTGGAGAAGCCTACTCGATATGCTACTTCGCTGACATTCACTTTATTGTTGACCAGCAGGGATGCAGCCTGCTTCAGACGGAATGAGCGTATGAAAATGTTTGGCGATACGCCATAGCGCTCTTTCATCTTGCGGTTAAGGTGAACACGGCTTATGCCGACAATCTCGCTGAGTTGCTGAACAGAGAACTCGGAGTTGTCAAGATGCTGCTTGATAGTATCCTGAATACGTCCGAAGAGTTTATCGTCGGCACTGGTAATAACAGGAGTTTCAAGTTCTGTTGTGAATTCAGTTCTGTTACTCTTGCTACGGATCTTTTCCCTGACTTTCAAAACCTGGGTGATGGCAGATTTGAGCAGCTGCATGTTTACAGGCTTTTCAAGATAGTGGTCAACCTGTATATTGAGACTGTGAAGCTTAAGATTGTCGTCACCCTCACCGGTTAGCATGATTACAGGGATGTTATCGGTCTGTGGGTTGGATTTAATCTGCTGACAGAGTTCCATTCCGTTTCCGTCAGGCATGCGGTAGTCGGTGATTACCACATCCGGAGCCTGAGCAAGCACTTTCTTCCATCCTGTGTTGCCTGAGAATGCAGCAATGACGTTGTATTTCTTACGCAACTGTCCACTGATATAGTCCACGATTTCCTGGTCGTCGTCTACAATGAGGATGGTAGGTTTTGTTGACTGTGTAGCCTTGGTCGCCGCAGGCTGTGTGCTGTAGTATGGGAACTGCAGGACGAATTCAACTCCGTCTTTGACATTGTGGGCTTCAATCGAACCGTGGTGAAGTTTAACAAGTTCGTGAACGAGGTTAAGTCCGATTCCTGAGCCTGCAGCTCCGTCGCCAGCACTGCCTTGGTAGAATCGCTCCCACAAGTGGTTCATGTCTTCCTCGTTGAAGTGTGAACCGGTGTTATGGAACCGCAATTCTATATGGTTGCTTTTTACAGCACTGGCTGCTGTGATGCTTCCGCCTTGCGGAGTGAATTTGAAAGCATTGCTGAGCAGGTTGGTGATGATTTTCTCGAAGTGTGTCGGGTCGAGCATCATTGGCATCTCCTCAAACTGATGCTGTATGTTGAACTGGATTTCCTTTACTGTAGCTACTCCTTTGAATTGCTCAAACACTTTATTGGCGTACTCTACATAGTCTGTTTCCTCAAGATGCAGGTTGAACTGACCGGAGTCAATCTTTCTGATATCTGTGATTTGCTTGACAATATTGAGCAGGCGGTCGCAGTTGCGTTGCATCACAGAATAAAGATTCTGGTGCTCTTCGTCTGTGTCTTCATCCTGAAGTTGCTTCAGCGGAGATTCAATCATTGTCAGCGGTGAGCGCAGTTCGTGGGCAATACTTGTGAACATCTTCAGCTTTGCCTCTTTCATACGATCCTGCTCGGCTGACTTGCGCAGTAGTTCACGCTGGCGGCGATGTGCCTGTACTTGTTGCCAGAGAACAAAGATAATGAATACAAGAATGAGGAAGTAAACAGCGAACGCCCAGATACTTGCATACCATGCTGCTGCAACGCTGATTGAAAGGGTGCTCTCGCTGAATTGTTCAGGTGAATCCTCTTGATATGCTCTTACACGGAAGGTGTAGTTGCCCGAAGGCAATGAAGAATAGCTTGCGGATGGGGTTGGCACGTTGCGGTTCCATTGTGCATCGTGTCCTTCCAGTATATAATCATATTGTATACGCGTTGGGTCACCGATTTCAGCCACAGAGAAGTGTATTGAGAAGGAGTTGTTGTCGTGGTTGAGTTCTACCTTGCTTGCGTATAGGATGCTGGCATCGATGTCCTCAGTGTGGAGTGGGGTAGTGAAGCTTGTGAAATATACTTTCTGAACTTCGTCGTTTCGGTTGCTTATCAGTTTTGGCTGGAAGCAGATTATTCCGTTGTCGCCACCGAAGAGAATATAGCCATGGATGGGCTGAAGTGATGAATTGGAATGGAATTCGTCAACTTCATAGCCGTTGAATGAAGAGTAGTTGCGAACGTTAAGCGTCTTTTTGTCAACCGATGCTATATTGATACGGGTAGCGAGCCAGTAGTAGTCTTCCGTTGTAGCGATTGAACGTATTGATACATTTGACAGCCCCTGTGCTGCACCGACGTTCTGTTGCTTGTGAGTTTTCAGGTTGTAGATGGTCAGACCTCTGTCGTGAGCAATGAGAATGTTGTCGCCGTCCTGGGTAATGGCATCGGCATTACGAATAGGCTCTGAATTATATGTGATTCTGTCGCTTTTCTTGGTTTTCAGGTTGTAATAGACAACTTCCTGACTTGTGCCAATCCACAATGTGCCTTCTGAATCATATAATAATGAGGAAACCCATGGGTTGTAGAAGACGGAGATATCCACTTTGTTGACTTTGCGTGCATCAATATCTATTTTGAATACTCCATTTCCATTGGTTCCTACGTACAAGTCATTATTAACCTCGTCGTAGTGCATGTCCATGACTTGCTCATCTTTGAGAGAAAGCAGAAAGTCATTGGTCCACTTGTTGTGGGAAAGATATTGTACACCTCCACCGAATGTACCTACCCAGGGAGTGCCGTTGCGGTCTATCTTGATGACTTGTACGAGTGGGGAAGCGAGACCGGTTCCTACTTGTCTGGCGGTGGCAAGGTGCATGCCCTGAGTTGTGAATACGCCGCATCCGTCAGTTCCTACCCAATAGTTCTTGTCTTTGTCTATGGCGATGGAACTGATACTTGTTGCATTCTTGCCGTTGGCAATCGGAGAGATTGCGTGATAATGGAATACATCGCTCTGTGGCGGAATTACTACCAGACCCTTCTGCAGGCAGACAGCAATAATGTTGCCCTTGTGGTCTTCCTTCATGTCAGTCACCTTCGCGTAAGTCAAGTCTGTGTTTGTTGACTGCTGATGAATCGGCTGAAGTGTTGGTCCTGCTGATGAGTTGCTGAACTCCCATATACCCTGTCCGTCGGTTCCTACAAGGAAACGGTTGTCTTTTGTTGATATGAGACTGCGTACACACAGATGTTTTGACTCAACAGCCAAGGTGCCGACCTGATTGGTGGCATAGCTGTACTTCAGCAGTCCGTGGTTGGTTCCTATGAGCAGCCCGTCATTGGTTTGCAGGAGCGATGTTACAGTGCTTGAACTGATTACGTCTGTAGCTGTGTCGCTGTAGCTGATTTTTTTCTGACGCATGGTCTTCAAATCAACACATACAAGTGGCACCGTGCGGGTGCAGACCCACATATTGCCTTTCTTGTCGAAAAGCGGACGACGGACAAATGCGTCACCAATGGCATTGTTAATGCGTCGGGACAGCACTGTGTCCACCTGCTGTGTCTTGTTGCTGATGACAAATGATGTGAATCCGTCGGTGGTGACCAACGAATGTCCTGCCTTTGGATAGTCAACAATGGTGTTGATGGAATATCCGTTTATACTGTCCTCACGAGCGTTCAGCATTATTCGCTGAAATTCCATGTTCCGGGCGTTCAGCAGATAAAGTCCCTGTGAAGTGCAGACCCAGTATTTGTCATTGGATATCTCTTTCACTCTATATACATGCTGAAGCCGCTGACGTCCCATGTGGTCAACGTCAGGCATATATTCAAAATGATTGCCGTCGAACAGAGCAAGCATGTTGTATCCGGAAACCCAGACAAATCCGCGGGAGTCAATATCTACGCTGTGGCAGTAATTGGTGTGAAGTCCGTGTTGAGTGGTGTACAGACGTGCCATCTGTGCGCTAATGTCGGGTACATTGAATACAGTGCACCAGAGTGCAAGTAAAATTGGGCGCAATTTTATCTTCATGATAGGTGTTGTATGTTGATTCTACGTTAAAAGGTCTTAGGTTTTATGTTACATGAGTGCAAATTTCGGAAAAAAAATGATACACACGATAGTTTTGGCAAGAAATTTTAGATAAATGTGGACTTCTTGCATAAAAAGCCTTTATGTCTTGAATGTTAAAATGGAAAGGATTATAGTATATGAGGTTCTGCATCTGCTATTTGCCGATTGTCTTTTAGTTTTTAAATTTGTACCAATTTCTTCACAGTGTGTTACATATAATAATTATTATAACTGTTTTGTTTTAAAAAACGAACAAGGTTTTTTGAAGATGATACTACCATTTGCACCATATTATTAGAATAAATAATTTTGCAGCGAAAAATTTTGTTTTGAAACGAAAGTTCTAACACAATCAACAATTTTAACTTATTTACTAATTTTAATTTTTTTATGAAGAAACTTTTACTTATGGCAGCGATGCTTTTAACAGGCACCTCTGCATTCGCTCAAGTTCCAGACGCTTCAGAATGGAAGAAGGGCGATGAGATTACCAGTAAGATTTCTTGGGGTAACCTTAGTTTCCAGAATGATCTCCAGGATGATCAAATGGATTATTGGCAACTTACAAGTTCTAAAGGTAGCTTTACTAAGACTGGTGGTCTGTTCGAAGTTTACGATGGAGCTGACGTAGAGCTTTATCAGTATGTAGAACTTCCTGCAGGTATGTACCGTGTGCAGTGTCAGGGTTACTATCGTTGTGGTACATCTTGGGATGATGACCCTAATTCTTTTGGCAATCCTGAAAAATGGCAGGATAATGCCCTTCTGACCGTTCAGAATGGTAAGTATGACGTAACAAGCAATGAATTTGCTGCATCTCGTACTTTCGCTAATCCTTTGATGCCTCGTCTGTTCCTCAACTATCCTGAACAGATCTATGTTGGTCCTAAGGAAGGTGAAGATGGTTATCCAGGTTGGGATATGAGTGACGGTAACTATGGTGACAAGGGTTGGGGTCCATGTTCAGTTCCAGGTTCTCAGGCTTGGTTCGATGCAGGTCTCTATGCACCATATGAAAATGAAGACGAGGAAATCCAGTACAACATGGTTGACTTCTTCGTTGCAGAACCTGGTTATGTAAGAATCGCTGTTACTAAGATCGATCCTAGAAGCGCAGACTCTTTCATGGTTACTAACTTCCAGATGTTCTATGAAGGTGAAGTAGATCCTGAAACAGTAGAACTTATTGCCCTCCAGAGTGATATCCAGTCAGTTTACAACAAGCTTAATAAGATGGCAAATGACCTCGGTGGTGGTTTGCTCTACACTCTTGTAAGCGACGCTCTCATGGATTTCGACGGCGAATACGACATCCCAAGTCTTGATACAAAAGAGAAGTGCGAGAAAGCTCTTGACGTTCTCAACACTCTCTATGCTGACGCTACTGCAGCTCTCGCATCTATGACTGCAATTGAAGATGTTATGAGAGTTATGGATCTTCTCTATAATACTACTGACTATGCAGGTAAGGCTGATTTCGGTGCAGCTATTACAGCAGCTAAGAACTGTATTGATCCTAACTACGAAAAGACAGAAGCTGATGACTTCGATACATTCACTAAGGCTTACAACGACCTTATCGAAGCACGTATCACATACCTCCTCACTCAGGAACCTGATCACGGAGCATACAACTTCTCTGCTGCTATCAGCACTCCATTCTTCTGCGATGACGAATACACTCCACGTTGGAACGCTGAAGCAGGTGCTTATCAGTTCCCAACTATCGAAGGCGTAGCAGACGAACTGCAGCCAGAAAACACTTGGGCAACAATCCAGGAACAGGGCTATAGCGAAGCTAAGGGCGCTGAAGGCCGTGAAAACTGGGTTCCTATCTGCGAAAATGTTACTGTAAAAGAAAAGTTTGTTGAGAACACTTGGATTATGAAGTCAACTACATGGCACGGTGGCGGTCCTGCTTCTGTAACAATGCAGCACTCTTATCCTGCAATCGGTGGTTGGACAGCTGAACCTACTGGCAACCCAGAACTTCTCTATCAGACAATCACAGGTCTTCCAAACGGATTCTATTCAATGTCAGCTCTTATGTGTAACGCTGGTGCAGACGTCTCTGCTCTTCAGTTCGCTTACATCGAGGCTGGTGACATGAAGGAAACTGCTCCTCTTACTCAGAAAGGTAACCCATGGTGGGGTGGTAGCCGTGACCAGTGGCGTCAGACTGTATGGGAGAAACTTACTACTAATATGGTATATGTAAGCGATGGTAAGGTTACTATCGGTACTTCTTCAGATGCATTCTATGCTTCTACAGGTTTCCAACTCTACTACTACGGTGAAACTCCTGACTTCTCAGGTCTTCTCACTCCATCTATCGAAGCTGCTAAGGCTAACATCGCTACTCTTGCTTGGCCTGGTGATATCGCTGCAGCTAATGCAATCATGGCTCAGATTCCTGAGACAATCAATGATCAGGATCAATATCAGGCTGCTCTCAAGGTTATCAACGACGTTAATACTTATGTAACTACTGCTAACAACGTAATCAACAACTGGAAGGGTCTTGACAACTTCGCTGCACTTGGCGACCAGTTCGAAGAAACTTCTCCTGAATATGCAATCGTTCAGACAGCTTGGGCACAGACTCTGACTCTCGGTGACAATGATACCGATACTTACCTCGACGCTATCGCTAACGACAACGATTACGCTGCTTACGTTCGCTACTTCGACTATCGTGCAAGCATGGGTGACCTCATCAAGAGTGACAATGTTGCTCCTGTAATCGCTGAGCAGAACGCTTATCTTACTGAGAACTATGCTACAGCAGAAAAGATCGATGAACTCATCGGTGCTCTTGCTGGTCCTTACAATGCAGCTCTCCTCGCTTCTCTCGGAATCGCTAACGCTTCTGAAAGCAATCCTGTTGACATCACAGCTCTCATCATCAATCCTAAGTTCGACGAAGGTTCTAAGGGATGGCAGGGTACTGCTATCACAGTAACTGGTCCTTCTATCGCTGAAGACCTCGGTGCTGCTGAAGTTTGGAACTGTGACTTCGACGTTTACCAGACTATCAAGACTCTGCCTGCTGGTTGCTACCAGATCCAGTGCCAGACATTCTACCGTGACGGTGGCGACGCTAAGACCGCTTACAACAACTGGGAATACGACGCAGGTGAAGATATGGAATTCTGGACTCCAAACGTAGTCCTCTATGCTAACGAATGTGACTCTCTCGTTAACTCTATTGCAAGTGAAAAATTCACTACTCGCTCTATGACTGAATTCCGCGACAAGATGATTGACGCAGAAGAAGGTGACGCTCAGGGTAACATCTACCAGATTCCTCACTGGAAGGTTCTTGATCTTGAAGGCGAACATAAAGATGAAGAAGGCAAATTCGTGAATGAATACGACCGCGAGTATGAAGATGGTTCTCAGTGGTACTGGGATTCTGTAATCGAAGACATCGACGATGTATTCTACTATCCAGCTTCACTTACTGGTGCTACTAAGGTATTCGAACAGAATCCTGACAAGTACGTTCACGCTGTAACTGTAATGGTTCCAGAAGGTGGTGACCTCCGATTCGGTTTGAAGAACACTGCATTCATCAGCAACCACTGGTGTGTATTCGACAACTTCAAACTCTTCTACCTCGGTAAAGAGCCAACATCTGCAATCAGCAATGTTGAAGGAACTGTAGCTGCACGCAACGAATACTACAGCATCTCAGGTGCACGCCTCAGCGCTCCTCAGCGTGGTATCAACATCGTTCGCAAGGCTAATGGTCAGACTGTAAAGATTTTCGTTAAGTAATTACGAATAATCCACAATAATCAATCAGGGATGTGTCACTCCGACACGTCCCTGATTTTTTTATGTCAGAATTGCTTTGCAGATACAAGTGTTTTGATTAACTTTGTCATTACTTAGTTTTTGAGTTCTATCGTCATAACTTCTTAACTCCATAACTTCTTAACTTCTGAAAGTATTACATTATGAAGAAAATTGCTTTTATGGCTTTTGCTCTCTGCGCCATCCTTGCGCAGGCAGCTTGTAACAACACAAAAGGAACAGACAAAGGTGATGAACCTATCCCTATGTTCGTGCAAGTTTACGATTCACTTAATCTCGAGATGATTTACTGGACCGGATTTGATCAGCCTGCAAAGGATGAAGACAACGATAAGTATTACGAGGATTGGTATAATGAATGGTTCTACCAGGATCAGTTCCGCAAGCACAAGGAGGAATACACGAAAATCCTTGCAAACGACCAGACCTTCGCACCCATTAAGTTTGTAAATGAAATAGCAATAGGTAAAGGCGAGGGTGAGTTCATGGAGTATGGTATGATACGTTCGTCTCTTGAAGTGAAGACTCCAGGCTCTTTCTATGCCATGTCAGATCCCGAGTCGTACGACAGCGAAAAATTCTTCTGGATGCATCTCATCGTTACCGACAGCTATCTCGCCTCTCACAAACTGCTTGCCGTGGACTACTTTGACTACAGCGAGAGTGATACGGTAAGTCTGCCGCAGAACGTAGTTCAGAAACTTGAGAAAAAATATGGCATGAAAGCTTCCCGTAGTGCACAGGTATGCAAGATAGGCAACCGCTATATATTCGGTCTCGTTCAGTTTGAAGGTGAATACAAGAACGCTCCTAAGGATCCAGATGATGACAGAAAGTATTGCCTTGCGCTCGACGTACTCATCGATGGGAATAAGGTCTATTGCTATGAGGATCTGGGTAACTTCGATGAAGTCTACGGCCAGACCTGGAATGTGGATGACGATGGTATGTATATCCCTACTGGCATCAATGCTGCCTTCGATGGTCCAAAAGGCTTGGAACTTTACTACGTTCGCACTGCTCCCGAAAGCTGTGCCGTAGGTCGTTATACTATCCAGAATGGCAAACTTGAAAAGCGTAACTATTCCACCTATTACATTTATTACGATTAAAACGTATATATTAGGCTTGTTTTTGATTTCTCGTGTATATTTGTGTCTTTCGTAATGGCTTGATACACAAAGAGAAATTTTGATGGATTTTTTTTGGCTTCATCAAAAAGTTGATGCCGCGGCATCAACTTTTTGATGTTGTGCTATCAAATATTTGATGTCGAACCATCAACTTCTTGATGCCGCGCCATCAAAACTTTGATGACGAACCATCAAATAATGATTGTTTGTCTTAACTTCTCAACTCCTGTTTGTTTTTTTTGAGATGTTTTTTTCGTTTTTTTAGCATAAAATTTTGTGATTTAGTGATTTTCTCGTAATTTTGCAGACTTTTTGGTGGAAACCGGCATTATTTGTCGGTGTCTATTTGTTTGCAGTTGATGCAAACAGCCAGGAAGCAAAATACACATTATTAATATTATTAACAACAAAACCAAAAAAAATCAAACGTAATGATTATCGTACCTGTTAAAGAAGGTGAGAACATTGAGCGCGCTCTCAAGAAGTTCAAGAGAAAGTCTGAAAAGACTGGTGTTATCAAGGAAGTTAGAACACGTCGTGAGTACGTGAAGCCATCAGTTAGCAAGCGCAAGAAGATGCAGCACGCTATCTATGTGAACAAACTTCATCAGTCAGAAGACTAAAATCGAGAAGAAAATCAAAATTTTTACATCAAAATTTGGTTGCTTTCAAGAAAACAACTAAATTCGTGGCATGGAAAAAGCGGTTGACGATAATCCGCACCGGCTCGATAAACTGAGGAACTTCTCAGTGGACATGCTTACGGATGGTTTCTTGGAGTATCTAAAGTCGGAGAGAAACCGTTCAGTGCGAACCGTAGCGTTATATGGTGATGCCTTGAACGAGTTTCAGAGGTTCTTTGAAAAACTAGGTGATGACCTGACTTGGGAGAGTGTCGATGCTGAAATCGTCAGGGACTGGATAATCCACCTGCTCGACGAACAGAAGCAGAAGGAAACGACCGTCAATCTCAAACTCAGTGCGCTGCGCACGTTCTATCACTACCTGAATCTTATCGGACGGGTGAAAAAGAATCCGTTGCTTAAGGTGACGGGGCCGAAGAAAAAGAAAACGCTGCCTGCTTTCCTGAGAGACGACGAGATAAACCAACTGCTCGATGCTCCTGCCGACACAGAAGACTTTAAACAGGTTCGTGACCACACGATACTGCTTATGCTCTATGTGACGGGAATGAGAAACGCTGAACTGCGCAGCCTCCGCGACAAGGACATTCTGATGAATGAACGCCAGATTAAGGTGACTGGTAAGCGCAACAAACAGCGGATTATTCCCTTTGGCGACGAGTTGGCGAAAGGCATAGAAAACTACTGGAGGGTTCGAAAGGCCACCTTCGGTAATATGCCGCAGGAAGCCGTGTTCATGCTTGACGACAAGGGACGAGAAATGAACGGACCGCAATTGTCGCTCCATGTTTCCCATTTGCTTTCGCAGGCAACAAGCCAGAAGAAGCGAAGCCCGCACGTGCTGCGGCATACATTCGCTACTTCGATGCTTAACAACGGTGCCGATCTTCAGGCAATCCAGAAACTGCTCGGACATGAGAGTCTCAACACTACCCAGATCTACACACACCTGTCATTCGAAGAACTTAAAAAAGAGTATAACGGCGCACATCCGCGCTCATAACAATTAAAATCTAACGACTATGGACATTACAGTAAAAGCAATCAAGTTTGATGCCACCGAACAGCTGCAAGCGTTTATTCAGAAGAAAATTAGTAAACTTGAGAAATTCTGCAGCGATATAAGAAAGGTAGAGGTGTCACTAAAGGTCGTAAAACCTGCAACAGCCCTCAATAAGGAAGCTACCGTTGTGGTAGTTGTACCAGGTGAGGAACTCATTGTAGAGAAAACATGCGACACGTTTGAAGAAGCAATAGATCAGAGCCTTCCTGCTTTGGAAAAGCAACTGGCTCGATACAAAGAAAAAGCCGGGAAAAAATAAAGTTGGCTGGTAAAATCATAAACAGTTAATTTTAGAGTCAATTTTAAAAATCTTCCTGAAAAAGTTTGACATTTGAAAAATAATGTCTACCTTTGCAGCCGCTTCGTGTGGACAATGTTCACACGAACGGCTATGCAAGCCTCTTTAGCTCAGTTGGCCAGAGCACGTGATTTGTAATCTCGGGGTCGTTGGTTCGAATCCGACAAGAGGCTCAAAGCTTTTACTTAAGAAGACGCTGAAAGCTCGCTTTCAAGCGGATTTTTAAGGAAAAGATTTGAAAGCCTGCCCACCGGCAGGGTTTTCGGATATCTAATCCGACAAGAGCCGTCAGACGCAAGGATATCTAATCCGACAA
>DEFM01000037.1:0-254 GCA_002350855.1 Prevotellaceae bacterium UBA2852
AAACCGCACGTAAACATTGGTACAATCGGTCACGTAGACCACGGTAAGACTACTCTTACTGCTGCTATCACTACTGTACTTGCAAAGGCAGGTCTCTCTGAAGTTAAGTCTTTCGATCAGATCGACAACGCACCTGAAGAGAAAGAGCGTGGTATCACTATCAACACTGCTCACGTTGAGTACGAAACTGCAAAGCGTCACTACGCACACGTTGACTGTCCGGGACACGCCGACTATGTAAAGAACATGGTAAC
>DEFM01000037.1:593-44819 GCA_002350855.1 Prevotellaceae bacterium UBA2852
GACGTATTCTCAATCACTGGTCGTGGTACTGTTGCTACTGGTCGTATCGAAACAGGTGTTGTTAAGGTAGGTGACCCAGTTCAGCTCCTCGGTCTTGGTGAAGATGCAAGCTCTGTTGTAACAGGTGTTGAAATGTTCCGTAAGATCCTTGACGAAGGTGAAGCAGGTGATAACGTAGGTCTTCTCCTCCGTGGTATCGACAAGAAAGATGTTAAGCGTGGTATGGTTATCACTCACCCAGGAGCTATCACTCCTCACCAGGGCTTCAAGGCTTCAATCTACGTATTGAAGAAGGAAGAAGGTGGTCGCCACACTCCATTCAAGAACCACTATCGTCCACAGTTCTACCTCCGCACAATGGACTGTACAGGTGAAATCGCTCTCCCAGACGGAGTAGAAATGGTTATGCCTGGCGATAACGTAGAAATCAAGGTTGAACTTATCTACCCAGTAGCACTCAACGTTGGTCTTCGTTTCGCAATCCGCGAAGGTGGCCGTACAGTAGGTTCTGGTCAGATCACTGAAGTGTTCGACTAATCGATAGTACGAAATAATCGCACATAAACTAGTTGGCTCTCTCGGAGGTTCCCTTATGGGAGAGCCAACTATCACACGGGAATAGCTCAGTTGGCAGAGCACTGGTCTCCAAAACCAGGTGTCGGGAGTTCGAGCCTCTCTTCCCGTGCTAAATTATTAGAGATATGTTTAAAAGTATTGCTACATATTGTAAAGAATCCTACGTTGAGCTTGTTCACAAAGTGACATGGCCTTCAAGAAAGGAATTGATGAACAGTGCAGTGATGGTTCTCTCTGCTTCCATCGTCATTGCGCTCGTCATTTTCGTAATGGATCTTGTTTTCGAAAAGTTGACTCACATTGTTTACTCACTCTTTAACTAATAGGGAGATAGTGAATCATGGAAGTAAAAACTAATTGGTACGTACTGAAGGCAATCAGTGGCAAGGAGACTAAAGTCAAGGACTATATTGAACTTGACATGAAGAACCACCACTATGAGCATTTGGTACCCCAGGTACTTATTCCGATCAAACGTGTTGAACAGATGGTTCGCAACAAGCGCGTTGTCAAGGAGTTGAATATGCTCCCGGGCTATGTGCTGGTTGAGGCAGCTCTCAACGCTGAGATTGCGCACATGCTGCGCAACACACCAGGAGTTCTCGGATTCCTCGGAGGAACGGACAACCCGACTCCTCTGCGCCAGGCAGAAATCAATCGTATGCTCGGCGTCGATCTGGGAACAGAAGAAGCACCACAGGTATTTGAGGTGCAGTTCCTGGAAGGTGAAAGCGTGAAGGTGACCGACGGTCCGTTCAGCGGTTTCAACGGAATAATCGAAAACATTGATACCGACAAACAAAAATTGAAGGTTTCTGTAAAGATTTTCGGACGTACTACACCGCTCGAACTCAGCTTTGGACAAGTAGAAAAAGAATGACGATGATGTTACGCATCGTCAGTTTTTTGCGTAGATATAATTATTTAAATTTAAGAAAACAAAATGGCTAAAGAAGTTGCTGGATTAATCAAACTACAGATTAAGGGTGGCGCTGCAAATCCATCACCTCCAGTAGGACCTGCACTTGGTTCTAAGGGTATTAACATCATGGACTTTTGCAAGCAGTTCAACGCCAGAACTCAAGATAAGGCAGGTAAGATACTTCCTGTTGTTATCACTTATTATGCAGACAAGTCTTTTGATTTCGTAATTAAGACTCCTCCTGCAGCAGTTCAACTGCTCGAAGCATCAAAGGCAAAGAAGGGTTCATCTGAACCTAACCGTTCTAAGGTGGCAGAGGTGACTTGGGATCAAGTAAAGGCTATCGCAGAAGATAAGATGCCTGATTTGAACTGTTTCACTATCGAATCAGCAATGAAGATGGTGGCAGGTACTGCACGCAGTATGGGTATCAAAGTTAAAGGAGATTTCCCCGCATAATTAAAATTCAATTAAGATGAGTAAACTTACAAAAAATCAAAAGAAAGTTGCTGACAAGATTGAGGCAGGGAAAGCTTATAATTTAACTGAAGCTGCATCACTTCTGAAGGAAATCACCTTCACTAAGTTCGATGCTTCTGTCGATATCGATATGCGTTTGGGCGTTGACCCTCGCAAGGCAAATCAGATGGTTCGTGGCGTAGTATCGCTGCCTAACGGAACTGGTAAAGAAGTACGCGTACTCTGCTTGTGTACATCCGACCAAGAGACAGCTGCTAAGGAAGCAGGTGCCGACTATGTAGGTCTCGACGAATATATCGAAAAGATCAAGGGCGGATGGACCGATGTTGACGTTATTATCACTATGCCTTCTTGCATGGGTAAGATTGGTGCACTGGGTCGTGTTCTCGGTCCACGTGGATTGATGCCTAACCCAAAGAGCGGTACAGTAACAATGGACGTTGCGAAAGCAGTTAAAGAGGTTAAGCAAGGTAAGATCGACTTCAAAGTTGACAAGTCTGGTATCGTTCACGCTTCAATCGGTAAGGTATCGTTTGACGCACAGAAGATTCAGGAGAACGCTCAGGAGTTCATCAACACTATCATCAAGCTGAAGCCTGCTACTGCAAAGGGTACATACATCAAGAGCATTTATCTTTCAAGTACTATGAGTCAGGGTATCAAGATTGACCCTAAATCTGTTGAATCACAAAAATAGAATAAATCATGAAGAAAGAAGATAAAAGCTTACTTATAAATCAACTTGTAGAGACTCTCAAACAGTATCCTCACTTCTACCTTGTTGACGTTACTGCACTCGACAGTGCAACAACAAGCGCACTCCGTCGCGAGTGCTTCAAGCAGGAAGTGAAACTGCAAGTAGTTAAGAACACACTCTTCGAGAAGGCTCTCGAGCAGCTCGACGGTGATTTCTCTGCACTTGCTCCATGCTTGAAGGGAACTACAGGTGTGATGTATTGCCAAACTGCAAATGTTCCTGCAAAACTTATCAAGAAGTTTGCTAAGGACAATGGTGACAAGCCAGGTCTGAAGGGTGCATACGCAGAAGAAAGCATCTATGTCGGTGCTGAGAACTTGTCTGCACTTTGTGCAATCAAGAGCAAGAACGAACTCCTCGGAGAAGTTGTTGCAGCACTCGAAGGTTCTATCAATGGAGTTCTTTCTGCACTCGATGCAGGTACAACCATACATGGTCTTCTCGACGCAGTCGAAAAGAAAAACGCTTAACCCTTTCAAGTTGAGCAACAATAATCTGCAAAGATTAATTAATTAAGAAAAAGAAAAAATAAAATAACCATTAAAAAAATTTAGAAAAATGGCAGATATCAAAGCTATTGCTGAAGAATTGGTAAATTTGACAGTAAAAGAAGTTACAGAATTGAAGGCTCTCTTGAAAGAAGAGTACGGAATTGAACCAGCTGCTGCAGCTGTTGCAGTTGCTGCCGGTCCTGCTGCTGCTGGTGAAGCTGCTGCAGAAGAGAAGACATCTTTCGATGTTGTTCTTAAGAACGCAGGTGCTGCTAAGCTCCAGGTAGTAAAGGCAGTTAAGGAAGCTGCTGGTCTCGGTCTGAAGGAAGCAAAGGATCTTGTTGACGCTGCTCCAACTAACGTTAAGGAAGGTGTAGACAAGGCTACTGCAGAAGCACTTAAGGCTGCTCTCGAAGCTGCTGGTGCAGAAGTAGAAATCAAGTAATCTACGTCAATCAGATAAGAATTGGTTGAGAACTCTCAGGTTGGGAGTTCTTAACCTTTTTGTGTCTTCAATCAATTGCTGACACATTCGTCGTTTTCACACCAAAAGAAACCCTACAATAACAAAGAGATGTCTAAAATCGTTAATAATCGCGTTGATTTCTCGTCAGTACAGAATCCGGTTCCATACCCCGATTTTCTTGACGTGCAACTAAAGTCGTTCAGAGATTTCTTGCAGCTGGACACCCCTCCTGAAAAGCGCAAGAACGATGGATTGTACAAGGTGTTTGCAGAGAATTTCCCAATTGCAGACACACGCAACAACTTCGTCCTTGAGTTTTTGGATTACTACATCGACGCTCCACGCTATTCAATTGAAGAGTGTCTGGAACGTGGATTAACCTACAGTGTACCTTTAAAGGCAAAGCTCAAACTTTATTGCTCAGACCCTGATCATGAAGACTTTGACACTGTGATTCAGGATGTTTTCCTCGGTCCTATTCCTTATATGACCGACAACGGAACATTCGTAATCAACGGCGCTGAACGTGTTGTTGTTTCTCAGCTCCACCGTTCACCTGGTGTGTTCTTCGGTTCAAGCGTACACTCAAACGGTACACCTCTCTTCTCTGCACGTATCATTCCTTTCAAGGGTTCGTGGATTGAGTTTGCTACCGACATCAACAACGTGATGTATGCCTACATCGACCGTAAGAAGAAATTGCCTGTTACAACTCTTCTTCGTGCCATAGGCTTCGAGAAAGATAAGGACATCCTTCAGATTTTCAATCTCGCTGAGGAAGTTAAGGCAAACAAGACAAGTCTGAAGAAAGTACTTGGCCGTCGTTTGGCTGCTCGTGTCCTGAAGTCTTGGATTGAGGACTTCGTGGATGAGGAAACCGGTGAAGTTGTTTCCATCGAGCGTAACGAAATGATAATCGACCGTGAGACTGTGCTCGAAGAGGAGCACATCGACCAGATTCTTGAGACAGGAGTAGAGCATATTCTTGTTCACAAGGAAACTACCAACACAAGCGATTACTCGATTATCTTCAATACTCTGCAAAAAGACCCCAGCAACTCCGAGAAGGAAGCAGTTGTTTATATCTACCGTCAGTTGCGTAACGCAGATCCTGCTGATGACGCAAGTGCTCGTGAAGTAATCAACAACCTGTTCTTCTCTGACAAGCGCTATGACTTGGGAGATGTTGGTCGTTACAGAATCAACAAGAAGCTTGGTCTTGACACAGATCCTGAAATCCGTGTCCTCACCAAGGAAGATATAATCGAAATCATCAAGTACCTTGTTGAGTTAGCTAACTCCAAGGCTGTAGTTGATGATATCGACCACTTGAGCAACCGTCGCGTACGTACTGTCGGTGAGCAGCTTTCAAACCAGTTTACAGTTGGTTTGGCACGTATGAGCCGTACTATCCGTGAACGTATGAATGTGCGCGACAATGAAGTGTTCACTCCAACCGACCTTATCAATGCAAAGACCATTTCGTCGGTTATCAACTCATTCTTCGGTACCAATGCACTTTCACAGTTCATGGACCAGACCAACCCACTTGCTGAGGTAACTCACAAACGTCGTTTGTCTGCACTCGGTCCTGGCGGTTTGTCTCGTGAAAGAGCCGGATTCGAGGTTCGTGACGTACACTACACTCACTACGGTCGTCTCTGTCCTATCGAGTCTCCTGAAGGTCCTAACATCGGTCTTATCTCCTCACTCTGTGTATATGCTAAGATCAATAGCCTCGGATTCATCGAGACTCCATACCGCAAGGTAACTGACAGCGTTGTGGACATTGATCCAGAGCACATCGTTTACATGACTGCAGAGGAAGAGGAAGCTAAGATTATCGGTCAGGGTAACGCACCTCTGACAAAGGACGGTCACTTCATCCGTAAGGTGGTTAAGTGCCGTAAGGATGCCGACTATCCAGTGGTTCCACCATCACAGGTTGACCTCGTGGACGTTGCACCACAGCAGATTGCATCTATCGCAGCTGCCCTGATTCCATTCCTGGAGCACGACGACGCACACCGCGCACTCATGGGATCAAACATGATGCGCCAGGCAGTTCCATTGCTCCGTACCGAGGCACCTATCGTAGGTACAGGTATCGAGCGTCAGGTCTGCGAAGACTCTCGCACAATGATCACAGCAGAAGGTGACGGTGTTGTAGAATATGTTGACGCATGCACTATCCGCATCCTCTATGACCGCACAGAAGACGAGGAGTTTGTAAGCTTCGAGCCAGCGGTTAAGGAGTACAAACTGCCTAAGTTCCGTCGTACCAACCAGAACATGACAATCGACCTCCGTCCGCTCTGCAATCGTGGCCAGCGTGTGAAGAAGGGTGATATCCTTACTGAAGGTTACGCTACAGCAGACGGTGAGCTTGCACTCGGTCGCAACCTCCTCGTGGCTTACATGCCTTGGAAGGGTTACAACTATGAGGACGCAATCGTGCTCAACGAACGTGTGGTACGTGAAGACATCCTCACTTCTGTTCACGTTGACGAGTTCTCACTCGAAGTACGTGAGACCAAGCGTGGTGTTGAGGAACTCACAAGCGATATTCCAAACGTCAGCGAAGATGCAACCAAGGATTTGGACGACAACGGTATTGTACGTGTCGGTGCACGCATCGAACCAGGCGACATCCTCATCGGTAAGATTACTCCTAAGGGAGAATCCGACCCATCACCAGAAGAGAAACTTCTCCGTGCTATCTTCGGTGACAAGGCTGGTGACGTTAAGGATGCTTCACTCAAGGCTACACCATCGCTCAGCGGTGTGGTTATCGACAAGAAACTCTTCTCTAAGGCTATTAAGACACGTGCCGACAAGAACCGCGACCGTCAGGAATTGCCAAAACTCGACAACGAGTTCCAGGACAAGGTTGACGACTTCAAGGCAATCCTTATCGACAAGCTCCTTACTCTTACCAAGGGCAAGACATCACAGGGCGTTAAGGACTACATGGGTGCAGAAATCATCCCTGTAGGAGCTAAGTTCACAGCAGGTGCTCTTGAAAACCTCGACTATACAATTATTCAGCTTAGCGGATGGACCAAAGATGAGCACACCAATGACCTCATCCGTCAGGTTGTAATCAATTACCTCAAGAAATATAAGATTCTCGACGCAGAACTCAAGCGTAAGAAGTTTGCCCTCACAATCGGTGATGAACTGCCTTCAGGCATCATCCAGATGGCAAAAGTCTATGTGGCTAAGAAACGTAAGATCGGTGTCGGTGACAAGATGGCGGGACGCCACGGAAACAAGGGTATTGTGTCCAAGGTTGTTCGTCAGGAAGATATGCCGTTCCTCGAGGATGGAACACCTGTCGACATCGTGCTCAACCCTCTGGGTGTGCCATCACGTATGAACATCGGACAGATCTTCGAAGCAGTCCTCGGTTCTGCCGGAAAGAAACTCGGTGTGAAGTTCGCAACTCCTATCTTCGACGGTGCACACCTCGAAGACCTGTGCGAATGGACCGACAAGGCAGGATTGCCACGCTACGGACGTACATATCTTTACAATGGTGAAACCGGCCTTCGTTTCGACCAGCCTGCAACAGTGGGTGTGACATACATGTTGAAACTCGGTCACATGGTTGAAGACAAGATGCATGCACGTTCAATTGGTCCGTACTCACTCATTACCCAACAGCCACTTGGTGGTAAGGCACAGTTTGGTGGTCAGCGTTTCGGAGAAATGGAAGTATGGGCACTCGAGGCATTCGGTGCATCCCACGTTCTTCAAGAGATTCTCACTATCAAGTCCGATGACGTTACAGGCCGTTCTAAGGCTTACGAAGCAATCGTCAAGGGTGAGCCAATGCCAACTCCTGGCATCCCAGAGTCACTCAACGTGCTTCTCCACGAACTTCGCGGATTGGGATTGAGCATAAGTCTCGAATAAAATATAAAAAATATCATCTTGTGACAATCCAGTTTGTCGCATCCGATTAAGTATCAATTTTTTATACCATATATAAAGATGGCATTTAAGAAAGAATCAAAGATAAAGACGAATTTCTCCAAGATAACCATTGGTCTTGCATCACCAGAGGAAATTCTCGAGAACTCTTATGGCGAAATTCTCAAGCCGGAGACCATCAACTACCGCACTTACAAGCCTGAGCGCGACGGTCTGTTCTGTGAACGCATTTTCGGTCCTACCAAGGATTACGAATGCCACTGCGGAAAGTACAAGCGCATCCGTTACAAAGGTATTGTCTGCGACCGTTGTGGTGTTGAGGTAACAGAGAAGAAGGTTCGTCGTGAACGTACTGGTCACATCGCTCTTGTTGTGCCTGTAGCTCACATCTGGTATTTCCGTTCACTCCCCAACAAGATTGGTTACCTGCTCGGACTGCCAACCAAGAAACTCGATGCTGTAATCTACTACGAGCGCTATATCATCATTCAGGCCGGTGTAGCAGAAAACGCAGAAAGAAATATACTTAACACAGAACTCCTTTCTGAAGAGGAATACTGGGACATCGTTGACAACTTGCCAGCAGGAAACCAGCAGCTCCCTGACGACGATCCTGAGAAGTTCATCGCTATGATGGGTGCCGAGGCTATTGAGTTCATGCTTAAGCGTGTTGACCTCGACAAGCTCTCTTACGAACTTCGTGACCAGGCAAACCAGGACTCTTCTCAGCAGCGCAAGACAGAATCGCTCAAGCGTCTGCAGGTAGTAGAGGCGTTCCGTGCTTCTCGTGGACGCAACAAGCCCGAGTGGATGATCATGCACAACCTGCCTGTAACTCCACCAGACCTCCGTCCGCTCGTTCCACTCGATGGTGGCCGTTTCGCAACCAGCGACCTCAACGACCTCTATCGTCGTGTCATCATCCGTAACAACCGTCTGAAGAGACTCATCGAGATCAAGGCTCCTGAAGTCATCCTCCGCAACGAGAAGCGTATGCTTCAGGAAGCAGTTGACAGCCTCTTCGACAACTCTCGTAAGGCAAGTGCGGTTAAGTCTGAAAGCAACCGTCCTCTCAAGTCACTCTCTGACTCTCTGAAAGGTAAGCAGGGACGTTTCCGCCAGAACCTCCTCGGTAAGCGTGTCGACTATTCAGCACGTTCAGTTATCGTCGTAGGTCCTGAACTCAAGATGGGCGAGTGCGGTCTGCCAAAACTCATGGCTGCTGAACTCTACAAGCCATTCATCATCCGTAAGCTCATTGAGCGTGGTATCGTGAAGACAGTGAAGTCTGCAAAGAAGATTGTGGACCGTCGCGACGATGTAATTTGGGACATCCTCGAATATGTAATGAAGGGACACCCCGTATTACTCAACCGTGCGCCAACACTTCACCGTCTAGGTATCCAGGCATTCCAGCCACGCATGATAGAAGGCAAGGCTATCCAGCTCCACCCACTCGCATGTACAGCGTTCAACGCCGACTTCGACGGTGACCAGATGGCTGTTCACCTCCCACTTTCCAATGAGGCTATCCTTGAGGCACAGCTCCTCATGCTTCAGTCACACAACATCCTCTCTCCAGCCAGTGGTGACCCAATCACCGTTCCTTCTCAGGATATGGTTCTCGGACTCTACTACATCTCTAAGATCCGTCCGGGTGCAAAGGGTGAGGGACTCACATTCTACGGACCAGAAGAGGCTATCATCGCCTACAACGAAGGCCGTGTTGACGTACACGCACCAATCAAGTGTATGGTTAAGGATGTTGACGAGAACGGCAATTACATCCATCACCTCGTAGAGACCACAGTCGGTCGTATCATCATCAATGACATCGTGCCTGACGAGATTGGTTTCGTAAACGAAGTAATTGGTAAGAAAGCCCTCAAGAAAGTCATCACAAAGGTTATCAAGGGTGTGGGTATGGCTCGTGCCTGCGATTTCCTCGACGGAATCAAGAATCTCGGTTATCGCCGCGCCTACGAAGGTGGACTTTCATTCGTGCTCGATGACATCATCATTCCTGCAGAGAAGGAACAGATCGTTCAGGACGGTCACGACCAGGTAGAGCAGATCCAGCAGAACTATGCATTCGGTCTTATCACCGATAAGGACCGTTATCAGCAGGTAATCGATACATGGACCAAGGTTAACGACAAACTGAAGACGACCCTGATGAAGCAGATGACCGAAGCCGACCAGGGATTCAATGCTGTCTTCATGATGCTCGACTCTGGTGCCCGTGGTTCTGCAGACCAGATTGCACAGCTCGCAGGTATGCGTGGTCTTATGGCTAAGCCTCAGAAGGCAGGTGCAAGCGATGCGAACATCATCGAGAACCCAATCCTTTCTAACTTCAAGGAAGGTATGTCAGTGCTTGAGTACTTCATCTCTACCCACGGTGCTCGTAAGGGTCTTGCCGATACAGCGTTGAAGACAGCCGACGCAGGTTACCTCACCCGTCGTCTTGTTGACGTCAGCCACGACGTAATTATTACTGAAGAAGACTGCGGCACTCTCCGCGGACTCATCTGCACAGCACTTAAGGACGGCGACCGCGTCGTTGCAAGTCTTGCAGAACGTATCCTCGGACGTGTTTCAGTTCACGATATTGTCAATCCTGCAACCAATGAACTTATCGTTGCTTCAGGAGAGGAAATCACCGAACGCATCGCTGCGGAAATCGAAGCAGCCGGCATCGAGAGCGTTGAAATCCGTTCAGTTCTCACTTGCGAAAGCAAGCACGGTGTCTGCATGAAGTGCTACGGACGCAATCTCGCCACTTCACGCATGGTACAGAAAGGTGAAGCTGTCGGAGTCATCGCAGCTCAGGCCATCGGTGAGCCTGGTACACAGCTTACACTTCGTACATTCCACGCCGGTGGTGTGGCAGGTAATGCTGCTGCCAACGCTCAGATTGTTGCTAAGCACCGCTGCCGTCTCGAATTCGAGGAACTTCGTACCATCTCACGTCCTACAGAGGATAACGAGAATGCACAGGTGGTTGTAGGTCGTCTTGCAGAACTCCGCTTCCTCGATCCAAACACAGGAATCGCACTTTCTACAGTACCTGTACCTTATGGTGCATCACTCTTCCATTTCGATGGAGAGATTGTTGAGAAGAACACTGTTATCGCAACTTGGGACCCATTCAATGCAGTCATCGTTACTGAATTCGATGGAACAACTCAGTTCGAAGGCGTTCAGGAAGGTGTTACCTACCGTGTTGAACAAGACGAGACAACCGGTCTCCGTGAACTCATCGTTACCGAATCTCGTGACAAGGGCATCGTTCCTGTCTGCCATATCATCGGTGCCGACGGAGAAGTGCTTCGCACCTACAACTTCCCAATCAACGGACATATCGTTGTGGAAGACGGCAAGCAGCTCAAGGCCGGTGACATCCTTATCAAGATTCCACGTGCAGTCAGCAAGGCTGGTGACATCACCGGTGGTCTTCCACGTGTTACCGAACTCTTTGAGGCACGCAACCCGTCCAACCCTGCAATCGTTGCCGAAATCGACGGTGAGGTTACAATGGGTAAGGTTAAGCGTGGTAACCGTGAGATCATCCTTACTTCCAAGGTAGGTGACGTTCGCAAGTACCTCGTTCCACTGTCAAAGCAGATTCTTGTTCAGGAGAACGACTACGTTCGTGCCGGAACACCACTGTCCGACGGTGCCATCACTCCAGCCGACATTCTTGCCATCAAGGGTCCTACAGCCGTTCAGGAATACATCGTTAATCAGGTACAGGACGTTTATCGTCTGCAGGGTGTGTCTATCAATGACAAGCACTTCGAAATCATCGTTCGTCAGATGATGCGCAAGGTACAGATCAACGACCCAGGCGACACTCGTTTCCTCGAAGGCGGTATTGTTGACAAACTCGAGTTTGCTGAAGAGAACGACCGCATCTGGGGCAAGAAAGTCGTTACCGACAAGGGCGACAGCGAGACTATGCAGGCAGGTATGATTGTAACTGCACGCCGTCTGCGCGACGAGAACTCAATGCTCAAGCGCCGCGACCTCAAGCAGGTACAAGTACGCGATGCCGTTCCAGCAACTTCAACTCAGATCCTTCAGGGAATCACACGTGCTGCCCTCGGAGCAACCAGCTTCATGTCTGCAGCATCATTCCAGGAGACAACCAAGGTTCTCAACGAAGCTGCAATCAGCGGCAAGAGCGACACACTCGAGGGAATGAAGGAGAACGTTATTTGCGGTCACCTCATCCCAGCAGGTACAGGTCTGCGCGAATTCGACCGTATCGTTGTCGGAAGCAAGGAAGAGGCTGCAGAAATGCGCCGTCCGGCATTCGACCCATCAGTTGCTTTCGCATCGTTTAGCCGATAACGTTTATCGTTTAACAGAAGTACCGGAGAACTTAAAAACTTAAGAACTCAAGAACTAAAAAAGAGGATGTGCCTATTTTGACACACCCTCTTTATTCTTAACTATTAGCTCTTCACTTAATTGCATTTTCAGCGTTTTGTTGTTTTTACGAAAATACGTAACTTTGTAGCCAATCACGCGAATACACAAACATAATTGAAACATTATGAAGAAAACAATGAATAAATTCAGCGCGCTGCTGGCAGTAGTCTTTATAGCTTTCGCCTTCACAGGCTGCGGCTACACGCCATTAAAACTCTATTTCTTGGAGAAGAAGACATATTAAAGATTTCTCCAACATTATATTTTGGTTGAGGTATCATAATGACAGGAACTTTGATTCAGCGTATCAGTTGTCCTGTTCCTATGATACTTTTTTTGTTTATTTGTGTTACAAAACAGGGAAGTCAGCGTTTACATTTATGGAAACCCTCTAAATCAGCGAATGAGTAAAGAAACAGTCACATCGGTATTTGTGAAGCTGCGCTGCAGATTATTGCGGCTGGCCAGTGGTGTGCTTCCTTCGCTTGAGGATGCAGAGGATGCTTTGCAGGATGCTTTCGTTAGGCTGTGGCAGCGGGCTGATTCGCTGAATACGGAGCAGGAGGTAGAAGCTGTGGCAACTACAACTTTGCGCCATTTAGGAATAGACAGATACAGACGTGAACAGCGTTTCGCAATGGAGAAACTGAATGAAGAGTATGACCATAGTGATGAGGATGAGCAAACGATCAGTGAACGCAAGGAACTGCTGGACGATGTGGAGCGGCTGATGGAAAAGGTACTTTCGCCTTCACAACGGAAAATCATAGAACTGCATGAATACGAAGGACAAAGTTACGAGGAGGTAGCAGCACAGATGGGAATGCAGCAGGCAGCGGTGAGGATGCAGATCTCAAGAGCACGTAAGGCGCTCAGGGAAGAATACAGAAAGTTAAATGCTAAACGATAAGAGAATATGACGAAACGGTATGATAAAGTATACTGGCTGGAAATGGCGGAACGCTACTTCGAAGCAGAGACGAGCGACAGCGAAGAACAGCTGCTGAAGTGTTTCCTGGCTTCTGAGGAAGGACAGGATGAAGCCTTCGATGAAGTGCGTGCCGTAATGGGCGTTTTTGCTATTGGCAGAAGAACGACCAAGCAAAGAACGACCAAGCCTGTGGTCTGGATTTGGTCTGCAATTGCCGCAGCCGTTGTGGGCGTCGTCTTCATCCTGACCACCGTTCATTTCCGGTCGGATTCGTCTGATATCTGTGTGGCATACGTTGACGGACAGGAAATAACCGATCGTCGGGAGGTGTTGGCCATGATGCACAGCTCGTGGGAAAATGTCGGTTACAGCGAAAGCCCGTCGGTGGAAAAACAGCTGGAAGATCTGTTCTCCACACTTCCTTGATGCATCATTAATTATAACCCGATTGTGAATTGACTAAGAACCTATATACGATATGAAACGAATTCTTTTGATAGTAACACTTTTGGTTGTCAGCGTATCTACAATGCTGGCGCAGAAGGGACTGTCCGTAGCCGAGCAGTTCGACGGTTCGAAACCCTATTTTGCCACAGCCACGAGGGTGTGGGTGGAAGGCAGCGAGTTGAAGCGATATAACCTGACGCTCTACAAGAGCATTACGGTGAAAGACAATGCTGACGCTGCCAGCGAAATGGAAAATGCCGTGAAGCAGGATGCCCACAAAGCTGTCAGCAAGGAAATGGGTCATCTGAAAGGCCGACTTTTCTATGCCTTCTTATGTCTGAACGGCAGCAGAGGCAGCAACCGCTACGTCTTCTACCGCAACAGTCTGTTGAGCGAAGGAGGCAAGAACGAGGTGACGCTGGTATATATGGAAGGTCAGGTCACAATGTCGCAACTCAAAGAGATGTTTACACAGAAGTCAAACAAATAAACACATAAAAAAACATGAAGAAATTCTTTACAATTTCAGCATTGCTGGCTTTGACTGCCAGTGGTGCAAGTGCACAGACCGAGAATGTCGACACAGTAGTTATTGATAAACCAGACCGCGTAGTGGTCACCTCAAACGACCAGACTCTGACTGTAGCGGTCGAAGGCAGAGATGGCGATCCAGCGTACCGTTTCAACAAGTCGCAGACGCTTATGGGCGACGGAATGAGGATTGAGAAAGAAGAGCGTTCGGACTTCGACTTCACCCTGCCGTTCACCCGTAGCAACACTTCTTCAGATTATTCCTCAGCGAAGGGAAGTCATGGCACAGTTGAGATGACAGCAGGAGCGTTCCGATTCGGATGGGCTAACGCCTTGGGTGCACCGTCGGAGATGAATACACCCTTCGGACAATCATGGGAGTTCGCACTCCGCTGTTTTGAATTCAAGGTTCGCTACAACCACAGCCGCTGGTCTTTCAGCTCAGGTCTTTGGCTGAACTGGCGCAACTACCGCATGACGGGACCTATGCGCTTCGTGAAGAATGCGGAGACAACAAACATCGAATTGCTGCCATATCCGGATAATGCCGACCGAGATTTCTCTCGCATAAAGATTTACAGTCTCGAAGTACCGCTTACAGCCAGTTTGAGTTTAGGCAAGAAATTTCATCTTGACTTCGGACCTGTCTTCTCCTTCAATTCCCGTACCAGCATCAAGACTCGTTACTCGATCGATGGTCATGACGTCAAGGACTACACACGTGGAATACATGCACAGCGTTTCACTATCGACCTCATGGCTCAGGCCCGTGTCAGCAGTTTCGGCGTATATGTGAAGTATAGCCCCTGCAATGTTCTAAACCCAGATTACGCACCCAAATTCCACGGCATCTCCACCGGCTTAGTTTTGTTCTATTAATTCCTCAAATCCCCATTCTCTTAATAATACCCGACGGGGTGGCAGTATTTTTTCTGTCACCCCGTTTTTAGTAATACACATCAGTTCGATATAACAACAATTATTATGTTGTTGAATTAGTCTTGTTGTTTAAAAAGTTTATTGATATTTAGTGAACTGATACTTTTTGCGTAGTGCCTGCTGCTGGTCAGCAGGAAGAGATTTGAAATATGCTTTCCAGCCCGGACAGAAGTTGATGTGCCAACGCCAGAACCGTCCTCTGATTGACTTGGGTTTTTTGTCGTAACAAGCTCGCAATTTGCAATTTTCACATGGTTGTGCCATAATTTATTTGTTTTTAAGTGTTTCAATAATCGAGTCCAATTCCTGCGCAAGATGCTGATAGTCTTCAAGCTTCAGCGGGCAGGAAGAAAGCTGTTCGTTCATGCCTGAAGGTACCTGTGCGTAGGCTTCCTCCTCCAGTTCCTCTTCTTCTGTTGCCAGACTTTACTTGAAAAGGGAGTTTGAATCACAGGTGATGAATAACACCAACTCAAGGGACGGGTCTCTGATATGCTCTAAACAATAAAAAACGCCGCCTTTGCAGACTGCTACTGCAAAGGCGGCGTTTTTGTTTATAGTATGAAAGGGGAGAATGATTCCTTATTTCTTGAACAGATGCGGAATGAACTCGTGGAGACCACGGCGCCAGGTGAGCCATTCGTGTGAAGTGCCTTTGGACTCAGAGTAAACGGCGTTGATGCCGAGGTCCTTGAGGTTGTTGACGAGTTTCTCGGTGCCGAACATCTTGTCCATGCCTTCAGTTCCGCTGTTCATGTAGAGGTAGTGTATCTTCTTGTTGAACTCAGCGGCATTGGTGAAGACACCGTCGTAGGCTGTCTTGACATCGAGGTTGAAGATGGCACCGCTGAAGGTTCCCATGTAGGAGAATTTGTCGAGGTTGGTGAGCACTACGTCGAAGGTTTGGTGACCGCCCCAAGAAAGTCCTGCCATAGCACGGTTCTCACGGTCTGTCTTTGTGCGGAAGTGCGAGTCGATGTAAGGAATGAGGTCGTTGAGAAGAACAGGGTAGAAGGTTGCTCCGTAGTTGCCCATGTTCTGGTCACGACGCATAGGAGCCTTGATGTCTCCGCTCTCCATTACCACAATCATTGGAACAGCCTCGCCCTTGGCAATGGCGTTGTCCATGATGTGCTGCATGTGTCCCTGCTTCGACCATCCTGTTTCGTCCTCACCCATACCGTGCTGCAGATAGAGCACAGGATAGCGCTTCTTGGCATTAGCCTTCAGATCGTATTCTGCCGGAGTATAGACCATGGTGTGGCGCCAAGCCTTTGCGGATTCTGACCAGTAGTATATGCTGCGAACCTGACCTGCTGGTACTCCCTGCTGTGGACGATAGTAGTCGCCTTCTGGACCTTCTGGCACTTCAATACCGCCTGCCTGACGGTTGCAGCCGAAGAATGTCTCTGTTGCAGGGTCGATGAAGTTCACTCCGTCGATATTCATGAAGTAGTAGTGGAAACCGACTACGAGTGGGTCTGTGACGCACATCCAGCCACCCTTGCCGTCGGGCTGCATGTCGTATTTCTTGTCGCAGACGTCGAGCACAATCTTGCGTGCCTGTGGAGCGTTGATGTAGAAGTAGCCGCGACGCTCCTTGTCAATCTTCGGGAATTCGTTGCCAGGAATGGTCGTTTCTGCGGTGAAGGCATCGTCTGGAACTACAATCTTGTTTGGCATTTCGATGAACGGACGCTTTGGCTCGAAACCGAGGAAACGTGCTACAGCCTCACCGTAGCGGCATCCCAATTCACGGTAGCCTGCAGCGTCGAAGTGCAGACGGTCGGGACCGTTGGTGCAGCCGTCTGAAGAAATGACCTGACTGGTGTGGAGGGTGTTGGGAAGTTCGTCAATCTGCTTCTTACAACCGATGCAGACTCCCTTGCCGTCAGCCTGAACGATATTTCCAGCGAAGAGAGGCACATCCTCTGGTTTGAGATTGAGGTCACCGCAGAGAGCGTCATACACTTTCTGCACCTTCTTTGCCCAGTCGGGGTCACCGGTATTTGATTCACCCTGGTGCATGAGGATGCCCTTAATAACTCCGTCTTTCTGTGCTTTCTTAGCCAGAGTCACCAGACGTTTGTACGGGTCGTTGTCATAGGCTTCGAGCATCCCCTTCATCCAAGCTGGAGCTTCGTTCTTTACATAATTCTGTATTTCGCTTGGCATGAATCCCTCAATCTTGATTCCACCGATAGCAACGTGAATCACACCGATTTTGATGTTTTCGGGCAGGGAAGTCACGAGTGTGCGTCCGAACCAGTCAACAGGTGTGAGACCTGTGTTTGGACGGCAAAGTGGGGCAACAGCCTCACACCATTCGCCCATCTTGCGTCCCTGCTCTGGGAAATCAACAGCAGGCATCAGCAGAAAACGTGGTCCGGGACTTGCGAGGTCTTGTGCTTCTGGACGTGCGGCACCTTCCATGTTCGACTGCCCGAAACAGAGGAAGATATAGAAATTAGGATCAACTGCCGCTGCACTCTTAAGTGTGGGCACTGTCATTAATGCTACGAATAGCAATGTCTTGAATAAGTTTTTCATATATGTAAGTTTTTAAAGCCCCTCTAACTTCCCCGAATAGGGGAGGACTTTTTCCGTCCGGATGGCTTATAATTAATAATTTGAAATTTGATTTTTTAGGTTTTGGGTTCGAATTGTTATTTTCGTTAGAACAATAAATGTTAAACTTTAAATGATACCGCAAATTTAGAGAAAATGATACTTCAGTATTCTCGCTTATGTATCATTTATTTTCAAAAATGTCACACATCAGAGGATTTGCATATTTTACCATGCATGATTTGAATAATGGTCTATGCCCTACGCATGGAAGGTAAAATTACTCTGCGTCTTTTGGGGAAGGTGTAGGGGGAAATGTCTTTCTTTTAATCTTCCATCCTATAGCGGCGATTAAGATGGTCATAATCGGACTGAGGATGTTGAAGAAGCAGTAGGGTAGGTAGGCAACGGTGGGGACGCCCAGCACTGTGCTTTGTGTCATGCCGCAGGTGTTCCATGGGATTAGAACGCTGGTCACGGTGGCAGAGTCTTCTGCCGTCCGGCTCAGCAGACGCGGTTCGTAGCCTTTATGCTCATAGACATTCTTGAACATATTTGCCGTGAGGACGATGCTGATGAACTGGTCGCCAGTAGTGATGTTCAGGAACAGACCAGTGCTTGCCGTCGATGCCACCAGACCCACTCTGCTGCGAATCCAACTGATTACGACTCGTGTGATGCTCTCAATCATGCCGCTTGCCACCATCACCGCACCGAAACACATGGCACAGATGATAAGCCAGATGGTATTGAGCATTCCTGTCATTCCGCTGGTCGATACCAGTTCGTTGAGTTCGGCATAGCCGGTGCTTACTGATGTCTCGCCATAGTATGTTATGGCAAGTCCTTTGACAAGGGCACCAGCCGATGACAATGACTCGTCGCCAGCTATCTCTGTGAGAATATGGGGCTGCAGGATGAGTGCCGTGATTCCAGCCATCAGAGCTGAGAGGAAAAGCACTATGAGTGATGGCACACGGCGAACGATGAGTACAACAGTAAGTACGGGAACGAGCAATGTCCACAGAGATATATTGAATGTTGATGCCAGTCCATCGGTGTACTGACTGACATGAATATCGCCTTCGCCTCCCTGACCGAGACCTATAAAGGCAAAGATGATGAGCGTGAGAATGAATGTAGGTGTGGTGGTCAGGGTCATGTAGCGGATATGCGTGAAGAGATCTACGCCTGTTGACGACGATGCCAGAATGGTTGTATCGCTTAGCGGCGACATCTTATCACCGAAATATGCACCTGAGATGATGGCTCCCGCAGCAATGGCTTCGTTAATGCCCAGTGCGTGACTGATGCCAAGGAGTGCAACACCGATTGTGGCAATGGTTGTCCATGAACTGCCCGAAAGCAGAGATACCAATGCACAGATGACGCAGGCACAGACCAGAAACAGTTTGGGCGAAAGCAATTGCACTCCGTAGTAAATGAGCGTGGGTACGATTCCGCTAATCATCCATGAGCCTGCCAACATTCCCACTGCTAATAATATTAATATTGTAATGGAAACGCCTCCCAGGGTTTTGGCTATCTGCTCATCGAATGCTTTCCAAGGTACTCTGTAGAATACCATGGATATGAATACGCATACAGCCATACCCATGAGCAGGGCAATCTGACTGCCTCCGCTCAGCGAATCACTTCCGAACAAAGCAATGACAATGGCAAGCAAACCTATAAGTACCACCAACGGAATGGCTGATACTAACGGGTTAGGGTGGTGTTTACGTTTTTCTGACATAATTTAAGCCACCAATATAGTGGGTCTTCGTATTGCAAATTTACGGATAAAGGAGTTTTTATGCCTTGATTTAACTTGATTTAACAAAATGTCATAGTTTCACCAATAACTATCTCTGTTAAGTGTCGTATGTTGGCATAATAATCTCTGAACTTTGCAGCGAAGAAAAACTTAAAAAATTTACATATATGAAAACTTACACAGCACTCACATCGGAATTTACTACAACCAAGACATCGTTCATGGACAATGTAGCATCAGTTTTCTCTTCCATAATGGAGGAACCAGTATCAACCCAACAGACTCGCTGCATCATCAATGCTATATTTGCCTTGATAGCAACAATTTTTCCTGCGCCACTTCCCTTTGCCCTTCGTGCTGTCGCAATCGCATGGCTGTGGACAGCCCTACGTAAGTGCAGGAAAGCAGGGCTGAAAGAGGAATAGACCCCTCCCCAGCCCTCCCCAAGGGGCGGGAGTAATTACCCCATAACTATACATAAAAGAGGATAAGCAAAAACGCATCGGAAAGTCCATTGGCTTTCCGATGCGTTTTTTGTTTATATAGTTTAGTTCTAACTACTCCCGTCCCTTGGGGAGGGTCGGGGAGGGGTCTTTTATTTCTTAATGTATTCCACAATCCACTGACCTACTTCGCGGGTGCCGTACTTCGCTCCACCTTCAACCTGGATTTCAGGAGTGCGTACATTCTGGTCGAGGCTGGCATTTACAGCCTTGCGGATAAGTGCACCTTCTTCCTTGAGGTCGAAGTATTCGAAGAGCATGGCAACTGAGAGAATCTGTGCCAAAGGATTGGCTATGTTAAGTCCCTTTGCCTGTGGCCATGAACCATGGATAGGTTCAAACACTGGAGTGTGCTCACCTGTAGATGCAGATGGGAGCAATCCCATGGAACCAGTGATGCAAGAACCCTCGTCGGTAAGGATGTCACCGAATGTGTTTTCTGTAACCATAACGTCGAAGAAGCGTGGTTCCTGAATCATACGCATTGCAGCGTTGTCCACATACATATAGTCAGTAGTCACCTCTGGATACTGAGGAGCCATTTCCTGAGCAACTTTGCGCCACAGACGGCTTGAAGCCAGCACGTTTGCCTTGTCAACCACAGTGAGGTGCTTGTTGCGCTTCATTGCATATTCAAATCCTACTTTAAGGATGCGTTCAATCTCACCGCGAGTGTAGAAGTTGGTGTCGTAAGCCTTCTCGTCGCTTTCGAACTTCTCGCCGAAGTACATACCACCGGTAAGCTCACGGATACAGATGAAGTCTGCACCACGTACGAGTTCGTCCTTCAGCGGAGATTTGTGTACGAGGCAGTCGAAAGTAGTTACAGGACGGATGTTGGCAAACAATCCCAGTTTCTTGCGCATAGCCAGCAGACCCTGTTCCGGACGCACCTTTGCATTAGGGTTGTTGTCGAATTTAGGATCACCTACACTGGCGAACAAAACTGCGTCGGCATCCATACAGGTGCGGAAAGTCTCCTCTGGGAAAGGATCGCCCACCTTGTCGATTGCATCTGCGCCGCAGATAGCATATTCATAACTGAGTTCATGACCGAACTTATCGCAAATAGCCTGACATACAGCCAGTCCCTGTTCCATAATCTCTGGTCCTATACCGTCACCAGGCAGAACCGCAAGTTTCAATTTCATATTTTTTTAATAGTTTTAATGACTGATTGTTGAAATTTTGTGCAAATTTACTCATTTCTGTTGAGCTTTTATGATTGCTTGGCAAAAAATCGTTGCAAAACCTCCAAAAACTTGAGTTTTTAAGATTTTAAGTTCTTAAGTTTTTGAGTTCTTTGTATTTTTTCGCCTTAGACGAGCGAGATTTTCTTCAGATTTTTTTGAGATTTATTGGGAGCGTTCAATGGTCTTTACACCCCCTTCGCACCACCTTCCCTTCGGTCACCAATTGCTACGATTCCGCAATTGCCCCCGTCATCGGGGGACAGAAACCCCAAGCGTGCTCTTTTGATTATTATCTTTAATAGGTATCGCACGATGATTTGCCGTTAGGCAAGTGAGTTTTTAAGTTTCTATATCTTTGCAAACAGCTGATTCTCAGCGATAAATTTTGATGAAATTTTTTTAGTTTCATCAAAATTTTGATGCCACGGCATCAAATATTTTATGTCGAACCATCAAACAATTGATGCTTAACCATCAAACTTTTGATGCTGTGCCATCAAATCTTTGATAGTTAATTATCAAAATCACGAAAAGTAACATAAACAAAACCTCCTCCTATTCTGATACAAATACGAATAGGAGGAGTTTTTTGGAACATATTCATTCATTCCTGTTCCTGCCAATTATAAGCATTATTCCTCAACAATATTTTGAAATTTACTCCATTTTAGATATTGAGATTGATACATCTCTGAAGCAAATTCGGGGACATAAAGTATTGCCTGTTCGTATGTTTCATCACTAAAAGGACCATATTCATCTGTCATTATTCTTGCTGGAGGATTAGAATGTGTCCATTTGCAATGAATCTCTCTCAATTTTTTACAATTATAGTATTTGCAAGTTACTCTATATCAATATTTTATAATCTAAACGATAGAAAAGTAATGACGTAGATTCTAAAGGACACGTAAAAGAGGAAGATTTAACATTTTTAACCTTTACAAACCACAAAAACGAAGTGTTTGTGCAACTTTTGAAGTGAATTTGGTGAATAGTTCTATAAAAAACACAAGTAATTGTCATATGCAACCTACAATAGGGTTAAAAAATGAATTATTTTCAATTTTTGACGTTATCAATTATTAATTTTACAAATTATTGATGTGTATATGAATTTTTTTTTAGTATTTTTGTGGCATTAAAACCATATACGATGGAAGAAAACAAAGATTTAAATCGGATTAAGGTAATGTTGGCCGAGAAGAAACGGACAAACAAGTGGCTTGCAGAGCAACTTGGCGTTAATGCTGCCACAGTTAGCAAGTGGTGTACCAATTCTTCCCAGCCGTCTTTGGATATGCTGAGCAAAATAGCAGCAGCCTTAAAAGTGGATTATACAGAACTTGTAAGAATAAAGCGCATTCATGGCGAAGAAGAATAACGGAAAATATGATTCAGGGGTCAACATCATGGGTAGTGTTCCAAACTACAATGTGATGCTTGACTACATCAGTGATACATATGGTAACACTGAAGGCAGTACAGGTGCCTTTGAGTTTAGGACAGAAAAATCCTTGCAACGGTTTGTCTCTGCCATAGAATCCTGTATTCTCAAATTTAAGAATGACACTCATAAGAGGCTGTTCTTTGATGCCATTGCAGATAAAACATTTTCGGTACAAGAGAGGTTGGTCATCTTGTTTTGGCAACTGACCTATTCAAATCTTCTCTTTTCCCGTATAACAGCAGAGGTATTCATGAAGGCTGTCTATTCAGGACGTGTTACCATCATGGCAGAAGAAATCACCAGTTTCCTACGTTTTATAAAGGAAACGGAGGATGGTGAGCTGGATTGGAGCGAAGATACTATTAAGATTTCCGGAAGCAAGTATCTCACCATCATGAAAAAACTTGGTCTTGCGGATGGTGCCATCAAGAAGAGTATTGTTCACCCTGTCATTACAAATAACCTCTTTGTTTACTTCATTCGTTTTATTCAGACTGTAACAGGTGACAAAACCCTGCACAATCCTTTTATCATCTTCTCGTTCAGTGAAGAACAGAACATTATCAGCCGATTGAAACGGATAGAAAATATTCCATATTGGGATGTGTCGCAAATTGGAACCGAAATAACGATAGACTTAAAATAATATGGCATCTACTTACATACAAGAACACAACCGGTTATTCGGTGACCTGACGGCAGCGTTGGGACGTGACCTTGCTCACTTGTCTTCAGAGGCAAATGGCGGAAGGAGCATTCTGTTTGTCTATCCACCAGTTGACGAAGAGAAGTATATAGAGGAGGCTAAGAAAAGATTCACTGAGGGATATGAATTCATCGACCTCCGACAGCTATTTGTGGAGTTTATCGATTCAAAAGGGCTTGACAAGTTCCATCGGCAATTCAAGAATATGGGAACAGAGGTATTTGTCAGCCAGAACTATACAGAGGGAACATTCTATAGTTTTCTGATGAAACGAATCGTGGATTCTGCAGCAAAAGGCGTCTCTCCAATATTGATACATACCGGTGTCATCTATAAGATGGGATTTTCCAATCAGAACATCATGGAAGACCCGGATGTGATGAAATTCCAGAAACCGCTCGTGTTTTTCTATCCTGCGGTGACGAGGAATGAGACTATCTATTTTCTCGACCTGCAACCAGCTTCAAAATATCGCTGTGTGGTTATTATGTAATACATATATTATTTATGAATATGACAAAAATAAAAGATATACTTTCAATTCGTCTCGAAGATGACATCAAGAGTGTGATTGACCTCAACCAGCAAGACGAGAGTAGCATCATGGATGAACTTGACGGATTCATCCTGACAGAAAGCCTTGCCAAGCATTTGGCAGACTTCTGTGACTTCTTCACATCAAACACAGCCCAACCAGGACTGTGGTTGAGCGGTTTCTATGGTTCAGGTAAGTCATACTTCTCCAAGATGATAGGTTTCCTGCTAAAGAATCCCTCTATTCAAGGTACATCTGTGCGCGACCGTTTCCAGAGCAAACTGATAGGATTGCCCAATGCTGGTCTGCTTCAGAACAGCATTAACGAACTGGGACGCACCAATAACCATATCGTGCTCTTTGATGCAGCCAAGACTACAGGCAATCATGGTATCAGCTACATGATGATGGGCGCATTCCTTAAATCTTTAGGACTTAACGATGACTGGGTAGGCATCATTGAGTTCAATTTGTTGATGAGCGGTCGCTATCAGGCTTTTTGCGATAAAGTCCAACAGAAATTCGGAGAGACATGGCTGAAGCGCCGTCTGAATATGGATGAAGTGTATGACACTTTAGAGGACACCATGCTCGACGGTTTTTGTTCTGAGAGCGCTTACGACGAGATGCGTGAGGCCGCAAAACTACGCATACAGGACTATGACGCCGTAAAACTTCAGGAAGACTTAACACGCTATCTTGAAAAGAATACTGATATTCGCATCGTATTCATGATTGACGAGGTAAGCGAGGCAATTGCCCAAAAGAAGATTAATATCCTTGACCTTGAAGGAATGGCAGAAGCACTCGCAGCTCTTGGTCGCAAAGTATGGACAATTGCCATTGCCCAGCTCCAGTTGGATGACGTCATCAACGGCACCAATGTCAATCGTAGTCTGTTGACTAAGATTATCGACCGCTTCAAGAAGCGCATCCCCATTGCAGCCGAGGAAGTGGACATGATTATCCGCAAGCGACTCTTGGCCAAGACCGCAGACGGTAACGACCTCTTGCAGGACTACTATAAGAAGAATAGCGGAAAGATTTCCGACATTACCAATATTGTAGGTACAGGTCTCAACAAAACAACCGACGCACAAACATACGCTGACTACTTCCCATTCTATGAGCATCAGTTCAAGATGCTTCAGTACTTCCTGTTTGGTACCCAGAAACTTGTCAAGACACAGGTGGGTACTCGTGGTATGTTGATTTCAGCATTTGACGTACTGAAGAAGGAGGCTCTTTCTGACAAGGACTACCACACCCACGTCAATGCTTCGCAACTTTGCAGACAGGCAGAAGAAGCCGTGGCAGAGTCGCTGCGTAAAAGGTATGATCAGGCCGACGAACATCTCAGAGAATTGAATCTTCAATTCGTCAAAGGACGTGACATGCTGCAAACCATTCATTTTCTGACGAATTCAGGTGCCAAAACAACGGCAGAGAATATCAGCCGTGCATACGTCAATTGCCCAGACGATTATTTCTCAGTGCTCGAAGAAGTCAAGAAAGCCTGCAAGAAACTGGCGGACGATGAAATCCTTATCCTTTCTGGCGATGAGTATCGTATCACCAGCGAGACCCAGCAGCGCATTTTTGAAATGATGAACAATATCGACATTGCCAACTACCGCATCAAGGGCGAGATTACTAAACAGGTGAAGCAAATGTCGCTCGTCCGTGGTGCGCAGAATCTGACTGTTGACTCTGTCAATGTAGGATTCGCTGTTCAGTCAGACAGTGGCGAACCACTTTCTACTGGCGGTGATCAAGGCATGAAGGTCGTGTTCCATGACATTCTCAGCGTCAAGCCATCTTTCAATGAGTATGTTGAGCACGTTAAGGAAGAAACGCAGTCTCAGAAAGGCATCATCAGTATTGTGCCTTCTTCCGATTACGCAGCAGAAATACAGAAGATAGCAGAGGATATCCTTCGCATCAGTTATATCAAGGATGTACCTAATCTTACTTCCGAGGAGAAGAAGGTTGTGGACGAGATAGCCAGTTCTTTGGAGAGTAAAACGGCACAGTTGGAACAGGTTATCGTGAAGTCGTATGCTAACGGTGTACTTGTCTATCTCTATAATGCCAGCATCATGACCGCCCAGAATGCAGCAACCATTATCAAGGAGGCTGAACTGAAGATGTATGGCAATATCTATACCAAACGCCTTGGTGGTTCTCTGAAAGACAGCGTGGCTCTTCAACTGCTGAAAGCGGCTCAGAATCAGCTCCAAAATGTCATCGGTCAGCAGCCTGACTTCTTGTTCTTTGATACCACAGGACAGTTTATTGGCGATCAGTTACCCGTCATTACAGAAATGATGGCACAAATGGCATCTTATAAGAATGGTGCTGACTTGGAGCGTGACCTTGCAGCCGCTCCTACCGGCTATAGCTTTGGTACGGTATTCTCTACTTTGGCAGCACTCTTCCGTGCCAGCAAGGTGATTATTAAGTACAACAATCAAGAGTACCACTCCTGGCAGCAGGAAGGAGCCAAAGAGCCATTTGCTAATTCGCGCAACTTCCAGCGTGCGTCATTTAAGGCAATCACTAAGAGCCTGAGCTATAATGAGAAACGTGACATTGTTGACACCTTGAAGGATTGCCGTTATAAGGAACTGACAGGAAACAATCTCAGTTACAACATGAATGACTTTGAACTCGTTGCAGCCATCCAGTCACTTGCAGTCACAGAGATTCATAAAGTCAACAACCAGATATGCAACGACACTGAACGCGAGCGTATTTTCCGACGTTCCCTTGCTGCAAAGGAAGTGCTTCGCCAATATGCAGGAACAGTCACGGAGTACAACTACTTCAATACAGCTCGGACATTCCTTGGTGACAACGAAAACGAGGAGTTTTGCAAGGCTGTAGAGAAGATTGAGGCAGACATTCGTTTCATTGACTCTAACATTCGTGAGATTGAATACCAAAAAGAATACTTCCTCGATGTGAAGAGTGAATTAGAGTTCGTCGGCTTGCCAATGCAGACCTTCGACCAATTACACGAATCCTATCTTCAGATGCTCGATAGCGATCCCGTGCATAACTACGCTCAGATGAAGAAACTGTATCTTGATGTAAAGGGTCTGTACTATAAATATATGGAACAGCAAGCAGAGCAGATGATTTATGGATATGGTGACTTGTTGACCCGTATAGATGCAATCAAGAAAAATGCTGAGCAATACCCTGCAGAATGGAACACAAGGTTATATGCTAAAGTAAGGGAAAAGGAAGATGTATGCAAAAAATACATCATTTCGAAAATCCAGTTAAAGGACTATGAGATTCGTTGCTCCAATTGTCACCTTCAGCTTCGTGACATCGTGAGTGCCATCAATATGTTACCACAGTTGAATGTGGACGTGGATGTGATGGAAACAGAGATTTGTACATCTGACCCGAAGCCTGCACCTCAGCCCCAACCACAGCCAGGTCCTGGAGATCCCACTCCGCAGCCGCAACCAAAGCCACAGCCCAAAGAACGCAAGTTGCGAAGCCAACTGCCAACGGGGCAACTTAGCGTGGCTCAATACAAGCAATGGCTGAAGCAGCAGTTGGCGATGGTCAATCAATTCGATACAAACGACATTCTTAAATTTGACGAATAAAATAGATAGTTATGGAAGATTACATATATGATCAGATAAAAGAGGAGATCGATATTGAGCCAGAAGATAATAGCATAGAAGATATTCATGGGCCTTTCGACCCTAATGCTATAGATGTGGATATCTCGGTAGTGAATTTAGGTTCTCTTTTGGAGCAACTTGAATACAATGAAATTGATTTGCAACCAGAGTTTCAACGTGAAAGTGATGTCTGGACACAAGTCAAGAAAAGTCGCCTGATTGAATCTGTTCTATTGGGTCTCCCCTTACCATCATTCTATTTTAGTGAAGATCCGGAAACCAACAAACTTCTCGTAGTTGATGGACTTCAACGTCTTTGCGCTTTTTCAGATTTCTGTATCACAAAAAAACTCAAACTGAAAGGGATGCAGTTTCTGACAGGATTAGAAGGTTGGACGTATGATAAATTAGATCGCACACAGATTCGAAGGATTAAAAGTCTAAAGGTCACTCTTAATACATTACGCAAGAACACTCCGCAAAGAGTAAAGCTTGTGATATTTCAACGCGTTAACACCGCAGGAGTCCCCTTGACGTCACAAGAGATGCGTAATGCTTTATACCAGAAGAAAGCTACCGATTTATTGAAAAGAATGGTAAAGTTGGATTCTTTCAGAAAGGCTACTGGTGGTAAAATTCCTTCAAAACGAATGACTGATTGTGACTTCGCCAACCGTTTTGTCGCATTCTATCTTTATAGAAAAGAGTATGACGGTAATCTTGATGAATTCATGGGCGATGCATTGGAGAATATTAATAGAATGTCGCAGCAAGAAATAGATAGCATTCATGATACTTTCGACAGGTCAATGACTATTTGTTACAGGCTTCTTGGAAATACGGCATTTAAACGGCCAGACCCACAAAAACCTAATAGTTTTTTAAAAACGAACAAAGCTATTTTTGAGGTTTTGAGTGTTTCAATAGCCCAACTGTCAGAAAACGAACAAGAGATTCTTGTTCAAAGGAAAGCTCGATTTCAAAACGAAATATATTCGTTGTTTATGAATGAAGATTTTATTAAATCAATCACTTCTGGAACAGCAAAGACTCCTCAAGTCGAATATCGTCACACAAAAGTACAGCAACTCATTAAACAAGTAATTGGCTATGATAACTAATTTGATATTGAAGGACTTTAAGATTCATAATAATCTTAATATTCAATTGGGTAATATCACATTACTCACAGGACAAAACGGTATGGGTAAGTCATCTGTCATTCAGTCGATGCTGTTACTTAGACAGTCATACACGGGAAACGCCCCTTTGGCAGGATTGAATCTAAAAGGAGATTTGGCTGATTTAGGTATTGCCAATGATGTTGAATGTCATTCTTGTTCTGATGGGGTATTGAACATCCAATTGGAAGATGATTCAGAAACTTTGAATTTCGAGTTCTCTTATGAAGATACGGATAGTTATGAAACATATCTGCCTGCTATCAATATGGAGAATCAGAATAAAGATTTAACGAAATGTTCTCTGTTTACTTCAAAATTTCAGTATATAAGTGCGTTTCGATATGGTCCACAGAAAGGATATGAAAGAGATACAAATGTGGTGCAGCACCAAAAACAGATTTCAAAAATTAATGGTCAATGTGAATATGCAATACATTTCCTGAGTCATTTTGGGAACAAGATACATTGTATTCCAGAGTTACTTTACGATAATGAAAACAATGATCTCTTATCCACACAGGTTCAATTGTGGATGCAACAAGTGTCGCCTCGTGTAAATATCAATATTGAACCTAATGGAAATGATTTCAAGCTAAATTATAAATTCAGCAGAGAAGGGAACACCATGACAGAACCAATGTCAGCGATTAATGTTGGTTATGGTATTTCTTATGTCTTGCCAATTATTATTGCAGTCCTGAGTGCTTCTCCTGGCGCCATTCTTCTTATAGAAAACCCGGAAGCGCATATTCATCCTCGTGCTCAGGCAGAACTTATGAAGTTGCTTATGAAGGCGGCGAAAGCAGGAATACAGATTATCATAGAAACACATAGCGACCATATTATGAATGGCGCATTGGTTGCAATTGTGAATGAACCTGAATATCTGCCATTGGTTAAGGCATATTACTTTGAACGTGATGAAAGCCAGCATACATCCAAACCTTGCAAGTTGGAGATACTTGAGGATGGTAGAGTTGCTAATCCTCCGGTAGGCTTCTTTGACCAAATAGATATAGACATGCGAACAATAATGGGCTTCTAACAATTGTTTTATATGGCTAAAAATATAATTGCCTTGGTGTTTCCTGAATATAACGATATAGGTAATCTGGTCACTTCAAAAGACTGGGTTGTTGATGAGTTGTATGATGACAAGACGATGGGGGGACAGATAAAAGAGGCTGGCATATTTGTTGATTTCTTCAATGATGAGGAATGCAGTATGATCTATGATTCTATGAACATAAACGCATACTTGTATGCCGTAAATGTTCTTCCGGAATGCTATCCTTCAAGAGTAAGACAACTTAGATCAATATTTAAACAATATGGATTGAAAGATTGGCGTAGAAATCGCGTATCTTCTGAAACAGAAGAATACAGCATTCACGATGAGACAGTTAAAAATGAAATCAGAACAGAAATTGCCTCAAGAATAGAATCTACACCTGAAGACTCTTTTCTCATTGCTACAAATGCGCTTGGTGATAAGGGTAAGACCTGGAATTTGAAGACTAAAACTTCCACTAACCCCGTAGTCTCCCTCCCAATGTCAATATCCCATGTGTTTGAATGGCTTTCCAATCATCATAAGCCATTGAGGGTATATGAATGGAATGAGAAACATGGAGAAAATGGTAAGGGTGCGCATCCTGAAAATAAAGGCGAAGAAGTCTCGGTACTGGAATCTTCCAGAGAACATGCAGGAGAATTGTTGCCTAAAGCAATAGGACTGCCTAATTATGATACCCTGTATTGTTATGATGCCATTTTTAACAAATACATGGAATATAAAGCAGGATGTAAGTTTGAAAGACTTCCTGAAAATGCCCTAGAAAGAAAATATCATTCATTCCACATCAATGATGAAAATCGCGTTCCAAAGCGTGTCGCTTATAAAATAAAAACTCTTCAAAAATTAAGTAAATAATGAAATTGATAAATCACGTTCTCGACATACGACGCCTGATTCAGCAGGCATTCGATAATCGTTTCTCTCGCATGGGACTTCGTAAGGAAACAGCCTTGCCTGTAGAGCAGATTCCTGCAGAGCACCAAGAGAAGCGTAGGAAACTGGATGAACTGATGAGCAGTCACCTGAGCGAGTTGGGAGACTATGAGGAGGCACGTCAGGCAGCCATCAATGAGTGTGTCTTTACGCTCTTCAACCGCATCGCTGCCATCAAGGTGATGGAGTCGAAGGTATTGTTCCCTGAGATTATCACCCGACGAAAGGAGAATGCGGGACGTTCCTTTGAACACAATGTGTGGCTGGAGAACCACCCGGAGGAGCGCAATGCGGAACGTGAGGGACTGAAGCTTTTCCTCAGCGACCAGTTTGAAAGTCTTGGTGAGCATATCCCTCTTTATCGCAAGGACTACCCTTACGCATTGCTACCAACAGCCGATGAACTGAATGAGATTATCGAGCAGTTCAATGCCATAGAAGCGGATGCTGACTGTGGAGCTGATGTCTGGAAAGGTGATGACATCCTTGGCTGGCTCTACGAGAACTTCAATGCCGTAGAGAAAGAAGCATTGAAGCAGAGTGGCGAGAAGACTGAATATAATAAGGTGTCGCTTCAGAGTCAGGTTTATACGCCCCAATGGGTGGTGAAGTTCCTGGTTGACAACACGTTGGGTAAGGCATATATGGAAATGTACCCCGACAGCCATATCAAAGAAAAATACCAGATAGCTAATATCCCCGACCATCAGGTACGCCATCCCAAGGACTTGCGCCAGATGCGACTGCTCGACCCTGCCTGTGGTTCTGGCAACTTCCTGATTTATGCCTTCTCGCTGTTCTACGACTTGTATGTAGATCAGATGGAGAACTACGAACGTGACTACAGCCGTCGTGATATTCCAAAGATGATTGTGGAGAACAACCTCTTCGGTGTTGACTTGGATGAGCGTGCAGCCCAAATCTCTCAGATAGCACTCTTCGTCAAGGCGCGAGAATTAGGTGGTCATCGCAGTCATTGGCCTGCATATACCAATGTGGTAAGCACGCACTTCTTCCTGCCCCAATATGAAGAATTGCAAGGCACATTTGAGATTCTTGGTTCATGGTCGCAGAAACAGATTGAAGCCATTGAGCATATTTGGAATGATTTATGCTCAGCTTATAAATTTGGCTCACTGGTGCGTGTAGAAGAACGCTTGAATGAAATGATGCCAAACGATGTGAACCACTCTATGTTCAAGGAGTTTGAAATGGAGAGTCTCTTTGAATATAAGAACAATGTTATCACCCAACTCCGCAATAATGTAAACAAGTGGGGCGGTCAGGGCAGTAATGACTATACTCTGGCAAAGACCAATGATGCCATTTCGTTCCTCGACATTATTTCTCATAAATATGATGTGGTGGTGGCGAATCCACCATATACCGATAGTAGCGATTTCGGTACTGAACTGAAGGCGTTTGTCGAGGAGAATTATCGTCGCCCCTTAAAGTTCAATACCAACCTTTATGCTTGTTTCATCAAACGATGCTGTGAGTTGGCTGGGGATGATGGAAAGGTGGGAATGATTCACCCTCACACTTTTATGTTTATCAAGACCTTTGAGGATGTGCGTAAGTTTATGCTCGAACAGACACACATCAATGTGATGGTGGACTATGGACTTGACCGAGTGAATCTGTTTGGCCCAGGCATCTTGCTCGATGCTACGTTCTATACACTTGACATGAACATCAAGGAAAAGACCGCTGGCATTTACTTTAATATAACAGCTAATCAACAAGAGAAATTCAAGAAAGGCTCGCTGGCGCAGGCATATTCTGACTATCTCAATGGTCAGTCCAATGACCGTGTTTATACCCTTCCTCAATCGAAGTTGAAGGGCATCAAGTCATATCCTTTCATCTACTGGATTTCGGATGAGTTCAGAGAGAAGTTTGGCAAAACGATAATGGATGAAATTTTCGATATTCGTGCAGGAATACAAACATCCAATAACAACAGATTTTTGAGGTATCCATGGGAGATTACGGATTTACGGACTTCAAATAATGATAAAGGTAGATGGGTATTATATGCTAAAGGTGGTCCATACTGTAAATGGCATGGAAATATTTGGCTGACTATTGATTGGAAGGACGAAGGATTATATTTGCAAGATTTTCTTAAATCAAGAGGTCAAGACTTACACGCACAAGAATATTATTTTAAGAAGGGAATAACCTATTCAGCAAAAGGATCAGGTTCTATTTCTTTTAGAGAATATGATTCCAACTGCCTTTTTGACATAGCAGGATCATGTATATTCCCAAATGGGAAGTTTGAAAATATGGGATATGCTTTGGGGGTGTACAATTCACAAATTGTATCATACTCATTGGACTGCTTAAATCCAACCGTAAATAAGCAACCTAATGATTTGAAGAGATTGCCGTTTGTCGAACCAAATTCAGGACAAGAGAAACGAATCACAGATTTATCTTCCGTCTGTATAAACATAAAAAAAGTTTTATGTGAATACTCATTAATTGAACCTGAGTTCATCCAGTCACCACTAAAAGCAGGCGCTGAAACATCTGTTGTACTTTCTAAATATTATAATTATGAGAATGCCCTCCTTACTCAAATCCTCATCAACGAGTCTATCATAAACAATACAGTTTTCGAGGTCTATGAATTGAGTGAGCATGATAAACAGATGGTGTTGGACAAAGAGGGCATACCTGTTGGCGACTTGCCAGTGAGTCATGAGGCGAAGGCTGCTTATAAGCAGTGGTTAATGTTGGAAAGCGAGTTCAAGCCAACGAGTGATGTACTGGAGCATTTAGAGTACTTGGAGGAGCGTGATGACCTGCCAAAGATTACAGACTTCGATACCCTCTACCAGAACAACAACGAATGGGAGGAGTTCTGCATCAAACGCAATGTGAACCCCGTGGAAGCATGGTGGCAATTTAAGAACGCCAATGTGCTGCCCCCTCAGCGCACACAGGTGTTGGCCTTTGAGCTGATGACCGATGTCATCCGCACCGTGCTGGCGAAGGATGATGACGGCATCATCCCTTTGGGCGACCGACTCGGCGAGGAACGCCTCGCTATCCGCATAGAAAAGGAGATGATGGAGCGTGGCTACTCGGCTGCACAGTTCTCTCAGGTGTGCCAGTTGTTAGGTTGCCCGTTAGAGAAATATCTGCAAGAGCGATTCTTCCAGCAACTCAGCGACCACCTGAACCTCTTTATGTATCTGCCCAAGACTCCGTTCATCTGGCACCTCAGCAGTGGGCCACATCATGCCATAGAACTGTATGTCAGCATCTACAAGTGGAGCCGTGATGCCCTGTATCGTGTTCGCTCTATCTATGCCGCCAACCGCGAAGCAGCCCTCCGTGACCGTCTTAACTCCATTGATACCAGCAACACCGAGGGACGCATGGAGGCGCAAGAGCTTCGTGCCACCCTGACAGAGCTACAGGAGTTTTGCCAGAAAGTGGATGACCTGCTTGCTACTGGCTATGCCCCGAAACTCGACGACGGCGTTGGCAAGAATATTGCACCACTACAGAAGCGCAAGATGCTCAGCTACGAAGTGCTCAATGCCGGACAGCTGAAGAAATATTTGAATGCAGATTGGTAAATAAGATAAAAGATTATAATATGATTGAAGTTCGAAAAAATAAAGACTTTAGTGAGTACTTAGAAAAGCTTTTGGAAAAGAGCGAATATGACGAACTCGAATATAAGAGTGCTGCAGGTGGCTTCCCTGAGAGTTTCTGGGAGACTTACTCTGCATTTGCAAATACAGATGGCGGAGTGGTTGTTTTTGGTGTAGCCGAAAACAATGGACAGTTCTTTTTGGATAAACTGACCGATGAGAAAATTGAGAAATATAAGAAAGACTTTTGGAACAACGTAAATAACAAGTCAACTATTAGTTGTAATCTAATGAAATCTGATGACCTTGTTATTGGAAAATTCAACGGCTTTCCATTTATGATATTCTTTGTGCCAAGAGCCAGTAGAGAACAACGCCCTGTATATAGAACCCAGAATCCGTACAACGGAACCTTTAAGCGCAATTATGAGGGTGATTACAAATGCACCGAAAAGGAGGTTCAACGAATGTTTGCTGATGCAGATACCTCTCGTCCAGCTGATAGTAGGATTTTGAAGAATTATAGCATGGACGACATTGATATAGAGTCAGTTCAGCAATATAGAAGATTGTTTGCTATAGCAAAGCCAGACCATCCTTGGCTCGCAGAAAGTGATTTTGAACTAATACGGAAACTTGGGGGGTATAGGAAAGATCGTGCGACGGGAGAAGAAGGTTTTACACTTGCCGGACTTCTTATGTTTGGCAAATCTGCGGCAATAACAGATAATGAATGCTGCCCGAATTTTTTCCCCGACTATCAAGAGAAGCTATCTGATGATCCTGACGAGAGATGGTCAAACAGAATCTGCCCAGATGGCACTTGGGAAGGTAATCTGTTTCAGTTCTATAAACTTGTGTTGCCAAGACTACAAGCTGTTTTGCCTAAACCGTTCCGATTAGAAGATAATATTAGGAAAGATGAGACCCCTGCCCATGTAGCTGTTCGTGAGGCATTGATAAATTTCATCGTCCATGCTGATTATTCGGAGAATGCCTCTTTGATAGCGCGTTTATACAAAAATTGCATGGTTTTTTCAAATCCGGGTACAATGTTAATATCCAAGCAGCAATACTATCATGGCGGTGATAGTGTCTGCAGGAATAAAGCTTTGCAAACAATGTTCCTTATGTTGGGAACTGCAGAAAAAGCCGGAAGTGGTGTTGACAAAATACTAAAAGGGTGGCGTGAACAAAACTGGCGTTATCCCATCTTAGAAACAAAATGTCAGCCAGATAAGGTTGAGCTAACCTTGAAGATGGAATCTGTAATGGACGAAAATATCAAGAATCAACTCATCTCATTATATGGAGAACAGATTCTAAATATTGGGCATGACAAACTTCTTATATTAAATATGACATGTGCTGACGGATATGTCACAAATGAGAATTTACGCTACACTCTTAATATCCATAAGAGTGAGATTACTGAGTTACTGAAAGATATGTGTAATTCTGGGTTGTTGGTAGCAGAAGGTTATGGACGGGGTACTAAATATAAATTGCCAAGTTCAAGTGGTAATGTGGTAACTTCGATCGCTAACATGGCAACCTCGGCCGCTAACATGGCAACCTCGACCGCTAACATGGCAACCTCAGCTGTTTATATAGTAACCTCGACCGCCAATATGGCAACCTCAGATGATAACATGGCAAGTTCGGATGCTTATAATCAAATAACTATAAAGAAACGAATGAAGCCAGAGGAGTTGGAGATGTTAATAAAAAAGAAATGTGAGGATTGGATTTCATTAGATGAGTTGTCAACTGAGATAAATAGAAGCCCTAAGTATCTCAGAAGTGTGGTTATTCCTCGATTAATTGATAATGATACCCTTGAGATGATGTTTCCAACTATTCCTAATCATCCAAAGCAAAAATACAAATTAAAATAGAAAAAGTACAAATAGATTTTTCGATAGTCAATAGAAATTATTGAGCAATGATAGGTTCTTGGTTTAAAGAAGACATAGATCGCATATTGGCAGAGCATCGCTACGTAGTGGTGACAGATGCCAATGGTGAGGGTGAGTTCCTGCTAAAGTATCTTCCAGAAGACATCCGGCAGATTCCCATCAGCAATGAGTACAGCGAGATAGAGGCGAAATATCTGGCAGAGTCGAAGTATGTAGACAGTCCTGTGCTCTTCTATGTCAGAAAGAAAGCGCTACAATTGACTTTCTTGCAAGAATATGTACAAACAGGAGGATTATTGGTGCTTGACGACATGGAGGTGTATATCAAGCAGAAACTGTTTGAAGCCACAGGCAAGAATACTCATCTGACCAAAGACAAGCTTCTGCTTGCCGCAAAACTCAGTGAGGGCAAGAATAAGAACTGGTGGCAGTCAGTAGCCGACGGCATTACTGAGCCACTGCGGTTGGAGGACTGGCTGCTTGACTTTCTTCATGCACCTGCCGCAACCCGTCAGAAGATGGATGAAACGGTGTGGAATGTGTTCAGAAGTGAAGTGTATCGCCTTATCGATAAACCTCAAACGGAACAGCCTGCCGAAGCGATGGCACAGGAGGTGGTAAACACCATCCTACAGTCGTTGGCTGACAATACGATAGAAGGACTCCTGCTGGAAGTCTATTACCAATGGGCTGACAGTACGGAGAAGATAGATACGCTACGGAAGTATGCTGACAACTATGCACTTCCAGCAGACATCAATTCGTTGAAGGCTCATCCCAACCATCCTTTTTCAGCACTTGACCGCCAGTTGATGATGATGCTCAGCAATGCCTTGAAGTTGCATCAGGACACGAAAGAATTGACCAAATTCATCAAGCAACGCACACAAGACAGGAAGGCAAAAGCATTCAAACCGCTATGGTTGCAGAGTGTCTGGCTGCTTTGTACATTTAAGGTAGAAGGTCTTGGTGCTATCTCTACCTATCAAGATGTCGCAACATATTATAGGCAGCATTTTGCTGCTCTCGATACAGCCATGCGCCGTATCTATACGGATTGGCTGAACGATCCAGCTACCTTGCGTCCACTACAAGAACACTATACCATCTTGAATAATGAACTGTTGACGTGCTGGTTCGACATAAAAGAAAATTATATCTCAACACAGAAGGATATTGTAATCAATGCTCTTTCTGGAGACAAACGTACAGCAGTTATTGTCTGTGATGGACTGCGTCTTGAAATAGCAGAAGCCATTGTTAATGGCATTACCGACAAGAATGTGAAGATAGACAGGAAAACAGCTCTGTCGGTTCTGCCCTCTGTAACCGAAAACGGCATGAGTGCCTTGTTCGGATGCAGCGAGCCTACGATGAATGCTCAATCAAGATTTAACACCTTGAAGTCGATTTATGATGATGTGGTCATCATGCCGCTGAATATGTTGAATGACGGTGTTACTGCTCAGCGTCTGGTGCTCAACTATGGAGATATAGACGAAGTGGGTGAGAAAAAGCAGCTGGGCGCACTTAAAGACATTACAAACTACGAGTCGGAACTCAGAGAGAAGATAGCCCATCTGTTCCGTCTTGGGTATAACAAGATAGTGCTTACCACTGACCACGGTTTTGTTCTCACGGGTCTATTGGACGAAGCGGACAAAGAACCCCATCCTGAAGGGAACATCCTGAAAATAGAAGAACGCTTTGTGTTGACAGAGGAGCCTCTGACAACCTCAAACCTGATTGAAAAGGCAGGACGTTACTTCAACAGTAACTATCAGTACTATGCCAAAACTGATAAACCATTTAAGACAACAGGCAGGTATGGTTATTCCCATGGGGGCTTCACTCCACAAGAGTGTATCATTCCCGCATATGAGTTGAACATTGAGTCAAACGACATGGCACTGAGAGTGATGATTTCCAACAAGAAGGAGCTTAAAGCTGTGACAGGAAACTATTTCACGGTGAAATTACTTGCCGAGGGCTGTGAGTCAGATCTATTCCGCAATGAGCGCAAGGTCAAACTTCTGTTGTATGCAGGGAACCAAATGGTATCTGGCAATCAGATTTACTCAATGAAGCCAGGTGAAACAATCCATGCAGAGTTTGAGATGACAAAAGGCATTGACAAAGTTGTTCTCGTGGATAAAGAAACCTCGGTTCAGATAGATAGTTGTAGTATCATAAAATCGGCATCAAGAGACCTTGATGACCTTTTGTAACGATTAACGTGTAATAAATATGATAGAACTTGATTCTAAATTGTTAGACCAGTTCAAGGGGTATGTAGTCCGTAAAGACGTGGTGCGCTCTGTTAAAGGCGGTGCCAACGTACCTGTCTTTGTTTTGGAGTATCTTCTTGCTAATTCGTGCAGTACGGATGACGAGGAAAAGATTCAAGAAGGTATAGAGAATGTGAAACGTGTGTTGCGTGATCACTATGTGAATCCAGACGAAGCGACTCTTGTTCAGGTAAAGATACGAGAACAGGGAACCTATAAAATCATTGATAAGATAAGTGTTCGCCTTGACCCATCAAAAGATAAGTATTGGGCAGAGTTATCAAATCTGGCTATTCGAGACGCCAATATATCCGAAGAGATTATCAGCCAACATGAGAAGATGATGACTGGCGGAATATGGGCAATCATTGACATGGATTATGATTCAACCCAGATGATTGGGAAAAAGATATACCCTTTTGTGGTCAGCAAGGTACGCCCCATCCAGCTTTCCAGTTTTGAGGAGGAAAGGATTGCCAAAGCCCGCAGTTTGTTCAACAATGAGGAATGGCTTGACGTACTTCTTCGTAGTGGAGGCTATGAACCTGAATCAGAAGGGATGACAGACCGAATGAAAATGTTGTTGCTGTCACGATTCATTCCATTGGTTGAGTCGAATTTCAATATGGCGGAACTTGGTCCACGGTCTTCGGGCAAATCTTTTGTTTTTAAGGAGCTTTCACCATATTCCATGCTCGTCAGTGGTGGTCAGGGAACGGCTGCGTCCCTTTTTGTGAACAACTCCAGTGGTCAGATTGGAGCAGTTGGCAGATGGGATGCTATTTGCTTTGATGAGTCAACAGATGAATTGTTCAAAGATAAGGAAGTGGTTCCTCTGATGAAGGATTACATGGAAAGCGGTAGTTTCTCCAGAGCAGGAAAGGCCGGAGAGAAAGCAGCCAATGCATCTATTATCTTGAATGGCAATATCAATCAGCCAGTCGAGACGGTCTTACAGACATCGCATCTATTCTCCCCATTCTCGGATAAAATCTGTAACGACACCGCTTTCTTGGATCGTATCGGTTTCTTCCTACCAGGATGGGAGGTGATGAAGTTCGCCCCATCTAACTTTACCAATCATTTTGGGTTTAGCACAGACTTCTTCAGCGAGTTCCTTCATTCCCAGCGGAAGATGACTTACACGGATGCCATCGACAAGTATTTCACTCTTGGCGCACAGATGAAGCAGCGCGACACGAAGCCTGTACGCAAGACTGTTTCTGGCTTGATTAAACTGATGCATCCAGATGGAAACTTCACTAAGGAGGATGTGCGTAAGTATCTGGTTTGGGCTATAGAAATGCGTCGGCGTGTCAAAGAGCAATTGAAACGTATTGGCGGTATGGAGTTTTGGGATACTAATTTCTCCTACATTGACAAGGAGACACAAGAAGAGTTTTTCGTGTCTGTTCCAGAGGAACGTGGTACCAATCTTATAGAGGATGCTCCGCTTCAGCCTGGCACTTGCTATACTGCCACGAGTGATGGAGATAAGGTGTCTCTTGTAAAAATCGAGGTAATTACTATGCCTGGCAATGGCAAGCTTACAATGACTGGCAGTAGCTCAATAGAAGCCAAGGAGGATATAAAAAATACATATAATTATATCCGCGCGAATGAAAGGGCTATTCTGTCTCAACAACATTCTTTGCTGCATCTTGATGTAACAGTTCAAGTGACCGTACTGTTGGGGGTAAGCGTTCATAAGGGAATCGGTGGCGCTGTCTTCGCGGCTATCGTCTCTTCTGTGTTCGGACGTAACTTAAAATCAGGTCTTGGTGTCATCGGCAATATCAGCATTGGCGGCGCTATTGAACGTGCCCTGAATTTCAATGACCGAGTATCTATGTTATCAGAGAACGGAGCTAAGAATGTATTGGTTCCAATGGATAACCTTGCTGAAATGGCAACACTTCCAGCAACAATCCTTGGCAAAACTGATATTCCTTTCTATGCCAATACTCAGATGCTGATACAGAAGATGATATAGTATTTCCAAATAGAAATGATGGCATAAGTTCGACTATGCCAATGGCATTAAGACCTAATAAGAAACAAATAGATGTCAAAACAAGAAGACATAAAGCCAATTGAAATTGATGATGAGGAAGGACTCCAAACCGCTAGGCAGGAAGTCTTTTCTTACTATCGTCATTTGAGAAGCAATCTTTTCTCGGACACAATAATTGAGTATGAGGCAAAGCTAACAAAAGAGGTTTTTGATTTGAAACTGCTGCAACTTTCTCAGGATAAGAAGCAATCGGAGTTTGAAAACTTTATATTGGTTGCAGCAGCACGTCTTATAACACCAAATATTAAACCGCAAACCGGACCTGATGGCGGTGGTGATGGCAAGGTAGATGGCGAGACTTATTCTGTTGACAAAGCAATCTCAGACAAATGGTGGGTTTCAGATGGATGTACTGGTGACCAGCGTTGGGCAATAGCAATCAGCGTACAGAAGACCTGGCAGTCCAAGGTTGAAAGCGACGTAAAGAAGGTAATAGAAACGGGGAGAGGTTATACAAAACTACTGTTTTTTACCAACCAAAAAATTAAGTCAAGTACTCGTCTGTCCAAGGAGGATGAGTTGACAAGGAAGTATGGTATAGCGGTTAGTATCTTTGATGGTTCATGGTGTTCGTTCGCCGTTTTTGAGCAAGGATGCATGGATGTTGCTGTTGAAAAGCTGAACTTCTCTGATGAGTATCGAAAGAAAACTGTAATTGTTGGTTCAAATGACAAACGGCGAAGGGAAGAACTTCAAACAATAGAAAAAGGCTTACTAACTCGTGAAGTTGCCCAATTTGATACAGATTATATAGATGATCTGTTAGAGGCTTGTATTCTAAGTCGTGGACTGGAGCGTCCCCGTCAGGAAACAGAAGGCCGCTTTAATCGTGCATTGAGAGAAGCAAAAGTTCATGGTTCATCAATACAGACTTTCAATATTATATATTGCCATGCATGGACATCATTCTTTTGGTTTTATGATGTAGAAAGCACCTATGATGATTATTTGAAACTTAAAGAATATACAGACAAGCACCCTTCTATACATACTATAGAAAACTTGACCAATATTCTTACCAATTTAGAAAATGCAGCAGGGATTGGACTGTTTGACCCCGAACGTTTCTTGTCAGAGGTTGAGTATATAGAATCGTTCAGGCAACGAAAAGATTTGTCCCCAACCTCTCAGCTCTTTCTTGACATATATTTTTCGGAACACCGCATAATACAACATATTAGGCAGGAAGATGATCCGTCCGAAGAAATAATAATGCTTACGGATCTAATTGAAGAGAGTGCCAATCATCCAGAAATTGGCTTTAATGCTCAATCTCAGATAGTTGACATACTTGGTCGTATGATTACCAATAATTCTGCTTTTGAGAATCTGGTAGACAAGTTGGCAGATATTACTGCAAATAGAGAATCGGAGGTACAGGGTGCCATGATTCATTATCGTCGTGCTCAGTCGTTGATGGAGGAGAAAAGCTATTTGCCAGCGATTAAGCATTTAGGACATTGTGTACGTTCGTTTGTAAAGGATGGCTATGAGTCTGAGTATGTCAAGTCTTGTGGTTTTATGGGGTTTGCGCTTTACTATCAGGAACTGCCATATAGTGCGGAAGCCTATTATATAAAGGCTGCATCGGTACTTGTTAGAGAGTTTTATTCTAAAGGAACTATCAACCACCTGCTTATTACAATATTGTCAAAGTTGTGTGAGATAGAACTGATGCTTGGCCGCCTTGTCATGTACCTTAACTGGCGAGAACTACTTTATGTAATTGCCCACAACGGCGAGGAATACATGACAAAGGAGTTTGTAGAAAGAGATCTTCTTGAAGATGGTGGCTGGGCCTGCCATTTGGCTACTGCTGACATAAGTAATCCTCAAATAGCTATTTTACCAGCCATATTCGCAAGATGCGATATGCCTCTATCTGCTAACTATCTCAAGTTTGCCCTGGGTTATCCGGAAGAGGTAGATGACCAGTTGAAAGAAACAGTAGGTGATAATTGGCACGACAATCTATTAAAGCAACCTATTCATGAGCAATTCATCTGTAATCTTAACATAGCTGATGAAGGTTGTGAAAATTTAAGCACAATAGTTCATAATTGCAAGTTTACTGTGCATTATAAAAACTCCGTTCAGAACCAACTTGTTGCTGAAACGTTTTTGGCGTCTGTGGAAACTCTCTTGGCAACTTTTGCGGATATAGATCTTGTCATATTGACTCCTGAAATAAAAGTAATCGTGGAAGAGACGGAAGAAGCACCATCGATGAAACAAGGCTCCTCAAATACAGAATATATATTTCATGTTAATCATGGTTTGCTTTCAGACAAAGAATACTGGGAATGCTTTTCGTTCTTCATGGCATACTTCTTTGTGCAGAATACGATATCTCAAGAGGATGTGCAAGAACTTATCAAAGATCGCCATGAGAAAGAAAAAATAATGGATCGTGTTTCGTCTCTGATGTTATTGTATCAGTCAGTTTACTTTGTACTGGGTGACAAATTCAAGTGTTCTATCAGACAATGGCAGAAAGCTGATGACAAAATTTATCCATGCCTTACTGCATATACAGAAAGAGATAAGATTGATATAAAGAAACACATTTCATCTCAGCAGAATATGACTGTATACACAATCTCATCTAACATGCAGTTGTGGGATGCAGCTAAATGGTCTGGTGTCGGATTTATTTTTGATAAGTGGTTACGAGAACCGCCAGTATTAGCTTTACTTTTTAGAAATGTGCAAGATGGAAAGATTATTGTCAAGGAGTGGAAAGAGCGACAGGCAGAAGGAAAACTTGGCATAGAAATACAGATATTAAAAGGCATCAATAAAGATCATCCCAGCTGGTATCGGGTTTGTTTGGCGCCAGAGATACCACATGCAGATGTTAAGGAAGGAAGATATATGGCAGTCATGTGCCGTAAACATACAATGACTCCCAGTAACACATACAATATTGATAACTTTGAACAGTTGCTACCACGTTTTGGAAGATGTCGTTTGATGGCACTTGCTATAGATGATAATAATCAGATTGTCGGTCCTTACAACTTTAATGAAGCTATAGAAGTGAGGGCTATAACAATAATAGATGCTTGGATGGTGTCTATTAATGATAATACTCGCAATGCGTTTGAGTGGGATGACGAACCAATTATACCGGATGGTGAGTCAGAAACAGCGCCTGTCTTGGAATTACTAAACAATCTACGAGAAGTACATAATAAGAAACAATAGTATCAATCAGCCGTAAACTAAAGAGCAGCCCTATATGGAACTGCTCTTTGGTTTCTATTTTCCGAAATTCTGCGCTATTAGCATGTCTATGCCTCCAGCGACCACTGAGAAACCGATGGTAAAGAAGAGCCAAAAGAACCACTGGGCATAATGCCCAAGGTAGCACCCGTCATACTCCTTATAGCGGTTCATGGCTTTCTTACGTTCTTCGACTAACATTGTATTGACCGTCTGAACTGTTACCTGTGCCTGGCTGATTACCCATTCTCGTTGCTTGCTGAACATCTCTTGTATCTTCTCCCAATCCGCATCACATAGCGGTATCGTCGTTGAGTCGAAGGCATAGACCTTTCCACCGAGCTTGAATATGCTCTCTGCACGTTTCTCTCGTGCCTGCGACATCATTGCCGAACGCCATAGCTGGTTCATATAGTTGATGTAAGTCATAGCGTCTCAACGTTTAATCATGCCAGCAGGACTTGTTTGGCTTGCGCTTGTGCGATGCAAGGATGGCAGCGTTCTGCTCCTCATCCGTCAAAGGAATGGGATTCTTTCGGTTCGCTTCCAGCTACTTGTCAATCTCGTCAAGGTAGATGACCCATCGCTTGCCGGGTTTGGAGCCGGGGATTTCCCTGTT
>DEFM01000008.1:0-39518 GCA_002350855.1 Prevotellaceae bacterium UBA2852
AGGATGTGCCTATTTTGACACACCCTCATTTAATATTTATGCCCTTGCTTGAGAATATGGGGTCGATACTGTCGAAACCAGGAATATTAAGAAAACTATACTGCGCCTGAAGTGAATTATAGAAATTTACATCATAAAAATTCTGGCCAGCACTAGCCATTGCGTTATTAAGTTTCAACAGATTGGTTAACTCGAATTCTTGCATTTCTGTACGTGAAGGCATAGCCCTCAACTCATTAACTCGGCTAATCATCCATTGGAAGCCAAGGCCAGGGGTCGTGACGAACTTTACAATAATTTCATCCGGTTCAGTAGAGAATTCCATAACAATAGGATTCCCATCTGCATCGGTTTCCACCTCATTGTTATTGACATAGTAATCAAAACGAGGTGCAAATGTATAGGTGTAATTGTAGTCATCGCGACCACTATTCCTGTCCGCACTTGGAACGATTCTGAGAGTGTTGCCTGTTTTGTGGTTTACCATACCCAAACTGAAATGGCCGTCGTGAAGCGGGTCAAGCACTTTTTTTAAGAGATCCAATAGTTCCGCATCTGTAACAGTCTCGTCTTTTCCACGCTTGTCGAGAGCTTCAAACTGGGGATAGTACTCGTCGTAAACTGCATCCCAGTCTACACCATGTTCAGCTTCATAGTCCCAAATAGCATAGTTCTGGTTTAATCCTTTCCATATAATCTTGAATTTGGCAGCGAATGAAGTGTCGGCAGCAGCCCACGCTAATTCGTCGTCGTATCCATAGTTTTCCAGAATATCACTGTCCTCACGACAACTGCTGAATGTCATTATCAGAAGAATTGCACCAATTATGGTAGTTGTATAATGTCTCATAACTGTCTATGTTGATTAAAAAAGGTAAAACACTCCAATCTGTAAAGCTGTAGTGTTGTTGTATCGGTAGTCCTTCACTCTCATGTATTGCTTGGTGGTGCTGGTTGTGCTGTAATAGTAGCGTGCTTCAGCTTGAGCTGCCCAATGGGGTGCGAAGCGATATTCCAGGCCAATGCCTCCAATGAAACCGCAATCCCAACGCTGGTCACGGTTGGAGTTAAAGTCTACATTCTCGGAGAATGTTTCTGCTACGTAGTTGATATAGTTATATTCGCAGCCTGAAACGTGGCTGTTGAGCCAATAGGCGCCATACACACCGAGGTTGCAGAAACCACGTAAGTTGTCACTTCCAAAGCTGAACGACGCCATAACGGGAAGCTGCATGTAGTCGTTGCGATACTTGTAGGCAATGTCTTTGGTAAGATCTTTGTAGTCCCTGTGGTTTTTCTGACTCCAGTTCAAATCGGCGCGTACTCCGAACCAACTGTTGAAATCATATTGACTGGTTACCCCCATGGTGATACCCCAACGTCCGTCAGTTCTAAAGTCTGTCTGATATTGTCTGTCCATGGAGAATACGTTATAGTCCGTACCTCCTGTTACTCCTACTCTCCATTGGGCATGAGCAACAATCGTGGTCAACATTGCTGCGACCATTAAAAATTTCTTCATTTGCTTCTAAATAATGTTTTTGTATTTGTGTTTCTAAATAGGACAGTCTATTCTCTTCCGTATGCTTCCTTTGCAGCTTTAATATATCCGTCCCAATTGTCGGATACTCTTTTGAGAATAGCCTTAAGTTCTTCCGGATCGTAAACTGCCTTTATCCATAAGTCTACAATGGTTTGTGTCTTGCCGTCTGGATAAACATGGTCAAAGATAGCAATCAATGTACGGCTGTTGATAAATCTGTAATTGAAATTTATGGTTGTCTCAAATCCTGTGTCGTTATGCAGAAATACCTTCTCAGTGTATGTGCTGTCAGAAGTCACTTCGTAGTTGGCAAACATCCAAGGAGTGAAATTGAAATTCTCGTATTGGTCAATCTGACAAGGGTTGAGGAAGAATCCGAACACACGACCGTCCGGCATGAATACCTTTCCCTGAGGGCCGATTGTCAGAGTGTTAGCCTGACCACCTACGATTTGTTGCCATACTCCTACAAGCGCATTTTCTTTCTGCGCAAAAGTTGTGCCTGATGTCAAGAGCACAAGCAGAATAATAAATAGCTTTTTCATGTTGAAGAAAAATTTAGTGTTTTTAGTGAATGTGCTAATTGTTTATGATTTGTCGTTGTTATGGTTGCAAAGTTAACATTATTTAATAATATACAAATGTTTTCCAAAAGATTTTATATGAAAATAGTGTTTTAATGCATTATTTTGCATTGAAAAAGGATAAAAAATGTTGTGGAAAGTGGCATCTTGCGTTTTTTTAGTATAAAAAAATAAAATGTAGGGTGAATTTATTGAGTATAACGATAAATTGTTTGTATATTTGCATCAACCTCGTAATCTTATAGGATTAAAATGGACAACGAATTTCAAAATAATTTCAATAATACCAATAACTCTGACGATAACAGCAACGGCTACGGCAATCGGTCGGGCGGACAGATGTTGGCAGAGATAGCAAGACTTCTGCTTGTGCTGCTTGGCAAGTTCGGCAAGTGGCTGTGGAAGTATTTCAAGATTTTCCTGCGTTGGCTGCTGAAGATGTTCTGCAAGTTTGTCTTGTGGATCATCGACAAGACGGAAGAGGGAATAGTAAGACTTAGGGCTTTCTGGTACGACAACGATACTCAGGCTAAAGTCCGCATCATTCGCTTAAAACTGCGTAGGGCTGCCAAGAAGTGTGGTGTCTGGAGTATTATTGCCCTAAAAGCAACAGGTCGTGCGCTAAAGTGGACGGCTATTCATCTGTATATTGGTTTTGTATGGCTGGTTAGAAAGACCATTGAAGCTTGTATTCATCTTCGTCCTACCATCAAAAAAGCATGGAAAGGAATATGCATTGCTGCGAAATGGTTGGCCAACCTTATGGTTTCATTTGTACACGGGATTGCCAATTGGTTCAGGGCAAGACGTGATGCTTACCGCAGATTTCGTAAGAACAAAGGCTTTAAGGGACTTCTCATTGATGTTGGAAATGGCTTGAAACGTACTGTAGACAACTATATGGAAGAGCCTCAGAATGAGGAAAATGAAAATACAGATGAGCCTGACTCAGCGGATGATAATCAGGAAATTGTTACAGATGCTGATCTGCTCGAAGCTGAACTTAATGAAGAGTCCAAAGTCCGCTCATTTGGCAAGCGTATTTATGATGCGATGAAACGAATAGTTGAAGTGGATTAAATAAAAATGATATGAAACGAATTCTTACTATATTTGTAGTGTTTCTGTACATCTGCATTCCATCGAATGCGGTGTTGAAAGAACGCGATCTGGGGCACACGCTCGGTGTGCTGAGACTTGAACTGGAACGAAATTTCAAACAACAACGTTCGTTCCTTAAACGTTATGAAATACGAAGCCAGACACAGCACTTGCAACTGGTGGAGTATATGAAGAAGAGTGAGCAGATTTCGCTCATTCTCTATTCACAGCGTACAGACTTTACGTTTGATGTGGCGTATGCGTGCCAGCAGGCTACCAACCTCTATCGTGACTTGCACAAGCATTATCTGCCTTTCGAGGATATGAGGGACAGGCTGGAACTGGAAGTGGCTCGCTACGACAGCCTTATCGTGGCTCTTAAGTCCTTGCCTCCTGCAATTGTGAAGGATGAGGAGGTTAAGGAACTCAATGAACTGCAAGACTCTCTGATATCTTCAACCATTGCCAAAGTCGAGGTTGTTGACGAAGACCCTTATAAGTTGTCGGAAGAGGAACTGGAAGACAGGGAGAAATGCGTCCTCTTTGCCACAGCCTTGCGCAACGACCTCAAGCGACTGATTGTGTCTATCACCAAAGACAGCAGGTACTACGACCAGGTAGCGACTCAGGTGGAGAAACTCAATAATTATGCCCAGGACCGTTATGTGAGACTGCGTCAGAGCATATTCGTGAATGGTGGAGAGAACTATATACAGGTACTTGCCCATTTGCCTATGTACCTTCAGATGGCGCAGCGGGATTTCTCCGACAAATACCTGCCGTTGGAGGGTAGGGATGGTTTTGCGTCTGAATGGCGCGGACCTATTGTGCTTGGAGTAAGTATATTCATGCTGTTCTACATTATCATAGCTACATTGCTGAGTAATGTGGTGATGAGAGGCTTCCCGTGGCTGATGAAGCGTCTTGTGCCTAAGTTTGCACAGCGCATGAAGGAGAAATTCAAAAATAATATAATGGCGGAAGGGGAGTATAAACTTAAGCGTCGCGCCATCACTATAGCTGTGGGTGTAGCCTTGTTTGCCCTGGTGATTATGGTCATCAAGCAGTTTATGTATCGTAACCTCTTCATCATGGCTGCCGACCTCATGGTTACTCTTGCCTGGCTGATGGAGGCTATTCTCGTGTCGCTGATCATCCGTCTTAAGGGCAAGCAGCTGAGGAGCGGTTATTCTATCTACATGCCGTTCATCATGATGGCGTTCATTGTGATAGTCTTCCGCATTGTGCTCATTCCTAACGTGCTGGTAAATCTGATTTACCCGCCACTTCTCCTGATATTTGTTTTCTGGCAACTCTCAGCGCAGCGCAAGCATCGCGACAAACTGCCTCTGAGCGACAATGTCTACTCTGCCATTTCTCTGCTGGCGATGGTGGTAGGATGTGTGATGTCGTGGCTCGGCTTCACCATGCTTGCGGTACAAATCATGATATGGTGGACATTCCAGCTGGCTTTCATCCAGACCATAACATGCTGCTACGACTTGCTGAATATGTATGAGGAGCGAATCCTTATCCGTAAACTGAAACTGGTATCTACTGATGATGCACACAACGAGGCTGCGATAGTAAGACTGATGAAGCGTGGCGAGTTCTTCACCACAACATGGCTGTTCGACTTTATTGAGAAGACTTTGATTCCGGTCATGGGAGTTCTGTCTGTCCTCTTGAGTATCTATCTTGCAGTTAATATGTTTGAGATGTCGAGCATTGTGGAATATGTATTCTTCTACAACTTCCTTGATGTGCCCGACGTAATTCAGCTCTCTCTCTTCAAACTCTGCCTGGCTGTTGCATGCTTCTTCCTCTTCCGCTTCTTCAACTATGCTATCCGTTCTTACTATCTGTATTGGTACAAGAAAGCGAAGAAAGATACTCGTAACTTCAACGAGACGCTTAGCCGTAACGTCATAGCAATTATTGTCTGGGGAGCATATTTCCTCTTCACTCTCTCCCTGCTGCAAGTTCCAAAGAGCGGAATATCCATCGTTACTGCGGGTTTGGCTACAGGTATGGGTTTCGCGATGAAAGACCTTCTGGAGAATTTCTTCTATGGAATCTCGCTGATGACAGGACGCCTGCGTGTTGGCGACTACATCGAATGTGACGGAATCCAGGGACGTGTAGAGAGCATTGCTTATCAGAGTACTTCCATCGTTACTCTCGACGGAAGCGTGATGGCGTTCCTCAATGCTACTCTCTTTACCAAGAATTTCAAGAATCTTACCCGCAACCATAGTTATGAATTGCAGAAAATTCCTGTAGGCGTTGCCTATGGAACTGATGTAGAGCAGGTTCGTGGTCTCATCACTAAGGAGATAGAGCAGCTTCGTACGACTTTGCCCGACGGCAGGGAACTGATTAAGCCTGACCAGCCTGTGTCTGTGGTGTTTGGCGGTTTTGGAGAAAGTAGTGTTGATTTGCTGGTTGCTGTCTGGGTTCTGGTTGACCAAAAGAATGGCTTCCTTGCCAAGTCAAGAGAGGTAATCTATAATGTGCTCAACAAGAACCATATTGAGATTCCTTTCCCTCAACGCGACGTTCACATTATAAATAAGCAATGAAAATTGTAGTTCTTGACGGATATGGAGCAAACCCGGGTGATCTGTCATGGGGTGAGCTTGAGAGAGTAGGGCAGCTGACGGTCTATGACCGTACTGCTCCTAAGGATACTGTGGAAAGAGCCAAGGGGGCAGAGATTGTCCTTACGAACAAGGTCCGTGTCGGTAAGGAGGAAATGGCTGCTTTGCCAACACTTAAATATATAGGTGTGCTGGCTACAGGCTATAATGTTGTGGACATGGAAGAAACTCACCGGCGTGGAATTATCGTCACAAACGTCCCGGCATACAGCACCGAGAGTGTGGCTCAGATGGTGTTTGCACATCTCCTGACTGTGACCAACCGCACGGAGCATTATGCCGTCGCAAATCGCGACGGCAGGTGGAGCCGTAATCCTGATTTCTGCTATTGGGACACATCGCTTGTAGAACTCTCAGGTAAGACCTTCGGAATTGTGGGATTGGGAAATATCGGCAGCCGTGTGGCACAGATAGCGCAGGCATTCGGCATGAAAGTGATTGCCCTGACAAGCAAAAGCGCGGATTCCCTGTCGCAAGGAGTTATAAAAGTTACCAAGGAAGTGCTGCTGAAAGAATCCGATGTTCTTTCCCTGCATTGTCCCTTAACGTTTGATACTAAGAACTTTATCAATGGCGATACTTTACAGCTGATGAAGTCCTCTGCTGTTCTCATAAATACCGGCCGTGGTCCTCTGGTTGACGACAACGCCGTGGCTTTGGCGCTTCAAAACAACCAGTTGGCGGCTTATTGTGCTGATGTGCTTACCGAGGAGCCGCCTTGCATGGACAATCCTCTCCTGAGTCAGCCCAATGCCTTCATCACTCCTCACATCGCATGGGCGACGCGTGAAGCGCGTTCACGCCTTCTCTCGGTTGCCATTAATAACGTTCTTGCATTCCTGCGCAATTCTCCGCAGAACGTGGTATGATTCACTAGGTTTTACATGATAGAACATAAAAAACGCATAACCAATCGGCTATGCGTTTTTTTGTTATCTTTATTCCTGATGTTCTGGTCTTAAGAGGTCGTTAACGGTCTTTACTGGGTTGAATGTTTCCAGAGGAACTTCTACGAATACTGTAATCCAGTTGCTCATGGCACCATTCCAGAGACCTGGAAGTTCGAGTGCTTTGAGTTCCTTGCCGTTCTTCGACTTCGAAGAGATGAATCCTGTCTTCGGGTCAACGAACTGTGTAAGGTCGTAGGCTTCACCCTTGTAGTTCTTCAGTCCGCATACGAGGTCAACTGGGTTGAAGTGTGTGCCGCTTTCGAACATCTTGACATACTCTTCGTTAGATTTGTCAATCTGTGAGCTTTCAAGAATCTGGAGTGATATTGTATTGTCGTCGTTGTATGCGAGGAACGGTCCGCCACCAGGCTCTCCTACGTTCTTCACCATGCCGCAGACACGTATAGGACGGCTGAGTTTCTTCTTCATGTAGACAACGAGGTCTGCATCTTCCAGCACCTTGAGCTGAGGATTGCGGATACCGAGGTCGTCGCGCATGAATCGGATGATGCCTTCAAGCTGAGCGTGAGTGTATTCACCGCTTTCAAGCAGTTCCATGTACTCGAATATCTTGCGCTGGAAGGTGGTGAGAACTCCTGCTATGAGTCGCTTGTAATTTACTGTAGGTTCTTTGAGACGGTCAGGCACTACGTTGTCGATGTTCTTGATGAAGACGATGTCGGCATCGAGGTCGTTGAGGTTCTCAATGAGTGCACCATGGCCTCCCGGACGGAAGAGGATTGAGCCGTCGTCGTTGCGGAACGGTTCGTTGTCGGCTGTAGCTGCAACGGTGTCGGTGCTTGATTTCTGTTCGGAGAAAGTGATGTCATAAGTCACTCCGAACTCTGCTTCGTACTGCGCTGCCTTCTCTTTGACGAGCGCTTCGAAGAGGCTGCGGTGTTCAGGGCTTACGGTGAAATGTACGTTAACCACATTGTCCGTGCCCTTGGCGTAGAGTGCACCTTCTACCAAATGTTCTTCCATAGGTGTGCGAGCATCGTTGCCGTATTTGTGGAAGAGTAGGAGACCTTTTGGAAGTTTGCCGTAGTTGAGTCCCTTTTCCTCAAGCAGGTTGCCTACTACAGCCTTGTAGTTGCCGGCAGCAACGAGGGCGTCGATGTCCTTGCCTTCGTTCTTGATGCATATGTCATTGAGTGCGTTGAAAAATGCGAAGCTGTGGATGTGATCGAAGAATTTCTTGATGAAATCGGTCTCAGGAGCGTCTGCTGCCCCGTTGAGGAATTCGAAGAGATCCTTGAACATGCGGCTTGCTGCACCACTTGCAGGGACGAATTTGAGTACTTTCCCTCCTTCGCGCAGGTATCGGTTCCAAGCTGAAAGATAGCTCTTCTGCTCTCGTGCCGTGGGGATTGTGATTCCCTTGCGTGGCGATGCGGCTCCGGCGAGCTTCAGGAATGGAAAACCTGTCTTGAAGGCGTTCAGCTGGTTTTCGACCTGCTCTTGTGAAATGCCTTTTTTCTTAAACTGCTCTAAGTCTTGCGAAGTAAACATGGTGTTATGAATGGTAAAAGTTTTAGTAAAACACTGCGTTATTCTCTCTGTCAGCAAAGTTACAAATTATCCACGTTTCATACAAATATATTGGTAAGTTTTTTTGAAAAAGTTTTCCGCTGCGCTGGAAAATATTATTTGCTTCGCTTTAAAGCCTTTTTTGCTGCACCACAGCTTGAGATGGGCTTTTTAGATGATTGAGAGGATTTTAGACAGGCTGTTTTGTTTTAACGCAAATGTGTGTAATGCTTGCTGGCTGGGCATGGTTTTGTTGCGGTTCGGTCTTCTTGCGTGTGTGTGCAAATTAATTATGGTGTTTTCTTCACTTTTTTTCTTATTCGTTTCCATACCTCAAAATAAATTCGTACCTTTGCAGCAGATTTAGAAAGGATAATAGTTTGAAAGGCAGTTGTGTCTTAGTGTTGAAAACGACGGCAACGGTGTTGTAAGGGACGATAACAGCATGGTTGGAAATGTGTCAGCAGCGATTTACGGATAACTGCCAAACAATGAAAAATATAGAATAGAAAGAGAATGGCTAAGAAACTCTTGTCACCAGATTATGTCTTTGAATCCTCGTGGGAGGTGTGCAACAAGGTGGGAGGAATATACACAGTTCTTTCAACACGTGCGAAGACTTTGCAGCAGATTTTGCCTGAAGCGGACAGACTGATGTTTATAGGCCCTGACTTCTGGAATGGTAAAAGCAATCCCCTGTTCAAGGAGAATAAAAGCCTGCTCAATGCGTGGCGCAGGTATGCAAAGAAGGAAAATGGACTGAATCTTCGCATCGGTCGTTGGCAGATTCCAGGCAATCCTATTGCAATTCTCGTGGATTTTGAACCCTTCTATAAGGATAAGAACGAAATTTATTCATGGGCATGGGAAAACTTCCAGGTGGACTCACTTCATGCCTACGGTGACTATGACGAGGCTTCTATGTTTTCTTGGGCTGCCGGCAAGGTGGTGGAAAGTTTCTACAACTTCATGGGGCTGACACGCAACGACAATGTGGTGTATCAGGCACATGAATGGATGACATGCCTCGGAGCCTTGTACGTGAAGAAGACTCTGCCTCACGTGGCTACAATCTTCACAACCCATGCCACAAGCATCGGACGTTCGATTGCCGGCAACAACAAACCTCTCTACGATTACCTTGAGTGCTACAATGGTGACCAGATGGCTGCCGAACTCAACATGCAGTCGAAACATTCCATTGAGAAGCAAGCTGCTCATCATGTGGACTGCTTCACAACCGTGAGCGACATCACCAATCGCGAGTGTGCTCAGCTGCTGGAGAAACCGGCAGACGTGGTGCTGATGAACGGATTTGAGAACGACTTCGTGCCGAAGCCAGGCAAACCATTCGACACCTCACGCAAGAAAGCACGCAAGAAACTGCTCAAAGTGGCTAACGCCCTTATGGGTACTAATCTCAGCGACGATACCGTGCTGGTAAGTGTCGGTGGACGATATGAGTACAAGAACAAAGGCATTGATATGTTTGTTGACGCTATGAACCGTCTGCGCCACGATGTTCGTCTGAACAAGAATGTACTTGCCTTCGTACTTGTCCCAGCATGGATGAAGGATGCCCGTGCCGATTTGCAGCGCAAGCTGCAGCTGAGCCTCCAGAGCGATAATCTTCCCTGCGGTGATCCCCGCATCACTCACAACCTCAACAATCAGGATTCCGACAACGTGCTCAGACAGATGAACTGGCTCGGCATGTACAACAATCCTGAAGACCCTGTTAAACTTATCTTCGTACCTTGCTACCTTGACGGTAAAGACGGTATTTTCGACATGCACTACTACGACCTGCTGATAGGTATGGACTTGGGCGTTTATCCTTCGTACTACGAACCTTGGGGCTACACACCGCTTGAAAGTGTCGCTTTCCACGTTCCGTGTATCACAACAGACCTGGCTGGTTTCGGATTGTGGGCAAACTCACTGGGCATCGGACAACATTCTATAGTTGACGGCGTACGTACCGTGCACCGCACAGACAACAACTTCGATCATGCTTCCGACGAAATCAAAATGGCTGTTCTTGAATTTACTCAACTCGATGCTGCCGGATTGGAAACAGCGCGCAAGAATGCGGCGAAACTGGCAGAAAAAGCACTTTGGAAACACTTTATAGTCTACTATAAGAAAGCTTACGACATAGCATTAAGAAAGGCTAAATAATAGTCACATTACAACAGAATCATTTTAATAACATACAAATATGAGAATCAAAGCAAGTAATTCAAACACTCCGAATTGGAAAGAAATCAGTGTAAGAACCAACATTCCTGCTGAATTGCAGCCACTGGACGAAATCGCACACAACATGTGGTGGTCATGGAACAACGAGGCAGGTCATCTCTACCGCGATCTCGACGGCGATCTCTGGAAGAAAGTACAGCAGAATCCAGTACTCTTCCTCCAGCGCATGAACTATGAGAAACTGGATGAACTTGCAAAAGACCCTGCAATCGTGAAGCGTGTGAACAAGCTCTATGCAGATTTCCGCGCATATATGGATGTTAAACCAGACAAGAAGCGTCCATCAGTAGCATACCTCTGCATGGAATACGGTCTTAGCCACGTACTCAAAATCTACAGCGGCGGTCTCGGAATCCTCGCAGGTGACTACCTGAAAGAAGCCAGCGACTCAAACGTGGATATGGTGGCTGTAGGTTTCCTCTATCGTTTCGGCTACTTCACTCAGACCCTCTCAATGGACGGTCAGCAGGTTGCCAAGTACGAAGCACAGAACTTCGGAGAACTCCCTATCGAACGTGAACTTGACAAGGATGGACAACCTCTGGTTGTTGACGTACCTTACAACAATTATACAGTTCACGCATACGTATGGCGCGTGAACGTAGGACGTATCAAACTCTACCTCCTCGACACCGACAACGAACTCAACAGCGAGTACGACCGCTCAATCACTCACTCACTCTATGGTGGTGACTGGGAAAACCGTCTGAAGCAGGAAATCCTCCTCGGTATCGGCGGCTTCCTCACTCTGAAGAAACTCGGCATCAAGAAGGAAATCTACCACTGCAACGAAGGACACGCAGCACTCTGCAACGTTCAGCGTCTCGTGGAATACGTACAGAACGGCTTCTCTTTCAACGAAGCACTCGAAATCGTTCGTACTTCTTCCCTCTACACAGTTCACACTCCTGTTCCAGCAGGTCACGACTACTTCGATGAAAGCCTCTTCGGCAAGTACATGGGTCAGTATCCTGCACAGCTCGGCATCAGCTGGGACGAATTCGTTGGAATGGGCCGTATCAATCCAGAAGACCATAACGAACGCTTCTGTATGTCAACCTTTGCATGCAACACCTGCTCTTGGGTTAACGGCGTAAGCTGGCTCCACGGAAAGGTATCAAAGGATATGTTCAGCGGAATCTGGAAGGGATACTTCCCAGAGGAACTCGACAACGTAGGCTATGTAACCAATGGTGTACACTTCCCAACTTGGTGCGCTTCTGAGTGGAAGACACTCTACGGCAAGTACTTCGACAAGAAATACTACAACGACCAGTCAAACGCAAAGCTTTGGGAATCAATCTACAATGTGCCAGACGAAGAAATCTGGAACACTCGTCAGACTCTCAAGCACAAGCTCGTTGACTACATCAAGCAGGCATTCCGTGAGGATTGGCTCAAGAACCAGGGCGACCCATCACGCATCGTTTCAATCCTTGAGAAGATTAACCCGAACGCCCTGATTATCGGTTTCGCACGTCGTTTCGCAACTTACAAGCGTGCACACCTCCTCTTCAGCGACCTCGACCGTCTCTCTAAGATTGTGAACAATCCTAACTATCCTGTACAGTTCCTCTTCGCAGGAAAGGCTCACCCACACGATGGAGCAGGACAGGGCCTCATCAAGAAAATCTACGAAATCAGCCGTCGTCCTGAATTCCTCGGCAAGATCATCTTCCTTGAGAACTACGACATGAAGCTGGCTCGTCGCCTTGTAACAGGTGTTGATATCTGGATGAATACTCCAACTCGTCCTCTCGAAGCTTCTGGTACATCAGGTGAGAAGGCTCTGATGAACGGTGTTGTAAACCTCTCTGTCCTCGACGGATGGTGGCTCGAAGGCTATCGTGAAGGCGCAGGATGGGCACTCACAGAGAAGCGTACATACCAGAACCAGGAACAGCAAGACCAACTCGACGCAGCAACTATCTACTCACTGCTCGAGAACGATATTCTTCCTCTCTACTATGCTCGCAACGCTAAGGGTTACAGCGAGGGATGGATCAGAACTCTGAAGAATTCTATCGCTCAGGTCGCTCCTCACTACACTATGAAGCGTCAGCTCGACGACTACTATACCAAGTTCTATGGTCCACTTGCAGAGCGCGCAAAACTTCTCTTCGCCGACAACTACAAGAAGGCAAGGGATATTGCAAACTGGAAGGAGCAAGTTGCAGAGCGTTGGGATAATATCAACGTAGTAAGCTGCAATAAGGCTGACGGAAGCGATGGTACAAACCTCGAAAGCGGACACAAGTACAAGATCCAGTACGTAATCGACGAACAAGGTCTTGATGACGTTGTAGGATTCGAATTCGTAGTTCTCTGCGATGACGAGGAAGGCAAGACTCATGTAGCAAGCAAGTATCCGTTCAGCGTAGTTAAACGCGACGGAAACCTCTTCACATTCGAAGGCGACGTGGTTCTTCCTAATGCAGGTTCTTTCAAGGTTGCATACCGCATGTATCCTAAGAACGAAGAACTGCCACACCGTCAGGACTTCTGCTATGTTAAGTGGTTCAACTAAGAAATAGCGATTATAAAAAAGGCTGACCTGAGTTTTCTCAAGTCAGCCTTTTTTTTATTCTTCACTCTTCACTTACTATTCACCCCATATCCGAATAGGGCAAAGTCTCCTTTAAGCGGATCGTCGGGGAAGAATTCAAGAAGTTTCTTTGTGATTTTGACTGCGGTATTCATCGACGCAGCCTTGCTTGTAATAAGTCCAAGTCTTTGAGATTGTTGCAGCACATGGGTATCGAGAGGAATGATAAGCGTACGACGGTCAATGATGTCTGCCCAGAGTCCTAAGTCCACAGGCGAATCCTTACGAACCATCCAGCGAAGGAACATACAGACTCGTTTGCAGGCGGAGTCGGTGTTCTTCGGGATAATTCCCTCTATGCCTGCATCGGCAAAGTAGCGGCAGATAGCGGCAACAGCTGTGAATCCGTCTGTGGCATTAAGCCGCACATAGTCTTTGAGGGTTCCATATTGTATTAGCAGTCGTTGTAACGCTTCGAAGAACTGGTGCATCTTGGCACAGGTGTAGAGGCGGTAGAAACAACGCTTGTCGTCGCATTGTAGCTCGGTGCTGAACTCTCCCGACTTAATCCAGTCATAGACTTCTCCGTTGCTCCAATCCAGAATCTGCTGGATTTTCGGCAGAAACTGCTTACGGCTACCATAGCTGAGGCTCGACGCAATAAAAGCCATGACTTCCTGATTGCGATCTCCAGTAACCATGTGCATGAACTTGGATGGGTCGTCAGTCAGGAAGTCAGTTGTTTCGTAAGTCTCAGCGTATCGCTTAAGAGTATTCTTCATTATCACTTCACACTTCATAGTCAATCACTCCGGTACTATCACTTCACTGTTACATCACTTCGTTCTGTGATTCTTGCTTCGCAAGCGTGCTCTTTTGAGTGCTTTCTTTAGCGGTATCGCAACGATAAATTGTCACGACTCAGCATAGCTTAAACAAGTTTAGCTCTGCCTTCGCTGCTCCAATAATTCACACTTCACCCTTCACTCATCTCTCCCCCTTGGGGGAGTCGGAGGGGGCCTTTTACTTCAACCCCTCCGGTCCTTCTTGTGTAGGTTGAACAGGAATGATGCGGCCTTTCTTGTCGAAACGGAGTTCGTCAATACAAACTTCACGGTGAATTCCGGGACTCATCACACGTTCGATGTGGTATTTGTTGATGCGGTGATAAACGATGTACCATTTATCCTTGCCTGGAATCTGAAGTACAGAGTTGTGAGCTGTGCCGTAGATGAACTTCTCGGGAACTTGCTTGAGGATAGTGGGGTATTCGCCGTTAACCATGTTGATTTTACCCAATGGTGACTTGGATGTACCGTAGGCAACGTGGTAGTTAGCTGAACCGGTATCGTCGACCGACCACATGAAGTAGTATGTGCCCTTGCGGAAGAATACGTATGGGGCTTCTCTGTATGCCCAAGTTTCCAGCGAACCGCCTTCAGGAGTCATGAGTGTGATGGTCTCCTTCTTGATTGAGAGCATGTCGCTGTTGAGTTCTGCTCCAGCCATGAAGCCGTTGCCCCAGTAGAGGAAGTGCTTCTTGCTCTTTGCATCGTAGAATACGTCCACATCGATGGCTTGTCCGCCGCGAGCTGCTGCTGGACGGTCTGCGTCGGTGACGATAGGTGCACCGCTGTCAACAAACGGACCTACTGGGTCATCGCTTACTGCTACGCCGATTTCCTTGCGGTTGGTCTTAGGATTGTGTGCAGAGTAGTAGAAGTAATATTTATATGTGCCGTCGCTCTGCTTGACCTCAATGATGGCTGGTGCCCAGGCATTGCCTGAAGCCCATTTCACCTGGTCTGATTTGACATCGAGCATCACGCCTTCGTCTTTCCAGTTGATGAGATCTGTGGAAGAGAATACGGAGAACTGCCATCCGCCCCATCCGTTGAATCCGTCGGTAGTGGAGTAGATGTAGTATTTGCCTGTCTTGTTGGAATAGAGAATCTCTGGGTCGGCATGGAAGTTAGGCAGTATAGCGTTGTTGCCGTTGCCGAAGTGGAGCAGCAGACGGTCTTTCTCCTTCTGTGTAATGGGAATGATGGTTCCGTGGCGAGGAGTGAACTTGCCTTGTGTCTGAGTGTCTTGCACCCATTTGAAGGTCTTGAGGTCTGTGCTGGTGCAGAACTGGTAGTGTCCGGCTCCGTAGCAGTCGTACATCACAATCCATGACTTGCCGTCGATGCTTTGGCAAACTCCGACTCCCTCAACGGCTTTGTTGGTCTGATCCACGTGACCGTCAATCTTTGTCCATTGGCTGCCCGGACGCTGTCCTGGTTCTGGAGTGAGGCTCTTTGCGGTAGCCTGGTAGATGCCTCGTCCGCCTTCGCTCTTGTAGAAGAGGTGGTAGAGCTGGTCGGCTGGATTGAACACGATGTCGCCGTCGATGGTTGCGGAACCGTTGTCGAACAAATACTGTGGTTCGCCTAAGAGGTCGGTGAAGTCATCGTTTACATAGCTGTAGTAGATGCGGTCGAAGCTGTCGTGGTCGCTGGTGCGCAGAGAGTAGAACACCATATAGCGCTTTGCCTTGTGGTCGTAGATGGTCTCTGGCGCCCACACACGGATCACGTTGCCCCATTTTTTAGGGTATTTTGTGGGGAAATTCACTACTGAGTGTGTCCAGTTGATGAGGTCGGTTGATTTCATCAGCACCATTCCCCGGTTGCTGCTCCATCCGAGAGCGGATTTCATGTCTGTCACAACCATGTAGAAGGTCTTTCCGTCTTCACCGCGCAGGATGTGTGGGTCGCGGACGCAGCCGGTAAAGGCAATGGTGTCGCTTTTCACAATCGGATTTCCGTGGTTGAGCGGTGTGTAGTTGTAGCCGTCTTCGCTGAGCGCATAGCAAATCTGTTCCTCCTCAGGAGCGTTGCCTGTGAAGTAGGTGAAGAGGTAAGCTACGTTGGGTTCAGTCTCTTGCGCGGAAACTCCTGTTGTGAGAGTTCCTGCGAGTAGGGTAGTTAGCAGTAATTTCTTCATAGATAGTAATATGTGTTAGTTAGTTATTTGATGCAAAATGTCTTTCAGAGGTCGAACAGATAGTTCAGCTTTATGACGATGGACGAATTGGCTGAGCGTGAGAAATAGCCTTTCTTGGAGTTGTCGTAGAAGTCGGCAAGTCCGAAGTAATAGCGTCCATGGAGCAGGAAGTGTCCGATGCCGGTGGAGAGTTCCATTCCCACGCCTGCTGTGATGCCGTAGTCGAACTTATTGTCGATGTCGTTGTCGTATTGGTGGGTCACTCCGCCCGGTCGGTTGCTTGTGTCCCATGCGCCTGATCCTCCGCGCTTCTCGCTGGTGGAGAGGCAGTAGCCGAACTGGGGACCTGCTTCGAAGATGAATTTCGCTCCTCGCTTCTCTCGTCCCCAACCCATCTGCATGAGCAGCGGAACCTGGATATAGTTGAGGTTGCGCTGGTATTCATTGAGCGAACCGTCTTCAATCACTTCCTTCCAGCCTGCCTGTGAGTAGTTGACTTCCATCTGTACTCCGCAGATAGCTGTGAAGTATTTCTCACAGATGTATCTTGCGCTGAAACCGATAGTAGGTCCTGTCTTGTAGGTCTGCTTGATGGTAGGATTGAAACTGACTTGGTTCAAAGTCCATCCTGCTCCTGCGCCTATGGCAAAGTCGCTGCGCCGCTCACCCACTTGGGCTGTGGCGTGAAGCGTAAGGATGAACGCTGCTATGGTCAGTAGGGTCTTACTCCGCATGATGGATTATAGATGTATGATTTTTACATGGGTGTTGACGAATCCGCTGCCTTCAGCCTTGCGCCTGAACTGCATGGGGTTCTGAAGCGACCTGCAGCTGTGGTTCGCCTGATTGTTGTAGAATTCTGTTCCCTCGTTTGAAAGTCCGTTGATGAAGTAGCGGGCAATATCGTAGCCGAGCAAGCTGAAGTCTGGATGTGCCTTGACTGGCTCGCGCTTGAACCAATGTGTGAATTTGCTTCTGAACGCGTTGATGTTGTTGTCGTTCTTGTAGGCGTAGAATGTTGCGAAGAACGATGACTTGTATTTCACGAGTTTCTCTTCGTCGGCATCGGTGAAGGTCTGCCATTCAGGATAGCCGAAGAAGGTCACGTGAAGTGAATCAGCTATGTTGGCAGGCAGGTTGTTCATCTTCTTTATGATGCTTTCGAAGGCGGACATTGATGCTGAAGTTGGGATAATCACGTTGCGGTGTTCATCGCTGAACATATCCTTGATGTTTGCTATCTGGTCAACCGTGATGGTACGGTGCTTCATTCCTTTTGATTCCAGCACACGTTTCATGCCTGCCACGAAGTCGCTCTTGCTGCCTTTGTCGTTGATGTCGATGAAGCAGACATCGCTGTTGGGGAACTGGGTAGTGAACTGGTCATAGACCTCGGCGTAGAGTGTTGCCACGTTGTTGTTTATCTGGAAAACGGTCGGTTTGGCTGTAGTCAGATAGTCGCGTGTGGAGAATGGCAAAGCCAGACAGATATTGTTCGTTGTGGCGAAGGCGCTGATGGCAGGGTAATGCTCCAGGTGCAGAGGACCGACGATGAAGTCCATGTTCTTCATGCTCTCAAGTTTGAGGATGCTGTCGGTAGCAGTGCTGTTCACACCACCTTCGTCGTAGGCATATACATTGACCGAGATGCCTTCACGCTTCATGTCATTAACTCCAACGAGGAAACCTTCGTAGAAGTCAATCATCTTCACTTCCTCGCTTGTCTTCTGTTTGTTGTCAAGTCCGAAAGGCAGGATAACAGCTACGTTGAAAGGCTTTTTCTCTGTTACGATTACGGTCTCAACCACTTCTTCTTTCTTTTCCTCTTCCTCGGCCTTGGTCAGAGCTGCAATCTCGCTGGCGGAGTAGGGGATGCAGAGATATTCGCCTTTCTTAACTTTCTCCTTTTTTATCTGTGGATTGGCTCTGAGCAGTTCCTCTTCGGTGATGTTGAACTTGCGGGAAATGGAATAGACAGTTTCTTTCTTCTCTACCTGGTACATCAGCTTGCATTCACCGATGTTGGTGTTTGCTGTTGTCGTAGTACCGAAAGTGGCATCTACGCTCACCGTTGTGACGTGGTTGTTGTTATTTGCGGCTTGGTTGTTGTTCCCGCCATTTGTTGCAGCAGGGATGTTTATTACCTGTCCGGCATAGATTTTCTCACCCATGCCAGGGTTTGCGTCAACAATCTGTTCAACTGTGACATTGTAACGGCGGCTCAGCGAATAGAGTGTTTCACCGCCTTGTACTTCGTGGCGTGTGACTGTGGTTTGAGCAGTTACTCCAGCCACAAAAATGCATGCCATTACTATAACTGTTAGTATTCGTTTCATTTTTTTTATTCTTAAGTTCCATCATCGCGCTAAATGCGCTGGATTTGAAGGATTTTTGAATGATTTCTTAATTTTTAGCCGTTAGGCGAGTGAGTTCTTAAGTTCAGGGTATAAAGAATTCGTCACTCCTGACTTTAAATATTTCTTGCAAATTTACGATTTTTCGTTATACAGACAAAGATTAGTAAGGATTTATAGTTGACAATGATAATTTTTTGACTATTTTTGCAAAGAGAAATCCTGATTCCCGCTCTGTGAGCGTGCTCTCTAAAAATAAATTTACAGGCATCGCAACGATAGCTTCACTCTTCACTATTTAGATGTACACTGACTTTGGACAATGGCTCACAAACCAGTTGGGACAGAAAGTACAGAAGATTTCTGTGAACGCTGGTTTCACTTGCCCCAATCGCGACGGAACGGTAGGGACGGGTGGATGCACTTATTGCAACAACCAGACGTTCAACCCATCCTATTGTGCCACGGAGAAGACAATCACTCAGCAGCTGGAGGAAGGGAAGCAGTTCTTTGCACGTAAATATCCCACTATGAAGTATCTTGCCTATTTCCAGGCATATACCAACACTTATTCAAGTTTCGATACATTGCGTGAGAAGTATGAGGAAGCACTCAGAGTGGAGGACGTGGTGGGGATAGTCATAGGCACTCGTCCCGATTGTGTGTCCGAACCCTTGCTCGATTATCTGGCTGAACTGCATAAGCGTAGTTTCGTGCTTGTGGAATATGGCATAGAATCAACCGACGACTCCATTCTTCGTGACATCAACCGCGGACACACATTTGCCCAGACGCAGTGGGCGGTGTGTCAGACGGCACAGAGGGGGCTGCCTGTTGGCGGACATATCATCCTCAATCTCCCCCGAACCCACACCATTCCTAACTACATAGAGACAGAGGCTGAACGCCTTTCTGCCCTGCCGTTGACTACACTCAAGATACATCAGTTGCAGTTGATTCGTGGTACTCGCATGGCTGAGGAATATGAGAGCCATCCCGACCGCTTCCGTCTCTACACCGTTGATGAATACATCGACCTCGTCATTGAGTTTATCTCGCATCTGCGTCCCGACATTGTCCTCGAACGCTTTGTCTCGCAGTCGCCCCAGTCCCTTCTCGCCGTGCCGGGGTGGGGACTTAAGAACCACGAGTTCACCGCCAAACTCCGACAAAAACTAATTGCTTCGCAAAAAATTTCAAGAAAATCTTAAGAAAATCTCATTTGCCTAAGGGCGAAAAAATCCTTAAGAACTTAAGAACTTAAAAACTTAAGAACTTAAAAACTTAAGAACTTAAAAACTTAAGAACTTAAAAACTTAAGAACTTAAAAACTTAAGAACTCTAAAAACTCACGATATGAAAAAATTATTCCTTTTATTCATCACTCTACACTCATCATTTCTCTCCCCCTTGGGGGAGTTGGAGGGGGCTTCTTCTCTCAATGCCCAGACTATTGAACTGGACGACGTCGTTAACTACGCCTATTATCCCAGTCGCGTCACATCGCTCAATTCCATGCCCGACGGCGAGACCTATGGTGTTCTCACCGACCGTAGGCGTATGCTGGTACGCTATTCCTACAAGACCGGTGCGCCAGTCGATACAGTCATCAACCTGACTAAGGCTCGTATGCTGAAAAGTGGCGATGATTCAAAGAAGCCAACAGCCTTCTTAAACTATATCATTTCGCCCGATGGAGCCAACATCCTCATTGAGACCAACCGTAAGGAAATCTATCGCCGTTCGTTCACAGCGGAGTACTATATATATAATGTGCGAAACCACACTCTCACTCCGCTCTCAGCCGGCGGTCCGCAGGAATGTCCGAAGTTCTCGCCCGACGGCAGTATGATTGCTTTCGTCCGCGACAACAACATCTTCCTTGTTAAGCTCCTCTACAACAATGCCGAGAGTCAGATAACCACCGACGGCAAGTTCAACCAGATCATCAACGGCAAGCCCGACTGGGTTTATGAGGAGGAGTTTGAGTACAACTGTGCCTACGACTTCAGCAGCGACTCTCAGATGCTGGCTTGGGTGCGTTTCGACGAATCCCAGGTGCCTACTTTCCCGCTTATGTATTTCAAGGGAACAGAACCTGAGATGACCGACAACATCCTCTATCCCAATGTTTACGAGTATAAATATCCCAAGGCAGGTGAACGCAATTCCAAGGTGAGTGTGCATAGCTATGACATCAAGAGCCGTGTGACTCGCAACATGGAGGTGCCGCTTGATTCCGATTCCTATATTCCCCGCATCCAGTTCACCCGCGATGCCGACCGCCTTGCGGTGCTTACACTCAACCGCCGTCAGAACCAGTGCGACATCTATATGGTCAATCCCCGTTCGTGTGTGGCTCAACTCGCGGTGCGTGAGACGTCCGACACTTACATCGAGACGACCTTCTATGCTAATCTGGATTTCTCTAAACCCCAGTTTGTGCTTGTTTCCGAACGTGACGGCTATCGCCACCTGTATCTCTACAGCTCAACGGGACAGCTCGTGCGTCAGCTTACACAGGGTGAGTTCGTAGTTAATGACTTCTACGGAAGCGATAGCGAAGGCAGGGAGTTCTACTTTTCCAGCAACGAGGGAAGTCCGCTGGAGCAGTATATCTATAAGGTTGACCAGAAGGGTAAGCGTACACGCCTAACAGCTTTCAACGGTTTCCATTCGGCACAATTCTCCAACGGCTGCAAATACTTCGTCGATACCTATTCCGACATCAACACACCTCCTGTTACCGCCGTGTGTACAGCCGACGGCAAACAGCTTCGTGTTCTTGAGGATAATGCAGCCCTCAAGACTGTATATGGTAGTTTGAATATATCAAAGCCCGAAATCTTTACCTTTACCACCAGCGAGGGCATACAGCTCAACGGATGGATGGTGAAGCCAGCAGGCTTCAATGCTTCTAAGAAATATCCTGTCATCATGTATCAGTACAGCGGTCCAGGCAACCAGCAGGTACACAACTCCTGGAGCAACGGATTCTTTGGCGGACTCATCTGGGAACACCGTCTTGCTCAGAAAGGCTACATCGTGGTTTGCGTTGACGGACGCGGCACAGGTGGGCGAGGGGAGAAGTTCCAGAAATGCACCTATATGACTATGGGTGACAAGGAATCCAAGGATCAGGTGGAGACAGCCCTCTATCTCGGCTCTCTGCCCTATATCGACAAAGACCGCATTGCCATCTGGGGATGGAGCTTCGGAGGTTTCAACACCATCATGTCGATGTGTGAGGGACGTCCTGTGTTCCGTTGCGGAGCAGCTGTAGCACCTGTTACCGACTGGCGATTCTACGACACAGCCTACACTGAACGCTATATGCGTCGTCCGCAGGAGAACCCCAATGGCTACGACATCTCACCGCTCCATCGCTACAAGCGCCTGCACGGTGATCTGCTCATCTGCCACGGTCTTACCGACGACAATGTACATTATCAGAATTGTGCCGAACTGGTAGAATGTCTTGTTCAGGCAGACATCCAGTTTGAGATGCAGGTCTATACCAACCGCAATCACAGCATCTATGGCGGCAACACCCGTAAGCACCTCTTCCGCCGCATCGAGAATTTCTTCGACTCAAAACTGATGAATAAATAGACAACCCCGATAGCACAAGAAATAATTGGAGAAAACAATAATGAAATTTAAGCAAATAGTTGTCAGCTTCTGCCTGCTGATGGTATCAGCCCCGGTGATGGCACAAGTTGAAGTTGACACCAACAGCCTTTTTGCAAAGGCAAAGTTACTTGTCGACAAGAATGTGGTGCATGGTGTGGATACCAACTACATCAAGGCGCCTGAGTATCCCTGGCAGGTAAGTGTCAGGACAAAAGTCACACAGACAGAACTCCAGATACACTCCAGCATTGACGGAGAAAGTATCTACGATGGAGAATTCTTCGACCCTACGTTCAAAGCAACCGGAAATCTCGACACAGATCCTCGCTTCAGAACAGACGTGTCAACCTCTTTGGGTGTGAAGGTAGGCTACAAAGGCATCAGTGCCAGCTATTCATTCAATGTCTCAGGTCTTAAGGGACGCAACCTCACCCTCAGAAGTGTGGGCAACTGGTATAGCCTGAATCTCCGCTGGCACAAGTTCAAGATGGACACACCTACTACACACTTCGCTGGACAGATGTACGTGAGAGATGACAAAGACTCTCCTTGGCCTGAAGAGGCTTTGCCTTGGAGCTTCACGGCAGATATACCGCTCGATGCCGCTATGCGCATTAACACCCTTATGTTCGACGGCTTCTATATATTCAACTCAAAGCGTTTCTCCTATGCGGCAGCCTACAACCAGAAGACATATCAGGTACGTTCCGCAGGTTCGTTTATAGCAGGACTAACAGCCTACTATGCCGACTTTAATTACCGCAACAGCCGCAATGCCGACTTTATCTTGATGATGGATGACATCTCACGTCTGCGTCAGTATCAGGTAAGCATCGGAGCAGGATACGCCTACAACTTCGTGCCAGCCAAGGGATGGCTCATAAGCGCTATGTTCATGCCGACGATTTCCCTGCTCAACCGAACCAAGGTCAATCTCTGCACCACCAATGCCAAGGAAGTTGACCAGCGCCATGCCGACGACTGGGATGATTTGGATTATGCCGACGAGTACGAAGTGCTGAGCCAGAGTTCTCACTCACGCAACAACCGCGTTGCACTCAACACCGCTGCCCGTCTCTCCATCACCTATAACTGGGACCGCTATTTCATCAATGCCAACGGTCAGTTCAACAACTACAATTTCAAGCATCGCGCTATGCACGGTCACCTCAATGACTGGTACATTCACGCCTCCTTCGGAGTAAGACTCTAACCCCATGTTCTTCGGATCTCCCCGCAGAAACTTAAGAACTTAAGAACTCACAAAATGAACACGAAAACAATTCTCACAGCACTTCTCGCTGCAGCAGCGATGGGAGCAACAGCGCAGACAGAGAATCCGCGCGGCATCTACAAGATGACAACCCTCACAGGCTCACAGGGCGAAATCCCTGCACCCTTTGAGCAGTACAAGATCTGCACCGACAGCATCACCCTCATGGTGGCAGCCAACAATCAGAATTTCAACATCTCTCACAACGACCACGTGGTTTTCAACTATACTGGTGCACATCACAAGAACGATAGCATAAAGACCCCTCTCGTTTACGACAGCAATGCTGACGGATTCAAGCTTAAGTGGTGGAGTACATACCGGAACCACAAGTACTTCCCCAACAACGACTGGTGCATAGAGAAATACGAGTCAAACAAGTATTCCCTTTTCGGCAAGGCATTCTTCGACGCCCTTACCGGAACTTACGACAAAGACTCTAAGAACCCCGTAATAGGAACCTGGCGCTTCTTCGGCTATGTTGACGAACTGCGAGACGTGAAGAAAGCCCTGCCCAAGATGCATAAGGACTATTCCCGCAGCCGCTACTACAAAAGCTTTTTGGTGTTCACACCCAAGTTCATGGTCACGCTCACTCCCCGTGGAGGCCATGTCTCAGTCATCACCTTTCAAAGCCGGAACACCTATCTCGATGGCACAGAGACTTGTCGGATAAAGAAACTTGCAAAGAATCGCATCGCTGTTGAAATGCACAACGACTTCCACACCGACTGGATGATTCTCGAACGCGTCCCCGACAACATCACTCCCCTCAATGAAATTACCCGTCTCTACCTTTACAACGAGTAAACTGTAAAAGAACTCAGTCAACAGATTTGGTTCTTCTGCAATTTTGTAGAAAAGAACTTAAGGTAGGTTCTATAAATTATGTCGAGACGATTTTTGATTTTATGTAAGTGGACTTTTGTCAGCTTTTGAGAGCGCAATGCGAGCATTGTAACCGAAAAAGATGGCAAAAAGACACCACAGAAAACTAAAAGCGGCCGATAAAACTCAAATACATTGGGTAGGGAAACTAAAAACAGAATTTTTAGAACCTACCTTAAATATATACATAGTCAACCGAGATTAAAAATAAGTATAAAACAAAGTCAACCCATATTACAATTAAGACTGAAAGTAGTCAACCAAAATCGTTAAACTACAGTGGGAAAAAAGTTTCAGCGCAGTGAAACTTTATTTTCACTGCGCTGAAACTTAAGTTTCTCTTCGGTGAAACTTTTGTTTCACTTCGGTGAAACTATTTTAGAATAATAGTTTGTTTTTTTGGAATTACCAGTCGGGGAGGGTTTCGAAGGATTCAAAAACCTCATCGGGCTTAAATTTTGCACTGATTTTCAGCAGAATAGACATATATTGTTTCTGCTCCTTAGGAGGAATTGGCGTTTTCCCGTGCATATCGCGATAATACCCCGTTTTACCAAAGGTGCTAATGGCTATGTCCTTGAATCTTTTGTATTGATCAGCAGTCAAGAGGCTTTTTATATGATTAAATCCTCTTGACATGATAATAGTTTCTACAGGTCGGTAATATTTACACTTTCCCGATGATTCAGGCGAAGCCTTCGGGTTTATCATAATCACTTCTTCTATTGTTTCTGGCAATATCTGATAGGCTTTGAATCTCAGGCAGTTGTCTGCCAGAGGACACTCACTAATATTACAGTGCTTGTAACAATTCGGAACAGTTTCATAGTTTAATTCTGCGTTGTACATGGTATAAAAAGTTTTAGTTAATAATTAAAATAGAGGGAAACAGATATGTTCCCTTAACAATCTTTTTGCAAAGATAATACATTTACATTTAAATGCAAAATCTTGTGCCATTGTAGTTTTTCTCCTTTTTTGTTTTTGTGTATTATCAAACGATTTTATAATGTTAACTATAGTCTTAGTTAGGCTGCACCTCGGTAATAAAACAAAAAAAATATCTTTTTGTTTTGAATTGCGCTCGCTTAATCGTTACGTTGAGCTGTGCTCTTAGTTACTCACGCTCGGCAATAAAAATGAAAGTTTTTTGGACTTTCATTTTGTATTCCGCTCGCTTAATCGTAACTTTGCCAATGAACACCGCCAAGGTGCTTCAGCGGAAGCGGCGGTGTGGAACATAATTATATTATAACAAGCGTTTGCTGTTATTCGGTTATACTTCTGAATCTAGCACATTCTAAAAGTCCAATCCGAAAGAATAAGTTGCAAGCGTCTGTGCGCTAAGCATGGACGTGACTTATCTGGATTGGTAGGCTTGTGCTAGAGCCGAGAAGTATGGATGAGAAGATCGTTCATGCTTTCTTTGTGCTCTATGGCCAAGCCTACACCTCCGATGATAAGCAATACGCGTCAATGCATGGCGTATGCAGAATACCGAAAACACTCCTTCTTGTATAGACATCAGGGAGGATGATATTATGGTATTGTCGGAGGAAGTGCTGAAGACGCTCCTTAAAGACCATACCACTGGAAATAACATCTTCTGGGCGACGCATGACTATGAGGCGCTCGGTCCAGAGTATAATTACCATTCCGAGATTCTTCCTCACCTGATTACTGGTGGACATGGAATGGTAATAATGCCCCGTGTGCTTAAATCCAAACAACAACAGACTGACCGAGCCAAGGACATGGCTGAGGTCTTCACCCCTTCGTGGGTGTGCAATGCCCAGAACAACCTTGTTGATGAAGCGTGGTTCGGGAGGAAAGATGTCTTCAATGTTGAAGACCAGGCGGACCACACTTGGAAATCCACCACTGAGAAAATCCTATTTCCAGAAGGAAAGACGTGGAAGGACTATGTGCGTGCCACCCGCATGGAGATAACCTGCGGCGAGGCACCTTATCTCGTCAGCCGTTACGACACAACGACTGGCGAAGCCATCCCTTTGTCTGAACGTATAGGAATACTCGACCGTAAGCTGAGGGTTATCAGCGAGAATGTTGATGTCAGCGGTGAATGGCTCGACTGGGCGCAGACTGCCTATAAGAACACTTACGGCTATGAATGGCAGGGCGACAACCTACTTCTTGCCCGTGAAGCTCTGCTCTGGACATTCATCGAGAACTATCAGGCAAAGTTCGGCAAGGCGCCGATGCTTAAATCCATAAACTATATCGCCTACATTGTTTCCTGGAACCTGTTTCAGATGGACGGGCTGAAAGGAGTTGTTCCTGACAGCTGTCATAGTACCACAGAAGTATCTGGCGGTCTGTTCGAAGAAAGGACTGAACGCATTATTCCCTGTACGGGTTGCGAGAAAGACGACATCCGTCATCACAACGGCACATACTGCCTAATTCGTGACTGGGCAAACAATAAAAAGAAAAAACGTTTTATCGACCTTATCCAATAATACCTATGGCAACATTTTCCTCATCCCTTAAATCCAAGCTGATATATGTCTTTGCAATCAGCGATGACAGACATAAGGACTGTCTGAAGATAGGCGACACCACACTTGACGAGGACGACGGCTCCAACCTCTTCAACAACACTTCCGTATTGGAGAAGGCTGCCCACAAGCGAATCCGTGAGTATACTCGAACAGCCGGCATAGCCTATCAGCTGCTTTACACTGAAATCAGCATCTTCGTCCGTAGCGGCATGATAATGACGTTCAACGACAAGCAGGTACACAAGGTGCTTGAACGTTCCGGAGTAAAGAAGAAGGAGTTTGACGGTGTGAAAGGAGCAGACGAATGGTTCTGCTGCGACCTTGAGACCGTGAAGAAGGCAATAGCAGCAGTCAAGAATGGCGAGACGAGCCTGCATCCGTCTGATGTCACCCAGGGACAGACACCCATCATATTTCGTCCGGAACAGCAGGAGGCAATCGACAAGACCCGCAAGCGATTCAAGAAAGGCAACCAAATGCTGTGGAATGCCAAGATGCGCTTCGGTAAGACACTCTCTGCCTTGCAGGTAGTCAAGGAAGAGGGATTTGTCAGGACGCTTATACTAACCCACCGTCCTGTTGTTGATAAAGGATGGTTCGATGATTTCGGCAAGATATTCTACGACAGGAAGGATTACCACTATGGTTCAAGAGGAAACGGTGAGTTGTTCGGGAAGCTCGAACAACTAACTGGAAAAGGGAATAAGTATGTCTATTTTGCTTCCATGCAGGATCTCCGAGGTTCGGAGCAGGTAGGTGGCAAGTTTGACAAAAACAACGAGATATTCAAGACACCATGGGACTTCGTCATTGTTGACGAGGCACATGAAGGCACCAAGACTGAACTCGGTCAGAATGTGCTTAAGGAACTGATAAAGGAGAATACCAAGGTTCTCCAACTCTCAGGTACACCTTTCAACCTCTTCGACGACTATAGCGAGGAAGAGATATTTACTTGGGACTATGTGATGGAGCAGAAAGCCAAGCAGGCATGGGACGTGGACAACCCATACGAACCTAATCCCTATGCCTCCCTTCCTGCAATCAATATCTACACCTACGACCTCGGCAACCTGATGAGCGAGTATGTAGGAGACGAAAAGGCATTCAACTTCCGTGAGTTCTTCCGAACGCGGGATGATGACACCTTCGTTCACGACAGGGACGTTGACAGATTCCTTACCCTGCTCTGTAAGGAAGACAAGGAAAGCCTCTATCCCTACACCAACGATACGTTCCGTAGCATCTTCCGCCATACGCTGTGGCTTGTTCCCGGAGTAAAATCAGCAAGGGCATTGAGTGCAAAGCTAAAGGCACATCCAGTCTTCGGAATGTTCCAGATTGTCAATGTCGCAGGAAACGGTGATGAAGACGAGGAAAACGCAGAAGCCTTGACGATGGTGGAGAAAACCATAGGTAAAGACCCGGACGAGACCTATACCATCACACTCTCTTGCGGACGCCTTACAACAGGTGTGAGCATTAAACCCTGGACGGCAGTATTTATGATGGCTGGTTCGTTCAGCACCTCAGCAGCTCAGTACATGCAGACCATATTCCGCGTGCAGACACCTTTCACCTGTCACGGACGCATGAAGGAACAATGCTACGCATTCGACTTCGCACCAGACAGGACATTAAGAGTATTGGCAGAAACGGCAAAGGTAAGCGCTAAGGCAGGCAAGCAGACAGAGGAAGACCGCAGGATTCTGGGCGACTTCCTGAACTTCTGTCCTATAATCAGTATCAACGGTTCACAGATGAAGCCCTACGATGTGAACAAGATGATGAGTCAGCTGAAGAAGGCACAGATAGAGAAGGTCGCTCAATGCGGCTTCGAGGACGGAGCACTCTATAACGACGAACTGCTGAAGCTGACGGATGTGGAACTTAAGGACTTCAATGACCTTAAGAAAACCATCGGAACCACAAAGGCAATGGCGAAAACTGGCAACATAGATGTTAACCAGCAAGGATTCACCAACGAGCAGTATGCAGAGAAGGAACGTCTGGAGAAGAAAAAGAAGAAAGAACTGACGCCTGAGGAAAAGGCCCGATTGGAGGAACTGAAGGCAATGAGCAACCAGCGTCGCAATGCCATCAGTATACTGCGAGGAATCTCCATACGTATGCCACTGCTGATTTATGGAGCAGAGCTGAAAAACGAAAATGAAGAAATCACGATTGACAACTTTGCCACACTTATAGACGATACTTCTTGGGAAGAGTTCATGCCAAAGGGCGTGGATAAGGAGAAGTTTGAGAAGTTCAAGAAATACTACGATCCTGACATCTTCCGTGAGGCGGGAAAACGAATCAGAGAAATGGCTCGTGCTGCGGATAAGTTTACCATAGAGGAAAGGATAGAACGTATCGCAGCCATCTTCAATACGTTCCGTAATCCAGACAAGGAAACGGTCTTGACTCCTTGGCGAGTTGTAAACATGCACATGAGCGACTGCTTGGGCGGTTGGTGTTTCTATGACGAGGATTTCAAGCAACCCATCAGCATTCCCCGTTGGGTCAATCAGGGACAGGTAACCAAAGACGTGTTCCGTCCCGAAGCGCATATCCTTGAGATAAACTCCAAGAGCGGTCTTTATCCGCTGTATGTAGCATACAACATATACAGGTCTAGAGTGGAGGCTGCGAAGCAGAAATACGGCAATATCGGTCATGCCTTTGCAATGCAGCTATGGGATGCAACAATTGAGGAAAACATTCTTGTAGTATGCAAGACTCCGATGGCAAAGAGTATCACCAAACGGACCCTTGCCGGTTTCCGAAACACAAGAGTCAATGCACAATATTATCCAAACTTAATAGAAAACATTTCTGAAAAACCTGAAGCAATTGTCAATACATTTAGAGATGGCAAACACTTCTGGAAAATCAACAATAACGAAAACATGAAATTAGACGCAATAGTAGGTAATCCGCCGTATCAAGTGATGGACAAAGGTGAGTGTACGTCATCAACAGCCATCTATCCACAGTTTATAGATATTTCATGCAAATTGAAGTCAAAATATGTTTCATTAATTACCCCGTCAAGATGGATGACTAAGCAAGGAAGGGGACTCTCAGAAGAATGGGCAGAAGAAATACTCAATAGCAATCATTTTAGATATATTCGTGATTTTATTAATGCAAACGAATGTTTTCCTGGGGTGGAAATAAAAGGTGGAATATGTTATTTCTTATATGAAACTAATTATAATGGCACCTGTAATTATGTTCTTCTTCAGAATGGAGAAATTTCTATCAAGAATAGTTTTCTTAATGATTGGGGAATGGTAATTCGAGATGGGAAAGCAGAGAATATATTGAGGAAAATTTCATCAATTGAAGGTCTACATTATTATAATGAGAATTCTTTCGCGTCTTTAGTTTGTGCAAGACACCATTTTGACCAAGGAACTCAACTTAGCACAAGTTGGCGTGGCTATTTCTTGAAACAAGATCGTATTCATGATATAAAATGTTATTTGAACAAACAATTAGTGTCAAGTGGATATGGATGGGTTAATATCAATGATATCCCTAAAAACCATAGTGCCATACCACTCCATAAAGTTTATATTTCTAAAGCATATGGTGCAGGTGATGCATTTCCACATCAAATACTTGGTATTCCTTTTTATGGTGAGCCAAATAGTGTATGCACAGACACATATATCGTGATTCGTAGTGAGAGAGGCTTCAAATCAAGAGAAGAGTCTTATAATGTAATATCATATATAAAATCTAGATTCTTTCGTTATCTGGTTTTTATTAAAAAGAAAACACAAGATGCAGCAAGGGATGTCTATCAATTCGTTCCTCTCCAAGACTTCTCAAAACCTTGGACAGACGAGGAACTCTACAAGAAGTACAATCTTTCAGATGAAGAAATCCAATTCATAGAGTCGATGATTAAGCCGATGGAGTGAAAAATAGAACAGATTGTAAGGGTGAATCTAATAATTCACTACATTTGCGGATAGAATGGACAGGTTCTCTGATTCGAAATTAAGAAGGAAGTTGTATGATGTAAGATGTAAGAGGGAAGAGGGTAATTTGCGTTCAAGATGTTCAATGGTTCAAGATATTCAAGAATAAAAAGAAGCAATACGTCACAAATAAAGTGAGTGAAAGATCTCAAAATCACCGCCTTTGCAAGAGCAGACAGCAAAGGCGGCAATCGTATAGGGTCAGTTGATGACTATCACTTTGTTGTTTGGCAGGTCGTATGTGATAGGGTGGGAGAAATCTATGGTCTCTCCGTCGTAGATTGTTGATACGTCAATGCCACGCCTGATAAATTCATCAATGAGAGCGGCATCGTAAAGAGAACGTGAATAATGCCAGGCATATTGCCCGACTTCACTATTAAAGGAATTTAATAATGATTGGATAGATGCAGCAGCAAAGCGTTCTGCGAACTGCCTGTAAACAGAATTTTTTACCATAATAGGATAATTTTGAAGTGAATAATTGTTATTTCTTCCACATCGTACCTGAACCACCGTGGCATCCTAATGCTCGGTTGGTGAGTAAGCCAGAAGGCTTCTGCTCTTGATGCTTCGAGTGCAAAGTTACATAGAAATACGATAGAAATACTATTCTTTCATGAAAATGTTTTATCTTTGTGGTGAAATAACACCTAAATTGCATTTTGTCGTATTTCAGAAGCAAATTTTATGGCACAGTCAAGTGATAACGGAAGGAGATATTATAGACCAGTTGACACCATGAGGCATCATCGTGAAAATGGATGGGACTATCGGAGTGGGAGGATAGAAACAACAAGGGGTGTCGGTAAAACGACACCCCTTGATTTATGTATGTAAGCTTTATTATTGACTTCGTCGAAAATGCTTTCGCTCGGCATAGCTCAAACAAGTTTGGCTCTGCACTCGCTTATTTGCATTATTCTGCTGAGTAGTCGATCTTCGACATGCGAACGTAGGTAGCGTAGCGGTGCTGTGCTGCCTTCTTGGCTGCGTCGAAGAGTTCCTGTGCTTCGTTTGGACATACCTTCTTGAGTGAGAGGTAACGTACTTCGCCGTCGAGGAATGGCTGGAAGTTATCCCAGTTTGGTGCCTTGGAGTCGAGCTGGAATGGGTTCTTGCCCTGCTCTGCGAGACGTGGGTCGAAACGCCACAGGTGCCAGTAACCGCACTCTACTGCCTTAGCTTCCTCTGCCTGGCTCTTGCCCATGCCGCCCTTAGCCTTGAGACCGTGGTTGATACATGGTGCGTAAGCGATGACGAGTGATGGACCTGGGTATGCTTCTGCCTCGCGGAGTGCCTTGAGACACTGTGCGTTGTCGGCGCCCATAGCAACCTGTGCCACATAAACATAGCCGTAGGTTGACTGCATGAGACCAAGGTCTTTCTTGGTGATGCGCTTACCGCCTGCTGCGAACTGTGCGATTGCTCCGATTGGGGTAGCCTTTGAAGACTGACCTCCGGTGTTGGAGTAAACCTCAGTGTCGATAACGAAGATGTTGATGTCTTCGCCTGAAGCGAGTGCGTGGTCGAGACCGCCGTAACCGATGTCGTATGATGCACCGTCACCGCCGATGATCCACTGGCTGCGCTTAACGAGGTAGTGGGAGAGTTCGCTGAGCTGCTTGCATACTGGGCAACCTGACTGACGTCCTTCGTTGATGAATGGAACGAGTTTGGCTGCTGCTGCCTTTGATGCGTCGGCATCGTCCTTTGCTGCAATCCATTCCTTTGCTGCTTCCTTGTAGCCTTCAGATGTCTTGTCGCTCTCAATCATTTCGTTGAGGAGGGCAACGATGCGTGCACGCATCTTCTTGTTGGCGATTGCCATACCGAGACCGTATTCGCAGAAGTCCTCGAAGAGTGAGTTAGACCATGCTGGTCCCTGACCCTTGGCGTTCTTGGTGTAAGGAGTTGATGGGATTGAGCCTGAGTAGATTGAAGAACATCCTGTAGCGTTGGCTACCATCTGACGGTCGCCGAAGAGCTGAGAGATGAGCTTCACGTATGGAGTTTCACCGCAACCTGAGCATGCGCCTGAGAACTCGAAGAGTGGGGTAGCGAACTGGCTAACGCGTGGGTTTGCCTTGTAGTCGATGAGGTCTTGCTTGCTGGCTACGTTCTTTACGCAGTATTCCCAGTTCTTTGCCTCGTCGAGCTCGTCCTGCAGAGGTACCATCTTGAGTGCCTTGTTGCCTTTCTTGCCTGGACATACGTCCACACAGTTGCCGCAACCGAGACAGTCCATGACGCTTACCTGCATGCGGAACTTCATGCCCTTGAGCTGTGCTGGAGCCACCATGTCGAGCTGTGCTGCGTCGAGTCCTGCTGATTCCTTTTCGTCCATGACGAACGGACGGATTGCTGCGTGAGGACAAACGAATGCACACTTGTTACACTGGATACAGTTCTCTGAATCCCATGTTGGAACGAATGCTGACACACCGCGCTTCTCGTAGGCTGCTGTGCCTTGTTCCCACATACCGTCTTCGTAGCCCTTGTATGCTGAAACTGGGAGGAGGTCACCGTTCTGTGCATTGATTGGACGAACGAGGTTGTTGATGAAGTCTGGATCGTCGTTCTTCTCTTCTGGGTCTGCCGGAAGCTTAGCCCATGCCGGGTCAACGTCGAGTTTCTGATACTCACCGCCGCGGTCAACGGCTGCGTAGTTCATGTTGACAACGTCTTCACCCTTCTTGCCGTAAGACTTCACGATGGCTTTCTTCATCTGCTCAACAGCGAGTTCAACAGGGATTACCTCTGTGATGCGGAAGAATGCTGACTGGAGGATGGTGTTGGTACGGTTGCCGAGACCAATCTCCTGTGCAATCTTGGTTGCGTTGATATAGTAAACTGTGATGTTCTTCTCTGCGAAATACTTCTTCACGTTGTTCGGGAGGAAGTTAACGAGTTCCTCGCCTTCGAAGATGGTGTTGAGGAGGAACTGGCCGTTCTGACGAAGACCGCGCAGCACGTCGTACATGCGGAGGTATGCCTGTACGTGGCAAGCTACGAAATTAGGAGTCTTGATCTGATATGTAGAACGGATTGGTGTGTCACCGAAACGGAGGTGTGAGCAGGTGAAACCTCCAGACTTCTTAGAGTCGTAGGAGAAGTATGCCTGGCAGTACTTGTTGGTGTTGTCACCGATGATCTTGACTGAGTTCTTGTTTGCACCTACGGTTCCGTCGGCACCAAGACCGAAGAACTTAGCTTCGAAGATGCCCTCACCACCGAGTGCCATTTCCTCTTCGAGAGGAAGTGAACGGAAGGTAACGTCGTCAACGATACCTACTGTGAAGTGGTTCTTTGGCTCTGGAAGTTCAAGGTTCTTGTAAACTGTAAGAATCATAGTCGGAGTTACGTCGGCTGAACCGAGACCGTAGCGACCGCCTACGATGAGAGGAGCGTTCTTCTGTCCGTAGAATGCGTCCTTAACGTCGAGGTAGAGTGGTTCGCCGTTTGCTCCTGGCTCCTTAGTGCGGTCAAGCACAGCGATGCGCTTAACTGTAGATGGAACTGCTGCAAGCAGACGCTCTACTGAGAATGGACGATAGAGGTGAACGCTGACCATACCGTACTTCTTGCCGTTGGCGTTAGCGTAGTCGATAGCCTCACGGGCTGCCTCAGTGGCAGAACCCATCAGGATGATGACATCGGTAGCGTCCTTGGCTCCGTAGTAGGTGAATGGCTTGTACTCACGACCTGTGATCTTGGAGATTTCAGCCATGTACTTCTCTACTACTGCAGGTACTTCCTCATAGAATGGGTTGCAAGACTCACGGTGTGCGAAGAATGTCTCTGGGTTCTCAGCCATACCCTTTGCTTCTGGGTGTTCTGGAGAGAGACAGCGAGCGCGGAACTCAGCAACCTTGTCCATTGGAACGAGTGGACGAATGTCTTCCATGTCCATCTCCTCGATCTTGTGATACTCGTGAGATGTGCGGAAACCGTCGAAGAAGTTGATGAACGGAACGCGTGTCTCAAGTGCTGCAAGGTGTGCAACAGCGGAGAGGTCCATTACTTCCTGTACAGAGCCTTCGCAAAGCATTGCGAAACCTGTCTGGCGGCAAGCCATCACGTCGCCGTGGTCACCGAAGATACAGAGTGAGTGGCTGGCAACGGTACGCGCAGAAACATGGAATACTGATGGGAGCAGCTCACCGGCAATCTTGTACATGTTTGGAATCATCAGCAGGAGACCCTGTGATGCGGTGAAAGTAGTAGTCAGGGCACCAGCCTGGAGAGAACCGTGAACAGCACCTGCTGCACCGGCTTCTGACTGCATTTCCTGTACGAGAACTGTGTCGCCGAAGAGATTCTTGCGACCTGCAACTGCCCATTCATCCACGTGCTCAGCCATAGGAGACGATGGGGTGATGGGGTAGATGGCAGCCACTTCTGAGAACATGTATGCTACATGAGCCGCAGCGGTATTACCATCACAAGTGATAAATTTCTTTTCTTTAGCCATACTTTTTAGAAATAGTATAATTATATGAGTTTGTTAGTTCTTGAGTTCTTGACTTTTTTTCTGTGGATGAACCGCAGAACACAGTTTCCATCCGGATGGTTCCCCTCCATTACGGGATGGGCAGGGGAGGGTCTTTAATACAAAAATCCGAAGAGCCAGAGTGGTATCTGGTTGCCTTCGCCTACGTCGCACTGGTTGAGTGCGTAGAGGTATTCGGACTTGCTCTTGAATTTGTCGGAATGTTCTCCTATGCGGAACACATGTTGCGAATCAATCAGATATGCATCCTTATTTGATATTTTGTTTACCTTGTGGTCTTTCCAAAGGGCGTTGCAGAAGAATGTCTCCTGTACATCGTGACTGTCGAAGAGCTTGGGGTAGAAGCTGTACATCATGTTTGAGTTGTGAAGCAGTACGCGAGCTGGCTTTTTGGGAAACTCTTCTCCCTTGGCGTAAATCATGTTGACCAGACGTGCCTCTTCCAGATACTTGATGTAGTTCATCACCGTGGCGCGGCTCATGCCCAGTTCGCTTGCCAGTTGGCTGATGTTGGGAATGCTGTTGCCGTTCATGGTGAGCATGTAGAAGAGCTTCTTGATACGTGAGAGATATTTCAGCTCTATCTGCTTGACAAGGAGGATATCTACCTCTATCATCATGTTCATCGTCTTGAGCAGATTCTCGCTGTAGTTCTGCTGCTTGAGGAAGAACGGGTAGTAGCCGTGGTGCAGATAGTCCTGGAAATAGTTGCGAGGATGCAGTACTTTCATGATTTCGCTTGCTATCTCCCGATGGTGCTCTATGATGTTGTCTAAAGTGAAATGCGGCAGTCTCTTACCTGTTTGGATTTCAAGGAATTCGCGGAAGGAAAAACCTCGCAGGTTGTACGACTTGACAATGCCGTTGAGTTCAGGGTTCTCTTCCTTGAGACGCATTACCGACGAACCGGCAAACACTATCTTCAGGCCTGGAAAACGGTTGTAACATTCGCGTAGCTGGCTGCTCCAGTCGGGTTGTTTGAACACCTGGTCGATGAGCAACACTTTGCCTCCGTTGTGGTAGAATTCATCAGCAAAAGCTGCGATGCCTACATTCTGAACGTAGAAGTTATTGGTGTTGATGTAGAGGCATGAATGGTCGCTGGGTGCGAATTTCTCTTTTGCGTATTGGAGAAGGAATGTGGTTTTTCCCACACCTCGTCCGCCTTTGATTCCAATCATCCTGTCGTTCCAGTTGATTTCGTCCATAAGTGAACGACGGACAGGAGCATTGAGGTGCTCGGTTAAATACTGATGTGTACGGAAAAACGAATCCATAAATAATTTCTTTCTCCAATTTTTTTGCAAAATTAGTGATTTTTCTTGAAATTGCAAACTCGACTTTGCAAAAATTTGTTTTTCTTTGAAAAAAACGTACCTTTGCGGCGAAATTAAAAGTGAAGAGTGAAATTTTTTTCGCGATTCTTAATTTTTAAGAGAGGGGCTTTTTTATATGATAACAGAAGACGAATGCCTGCAGATTATTCAGACTCAGGAAAGATTAAGCCAATTGGTGGTAGATACGATGAGCGGAAACGATTTCATGCTCATCAGGAAGATTGTGCACGAAGCTGTTGAGGGTGGTGCGATTGAGCGTGACGCGTTCGGTCTCAATCCTATTCTCTTCGACCTTCAGACGGCTGTGATTTGTGCAGAGGAAATCGGTCTTAGCCGTGCCAGCATCGTGGGCATAATGCTGCAGCGATGCGTGAGGGCAGGGGTGTATTCTCTGGCACAGTGCGAGCAGGATTTCGGCAGCGATGTGGCTAAGATCCTGCGAGGTCTTATCAAAATCAATGAACTCTACGCTAAGAATCCGTCTATAGAGACAGAGAACTTCCGCGACCTCCTGCTGTCGTTTGCGGAGGATATGCGAGTAATCTTCATAATCATTGCCGACCGAGTGAACCTCATGCGTCAGATCAAGGACAAGGGCGACGACGATATGCGCCGGCGAGTGGCTACTGAGGCGAGCCGTCTCTATGCTCCTCTCGCCCATAAACTTGGTCTTTACCTGATAAAATCGGAACTGGAAGACCTCTCGCTGAAATATCTTGAGACGGAGGTTTACTATATGATAAAGGAGAAGCTGAACGAGACGAAGCGTTCTCGCGATGCCTATATTGCCAAGTTCCTTCAGCCTATTGAAGAGAAACTCACAGCCACCGGTCTTAAGTTCCACATGAAGGGACGTACCAAGAGCATTCACTCTATCTGGCAGAAGATGAAGAAGCAGAAGTGCAACTTCGAGGGCATATATGACCTGTTTGCCATCCGCATAATCCTGGATTCAGAACTGGATAAGGAGAAGCAGGACTGCTGGCAGGTATTCTCCATCGTCACGGATATGTACAAACCCAATCCCAAACGTCTGCGCGACTGGCTTTCTGTGCCTAAGACCAATGGCTACGAAAGCCTCCACATCACCGTGATGGGACCGGAAGGGAAATGGGTGGAAATCCAGATTCGCACCGAGCGCATGGATGAGGTGGCTGAGCGTGGTCTCGCCGCACACTGGCGCTATAAGGGTGTGAAGGACAGCGGCACAAAACTCGAGGACTGGCTGACCGACATCCGTGCGGCACTTGAGAATCAGGGCAGCGATGAGGAACTGGAAGACCAGTTCAAGGTGGATCTCTATAGCGACGAAGTGTTTGTGTTCACTCCCAAGGGCGACCTCTTCAAACTGCCTAAAGGGGCTACCGTGCTCGACTTTGCCTATCGCATCCATACTAATGTGGGAAGCCATTGCTCTGGCGGACGTGTCAACGGCAAGAATGTGCCTATGCGTACAAAGCTGCAGAGCGGCGATCAGGTGGAGATTCTCACTAACAGCAACCAGACTCCTAAGCAGGACTGGCTGGGCTATGCCATCACGTCGAAAGCTCGCAGCAAGATTCGTCAGCAGCTCAATGAGCAGGCTATGCAGACTACCACCTTTGCAAAGGAGACTCTCGAGCGCAAGTTCAAGAACCGCAAGATAGAATACGACGAGGCTGTGATGATGAAGCTGGTCAAGCGTCTCGGCTATAAGCACGTGTTTGAGTTCTACCGCGATATCAGCAACGAGACCCTTGACATGGGCAAGTTTATTGACCAGTACTTGGAAGCTCAGCGCCGTGAGAATAGTGAGGGGCAGGATAGTGCCACTGTCCATAGTGCAGAGGAGTTTGTACAGGGTCAGGTGATTCAGGATGAGGGGACGAACAAGGATGTGCTCATCATCGACAAGAATGTAAAGGGTGTGGAGTATTCGCTTGCCCGTTGCTGCAATCCTATCTATGGCGACAAGGTTTTTGGATTCGTTACCGCTGGACGCGGCATCAAGATTCACCGCTGCGACTGTCCCAACGCCCTGCGACTCAAGGAGCATCTTGCCCATCGCATCATCCCGGCTGAGTGGGCAGGCAAGGGCAATAGCCTCTATCCCATCACCCTTCGAGTTGTGGGTCACGACGACATCGGTATTGTGTCCAATATCACCAGTATCATCGCCAAGGAGCAGAACGTCATGCTTCGCAGCATAGACATCAAGTCGAGCGAGGACGGTCTCTTTGCCGGCACCCTCGTCATCCAGATTGACGACAAGAACAAACTCAACCTCCTAATCAAGAAAATCAAAGGAGTTAAAGGCGTCAAGAATGTAACTAGATAATGAAGATATCATTACTTGTGGTTGGAAAAACCACGGATAAACATATTTCAGTTCTGATTGACGATTATGTGGAAAGGGTGAAACATTATAATCCTTTCGAACTTATAGTAATTCCTGAACTGAAGAATACCAAATCGCTGACAGAAGACCAGCAGCGAAAGGCTGAGGCTGCGTTAATACTTAAGCAGCTTCAACCGAGTGATCATGTTGTTCTGCTCGACGAACGTGGTGCTGAACGTCGCAGCATGGAGTTTGCCCAGTGGATGCGCAAAATTCAGCAGACAGGCTCCAAACGAGTTGTGTTCGTTGTTGGCGGACCTTACGGTTTTGATAAAGAAATATACGCGAGAGCCAACGAACAGATGTCGCTCTCGCGTATGACTTTTTCTCATCAGATGGTTCGCCTCTTCTTTGTAGAACAAATCTACCGTGTCTTCACTATCATCAAAGGCGAACCATATCATCACGAATAATCATCCGGATGGCTGATAATTCTTATAATTTTTAAGGTAGGTTCTATAAATTA
>DEFM01000008.1:39661-62329 GCA_002350855.1 Prevotellaceae bacterium UBA2852
GAATTTTTAGAACCTACCTTAATTAATAATTTGTAATTTATTCATACCTTATCGCTTCGATAGGGTCCATGTTGGCTGCTTTCTGCGCAGGGAAGTAGCCGAAACCAATGCCGATGATGGTACATACGGCGAAGGAGAGGAAGATTGACCACATGGGAATGGATGTGGGCAGTCCGAAGGCTCCGCAGATATAAGTGCCGCCCCATCCGACAAGGACTCCGAGAACACCGCCAGTGATGCTGATGAGGATGGATTCTATGAGGAACTGCGAACTGATGTCTATGCCTCGTGCGCCTACAGACATTCGCAGACCGATTTCCTTCGTACGCTCAGTCACCGACACAAGCATGATGTTCATGATGCCAATTCCTGCAACAAGCAGTGAGAAAGCGGCTGCCACTACAAGGATAATGGTAATGGTATCCATAGTGCTCGACATGGTTTCCATCATCTCCTGCTGCGAACGGATGGTGAAGTCATCCTCGGCCTCCCCCCTTAGCTTGTGGTTGTTGCGCAAAATGGTGGTGAGTTCCTCAATGGCCTGATCGGTCATTTCCTCAGTAATAGCTGAGCAGTTGATCGATGAGAAGAAGGTCTGAGCCATGATGCGCTTCATCACCGTAGTGTAGGGAGCGATGATAACGTTGTCCTGGTCCATGCCCCAGCTGTTGTAGCCCTTCGACTTGAGCACACCGACTATGCGGAAGGGAATGGACTTGAAACGGATGGTCTTGCCTACAGGGTCGCTGCCGTCGGGGAAAAGCTCGTCGACGATGGTTTTTCCCACAACGCACACTTTAGCGCTTTTCTTGATGTCTTCCTCTGTGAATGCATCACCACTCTGGATCACCCATTGCTTTATGTCGAAGTAGTCAAGGCTCTCACCATAGATGCTGGCGTTGGTGTTATTAGCACCGTAGATAGCCTGACCCGAGGAAGACACTTCTGGTGAAACGTAGGTCACGAATTTCTTCTCTTGGAGAATGGATTCGTAGTCGGCTTGCTTAAGAGTCTGCATGGCCGAAGGGTCTTGGCGTACACCTCCTCGCATGTCGGCACCTGGACGAATCATGATGACGTTCGTACCCATCTGCGAGATGTTCTGACGCACACTTTCCTTACTTCCCTGACCGATTGCCATCATGATGATAACGGCTGCTACACCAATGATGATACCGAGCATTGAAAGGAATGATCGGAACTTATTGTTGAGAATGGCTCTGAAAGCCACTTTGAATAGATTTATGAAATTCATGTCTTAATCATCATTATTTACAGGCAGGGCTGCAAGGGCTTCCGCTGCCGAGAGGATGTTGTTGTTAATGGTATCCTCGCGGATTTTTCCATCGCGCAGCATAATGTTGCGTGAGGAGTATTGTGCTATCTCAGGGTTGTGAGTCACGAAGATGATGGTACGTCCCTGAGCATGGAGCTGCTGGAAAAGTACTAGCATCTCAAAGGAGGTGCGGGTGTCGAGGTTACCAGTAGCTTCGTCGGCAAGAATCACGGCAGGATTGTTGACCAGCGCACGAGCGATTGCCACACGCTGCATCTGTCCTCCCGACATCTGGTTTGACTTATGTTCAAGCCTGTCACCCAAACCAACAGCCTTCAAGGCTTTGATGGCTGCATTGCGACGCTGACTGGCATTGAACTTGGGATTGTACATCAGCGGCAGTTCTACATTCTCCACTGCTGTGGTCTTAGCCAGAAGGTTGTAGTTCTGGAAGACGAATCCGATCTTGCGGTTACGCAGTTTTGCACGCTGTGACTTCGACATCTTCCTCACAGGAGTACCGTCGAGGAAGTACTCGCCCGAAGTCGGAGTGTCGAGGCATCCGAGCTGGTTGAGCAGGGTGGATTTTCCTGATCCTGACGTACCCATGATGGTGACGAATTCTCCTTCGAAGATTTTGAAGCTCACACCACGAAGGGCGTGAACCACTTCGTCGCCCACCTTGAAGTCGCGCTTCACATTCTGAAGTTCTATGACTACTTTCTGTGTCATATTATCTTATATTATTTTGATTCTTTTTTCTGGTTGTTTCTGTTTCGTGGACCAGGCATGAATGGATTGCTTGGCTGGGTGTTGGCTTCTTCCTCCGAAGCACCCATGATGAATTCTGTAATCACCTTGTCGCCTGCCTTCAGTCCGCTTGTGATTTCGGTGAGAGTACCGTTGGTTGTGCCTGTCTGCACGGCGATGGCCTTGAAGGTCTTACCCTGCTGGGTCCATACCTTTACTGGAGATTTCACATCTTCGATGGTCTCGTCCTCGGCAAGCAGAGCCTCGTTGGGTGAGAAGCGCAGAGCCTTTGTAGGAATAGTGAGCACATTGGTCTTCTCAGAAGTGAAGATGGTGACGTTGGCTGTAAGTCCGGGCTTGAGCTTGAGATCTTCGTTTGGAGCAGAGATAACCACTTCGTAGGTCACCACATTGCTTTCTGTAGTTGCTTCCTGGCGAACCTGGGTAACTGTACCGCTGAACACGTCTTCGGGGAATGCATCAACGGTGAATGTCACACGCTGTCCTTCTTTCACTCCGCCTATGTCAGCTTCGTCGATGTCTGCAATCACTCTCATGTCGGTGAGGTCCTGGGCGATGATGAAAAGGGTAGGGGTGGTCATAGCTGAAGCCACAGTCTGTCCTTCCTCAACTTCCTTGCTCAGCACCACGCCGTCGATTGGTGCGGTGATGGTGGCGTAACCAAGATTAGTCTTGGCTTTCTGCACGTTCTGACGCTGCACTACTACCTGCTGCTTTGCCTGCTCCCATGTGAGTCGAGCGTTTTCAAAGTCGTTGGCACTCACAAGACCTTTCTCGTAGAGAGTCTTATAGCGCTTATAGTTTGATTCCTGATAAGTGAGGTTGCTCATGGCGTTTGACAGGTTGCTCTCTGCCGAAGTGAGTTCTGACGTCAGGTTCGTCTTGTCAAGTTCGGCAATGATATCACCCTTGTGTACCACGCTGTTGTAGTCAACATAGATTTTGTCGATGATACCTGATACCTGAGTACCTACTTCCACCTTTGTCACAGGTTCAATAGTACCCGTGGCTGTGATACTTGTGTTTACGTCCTGATAGCTTGCCTCGGCTGTGGCATAGCTCACTTTCTTTTCTTCGGAACACGATGCAGCCAACACTACTGCTAACATCGCGATACTTCCTAGTTTAATGGTTCTGTTCATATGAGTTTTTTAGTTTTTAAGTTCTTTTATAACTGTATCCTCTCTCCGGCATAGAAGCGGAGCATGGAAATGTTGAGCAAAGCTGTATATTTGCTTTGAAGAAGTTGTTGCTGAGCCTGAAGCAGGTTATTCTTGCCGGTGGTCAGCTCTACGATGTTCTTAAGACCAACCTTGAACTGCTCACTTACGAGGTCGTAGCTTGCCTGCATAGCGTCTGTATTCTTCTTAGCGTACTGATACTGCTGCTGAGCGTTGCGAGCATTGAGCCAGTAAGTCTCAATCTGACTGTAAAGCTCCTTCTCCGTGTTTAGCAGAGTCAGTTCGCTGCTCATCTTCGACAGACGAGCTTTAGCTACGTTGGTTTTGTTCTGACGATTGTCGAAGATTGGAATCGACAAGGTCAGACCGATGGAGTTGCTGAGGTTTGTTTTCCACTGCTCAGGAAACGATGTGCTCTGACCGCTCGAACTGCTTGTTCCTATACCTGCGCTGAGGCTTATGCTTGGCAGATAACCACGGCGGGCAATGTCTATGTCGAGGTCTGCCGACTGGATGCTGAGCTGATTGTTGCGGATCTCAGGACGAGAGGCGTAGGCTGCTGACCAAACTTCTGATTTGGAGGGGAGAGTGGCCATAATACGACTGTCGTCTATTGTGGGAATCACAATGTCAAAATCCTCTGTATTAACTAATTCCAACAATTGCTTCAACTTAAGCTTATAGTTGGCGAGCTGGGTCTCGTTGTTGACCAAAGTATATTCGTCCTGACTAACTTGAGACTCCAGTTGAGCAAGATCTACACGGGCAAGACTACCCACGTCAACCATTACCTGACCGCGGTCGCGCTGCATCTTCGAAGCTGCAAGCACCTCCTTGCATACATTCACGGCCTCTGCCTGATAGAGAATCTGAACATAGTATTGCAGAATCTGTTCCTGAATGCTGTTGGCTGTCTCTTCGATATCGTATTCCGACATCTCCTCAGCCACTTCGCTGCGCTTTACGTTCTTGTAGTTACGTCCACCGTTCCATACCGTCCAGTTGGCGTTGAGGCCATAGCTGCCGTTGTAGTTCACCTCAGAACTTGTCTGAGTCATAGTTCCTCCCGAAAGGTTTGTGAACGATTCGCTCCAAGGACGCCAAGCCACATTGTGGTTCGACGAGAAAGAGAGGCTGGGGAGGAGACCGGCCTTGTTCTGAGCCACGTCTTGAGTGCTTTGCTCCTTAGTAAGTTTGCGTTGCTGAAGCTGGATATTGTGTTCCATAGCATAGTTGATGCACTGCTCCAAAGTCCATGGATTACTGATTGTAGTGGAATTCTGTTCTTGTGCTGAAAGATTGAACGAAGTTGCCGTGAACAGAATAGCGACAACTCCTGACATTTTTTTAATCATTATCTGTGTGAAAATTTATTGTACGTAGTGATTGACGCCAGATTCTTTCTTAAGTTTAATACTACAGTTTTAGTTTTATACTTTTTTAATCCTTTGCCTACAATATGCAAAATTAAACATTTCTCCACATATTTTAAAATATATAAATCAAAATTCATAATTAAAAAAATTGTTTGTAACTTCGCAGGAGAATTTTCTAAACACAAACTAAACACCTAATTAAAGATTAAAAGAATCACTATGAAAAAAATTCTTACAGTTATTATGCTGCTCGTGGCAATGAATGTGGCAGCGCAGAAAGAAATTAAGGTGAACAGCGCTCGTGAACTCATTGAGGCTATCGGCAGCAATCGCATCATTGTTATACAGGACGGATGCGTACTCAATCTTACTCCCATTCTCAACAATGAGGATTTCTTCGACCGCGACGGATTTGGCTGGTTGCCCAATTACTATCCCGAACGTAATGGTACTGAGGAACTGAAGGTCAGCTGCAAGTGCTTTGATGGACGTATGCTTGACCTGATTGGAATCCGTAACCTCACTATTCGTGGTGGAAAGGACTGCAAGATTGTGGTTGAACCGCGTTATGCATATATCTTCAGTTTCTACGGATGCAAGAACATAAGGTTGGAGCGCCTTACTATCGGACATACCGAAGAAGGGTACTGCGAGGGTGGTGTGATTCTCGCCTCGGGATGCGAGAACCTGAGCATTGCCAACTGTGACCTCTACGGCTGCGGCACTTATGGACTGGAGACAGCGTCGTGTAGAAATGTGACGATGGAGAAGTCCATCATCCGTGACTGCTCCTACGGCATAATGCAGATCAGCAACAGCAGCGAGTGTAAGTTCATCGACTGCGACTTCTTCCGATGCCGTGAGTTCAACCTTGTTACACTTTCCGATAGTGAGGATGCTTTGTTCCGTAACTGCCGATTCGCCCAGAATCAGGGAGAACTGTTCATGCTGGAGTCGGCTACAAGGTTCGAAAACTGCGAGATACACCACGCTGAAGATCAGGAGATTGGTAATGTGGACAGCGAAAACTTCATTGCAGACAAGGCAACCAAGGTCTTTCGTGACGATGCTCAGCTTAAAGAACGGAAAATTGGTCCTAAGTATGCACCGGAACGATTGGGGAATACTTCCTCAAAGGAGATAATAGAAGCCATCCGTAAGCGCTATGCTGAGGTGAAGGAGATGCAGAAGCTAAGGAAAGAAGCAGAACTGCCACCAAACCAAACTGTAGTGACGAGCAACTATATGGCTGCTGGAGCAGGACCTGTGAACGATGTTACCACCTATTTCTATCTGGGTGACTACGATGAGGATTTGAACAGGCAGATATATGCTGTCAATTTCATAGTTCGCAAATATAATGTCGGAGCGACTGAGTTCTATCAGGAATTTCTATTCGATGAGGACGGAATCCTAATTTTCTATTTCGAGAAGTCGGACAAGGATGAAACCCGATACTACTGGGGATATAACGAGCTGGTTAAAGAGGATGTGAAGGGAGAGTGCCTGACAGACGAGGTGAATGCATACCGCCTCTCTCAGGAGCTGCTTAATGCCTTCAACCTGCTGATGAACCGCGAATTCTGATTTTTCTATGTAATTATCATGCGATTATAATAATTACTTTCAAAAAAATCTGTAACTTTGCGGTCAGAAAAATCTAAAACTCAAATAATATAATAATTAAAAAACTAACAACATGGAAAAAAGTTATTTGCAGATTGCTCGTGCTGCTTATCAGCCAAAATTGCCTAAAGCTCTCCTCGGACCAGTAAAGGCTAAGGAAGGTGCTCCAACTCAGTCGGTTGGCAACCAGGAAGAAATTAAGGCTCTGTTCCCTAATACCTATGGCATGCCAGTTATCGAGTTCGTTGAAGGTGAGAAGCAGGAACTTCCTCCATTCAACGTGGGCGTTATCCTTTCCGGCGGTCAGGCTCCTGGCGGTCACAACGTGATCAGCGGTTTGTTCGACGGTATCAAGTCACTCAATGCTGACAGCAAGCTCTACGGATTCATCCTCGGTCCTGGCGGTTTGGTTGATCACAAGTACATGGAACTGACAAGCGACATCATCGATGAGTATCGCAACACCGGCGGTTTCGACATCATCGGTTCAGGCCGTACTAAACTGGAAGAAGTTGACCAGTTTGAGAAGGGTATCGATATTCTCCGTGAGCTGAACATCAAGGCTCTCGTTATTATCGGTGGTGACGATTCCAACACCAACGCTTGCGTCCTCGCAGAGTACTATGCTGCTAAGAAGTATGGCGTTCAGGTTATCGGTTGTCCTAAGACTATCGACGGTGACTTGAAGAATCAGCAGATTGAGACTTCATTTGGTTTCGATACTGCCTGCAAGACTTACTCAGAACTCATCGGTAACATCCAGCGCGACTGCAACTCTGCTCGCAAGTACTGGCACTTCATCAAGCTGATGGGTCGCTCTGCAAGCCACATTGCTCTCGAATGTGCTCTGCAATGCCAGCCAAACATCTGCCTCGTGAGCGAGGAAGTAGAGGCTAAGGCTATGTCGCTCGATGACGTTGTTACTTACATCGCCAAGGCTGTGGCCAAGCGTGCTGAACAGGGTAACAACTATGGTACAGTACTTATCCCTGAAGGTCTTATCGAGTTCATTCCTGCAATCAAGAAGCTCATTGCTGAACTGAACGACGTGCTCGCTTCTCCAGAAGCTCAGAACATCGGTCGCAGCGAACAGATTGACTTTGTTAAGCAGCATATCTCAGCCGAGAATCTAGCTGTGTTCAACTCTCTGCCAACAAGCGTGGCTCGTCAGCTGGCTCTCGATCGCGACCCACACGGAAACGTTCAGGTATCGCTCATCGAGACAGAGAAACTGCTCTCTGCAATGGTTGCCGCTAAGCTTGACAAATGGAAGAAGGAAGGCAAGTATGTTGGTAAGTTCGCTGCCCAGCACCACTTCTTCGGCTATGAAGGCCGTTGCGCTGCTCCAAGCAACTACGACGCTGACTACTGCTACTCCCTCGGTTTCAACGCTTCTCGCCTGATTGCAAACGGAAAGACTGGCTATATGTCAATCATCAAGAATACTACTGCTCCAGCTGCTGAATGGATTGCAGGTGGTGTGCCTATTACAATGATGATGAACATGGAGCGTCGTAACGGTAAGAACAAGCCTGTTATCCGCAAGGCTCTCGTTGAACTCGACGGTGCACCATTCAAGTACTTCGCTGCACGCCGTGATGAATGGGCTGAGAAGACTCTCTATGTTTACCCAGGTCCAATCCAGTACTTCGGTCCTACTGAAGTTTGCGATCAGCCAACTTGCACTCTGAAACTGGAACAGGCATAAAGAGCTTAAACATTTTTATATGAGAAACTATCGAAGGCACCAACAGCACCGCTCTTTGAAGAGGGTGTCGTTGGTGCTTTTGTTTGTTGTCCTAATTGGATTTGCTTTCTTCCTTTACCGCTCATTTATAAGCCCATATTCGTTCCGGCTCAAGGCTATTGCAGAGAACGGAAATTTCCCTCCAGGCGAAGTGAGAGGTCTTGACATCTCTCATTATCAACAGGAAATAGACTGGGACAAGGTGGGTGCTGCCACATTGGGAGGAAGAAGAGTGGGTTTTGTGTTTATCAAAGCTACTGAGGGCGCAGACAAATTCGATGATTTCTTCAACAGCAATTTCGCCCAGGCTAAACGTCACGGAATAGCGCGTGGTGCATACCATTTCTTCTCAACTAAAAGCTCGGCAAAACGGCAGGCTGAGTATTTCTGCCGAATGGTTTGGCTGGAGGAAGGCGATCTGCCTCCAGTGCTTGATGTGGAAGTGGATGTAGAACGCAGTTACGGTCCTCAGAAACTGCGCAGCGAAGTGCTTACATGGCTTAGGATGGTGGAGAAGCACTATGGTGTGATTCCAATTATCTATGCTTCCTATGCTTACAAACAGAAATACCTCGACGGTAAGGAGTTTGAGAAATATCCATTCTGGATAGCCCACTATTATGTGAAGGAGCTCGAATATGAAGGCGAATGGTCCTTCTGGCAGCATACTGATGTGGGCGAAGTGGACGGCATCAACGGTTATGTTGATGTTGATGTCTTCAACGGTTCTTCAAGTGAATTTGAAGATTTGCTTTTACCTGACCGTTAGGTGGAAGCAAGCTTGTTTGTATTCGTATTTTACATAGCAGCGACCGGCAAGCCGCAGGTCGTAGAGAACTTCAGCAAGTACAAATTTCAGATCTTCGTTGTGAAGGGTGGTTGCAGCCTTTGCATCGAACGACCCCGTTAGTGGCATGAAGCGGCGGTAGGTGATGTCAATTGTGGTGCCGTAGCAGTGACATGAATTCTCTGTTGCATTCTTGTTTCCATGCTGCAACTTGCGGACATCATTTGTGGTGCGAAGCACTGACGTGATGATAGGGAGATATGGTTTCATGCCCTTGGAATGGAGCGAATCAATGAAGTTGATGGCAATGGTGTTGAGCAAATCTTGAGCCTTAGGCACAAGAAGCGGCACAGAACTCGTTAATTCGTCTATCACATAAAACGGGGAGAAACGGATGTCAACCAATTCGCTATTCTCTACGAGTGTTTGAAGTTCCTCGCGGTAGGTAACAGGGCGGATGCCGTTTGCCTCGGCTACAACAATCTGAGTATCTTGTACGTCGTTAAAACAATCCTTGTAACTCCACATCTTGCTGCCTGTCCTTTTAACCAGAGGCCTTTCCACTACTTCTTTATTGTCCATGGTATTGGCTGAGGCAGTGTCTTGCGTTAAAGGTTCTGGCATGGTGTCGGACATTGTTATAGGCTCTGGTTCTTTAGCCTGAACCGCAACCTTGAGCGTATCAGCAGGAGCGGGCCGGTGAAGAATGAATTTGGCTGGTTTTTTTGCATTCTGAATCTCAACAGGGTAGGGTGCGACATCAAAATTGCACAATGCATTAAGTCCTGCAAGTATTGCCACTATTATGGCAAATACAAGCAGGAACTTCTTTTGGTTATATGGACTTCGTTTCTTATCTTCCACTACGCTGAATCATTGTACGTACGTGATCATTGAAATTGTCGCATCCCTGTAGCTTCTCAATAGTCAGATGCATACGCCAACGCCAGTAGTGACGTGGATTGGCGGGGATGTTGATACGTTCGCTTGCCGCATCCTTGTTGCGCAGGGACTCATCGATAGCCAACCAGTCTTGAATCGACAGTAGGCAGAGCATGGATGGACTGTATAGGTGACGATTGACTATCTCTTCTGCAAGCCATCCTGGAAGTGGATGAGGGGCGATGCCGTCAATCTGAAGAGCATGGTTGTAGAACTGCTGTGCACGTTCTTCGTCTTCGTCCCACCATCCACGCATGGTAGGCATGTCATGGGTGGAGATTGTGGCAACTGAACGGTATGGGTTCTTCGACAAGTCGCCAAACGGCATTCCAACAGCCTTAGGCATGGTCTGAATCTCAAGGCTGAGGATGCGCAACTGCTCCATAACCCATGCTACGCAGTCGGGTACCATGCCGAGGTCTTCAGCACAGACAAGCATGCGTGTGGATTGAGTAAGACGAGGCAGTTTCTTCATCGCTTCGTTGTACCAGAACTGGTTGTGACGGCGATAGAAATAATCGTTGTAAAGATTGTTGAATGCCTGCTTTTGCTGGTCGCTCAGGTACTTGTAAGAATAGTCGAACTGAGCAGAGATGCGTGGGTGATACATCTGCTGGTTGTGACGGTCGACAACGAAGAGGACGTTGCTGACCAATGCGTACAGACCGTCGCGAAGATCAAGGTCTTCCTTTTCTGTCTTTGATGCAAAGGCTGCCTCTATCTTGCGCTGAGTGTCGAACTCTGGCTTCATGCTGTAGAACGAGTTCGGTCCTCCGAAGACATTGAACAAATCCAGTTGAGGGTTGCCCATTTCTCCGTTGCATGGCTGCAGGTAGAGAGTCTTCACCAGTTCTGCCCTGTAGCCGAAGATTCCGAAGAGTACGTCGTCGGTAATGTAGGGCTTGGTCATGCGTTCGCGATCAAACTGCAATCCATAGCTCTCAATCTCGCTCTGGCTCATTGGCATGGATGGTGAGAATTGTCCCAAAAGACCGTGTACGCTGTGAAGTGGAATGTCCCAGATGCGGAAGAAACCGAGCACATGGTCAATGCGGTATGCATCGAAATACTCAGCCATCTTGCGCATACGACGTACCCACCAGCTGCAGCCGTCGGCAAGCATCACATCCCAGTTGTAGGTTGGGAATCCCCAGTTCTGTCCGTTTACTGAGAAGTCATCGGGTGGGGCACCCGCCTGGGAGTTGAGGTTGAAGTATTGTGGTTCTGCCCATGCTTCCACACTTGTGCGGGAAATACCAATTGGAATATCGCCCTTTATGATGATACCAGCTTTTTTCGCTGTCTCATGCACATCGGTGAGCTGAAGGTGCAGCTTGTACTGTATGTAGTAATGGAAGGCGATGTCGTGATGGTTCTTTCCTCGTGGCGAACACAGACGGTTAACAGCAGTGCGGTCGAATGTGCTATACTTGCCCCACTGTGAAAAGTCAGGAGTCCCGAAGGTGTCGCGAAGATGACAGAATGCAGCATAGGGCACCAGCCAGTCTTTATTGTTCTCGAAATAGGCTTTATAGTCTGCTGAAGCCAGCACTTGCTTCCCTTCCTGCTCATAGGCAAGTTTGAGATATTTCATTTTCAGTTTGAGCACTTTCTCATAGTCCACCTTGTCGAGTGCGTTCAGACTCTGCTGCTTCATCATGAATTTCTCCATCTGCAGACGGTCTTCAAGCTGTGGAAGGGCATTGATGTCGCAGTAGATGGGGTGGAAGGCATAGATGGAAATGGAGTTGTAGGGATAGGAATCCTGCCAGGAACCGGTCATCATGGTGTCGTTGATAGGCAAAATCTGCAACGCATGCATTCCTACCGATGCAGCCCAGTGAATCATATCCTTGAGGTCACCGAAATCTCCGATTCCGTAGCTCTTCTCTGTGCGGAGCGAGAATACAGGGATGACCACACCTGCACACTTCCATCCGCGAAGGTTGAAACGTGCTGCATTGTCGGTCTTCACCCATGTCTGTCCGTTTTGCAGAGTCAGCGAGGTGATGATGCGGTTGGGACCTTCCTCCCAGACTTCTATATTGTCGGCATCGTCAACTATAACATATTTGTATTCAAGAGGACGGAATATCTCATTGGCATCAATGTTGATAGACCATTCCTGCAATCCTGTGAGATTGAGGCGTACAGGTTTCTCCCAGTTGCCGATTTGTGTGGCATTGCCACAGATGGCAAGATGCTGGTTGCGCAAAAGGTGCGGTTCTGTGATGCGAAGCTGAAGTGTCTTGTTGAAAGAAGGAATCTCAGAAGTGCTTACACGTTTGTGATAAGCCACTCCGTCGGTAAATGCTGCCGAGAAGAGCGGCAGGTCATCAGGAATGGGACGCCATGTGTCAGTAAGCACAAAAGAACTGTTGTCGTCAGTCACTGTACGGTTGTTGCGCTTGGTGGTCAGGCAGACTTCGTGCGGAGCCAGTTCCCATTCTGTCCATACCAACTTATCATTGCGGTACAGAGCGTATTGATACTTCAATGTGGTACAGAAGTCTTTTGTTGTAAACTCCAGGTCGGTACTCCATTGACATCCGTCGTATGTGGTGAGAGCATAAACTTTGTCACCAATGTGAAGGCGAAGGTCTTCACCCCACTGTGTGTGGTATTCTATTGCAAAATGAAATTTCATGGAGATCAAACTAAGGTGTTAAGTTCTTTATTTATTGATTGTAGTTCATCACGTATGCTTTTTAAGCGCTCAATGACTTCGATTTGTTTGTTCGTGCTGCCTTTGTCGTGCTTCAATGCAGTACGTGCTCCCTCGAGAGTCATTCCGCGTTCCTTAACAAGATGGTACACACTTCGAACCTCCTCGATATCGTCTTTCGAGTACTGTCGGATGCCGCGACCAGCCTTGCGAGGTTTAATGTTGGGAAATTCCTTCTCCCAAAAACGCAGCAAGGTTTCGCTCACGTTAAACATCTTTGCTACTTCACTGATGGAGTAGAAGAGTTTCAGTTCTTTATTAGTGTTTAGAGCCATGAGATGATTGTGATTTAAAGAGTTTTCAGAAGCTCTATGATATAGTTGTAGAACTTTTCAACAGAAGGGATATGACAACGCTCGTCGGGAGTGTGAGGAGAACGGAGTGTGGGACCGAATGAAGCCATATCCATGTCTGGATAGTTGACTCCGATTATACCACATTCAAGTCCTGCATGGCAAACTTGCACAAGTGGCTTTTTGCCGTACATTTTGTTGTAAACCTCCGACATTGTTGCAACAAGGGCAGACTTGGTATTTGGCTGCCAGCCGCTGTAGCCGCCTTCGAACTTAACCTTCATGCCTGCCATGGAGAAGCAAGCGCGCAGCGAATTGCAAAGCCAGAGCTTCATGCTGTCCACAGCACTACGGGCAAGGATGGAAATCTCTGCATGTCCGTCACCGATGTGGATGATGGCGAGGTTGGAAGAAGTCTCCACAATCTCTGGAATAGTTGGAATGAAGCGAAGTACTCCGTCATGGGCAGCCATAACTGCGTTGATGAGATTCTGCTGAATTTCTGCAGGTACTGCTGTGGCGGGTACGTCGCAAGCTTCTACTGTGAGTTCAATGTTGCCATGCTCGATTTCCTCAAATTCCTTGTTGAATAAATCACGGCACTTGGCAACAAACTCTTCGAGTTGCGCCACTTTGCCGTTGGGTACAACAACAACTGCTTCGCCTTCACGGGGAATAGCGTTGCGCATGTTGCCTCCTTTCCAAGAGCAGAGCCAAGCGCTTTCTGTGCCAATGGCGGCGAAAAGCAGGCGTGCCATAAGTTTGTTTGCATTGGCACGACCTTCATTGATCTCCAGCCCTGAGTGACCTCCGCGCAATCCCTTCATTTGGATACGCATTGCTGTCATGTTCTCAGCATCGATATTGAGTGGCTGATAATCCATTGTGCATACTACGTCCATACCGCCTGCACAACCGATTGTGATTTCACCCTCAGTCTCACTGTCGAGGTTGAGAAGGTATTTCCCCTGAAGCTCACCGGCTTTCAGACCGAAGGCACCATACATGCCGGTTTCCTCGTCTTTGGTAATCAATACCTCAAGAGGACCGTGCACAACGTCTTTGTCTTCAATCACAGCCATGGCTGCGGCAACCCCCATTCCGTCGTCGCTTCCGAGAGTAGTGCCCTTGGCACGTACCCATTCGCCGTCGATGTATGTTAGGATAGGATCAGTTTCGAAATTGTGATCAGATTCTTTTACTTTCTGTGGTACCATGTCCATGTGGGCTTGCAGCACTACGATGGGACGGTTCTCATAGCCTGGAGTGGCAGCTTTGCGCATCACCACGTTGCCGGCCTCGTCGATGTGTGCCTCAGCACTATTCTTCTTTGCGAAGTCCACAAGGTAGTTTGCTACCTGCTCTGTGTGGCCCGACGGACGGGGAATTTGTGTGAGAGCATAGAAGTTACGCCAGACAATCTGAGGTTTTAGTTCATGTATTTCCATAGTGTTATATTTGTATGTGTATAGCTGATATTTTTTGTGATTTTTTTGTTTAACCTACAAATGTAGTATTTTTTTTATAACTATATGCAAAAAAATCTTTTATTTTTTTTGAGCTTCTGTTTTGTATGTGACTTTTCGGGATTTGATGTGAAGCCCGAAATACGTAAGCAAGCCGTTGAAGATAAGCAATTCGTAGCCGAAGTTGTAGTTCCACAGATGCTGCGAGGCGAGGTCTATGGTGTAGCAGATTAGCGGCGATGCTATTGCAACCCAAGGTACAATTTGCGCATCAGGTTTGCGGTGAGTGCAAATGGCAAAGGCAAACAATCCGAGCAACGGACCATAGGTGTAGCTTACAAGGGTGTAGATGAGGTCGATCACACTGCGGTTGTTCAGCAGGTGAAAGAGCATAACAAACAACACGAATAGTGCCATCATGCAAAGATGTACCCTGCGACGGCGTTTTTCGTTGTCGGAGTCTTCCAATATGTCAATACAATAACTTGTAGTCAGTGCCGTCAATGCTGAATCGGCACTGGAGAATGCGGCTGCTATGATGCCTATGGTGAAAAGAATCAGGGTGCCTTCACCCAAAAGTCCCGTTGTTACGATTTGTGGCAGAATACTGTCGCTTTGTTCAGGCAACGACAATCCTTGGACTGAGTAGAAATGGGTAAGAATAATTCCTAGGGCAAGAAACAAGAGATTGACCGGAAGGAAGAGAATGCCATAACTACAGAGGTTCTTCTGCCCGTTGCGTAAAGTGCTGCAGGTGAGATTCTTCTGCATCATGTCCTGGTCCAGTCCTGTCATCACTATCACAATGAATATGCCGCTGAGAAACTGCTTTACGAAATGCTGACGGCTGCTCCAATCGGAAAATTCGAATATGCGGCTGTGCTTATCGAATTGTATGAGTTCGGTCATCCCCCCTAAATCGAGATTCATGCTGCTTCCTACATGTATGAGTATCATCACGAGTGCGCCAAGCATGCACAACGTCTGTAGTGCGTCTGTCCATACAATTGTGCGTATGCCTCCGCGATGGGTGTAGAGCCAGATTAGGAGAAGAGTGGCCACTACTGTGACTGCAAACGGCAGGTGGAGTGCTTCATGCAGGATTGTACAGACAAGATAGAGCTTTGCTGCCGACCCCATCAACTTACTGATGATGAAAAACCATGCACCGGTCTTGCGGCTTGCAGACCCTATCCTTGTGTCGAGATATCCGTAGATGCTGGTGACATTATGCTTGTAGTAGAGAGGCAGAAGTACAAACGCCACAATAAGATAACCGAAAAAGAATCCCATGCACATCTGCAGATAGGTCATGTCGGAATCTAATATCATACCCGGAACGCTGACAAAGGTTACTCCTGATATGCTTGCTCCGATCATACCGAATGATACTAGAGGCCAGGGCGATTTCCTGTTGCCGCGGAAGAAGGCATCGTTGCCTCCGCGACCAGTAAGAAGCGAAATGCCGTAGAGTACACCGAAGTAAATCAATATGGTTGTGATAATTAGCATATCATAATAAAACAAAAAAATAAAACAGATTGTGCATTTGAGTGCAAAGATAGTGTTTTTTTGCGTTTTTTTTTGCGGCAATGCAATCTTAATCGCCGTTTTTTTGGGTGTTAGTTGAATTTGTTGTAATTTTGGAGCAGAAAGAGAGAAATCTACTAACTATACATTATTTATTATTTATGGAGACTCAATCTATCTGGATAACAGTTTTTCAGTTACTTGGTTCGCTGGCGCTGTTGATGTTCGGTATGAAAACCATGAGTGATGCCCTGCAGAAAATGGCCGGACCTCAACTGCGACACGTTTTGGGTGCAATGACCACCAACCGCTTCACAGGTATGCTGACCGGTATGGGTGTGACTGCAGCCGTTCAGAGTTCTACAGCCACCACGGTAATGACGGTGTCGTTCGTCAGTGCAGGACTTCTGACATTGGCTCAGGCTATCAGCGTTATCATGGGTGCCAATATCGGTACCACGCTTACGGCATGGATTATGTCTGCAGGATTCACCTTCAATATCACAACGATGGTCTATCCTGCTTTTGTTGCCGCGATAATTCTAATTTATAATAAGAAACGCCGTACCATTGGAGATTTTATCTTTGGTGTGGCATTCATGATTCTCGGATTGGGTACTTTGCGTCAAACGGGAGTGGATATGAATCTCGGAGAGAATGAGGTTTTGCTGCAGTTCTTCTCAAGCTTCGATCCTCATAGCTTCCTCACTACATTGCTCTTCCTGCTTATAGGTGGAGTGCTGACTATGTGCGTCCAGTCATCAGCAGCGGTAATGGCAATTACTATGATTCTTTGTTCGAGCGGAGTACTTCCCATTTATCAGGGTATTGCCCTCGTCATGGGAGAGAATATCGGTACAACCGTCACTTCAAATATCGTTGCTCTGTCGGCAGGTACCCAGGCGCGTCGAGCAGCCTTTGCACATATGTTCTTTAATGTCTTCGGTGTGGTTTGGGTGCTCATCTTCTTCCGCCCATTTGTGAATTTGGTATGCTCTTTTGCTGGCTACGATGTGGACATGCAGAAGGAAGTAGTGGGAGAAGTAGCGTTTGCAGCTAATGCCGCTAAACTGAGTTTCGTACTTGCAGCTTTCCATACCTGCTTCAACCTTATCAATACAGGAATCCTTATATGGTTTATCCCGAGCATCGAGAAACTCGTATGCAAGGTGATTGCTACTAAACCCGATGGTGAAGAAGAGGATACTCGCTTGCGTTATATTGCCAGTGGATTGATGAAGACACCGGAAATCTCTGTTTATATGGCTCAACAGGAAATTGTCCTCTTCGGCATACGTATACAGCGAATGTACGGCATGGTGCTTGATCTCAACCGTATGACCCGTGAGGGATTTGATGAAGATGAGTTTGCCAAGCTCTATGCACGTATCGAGAAATATGAAGGTATTAGCGATAACATGGAGATAGAGATAGCTCGCTACCTTGAACAAGTGAGTGATGCACACCTCTCTGATGATACCAAGGCAAAGATCCGTCAGATGTTACGTGAAATCAGCGAGATAGAAAGTATTGGTGATTCTTGTTCTAATCTTGCGAGAACACTCAATCGTAAAAAGCAAAGCGACAAGAAGTTCACAGATACCCAAGAATACAATCTGCAGCAGATGTTGATGCTTACCGAGGAGAGTTTGAAACAGATGAACCATATTCTTGCTGGACATCGTGAAGACTTCGACCTAAATGAGACATATCGAATCGAAGAGGAAATCAATGCTTTGAGAGATCGCCTGAAGCAAGAGAATATCCAGGCAATCAATGACCGTCAGTATGGTTATGCCGAAGGTACAATGTATTCAGACCTCGTAAGCGAATGCGAGAAACTTGGCGACTATGTAGTCAATGTCGTCCAGGCTCGTCTGGCATGATTATTCTATCCGGTAAAATCATTTTACGATCAACACTTCACTTTTTACTTTTTGCGTTAGCGCAATAATAATTTTCGCTCTTTCGATATGTCGTTATGTTGACATTTCGAAAGGGCGCTTCCATTTAGACTGCTGTCCTTCCCCTTTACTAGGGCGTTGCCCGTCTGACGGAGGGAACTTTATAATTCTCCAAAATAGTGGGTCTCTGCTAATTGAAGTAGATACTGGCCGTAGTTGTTTTTCTTCATAGGCTCAGCAAGTTCCCTGAGTTTTGAAGAAGATATCCAACCTTGATGATAGGCTATACCCTCAAGACAGGCAATCTTCAAACCTGTACGCTTCTCCAGCACCTCAATGAAATTCGATGCTTCGCTTAGAGAATCATGAGTTCCTGTGTCGAGCCATGCAAAGCCACGCCCCAGTTGCTGGACCTTCAAATTCCCCTCTTGTAGGAAAACCTGATTCACAGTGGTGATTTCCAATTCTCCACGTGCAGAAGGCTTGATATGCTTTGCCACGTCAACAACCTTGTTTGGGTAGAAGTACAAACCTACAACAGCGTAGTTGCTCTTCGGATTTTGAGGTTTTTCCTCGATACTTAGGCAGTTCCCCTCTTTGTCGAATTCCGCAACACCATAACGCTCTGGATCATTTACCCAATAACCGAAAACAGTTGCCTTGCCGCCAGCCTCTGCTGTTTTAACAGCCTCACGCAACATTCCCGTAAATCCTCTTCCGTGGAAAATGTTGTCGCCTAATATCAGGCAGACAGAATCGTTTCCTACGAACTTCTCTCCTATAATGAATGCCTGTGCCAACCCGTCAGGAGACGGCTGCTCGGCATATTCGAATCTTACCCCGTAGTCACTTCCATCACCCAGCAGACGCTGGAACCCTGGCAAGTCGTGAGGTGTGGAGATAATAAGAATATCACGAATCCCGGCCAGCATCAGTACGGATATAGGATAATACACCATGGGTTTGTCGAAAATCGGAAGCAATTGTTTGCTTACTCCCTTTGTGATAGGGTACAGACGAGTTCCACTACCACCAGCTAATACTATTCCTTTCATATTATGAGTTTATAAAGACAACGCGATTTATTGATACTTTTAGTTTGGTTAAGCGAAACGACATAATTTATTTAATCCATCCTTCTTCAGTCCATTCAATGGGACGCTGGATGAGGATGGCAGCACCGTCATGACGGAGGCTGTATCCGTGGCAGATGAAGACATCTTCATTGTCGATGTGGTAAGCAGCACAATGACCTGTAGCTTCAAACAACTTCTTGTCGCCTTCCAGAAATATTGTACCGCCGCCTTCGAGCATGTCTTTTCCTTCTTGATCCAGATAAGGGCCTTCAACATTCTTACTGCGACCAACGGCTACACGGTAGTTGCTCTTGGCACCACGGCAGCAATAGTCCCACGACACGAACAGATAGTAATAGCCGCCGTGCTTGAAGATAAATGGAGCCTCAATGGCATTAGTGCCTGCATATTTTGAAGTGGGGTTTTCCATCGATGGTTTGTTGTTTGGTCCGTAGCGCCTGGCAATGGTGCGAGGCTTTTCACCCTTTGCGATATGCATGGAGGAGTCGAGAGGTGCCAGTTGGATTCCGTCCCAGAACGATCCCCATACCAGCCAGGGTTTGTCGTTGTCGTCAATTACGAAGTTAGGGTCGATGGCATTCCAGTTGTCTCGGTTCTCACGCGATGCGACGATGCATCCTTCGTCCTTCCACATGTTGCTTCGCAGGGAATGGCTGCTGAGCAGACCGATTGCGGAACCGTTCTTGCCGAATGTAGAACAGCTATAGGCCAACCACCAGCGCCCATGCCATTGGATAATATCGGGTGCCCAAACATGATTGCGAAAACCAGGCACAGAGTCCGTTATCCATCCCGGAATGACCGTCATGACAGGGTAGGAGAAAACTGTCCATGTCTTGCAGTCTTTCGATGTCATCTGCTGGATGCCCATTCCTGTGGAAAACATATAGTAAGTGTCCCCTTCCTTTGCCATCACGGGGTCGTGAACCATAGGAGTTTCTGTGGTGAATGTCTCACGTTGAAAGTGGTGGCGCGGTCCCTGAGCATAAAGCTGCATCCATGCACACCACACAAACCATACAAACAATGTCGGAATCAGAATCTTTCTCATTATTTATTGTAATTAGATGTTACTTGCTGCAAAAATACAAAAAAGAATTGGATATTGCACAATTGAATAATCATAATTTATAATTCACAATTAATGATTTAGTTTTTGCTTTCTACTAGAAAAACTGTATCTTTGAAGTCTTGAATAATTAATTGAGCATGAAGAATGCTCTATGTAACACCTGAATAATACATGCAAATGAAATCCAAAATCCTTTTTGTGCTTACAAATGCCGCACTGATGGCATGGCTGTCGTTCTGCCCTGTGGCAGCTCAATCTAACAGACTTCATTATACTCAACCTGCTACGTTTTTCGAAGAGGCTCTGCCCATAGGAAACGGAACGCTGGGCGCTATGATCTACGGCGGAGTAGACGAGGAAAAGCTCTCGCTTAATGACATAACGTTGTGGACTGGTGAACCGGACATGGATGTGTATGCTCCTGAGGCGTATAAAAACATCGAAGATATTCGCAAGGCTCTGTTTCGTGAAGATTATCGTGAGGCTGACCGTTTGCAGAGGTCTGTGCAGGGACATTACAGCCAGAACTACCAGCCGCTGGGCATGCTTAAGTTCCGCTCTATGACGGCTACCGCTGCTGATGAGTCGTACTCTCGCTCGCTGGACGTGTCTCGTGCAGTGGCTGCGATTGAGTGGGCTGGTGGCAGACGTGAATATTTTGCCTCCGCTCCCGACTCGGTGATAGTGATAAGACTGACGGCTGCTGACGGTTCTTCCATTAACAAGCGGTTCAGCTACCACTGCCAGCTTCCACATCAGACAACGGCTTCTGCAAAACGTGACAGTGTAGGCGAATTGGTAACTGACGGCTATGCGGCATGGACAAGCAAGCCTTCGTATGTGGGAGGTATGGGACTTTTTCAATACGACAGCAACAGAGGCATTCACTTTCGCACCATTGTGAGATTGTTGCCTCGTGGAGGCAAGCTGAGGACTGTGGGCAATGACGAGCTAGAGGTGACGGGTGCCGACGAACTGCTGGTTCTGATTTCGAATGTGACCAGTTTCAACGGAGCTGACAAGGATCCTGTGAAAGAGGGTCGCGATTATAAAAATATTGTTCGTGCGCGTATAGAGAAGGCTACAGCTAGCTCCTACGATGACATGATGCTGAGACACTTGAAGGACTACAGTCAGTTCTACGGCCGCATGTCTCTGGAACTCGGCACTACGGATGATACTATCGCGGCGAAGTCAACTGACAAGCAGTTGCGTGACTATACGGAGAAGGGCGAGAAGAATCCTGACCTTGAGGAACTGTATTTCAACTACGGACGCTACCTGCTCATAAGCTGCTCCCGCACTCCTGCTGTGCCAGCTAACCTGCAGGGCTTGTGGAACGAGAAGATGCTGCCGCCATGGTCATGCAACTACACCAGCAATATCAATGTAGAGGAAAACTACTGGCCTGCCGAGATTACGGCTCTGCCTGAGATGCATGCCTCCCTGCTCGGTTTCATACAACAACTTCCCAATACGGGAAAAGCGACAGCCAGCGCATACTACGGCGTAGGCAACGGATGGTGTCTGGCTCACAATACTGATATCTGGGCAATGACCTGTCCAGTAGGAGAGCACGGTGGTGATCCACAATGGGCAAACTGGAATATGGGAGGCGCATGGATTAGCACTCACTTGTGGGAACACTACACTTTTACGCTTGACAAGGATTATTTGCGACATGTGTGGCCTACACTCAAAGGTGCTGCTGAATTTTGCCTGGAATGGCTGATTGAACACGATGGATATCTGATTACCGCTCCTGCCACCTCGCCAGAGAACTCGTACAAGACAGAGGATGGCTATCATGGCCGCACTGTTTACGGCGGTTTTGCCGATATTGCAATGATTCGCGAGTGTCTGACCGATGCCAGACAGGCTGCCGTTGCTTTGGGAAATCAGAAGGTTTTTGTGGATAAGGCTGACAAGGCTCTATCCAAACTTCTTCCTTACCGCATAGGCAAACGCGGAAATCTGCAAGAGTGGTATCACGATTGGGATGATGAGGATCCGCACCACCGCCATCAGTCACACCTCTTCGGACTGTTCCCGGGACACCATATAGATGTGGAATCCACCCCGGAACTAGCTGCCGCCTGCAAGCGTTCGCTGGAAATCAAGGGTGACCGTACCACTGGATGGAGCACTGGATGGAGAGTGAACTTGCAAGCCAGGTTGTGTGAAGCTGAAACAGCATACCATTTTTACCGCGTTCTTCTGAGCTATGTGTCTCCTGATGAATACAGGGGACCTGACCGCCGTACCGGTGGAGGCACCTATCCAAACCTGCTCGATGCACATTCCCCATTCCAAATAGACGGCAATTTTGGTGGAACGGCTGGAGTGGTAGAGATGCTAGTGCAGAGTTCGCTGAAAGAAAATTATGAGGCGGAAGTCCTGCTCTTGCCAGCATTGCCAAAGGAATGGAGTGAAAGAGGCTGCCTGAATGGTGTGAGAACACGTGGAGGTTATTCCATCGACTTGGTCTGGAGAAATGGACGTCCTACATCTATGTCAATACAGGATATCCGTCCTGCCAACTCTCCTACGGCTCGTCTTTATGTCCGATTCGGCAAACAGAAATGGACCATTAAAACAAAACCTGGACAGAAAAAAAGGATTCTCTGAAACATAATCCGAAGCTATTATTCTCTCATCTTCATCCCTAAACAGTGAGGGTGGGTACCTGTACGTGCGTACATATTATATATAATAGTAAAAACCAGACTTAAAAACGTCGCTTGGAAATGGGTGAAGTTTTTTTGATTTTCAGGTTGATCTGTTTCTGGAAATGAGCGAACATTTTTCCCCGGCAAGAGTTAACCTGTGACTCTGTGGCATGAAAACAGTGCTTTTTTAAAATATTCGCAATTTA
>DEFM01000016.1:0-10617 GCA_002350855.1 Prevotellaceae bacterium UBA2852
AAGGGAGAAAATGAAATCGACCTGATAGTTGTTGACCTAATTGGAAAGGAAGCCTGGATTTATGAACTGAAGAAACAAGGCTATCGATACAAGGAGAATGAATTTCGTGAGAAAGTAGACAAGGTGCTCGAGCAGACTCCCGAACTCCGTAAGATGACCATCCATGTGGGCTCGTTGTCACTTGAAGATATGTAAAATTGTATTATATGCAATTACTAGAGCTTTATATCAAAGCCTTTGTAAATCATTTCCGAATAATCTATTGATGATTTTGTGACGAAAGTTGTGGTTTATAGATAACACAAAAGATTTTGTGTCATAATGTGATCTGCTCTCGATATTCACTTGGAGACATTCCCATCACCTTGGAGAACATTCGAGAAAAATAAAGGCTGTCTTCGATGCCGACTTTGTAGCAGATTTGGTTGATATGCAGATCGGTCACTTTCAGTAAGTGACATGCATACTCTGTCTTCAAGCGGTTGAAGTAGGCCAGTGGACTGCTGCCAGTCTGTTGCTTGAAGAGTGCGGAGAAGCGAGTAGAAGAATAGCCAACGTAGGAGAGGATGTCCTGCAGGGTAATGCGCCGCTCTATGTTTTCTTTCATGTAGTGAAACGGCTGCATTTACTACTTCAATGTCCTTATTTGTATTGAATGGACGGTTGCTGTGGCAACGGGCATTCGCCGCTTTAGTTGAAGTCTGCTGCCAACTTTACCTCAGCGATGTGAAATATATCAAAGCGACTGATAAGTTGTCATCGAACCAATAAAAGAGGTTTTCAATTATTACGGAGTTGCCATTATTGGCAATTCCATTCCTTATTTTGTCTAATTATTAATCGTAACACAGCAATGAACAAGGAAACGAAGATTGACTTGAAGAAAGCCATGCTGAAAAAACATGAGCGAGACGGGACTGGCACGGTGGACCTGTATGCCACAGCCCTATCTGAATGCCATTTCGTGCGGTAAGAAGAACACCACCATCAAGCAGTTGGAGCGCATCGCCGAAGCTCTCGGGATGCCCCCCACTGCTGGTCACTTTATCACCGCGCAGAGTTTCTGGACATCCTCATCGAAGGTGTCCTTACTGATGGCGCGGCTCCTGACAGCGGAACGATAGTTGTAGATGGTCTGGGGAGAGAAGAAAAGCAAGTCGGCAATTTCCGAACTCTCTTTCACTCCAAGACGGATGAGGGCATAGATACGCAGTTCTGGCGTTAGTGTATTTGGTTGTTTGATGGCTATCTGACTCTCTGGAAGAAGCAGCGTGTTCAGTTCTGTTACGAATGTCGGGTATAGATCAAGGAATGCCTTGTCGAACTTATTCATAAAGGTTGCTGCATCTTCTTCTGATATTCGGGATGACGATATGGTAGATAACAGTTCCTGTACTTGGTTGGTCTTGATCTTACGTTTTACAAGTGTCTGATATTTCTTTAACTTGTCGATATACTTAGCGCATAGGTCTATGTAAATCTTTGCCAATCCCTCACGCTTAAAGTTGGTGTCCATCAATTGTTCGTTCAGTCCAGAAAGCTGTCTGCCCTGTTCTTCTAATAGGGCATTCTTTTGTCTGACCTCTTCATGTTGCTGATGCAGTTCTTCATTTTTGGCCTGAAGTTCTTCCCTGCGGCGATGCAACTGCCCATTCTGTCTCTTGATGAAAAGAGCGGCAGCAAGGATTAGTAATGCCAGGAGGCCAAGTGCAACCATTCCATAGAGGATATGTGTTTTCTGATCATTGATCTTTTTGGTATAGGCTGAGAGGATGACCGGGAACTTTTGTGAAATATTAATGATGTGAGGGCGATCATTGAAGAATTGCGCATCCTCCATTGAGCAATAGATATAAGTTGTGGAACGTTCCACATTGTCATTGTCCTTCTGGAATAGATACATGGCCAGCTCCTGTAAGGCATAGTTTTCCTTTAATGGAGTCAGCATGTCAGAGATGGCTGCTTTTGTTAGCCATTGTTCGTAATTGTCCATATCACCTTTCTTCAGATAGCAAGAGGACATAGCATAAGTTGCAGATGCATAGAGTTTTGAACGCTGAGAGGCATGAGTAACGGCTTTCATATACGATAAAATGGCCTCATCCCACTGATTTTCAAAGATATATTGATGCTCCCCTTTCAGGTAATAATAGTTGGCTGTTCCTTCTTTTTCACATGCAATGGCATTCAACAAGTTTACTTCCATCAACTTAAACATCCTTTTCTTTTCTTCCTCATCACTGACATAGTTTCGCCAGTTCATGTAAAGCCAATAGTGTGCATTGTAATATTCATAGCGGCCTGTGTCGTTAAGTGTATTTATATCTATGCTGTGAAGAAAGTCTGCAGCTTCACTGTACAACCCACCTCTTGCATCAAGTAGGGCATAATTAATAACAGCCCGCTGGTAACAAGTGTCGTTCCCAAGTTTCTTTGCCAGATTAAGGCTTCGCTGAACATAAACCAATGCTGAATCATAACGGTAAGTGAGATATTCTTGATACATCTGTTCATACAATTTTAACCGATCCTCCTTGGATTGATTAACAATGTTAGACCTTAAATCTGAAAGCACTTTCTCTTTTGCATCCATGATACTGGAGCGTTCAGAAATTGCACTGTCAAGTCGTTGCAAGTACTGGTTGTCTGCTCTTAGCTGAGTCCAGGCAGTGAGGATAATTACTATAAAAATGGCAAGAAGTCTGTTCATATTCCTGTTGTTTTGGGTTCTCGGCGACAAAGTTACGAATAATTTCTGAAAATTACGTATCTACTTAGCACTATTTTCACAAAAAGTGCAAACAAAAGGAAATCAACAACTTACGCAAATAGGACAACACCATAAATCTACTTAGGTCCTACTTATAGCGACAATCACTTCAAAATTTCCATAACTTTGCAACCGAAAACTTAATCTAAGTGCTACACAAATGAACAAAACAATCTTGACAGCAGTTTTAGCTTTCGTCTCGGCAACGGTAGCCGTAGCCAAGACAAACATTTCTGTCACCACTAACAAGACGCAGTTGGTGATGCAAGTAAAGGACAACGGACGCTTGTACCAGACTTATTTTGGCGCACGTCTGTCAGAGTCAGTCAACCTCGACGAACTGGATATGCCACGTGGTACAGTGTCATCAACCTGTACTCAGGGCAATGAGATTTATCCTGTAATGGGCACCGAAGATTACTTCGAGCCTGCCATGGAGATCCGCCATGCCGACGGTAACCCTACATCTGTATTAAAGTATGTCTCACATGAACAGACGATGGTAGATGGTGGTGTACAGACGAAGATTCTGTTGAAGGACGAACTCTACCCCGTCAATGTCACCTTGTATTATATTGCATACGAAAAGGAGAACATCATTAAGCAGTGGAGTGAGATCCAACATCAGGAAAAGGGCAAGGTCTATCTGGGCCGTTATGCCTCGTCGATGCTCTATCTGGAGTCTGACGCTTATTACCTCACTGAGTTTAGTGGTAACTGGGCTAAGGAAATGCACATGACAGAAACTCCACTTGCATTTGGAAAGAAAGTTATTGATTCCCGTTTAGGCGCGCGTGCCTGCATGTTCACGCAACCTTTCTTTGAGGTTAGTACTCATTCTAAGATCCGTGAAAACACTGGAGAGGTGTTGATGGGCACGATTGCCTGGACGGGGAACTTCCGCTTTACCTTCGAGGTGGATAACAATAATCAGTTGCGCGTTATCAGCGGCATCAATCCTGATGCCTCACAATACCTGTTGAAAAAAGGCGAGGTATTCCGTACTCCAGAATTCATTTTTACATTGAGCCAGAATGGTGTCGGTGAAGGTAGTCGTGATTTCCAGCGATGGGCACTCAACCACCAACTTTACAAGGCAGATGAAGATCGCATGACCTTACTCAACAATTGGGAAAATACATTTTTTGATTTCGATGAACAGAAACTAACAGAGCTATTCGGTGAAGCTAAGGACCTTGGGGTAGACCTGTTCCTGCTTGATGACGGATGGTTTGGCAACAAATATCCCCGTAATAACGATGATGCAGGCTTGGGTGATTGGGAGCCGATGAAAGCAAAACTTCCCAATGGCGTACCTTATTTGGTGAAGACAGCTAATGAGAAAGGTGTTGAGTTCGGTATTTGGATTGAGCCTGAGATGGTCAACCCCAGAAGTGAATTGGCAGAGAAGCATCCCGACTGGATTTTCATGCTTCCCAATCGTGAGCCATATTATTTCCGCAATCAGCTAGTACTCGACTTGACGAATCCAAAGGTACAGGATTATGTATTCAGTATCGTTGACAACCTGATGACAGAGAATCCTCGTCTGAAGTTCTTCAAGTGGGACTGCAATTCGCCCATCACCAATATCTTCTCAAATTACGAGGGGGAGAATCAGGGCAATCTCTATGTGGATTATGTGCGCGGTCTATACAATATACTCGACCGGGTTCAAGCAAAATATCCCGATCTCACGATGATGCTTTGTTCTGGCGGAGGTTCGCGCTGCGACTTCGAGGCTCTGAAATATTTCACCGAGTTCTGGTGTTCAGACAATACCGACCCCGTAGAGCGTCTGTATATCCAGTGGGGCTTCTCACAGTTCATTCCCTCTAAGGCCATGTGCTCACATGTTACCAATTGGAACCGTCGGGCCAGCATCAAGTTCCGTGTGGATGTTGACTTCACCTGCAAACTGGGTTTCGACATCGACCTGAAATCCATGTCAGCAGATGACCTTCAGTATTGCCGTCAGGCTGTCAAAGAGTACAATCGCTTGAAGCCTGTTATTTACTCACCTAATCTCTATCGCTTAGTATCTCCCTATGAAACCAAACATTGCGTATTGGAGCGCGTAACCGACGATAAGAGCCATGCCCTTATTGCAGCCTACGACATTCATCCAGACTTCAATGAACAATTATTGCCAACACGTTTAGAGGGATTGGATGCCAATGCCAAGTATATAGTCAAGGAGATTTGCCTGATGCCAGGGCAGAAGTCCAAACTCGCATACGATGGCAAGGTGCTGAGCGGTGATTACCTGATGAAGGTTGGACTGAAGTTGCTTACCAACGATGATATGAGCAGCCGTCTGATTGAAATTATCAAAAAATAACTAACCAAATAACATTTTTACGTTCATGAAACAACGAATTCTATTTCTGATGATGGCGCTCTTTGGCCTTTATGGCCAGATAATGGCGCAGACGACCGTCACGGGTAACGTGAAGGACGGAACAGGGGAACCTATTATTGGTGCCAGTGTCATTGTGACGGGCACAAGCAACGGAACAGTGACCGATTTTGACGGTAACTTCTCGATGAAAGCCAATGAAGGCGACGAACTGACCATTTCTTACATTGGCTTTGTTACCCAGAAGGTAAAGGTCAACGGTTCTGCCCCTATCAACATCACCCTGCTTGAGGATAATGCAGAACTCGACGAAGTGGTGGTTGTAGGTACAATCATGAAGAAGAGTGACCTGACAGGTGCCGTGGGTAGTGTTGATGGTAAGACGCTGGCCGAGAAACCTGTTACAAATGTAAATCAGGCTTTGCAAGGTCGTGTCTCTGGTGTATTCGTAGAGCCAGGTGCTCGTCCCAGTGATGACTCTGGTATCCGTGTACGAGGTATCAATACAATTAATTCTGGCTCAGACCCCATCTATGTGGTCGATGGTATGGTAATGACCAACGAGTTTGGTGGTTTCAGCAGTATTAATCCGAACGATGTAGAACATCTTGAAGTACTGAAGGATGCCTCTGCCACTGCCCTTTATGGTTCGCGAGGTGCCAATGGCGTGGTACTGATTACTACCAAGAAAGGTGCCAGCAAAGGAAGTGTTACCTACGACGGCTGGCTGAGCATTTCCAGTATGACCCAGCGTCCCAAGACGATGGATGCAACCGATCTGGCAAACTTGCGTATTGATGCTTTTGCCAATGGTTATCTGCGCAACAATCCATCAGAGAATCGCGACAGTTATATTAACGGGACCTTGCTGGGAAATAACTTAGCTTTCTCAGATCAGGAGTTCCAGAGCCGAAACGGTAATCGTTGGAATAGTTACGACTGGTTGAAGGAGGTGACTCGTACAGGTGTGCAGCACAATCACAATGTCAGTTTCTCAAAGGCATTCGACAAGGGTAATGTCTATTTCAGCCTGAACTATTCGAATCTGAAGGGTATCGTGAAAGGCTCTGACCAGCAGCGTTATTCCGGTCGTATCAATGCCGAATACAATGTAAAGGAATGGTTGAAGGTCGGTACAAACACCACATTCACCCGCACTGAGGATGCCATCCCGACAGATGATGTCTATAACAAGGCTTTGAGTGCTAACCCCATTCTGGACTTCCATCCTTACAAGAATGCCGCAACACGCTATCTGCCACAGTATCTGACCGTCTATTATCAGGCGCTGACGGAGAACTATAACAATGAGTATAATCCTTTTAATTCAATGGATGTGCAGCAGGATCGTACTCGTACCCGTTTGGCTTCCTCAAACTTTATCAATATCAACCCGATAAAGGGTCTGAACTTCCGTTCTACACTTTCTGTTGACTATGCCGCACAGACTTGGTACTCTTATACACCGGGTAACATTCAGGAGTCTGTCCGGCATGAGTCTGGTGATGCCATTGCCCAGCACGAGCGTTATGAGCAGACCAACTGGCAGTGGGACAATTCACTCTCATACGACACACAAATTGACAAGCACAAACTCAATGTTATGGTTGGCACGAGCTTGAGCCGTGATCATAACAACTACGATTTGGCCCGTGGTTATCGTTTCCCGAGCGACCACTTAGGTTATCATGAACTGGCTGGTGCTGCTGCTTTCGAGAAAACGGTCATCGATTCAGACTTCGGCACATCTACCCTTCAGTCTTATATCGCCCGTGCTAACTACAACTACGACAGTCGCTACTTTCTGACTGCTACTGCTCGTTACGACGGCTCATCAAAGTTTGGCGATGGTCACCGTTGGGGCATCTTCCCTTCATTCTCCTTTGCTTGGGAGGTAACGAATGAGAAGTTTATGCAGAATCAGAATGTCTTCAGCCGTTTGAAAGTACGTGCAGGATACGGAATGGTAGGTAATCAGGACATAGCTAACTATGTCTATGCCACTTGGTACAATCCCGTGGCACAGCGCCAGACAGTAGATGGTAATACTGTCGGTGTGGCAGGCTATGCTACCAGTGGACTGCGTGGAACTCCCGCCATCACCTGGGAGAAGCAGAAGCAGTTCAATTTCGGTATAGACTTCGGTTTCTTGAAAAACCGCATCACGGCATCGTTTGATGTATTCTATATCATCAACGATAACCTGCTCATGCAGCACTCGCTGGCAGAGACAACTGGATATAACTCTACTTGGGAGAATATCGGTAAGGTGGAGAACAAGGGACTTGAACTGAGCGTAAACGCCCGCATTATTGACCAGAAAGACTTTGGCTGGAATTTCGGAGGCAACATATCATACGATGGCAACAAGGTGACAAAACTCTATGGTGATGTTGACAAAATCCTGAATGGTACGGAACGGGAGGGCAACATCTTCCTTAATGAGCCTTTACACACCATCTATACCTATCGTGCCGGTGGCATTGCCAACGAGAGCAACCGCTCCGAGTGGGAAGGAAAGGACTATAATGGTCATACTGTAGAGGTGGGTGACCTGTTCGTGAAGGACATTTCGGGTCCTGACGGTAAGCCCGATGGCATCATCAATGAATATGACCGCGACATCGTAGGCAAGACCGACCCGAAGGTGTATGGTGGTTTCAACACAGACTTCCGCTATAAGAACTTCACACTGAATGCCATCTTCACCTATGCCCTCGGTGCCAAGAAGATCAGTGGCTACTATGAGGACTTGGTAAACAGTGTAGGTCTCTCAATGGCTTCACCTGACTTGGCCGACCGTTGGAGCAGCAGCAACCTCGGTGCAGAATTCCCCAGAGTCGTCAGCAACTCGTCTGGCTATAATGGCTACAAACCATCAGATACCGACCTCACCGTTCAGAATGCCAACTATCTGCGTCTGTCAACATTGACACTGGCCTACAACTTTGACCGCAGCATCATCGGCAAACTGCATCTGAGCAACCTGCGCCTCTATGCTACAGCCAGTAACCTGTTCTGCCTCACACCATATAAGGGCTTCGACCCAGAAACTGGCGACTATGGCTATCCTCCTGTGAAGACATTCACCTTCGGACTTAACGTTTCGTTCTAATTCATCATTTTATAATTGACAGTTATGATTACCAAGATATTTAAATCCGTATGCGCTGTTAGCGCAATCTGTGGTCTCGTTGCTTGTTCCGATTTCCTGGAGCAGGAGAATCAGACCCAACTTTCAGAGTCTCAGGTTCTTTCCGACGTGGAACTGGCCGACCTGAACATGAAGAGCATCTATGATGCCTTTAAGGAGAACTATAAGGACGAACGCTGCTGGGTGCTCCTGCAGGGAACGGACGAGATTCAGGTAGGAGCCCTTCAGGCTAAGGATGCCAACACGGCAGCGTGGGACTTCTGCGACGGAGCCATGAACTCAGAGAACGGTTATGTACGTAATGCCTGGAACTACCGTTGGTCAGTCATTGCCAATGCCGCCAAGATAGTACGTGCCATGGGTGCCACTAATCCCCAGGCGGGTTCGCGTGAGGAACAGTTGATGGGCGAGGCTGCTTTTGTGCGTGGTTTCCTGACTTATCAGGCCACGATGATCTGGGGGCGCGTGCCCATCATTGACCAACAGCGCATTGCCGATGGATCGCTGACCACAGCCCGTCAGCCGTTGAAAGATGTCTGGCAGTTCATTATCGATGACTTCACAATGGCAACCAAGGCTCCAAGCAAAAATGATGAGGGTCGTGCAACCAGTTATGCAGGATGGACTATGCTCGGCAAGGCTTACATGTCGGCACCGGAGGAAACAGGCTTGCGTGATTTCGCAAAGGCTAAGGAATGTTTTGAGAAAGTAATGGATGGTACCTATAGTTTGCTGGCAGACTATAATGATCTTTGGGACTATACCAAAGATGCCAAGAGTGAGGTTATATTCACTAATACATTCTCTTGTGCCCGTGGATATGCAAATCAAGTACAGTTCCAGATTGGTTCACGTGCTGCCCAAAACTGGTTTAGCGATGCTTGCTACTTTGCTGGTTACGATCACTCCGTACCGACTGTTCATGCCTATGAGACTATTGAGAATGGCGGTATTTGGGAAAAAGGTGACACCCGTAAGGATGCCTCTTTGCGCTACGACTTCTCTTACAATGGTGTACAGCCTGACCTCAGCAGTCTCACTTGGGAAGGTCTGAGTGAGGAAGACCACGACGAGTTGAAGCCGCATATCAAGAAGTACGAGGACTTCCGTACTGATGCTGCATCTGGCTTGGAGGTCAACAACATGTGGCTTTCTGGTAAGAACATCCCCGTGCTGCGCTATGCCGATGTACTGCTTTGCTATGCCGAGTGCTTGAATGAACTGGGACAGACCTCACAGGCAGAGACATATGTTAATCAGGTTCGTACTCGTGCCTTTGGCGGTACTTTGCCAACAGAAGCCCGTTGGAATGGGTTGAGCCAGACCGACTTCCGCGAGCAGATGCAGGATGAACGTATCCGTGAACTCTTCGGTGAGAACTGGCGTCGCTATGACCTCATCCGTACAGGTCAGTTCCTGCCTCGCTTGAAGAAGTACAACAAGTGGGCTGCCCAAAGTGTAGCTGCGGGCACCTTCAAGGACTATCTGCAACTCTGGCCTATTCCCTTGACCGAACTGAACCAGAACACAGATATGCGCATCGATGGCAAGTTCGACCAGAACGAAGGATATTAAGGTTTTGATTCATACAAAGCATTGTTAGTTAGTTTAGTTAGTATTTCCTGCTAAGGCAGAAGATTGTTTTTCAGGAAGGAAGGCACGGAGGTCTTGGATTGCCGTGCCTTCTTTATAAAAACTTAAAACGAAAAACATGGAACAAGTACAACTTACGGTCGAAGATATTAGAGACCGTTTCCAAATGAAGTTTAAAGGCGCCGTAGGTAATGTCTATGCTGCACCGGGTCGTATCAATCTTATCGGCGAGCATACCGACTACAACGGTGGCTATGTCTTCCCTGGTGCTGTAGATAAGGGAATGGTTGCAGAAGTGCGCCCTAATGGCACTGATTTAGTTAGGGCTTTTGCCATTGATTTATATGAGACTGTAGAATTTGACATCAACAACCCAGAGGGGCCAAAGGAAAGTTGGGCAAGATACATCTACGGTATCTGTCAGGAGATGAAAGCTCGTGGCGTTGACGTGAAAGGTTTCGATACTGCCTTTAGCGGTGATGTCCCCCTTGGCTCTGGCATGTCGTCATCTGCGGCCTTGGAGAGTTGCTATGCTTTTGCTATCAATGACCTCTTTGGCGACAACAAGGTGGAGAAGATTGAACTGGCTCGTGCAGGACAGGCCACGGAGCATAATTTAAAGAATAGGAGATTTGAATATGAAGAAGACAATAGTGAGCACTAATTGGCTGAATAAGGTGATTGCAGCCATGATGATGATGGCCATCACATCAGCAATGCCAGCAATGGCAGGAAATAAGA
>DEFM01000016.1:10649-10822 GCA_002350855.1 Prevotellaceae bacterium UBA2852
GTTGACAAAAAGACTACTCATTTCAATGCACACAAGCATGTCTATCGCCCAGACGTGAAAGCCTGCACCTTCAGAGTAAGCCGTTACGATTCTCACATGAAGGCTGTAGCAAAGGCAGAACACATGAAGGGTGTGATGAACACGAAGTGGAATCCACGTACTCGTGAACTGAC
>DEFM01000022.1:0-5120 GCA_002350855.1 Prevotellaceae bacterium UBA2852
ATGGGACACGGACCACTGTAAACAAACAGAAATCGCAGCGTCTTGAAAGAGACGTTGCGATTTTTATGTTTTTTGCAAGCAAAAATCACACATGAATTTTTGTCGAATAACAAAAAATGAACGATATTTGCAGGACTATGAATGATTTTACAGGACTATGAACGATATTGCAATTTATACATTGACGTCGGAACTGCATGACGAGAAGGCGGTGGGTGACGTGACTAAGGAATTTCTGAGTAGCCTCGGGATTGAGTATGTGTTCAAGGGTAATGACTACGAAGACTACGGGAGTCATGCTCTTGATGTTATATATGTGAGAACCGGAGGCACGGAGGGGATATTCAAAAGGTTGTTGCCTCAACTACAAGCCAAGTCGGATGAACCGTTCTACTTGCTGACTTCGGGCAAGAGTAACTCGCTGGCGGCTTCGCTGGAGATTCTCTCATACTTGCGCCTGAACGGGCTGCAAGGGGAGATTGTGCACGGACAGGCAGACAAAGTGGCTAATAAATTGAGGATACTGGCTGCCTCAGGCGAAGCGAAACGGCAGCTAAGAGGTTGTAAGCTGGGTATAATTGGCGCTCCGTCCGACTGGCTGATTGCAAGTTATGCAGACAAGGAGATAGTGAAAGAAAAAACTGGAATCGAACTGATTGAGATTCCGATGGAGGAGGTATTGGAAAGCCTCCCCCCAGCCCCATCCAAGAGAGGGGGAGCTTGTGACAAATGTCATAATGTAGCAGTGGTGTCGGAGAAGGTGCGCGAAGCGTTGCCGGGTGCTTATCAGATATACGAGGCGTTAAAGACAGTGGTGGAGAAACATGGCCTGCAAGGACTGACAATCCGCTGCTTCGACCTTTTGACTGCTGTTCACAACACTGGTTGTATGGCTTTGGCAAAACTGAATGCGGAAGGTATTGTAGCTGGATGTGAGGGCGACGTCCCTGCCCTACTCTCGATGATGATTTCAAAGGTGGTTACAGGTGTAAGCGGATTTCAGGCTAATCCTGCAAGGATAGACACAGAGACAGATGAACTGCTGTTTGCCCACTGCACCATTCCTCTGAACATGGTTGAGCGGTATGAACTTGACTCTCATTTCGAATCGGGAATCGGTGTGGGCATTCGTGGCTACATGGCACCTGGTCCTGTTACCATCTTCAAGGTGTCGGGTGACCTCTCGCGTTCTTTCATTGCCGAAGGCGAACTGCTGCGCTGCGAAGCCAAAGACGACCTCTGCCGCACTCAAATGGTGATTCGCCTGAACAATCCTGCTCAGGCTTCGTACTTCCTCACCAATCCTATCGGCAACCACCATATCATAGTGCCTGGGCATCAGCTGGAGGTGTTGGAAAAAATTATAAATAACTAATTATTAATTATAAAATCTTACATCCGCAAGAGTGCTCTTTTGAGTGCTTTCTTTAGCGGTATCGTAACGATGAATAAGCCATCAGAGCTTTTTTTCTTACAAACAGCGTGCTGCGCACTATGATTAAAGGATTAAAATGATTAGAAAAAATCTTATAAATCATATAAATCTTAATAATCTTAGCACGAAGTGCGATGTTGTAATAAAAAACAAAAACCTCCAACTCGTTTGTGAGTTGGAGGTTTTGTGTGTGTTTCAGAAGGTGGACATGCCATCCCATTCTACCATGTCTTCACGGACATAGCCGACTTTGCCCTTGATACGGATCTTGAACCAGTCGTTAGTTTTTCCCAAGCACGGATAGGTGTCGGGGATATCCTCCGTATCGGGAATCTTTGCGATAACGGCTCCGGTAAGGGAGGGTTCCTTGCGTACATTTATATTTCCCTTGCGTATGTGCTTGCGGTAGACAATCCCCTGCCCTTTCTGGGCGCTGTAAACGACGATGCGGTAGCCTTTCTTGGGGACATCATAGTCGTCCTGCACACAAACGGTGTAGGTCGTGGCATTTGTCCTGACATAGCGTCCTTCCAACTTGCCTTGGGAATTAACCACCATCTTCATGCTCTGAGCCTGGACAGTGCCACAACTCATCAGAGCTAACAATGCAATAATAATCGTTTTCATAAAGACCCTCCCCGCCTTTCAGGTATCCTTCCCGTCAAGGAGGGGACCATCCGGACGGCTGTTTTATAATTAATAATTTGTAATTAATATTTAGTTCATTATTGCGAAGTAGTCGACGATGCCGACGAGGTGCTTGTCCTTGTCGAGAACAAGGAGAGAGTGGATCAGATGGGTGCGGAAGATTCGCTGAATCTCGGTGAGCTTGGCATCTGGTCCGATAGTCTTCGGGTTGCGAGTCATGGCTTCGGCAACGGAGAGGTTGACGAAGTTCTCACGTGCTCCCTGCACTGCACGACGGATGTCGCCGTCGGTAATGATGCCGATGACCTGATCGTTCTGCATCACCACTCCCAGACCGAGTTTGCCGCGGGAGATGTCGATGAGGGCATCGCTCAGTCGCATATCCGGGGCAACGATTGGGAAATTCTCTGTGTACATCACATCGCGCACTCGGGTAATCAGCTTGCGACCGATGGAACCGCCCGGATGGAACTTGGCAAAGTCTGCCTGCTCGAAATGTCGTACCTGCATAAGTGCGATGGCAAGTGCGTCACCCATAGCCATGGCTGCGGTAGTTGAAGATGTAGGAGCAAGATTGAGCGGACAGGCTTCCTTGTCAACGCTGACGAGGATGTGGTAGTTAGCGTGTTTAGCCATCAATGAGTCGGCACTGCCTGTCATAGCCACCATCTGTATATGACGTTCCTCAAGTGGTGCCATGAGGCGTAGCATCTCGTCGGTATTGCCGGAGTTGGATATGAGCAGCATGACGTCGTTGGGCATGATCATGCCGAGGTCGCCATGCATGGCATCAAGAGGATTGATATAGAATGCCGGTGTGCCTGTGCTGGCAAGTGTTGCCGCAACCTTGGCTGCTATATGTCCGGACTTTCCTACTCCAGTTACTACAACATGACCGGTACACTGATATATGAGTTCAACAACTTGGTCAAACTGTTCGTCAATCTGTGGAATGAGATTCAGCAGCGCTTCAGATTCGTCGCGCAATGCCTGAATTGCATATTGTCGGATTTCACTCATTACAAATGAAGAATTATTCTCTAATTAACTGTTTAATCAAAGGTTCGAAGTCTTTGAGATATAGCATGTTTGGACCATCGCTTAATGCTTCATCGGGATTGGGATGAACCTCGAAGAAATAACCGTCGGCTCCGAAGGCTTTTGCTGCGAGAGCCATAGAAGGGATGAACTCACGGTTGCCTCCTGTCTTGCCTCCAGCTGCTCCTGGACGCTGTACGGAATGGGTGCAGTCCATAATGACAGTAGAGGTGAAGCGGTGCATATCAGGGATGTTACGGAAGTCAACAACCATGTTGTTGTAGCCGTACATATTACCGCGCTCTGTAAGCCAGACGTTGTCGTTTCCGCTCTCACGAACTTTCTGTACTGGATACTGCATATCGAGTCCAGACAGGAACTGTGCCTTCTTGATGTTGACAGTCTTGCCTGTCTTGGCTGCAGCAACGAGAAGATCAGTCTGACGGCATAGGAAGGCTGGAATCTGCAGCACATCGACTACCTGGCTGCATGGTTCTGCCTGATAGCTCTCGTGGATGTCAGTAAGCAGGCGAAGGTTGTACTTCGACTTGATGTCTGCAAGCATTTGCAGTCCTTTGTCCATACCAGGTCCACGGAAGGAGTGGATGGATGTGCGGTTGGCTTTGTCGAACGATGCCTTGAAGATGACGTCAACGCCCAAGGTGGTGCGTATGCGCACCAGTTCCTGTGCTACGATGTCGAGCACTTCTTCGTTTTCTATGACACAGGGACCTGCGATAAAGAGAGGAAACATTTTTAATTATAAATTACTAATTATAAATTATAAAAATCAACATCGCGCTGAAGCGCTGGATTCTTAGGATTATTAGCTTGAATACGTTAGAACGAAGTCGGGGAAGACTTTGTAGTTGACAGAGAGGGTGCGTTTGTCGTCGGTGCGAGTTTCACGCAGAAGGAGGGTGCCTTCTTCCTGCTCCGGGAATGGCTGGATGGAGAGGTGCTGCAGGAAATCCACATTGGTGCGGTGGAGCATCTTGTAGGCAGTTTCCTTGGCTGACCAGTGAAGGAGCATGGAAGTGATGGTCTCGGCAGATTCATCGTCTCTGACAAAACGGCTCTTGACCCGCTCCACCCGGTTGCTAATCTGTTCAATGTCTATACCTATGACCCCACTTGTGGTAAGTGCAACAGCTGCGTAGCCACGTGTGTGGGAGATGCTTATGTCCATCTGCTCATCCTTTGGCAGGTATGGTGCTCCATTATCGTGATAGAGGATGGGGACCTGACGTCCAAGCATGGTGTAAAGCAACACTCTCACAGCGGTCCACTCCAACTGACGGCTGGTGCTGTGGAATCGCTGCTGAAGTTCCTGTCTCACTGTATCCTCATCGGGAAGCATGGACAGGAGTTCGTCAAGACTCTCGACGATGTGCCACACGGCTATGCGAAAGGAATCTGTCTGTTTATCGAAATAGAGCATCTAAAAGTGAAGGGTGGATATGTGAAGTGTGAAGAGTGAATATACGGGAGAGGTGCCGTCAGGCGGAGGGGGCTTTGGTGGGTCTTTTAGAAAGGCATAGGGTCGGAAGCACCTGATGATGGTTGAGATGAAGCGGAAGGCTGCACAGTAGGCTGTGGTGCGGGAGCGGCACTTGGCTGAGCATTGTCGCGACGTGGCGAGAGCATCTCCATCTGCTCTGCTATGATATCCACCGTCTGGTGGTGCACACCATTGCGGTCGTCATAGGTACGTCCCTGGATCTTGCCTTCGACATAGAGTTTATCTCCCTTACGCACATATTTCTCGACGGTCTCCCCCAGCCCACGCCAGAAGATGACGTTGTGCCACTCTGTGCGGTCAGGCACCTGAGTACCGTTCTGAAGGGTATAACCTCGTTCGGTGGTTGCCAGACGAAGCGAAGCCACGCAGACTCCAGTATCGAGATAACGGACAAGCGGGTCTGCCCCTACATTGCCTATAAGCATTACTTTATTCATAGGTGTAGTATTATTAGAAGTTTAAGGGGTTCAAGAAGTT
>DEFM01000022.1:5192-64378 GCA_002350855.1 Prevotellaceae bacterium UBA2852
TAAGGGGTTCAAGAAGTTTAAGGAGTTTAAGATATATGTACTGTTTTGTTCATTAACAAAGCATCGGCGATGGTCATTGCCGCCATAGCCTCAACGATAGGCACGGCACGAGGAACTACACATGGATCGTGGCGTCCCTTTACCTCAAGGGTGGTTTCGTTGCCGTCCACATCGACTGTTGGCTGTGGTTGCAGTAATGTGGCAACGGGTTTGAAAGCCACACGGAAATAGATGTCGTTGCCGTTGCTGATTCCTCCCTGTATGCCTCCACTGTGATTGGTAAGGGTAGCTATCCTACCCTCTCTGTTGCAGAAAATATCATTCTGCTCACTTCCTCTTGCAGCAACTCCGGCGAAGCCTTCTCCATATTCAAATCCCTTGACGGCATTGATGCTGAGCATGGCTCCGCCAAGCATGGCATGGAGCTTGTTGAACGCCGGTTCGCCAAGTCCTACAGGGCAGCCCTGAATGACACAAGTGATGATGCCTCCGATGGAGTCACCGTCTTTCTTCACATCAAGGATGAGCTGTTCCATAGCCTCTGCTGTCTTGGCATCGGGGCAACGCACGGCATTGCTCTCGATGGCTGAGAAGTCGAGCTGGGAATAGTGTGTAGGAAGAGCGATAGGACCTATCTGCGAGGTATAGGCAGTTACGCTGATGCCCTGACTGCGAAGAATCATCTTGGCAAAGGCACCGCCCACAACACGAGAGATGGTTTCACGGGCTGAAGAGCGTCCACCGCCTCTATAGTCACGAATGCCGTATTTGCTATAATAGGTGTAGTCGGCATGTGAGGGACGGAACACACGGCTAATGTTGCTGTAGTCGCCAGAATGCTGGTTCTGGTTGCGTACCTCAAAACCGATGGGTGTACCAGTAGTGACGCCCTCAAAGACTCCGGAGAGCAGTTCCACCTGATCAGGTTCATTGCGCGACGTCGTTATACGGCTCTGTCCCGGACGGCGGCGTGCCAGTTCCGAAGCCAGCAGTTCCTCATCCACAGGTATGCCTGCCGGCATTCCGTCGATGACTCCGCCTATAGCAATCCCGTGGCTCTCACCAAAGGTGGTCAGCTGAAATATATTTCCAAAAGTATTTCGCATAATCAATGGCAATGTCCGCAGCCGCAGCCGTGATGATGATCATGGTCGTGATCGCAGTCGCAGTCGTCATGGCCGCAGCAGCCGCAACCGCAGTCTTCACCGCTCATCATGTTAATCATACCTGTAATCTCGTCGTTGGTTGCCTCACGGTTCTCAACCACATGACCTACGAAATGGAGGTCTTCACCAGCACGTGGGTGATTGAGGTCAATGGTTACGGCATCAGACTTCACCTCGATGACTGTGGCGTGGAAACGTTCTCCGTCTTCACCCTGAAGAGGAATGACGTTGCCCTCAAAAATACGTTCCTTGTCGAAGCGTCCGTCAATCTCAAACACGTTCTTTGGAACGTCGAACATCAGTTCGTCCTTGATTTCACCGTAGGCATCGGCACAAGGGATGACGAAATCAAATTTATCACCTTTCTGTAGATTCTCCACCTGCTTCTCAAATGCAGGCAACACACTCTCCAGCTTACTGATAAACTGGAAGGGATGTTCAGCGTCACACTGCTCTACCAAAGCTTCCTGATCTTCGTCTTCGTCCTTTACATAGAGATTGTAAGCCACTGCGATGTAGTTGTTCTTTACTGCCATAATATTGTGTTAAAATTATAAATTACAAATTTGGGGACCTTTTAAACCTAAATCCTTGCAAATGTAGCAAAAAACATTGAAGAAGAAAAAGAATTTTACTATTTTTGCAGCACAAATATCAATACAACTATTACTACTATCATTATCAACCCATGCTGAAGAAGATACTTCTACCACTTTTCATGGCTCTCGCAGCCAATGTCAACGCTCAGAATTCCGAGACAAAATGGAATACGCCCTGTGCTGGAAACCCTTTTATTCCAGGCTATTTCGCCGACCCCACCATCCGTAAGTTCGGCGACACATATTATCTCTATGCCACCACCGACGGCACAGGCAACGGCTACGGACCGGCACAGGTGTGGGTATCGAAAGACTTCGTCAACTGGCGCAACGTTCTGCTCAACTGGCCTACCACCGAAGTGGTGTGGGCACCCGATGTGGTGCAGCAGCCCGACGGCACTTTCCGCTACTACTACTGCACCCCTTGTGAGGTGCGAGTGGGCGAAAGCAACTCTCCCGTAGGTCCCTGGAAGAACCGTTTAGGAAAGCCTGACGCTGTGCTCGTTCCCGACCGTTTCGTTCACAACGCCATCACGCTCGACCCTGCCCTCTTCCGCGACGACGACGGCAGCGAGTACCTCTACTTCGGCACATGGGGCATATACAAGGACTTCGGTTGCGGTGTGGCTAAACTGGCTGCCGACGGCAAGTCCTTCACCGACAAGAAACTCATCCTCAACACCGAGATAACCGATTTCTTCGAAGCACCGTTCGTGTTCAAGCGCAACGGTGTGTACTATTTCACCTATTCATCGGGCAGTTGTCACGACGACACCTACCGAGTGCAGTATGCCACATCCACCACAGGACCAATGGGGCCATACCAGTACAAGGGATGTATTCTAAAGACTAACAGCGACGGCACCATTCACGGACCTGGTCACCACTCTGTGCTGGTGGACGGCGACAATTACTACATAGTCTATCACCGCCACAACAATCCCCATGCCATCCACGGATTCCACCGACAGATTTGCATCGACCGCATGGAGTTTGACACTGACGGCAACATCCTGCCCGTGATTCCTACCCACAGCGGAGTGATTCCTGCATCGCTGCAGAAGACCGCGAAACAGAACAGCCTGCCCAATCTTGCCTTCGGAGCCAAGGTGGAAGCGTCGAGCACCTACAGCGAGTGGTTCAAGCCCGAATATGCCGTTGACGACAACAATGGCACCCTCTGGCGCAGCAAGCATGCCGGCAAGCGCACCGCGAGCGAAGGCTTCGAGTGGTTGGAGATAGACCTGGGCAAGGTTACCGCTTTCAATCAGATATGGACACAGTTTGAATACGCCACATTCTTCTATCAGTACTTTATTCAGGTTTCCGACGACGGTAAGCAGTGGCGACTCTTTGCCGACCGCACAAAGAACAGCCAGCAGGGTTCGCCGATGATAGACAAGGGAGAAGTAAAGGCACGATTCATCCGAATCACCATCACCGACACACAGAAGAACGGACACTTCCCTGCCATCTGGAACATCAAGGTCTACAATGCCACCAAGCAACTCGACCCCTCTGCCCTGCTCCCATCACCACAGGTTGACGAGAAAGCCATCGTGGAAGGCTATCCCTGGATTCACAAGAAAGACCTGAAGCAAGGTAGTGACGACCCTGCCGGCGACGAACATACTCCTACTGGACCGTACCGCGGTTACGACGACCTCATCAATGCCGCTCAACATGAAATTGGCAAGAGCATCGACGGAGTGGTAGTAGTGCCCAAGGATGGAAAGGCAGCACTTCGCTTCACAGGCAAGGAAATCATCAGGATGTACAAATACAATTCCGACCTCGTGTACAACGCTCCCTACGCACTTACCGCCTGGATTCTCAATCCTGAAGTCGGAGAGATAGAGACCGTGGCACAGATTATGCCTGCAGGCAACGACCTTGCAACCATCGAACTGCGCAATGGCAAGAACCGCGCTGAAGGCATCATTGCCCACAACGCCTCGTTTGAAAACGCAGGAGCACCCGAAGCCATCAAGGCAGGAGTATGGCAGCACTGGGCTGTAGTGTTCGACGGATTCAACGAACGCATCTATTGCGACGGCAAGCTGGTAAGCGAGAAAAACATCTTCCTTATGCTTCGCCCAGGCGACCACATCACCATCGGTGCGGCTGCCAACGGCACCCATCCCTTCACAGGCTATCTGCACCGTCTGCGCATCTACCACAATGCCCTGACACAGTACGAAGTGGAGCAGGATATGAAGGAACCAACAGACTTAGACCCGACAAAGATGAAAGATGATATCGGACTGAAATCGCCGTGGATTGCAAATTCCGCAAACCTGGAGATTGAGCCTCTCACCCCCACCCTGCTCCGGGCATCCGTCTTTTCCAACGCACTCAGAAAGGGAGTCATAGAATATCAGTTCGCTACCGGCAACGACACCACTGCACTCGAAGGCGTAGTACCCATTTCCGAACAAAGTGCCGTACTGGGAATAAAGGGCAAGAAAGCTATGGCGAAGCTTCGCGACATCTTCGGCTACGAGGCACCAGTGAAGGAGAAGAAACTGAAAATCCGCACCAAGGACTTCATAGACCAGGCAAAGAGCATCAACGCCAAAGCCAAGGACGGACGCATCACTCTCGAATCGGCGGGAACCAACCTCACAGCCAATGCTGAGCAGAACGGGCCCATCGAGAGCGTGGAACTCACAGGCAACTTCGTAGCACAATGCCGCATTGCCGACATGACAGGAATGGAGCGTCGCAACACGCCAGCCTACAACGAAGGCGGACTCATCATCGTCTGTGACCTGGGCGGCAACCGTCAGTCGCTGCTTCAGTTAGGAGCATTCCCCAACTACAACTGCGGCAATATGCTCACCGTCGTCAATCGCGGCTATCGTCCTCAGTACAACAATAGTCAAGGTTGGAACTTCGATCCCTGGCTGCAGCTGGAACGTCGTGGCGACTACATACATGCACGCACAAGCAAGGACTGCATCACATGGACAGAGATGCCCAATTCTCCAGTCAATCTGCGTGAGCTGTTCTTCGGACCCACACAGCGCAGCTGGCCATTCGACTACAAGGATTACCTCGAAAACTATTTCGATGGCAAGTCCCTCCGTGTAGGCATCTACCAAACCACCTACAGCGACAACCGTGCTGCCGTCACCTTCGACAACATCGAAATCTGGCAGAAGAAGCCCTAATCCACTACGCAGTAAGTGAAGCGATCCGGATTAAGGTATTTTGCCGCTATGGTCTGAAGCTCACGAGGCTTGGCACTCATCTGACGACGAATGCCTGGAACAAGGTCGCTGAATGACTGGTTCGTCGCAATGAGCGACACACAGACATTGGCTAATTCGTAGTTCCACTCCAGACGTCTGCACTCCGCACCAAACATATATCGCTGAAGATTGCCGAGTTCATCTACTGACGCAGGATCGGTAACGAGTAAATTCAGTTCGTTGCGGATCTCCTGCAAGACATTATCAATGGACACATTTGCAGTCTCGGTCTCAATCAAATATACATATCCATGGGGATAATGCCTCATGGTGCCATGAATGTCGTAGGTGTATCCATGATCCTCACGGATGTTAGTCATAAGACGGCTTCCGAAATAGCCTCCGAGCATGATGGTGGCAAGACGGAGCAGAGGCAATTCTTCCTTGTCGACTTCGGGTAGGAGCACCCCTACCCTAACTGCTGCCTGAACGGTGTTGATGTCGGAATGCCGGCGGATGGTTTCTATGGCAGAAACAGGGTTGACCTGAATCGGAGCCAGCCGCACTGGTGCAAAACTGCTGCTGGACGGCACACAGCCTGCTATATCTCGTATCTGCTGATCCGACAGATCTCCCGTAATGACTATATCGCAATTCGAGGCGTCAATCACCTGTTGCTTGTATTGCAGGAGTGTGTCACGGCTAATGAGTTCGAAATCCTCTTGTCGGATTGCCTTTCCCAGCGGATGCTCTTCTCCGAAAAGGCTTGCATAGAGAAGGTCTTTGCCGAGGGACTCGACTTTCTGCTGCTTTATTGCCCAGGCGCTGTGGGCATGCGACACTTCGATATCAAGGCTTTGCTGCTCGTACTTGGGCGTGGCAAACATGGAACGGATGATCGGGAGTATCTGCGGCAGGAATTTGCGCAGGCAGCGCAAGGTCAGTTTTCCGTAGGAGACGGTGCTCTGGAGCGACACGGTTGCTCCGTAGTAGTCGAGAAGTTCGGAAATCTGCTTTGCCGAGTATTCATCAGAGCCGAAGAGCAGTCCCTTGAATGTGAAACGAGACTGCAGGGTATGGCTCTGAGTCCATTGTCCTCCCATAAACACAAAGTCAACCCTCACGAGTTCAGCGTCGGGAATGACTATCTGATAGACAGTCACTCCGTTGTCACACTTTATCTCAAGAGGATTGCTAAGACGGAGGTTATCGGTTGAGATGTTAAATTTCCTCATGCTTCTTCAGGAAGGCTTCTGCTCTTTCAAGATCCTGCGGAGTGTCGATACCAATGGTTTCGATATCGGTGATTCCGACCTTGATGGTATAGCCGTTTTGCAGCCATCTCAACTGTTCGAGGGACTCTGCCAATTCGAGCTGCGACTGCGGCAGGCGGGTTATCTCTGCCAACACCTTGGGGCGATAGGCATAGAGTCCTATGTGTTTGTAGAATGTATTCTTGCTGAGCCATTCGTCGCCCTGCTCCACCCCACGGATATAGGGGATGACGGAACGGGAGAAATAGAGGGCTTCCATATTCTCGTTGAGAACGACCTTGGGCGAATTGGGATTCTGTACGGCTGCCCATCCGTCGGCAGCAGTAAACGGCTTGACGAGTGTAGCGATGTCGGTACGCTCGCTTTCAAAGCACTGCTTGATTTCCTGCAACTGCGACTTATGGATAAAGGGTTCGTCGCCCTGGATATTCACTACCACATCGAAGTCCTGCCCCACCTTGGTGTAGGCTTCAAAGCAGCGGTCTGTACCGCTCTTGTGATTGACGCTGGTCATTACAACATTGCCTCCAAACTGACGGACAGCGGATTCAATGCGTTCGTCATCGGTGGCAACCACCACGTAATCCATCTCTTTCTCAACTGCGTGATAGACTCTCTCTATCACGGTCATTCCTCCCAGCATAGCCAACGGCTTTGCAGGGAAACGGGTTGACGCATAGCGTGCAGGGATAATTCCTATGTATTTCATATTATTGGAACAATTCGTCGATTTCGCCAACGCTTTCGTCTACCTCTACTTCGTCACGCCTCTCTGCACGTTGGAGACCGGTAAGCTCGCCTTCGCAGACATCGAAGTCTGTAGGAATCTCGAATTTATCGTTTGGAGTGATGCCGTAGTCCTTGACAAGGGACGGATCGGCATAGACTTTCTTTATGAAGAGGGCAAAGACCGGCAATGCAGCACCTGCACCCTGTCCGTAGTAAGTGCTAATGAAGTGGATATCGCGTTCCTCACCACCTACCCATGTTCCGACAACGAGCTTAGGAGCAACGCCCATGAACCATCCGTCGGCATTGGAGTTGGTTGTACCTGTCTTACCGCAGAGGTCTGCCTTAATATTATATGTGCCACGCAGACGGCGGCCTGTACCTTCGTTGATTACACCACGCATCATCACAATCATCTTGTAGGCATCCTCACGATCCATGATGTCGGTGAATTGTGAGTCAAACGTTGCAATGACATTTCCCGAAGCGTCTTCTATACGGCTAACGAGCAGCGGAGCCACTCTCACACCGTAGTTGGCGAAAGTGGTATAGGCGCTGGTCATTTCTCCAACACTGACGTCACACGTTCCGAGACAGAGAGTCATGTCGGGACGTATGTTCTGAGTGGTGATACCCATAAGGTGCATGAGATTGATAAGGCTTCGCGGATTGAGCTGAGAGAGCACCCATGCGGAGATGGTGTTGCTGGACATGGAAAGTCCCCATTTCAGAGTCACCATCTGACCCAAACGTGCACCTGTGCTTCGAGGTGTCCATCCTCCATAGCTTCGCGGCACGTTCGGTGCTTCGTCGCAAGGAGTGTAGCCGTTCATCATGGCCAGCGAATAGAGGTAGGGTTTGATGGTAGAACCCACCTGACGACGTCCGCCACCCATCACGTTGTCGTACTGGAAGTACTTGAAGTCAAGTCCTCCCACGTATGCTCTCACCTCACCCGTATGGGGATCCATGGCACACATGGCGGTGCGCAGGAATTTCTTGTAGTAGAGGATGGAGTCTCGCGGCGACATCTCTGTCTCGAATTCACCATTGTAGGAGAAAAGGGTCATCGGCACCTTCTGGGTGAAGGCACGTTCGATTTCCTCAGCCGAGCAACCGTCGGCCTTCATCTTGCGATAGCGGTCACTGTTCTTGTATGCCTTGCGCAGACGGTACTCAACCTTCTCCTGCGACAGTCCCACATAGGGAGCATAGGTCTTGGAGCGGTTCTCATTTTCGAATATCGGTTGCAGATACTTAGCCACGTGTTCGTAGGCGGCTTCCTCTGCATCCTTCTGCATACGCGAATCGATGGTTGTATAGACTTTCAGACCATCGGTGTAGATATTGTAGTTAGAGCCGTCAGCCTTGTGGTTCTTGTTGCACCATCCGAAGAGTGGATTGGTCTCCCACTGGAGGGAATCGTCGTAGAACTGCTGGTAGAGATAATACCTGCTGCGTTCTGGACGCTCTGCCATCATGATGCGACGGAGATACTCACGAACATACGGAGCCAGACCTTCCTGATGGTTCATAGGATGGAAATGGCTCACGTCGAGAGGCTTGGCTTGAGCAGTGAGTTTCTGGTCCTCTGTAATGAATCCCTGTTCGCACATTTTCTCCAGAACGAGGTTACGGCGTTCGCGACAACGTTCATTGTAGCGGACAGGATTGTAAAGCGAAGGGTTCTTGGGCATACCGGCAAGTGTGGCACACTCTTCGAGAGTGAGGTCGATAGGCAGTTTCTCGAAGTAGGTATGAGCGGCGTTCTTGATACCGACTGCATTGTTGAGGAAGTCGAAGTAGTTGAGATACATCGTGATGATTTCCTCCTTGGTGTAGTTGCGTTCGAGCTGTACGGCGATATACCATTCCACAGGCTTCTGCATGAGGCGTGTGGCAGTCGAAGTGGATGCGTTGACATCAGAATAGAGCTGCTTGGCCAACTGCTGAGTGATGGTAGATCCACCACCGGCAGACTTCTGACGCATGACGCCACGCTTTACGACAGCACGTCCGAACGCCCTCATGTCGATACCAGAGTGTTCATAGAAACGCTCGTCCTCAATGGCAATGAGCGCATTGATAAGATTGGCAGGAAGAGAATCGTAGGGAACCATGATGCGGTTGGCGGAAGCATAGCTCCACGTACCCATGAGTTTGCCGTCGGCAGTATAGATTCTAGAGGCAGACTTACTAATTGGATTCTGCAGTTCAGAGATTTCGGGCAGGCGTCCGAACCAGCCCCATGAAATCGCGCCAATAAAACCAAAGAACAGGAACAGGAGGATAAAGACTGTTGACCAAACAGCGATCACACCTCTTCTCACACTATCCTTGGGATTCTTCTTTTTCTTTTTGTTATCAGTTGCCATCGTAAAACGATATTTGTTCCGAGAAACGTTATTTTGTATTTGTTGTTAATTCTCAAAAAAGAGAGAAAGCAGTCGACCTGTAAGCCGGGTTCTGTGTCTACACGAGACCCGAAAAAGCGAATCAGTTAAAGTGTAGATGTTTGTCATTTATCCAGATAGCATGTCACCACACTATTCAAGCGTTCTACCCTCTGGCTTGAGCGGGCTACTCTCATCAGCAGCAGCCGTAAGACCACTGCAATCGCCAGTTTACATGAACTTGCAACTCCCAAGGTACACAGCCAGATGTGTCACCACACTGCTGGTAAGCTCTTACCTTACCTTCTCACCCTTGCTCCCATCGGAATGGGGGCGGTTATTTTCTTCTGTACTACTCCACCCTCGCGGATGGCTTCTAGATTAGGAAGTGGGATGCCCTGTGTTGCCCGGACTTTCCTCTCGTTTACTCGTCTGCCGAACCTAATGGTAGCGGCATACTTTCGACCAGCGACAAACCGTTCAACTGCTTTCCGGCTGCAAAGTTAAATAATATATTTAAAATGAGGAAATGGTTTTTGAGTTTATTTCTGCGGGAGAACCGCAGAACACGAAAGCAAAAATATAAATTACTAATTATAACCATCCGGATGGGTTAGTTCTCCCATGACGGTGAGTTAGAAGGGTCTTTTATTAGAAGATATAGGATGAGGGGGAGGTAATAGAGGAGGAGTTGGAGGATGAGGTTATATTGCTCAGCCTGCTCGGGGACAGAGAACTGCAGGCAGGCTATAATCTGGGAAGATACGAAAATGAGGAACCAGAACGAGGAGAGATGCCTGACCACCGACGAGGAAGCAGCGATGATTTCGCCAATCGAAGCGAAACGGCTGGACGCATAACCATAGGAAGCGGCTGTAACGCTGAGCGTTATGCAGATAATGGGGAGCAGTCCTTGCTGAAGGGGCGAGTCCTGGAATGTGCCATAAGGACTCAGCAACGGAGCAGACGGCAGAAGAATGAACACCGCCCACAGCACGCATTGCAGGACGAGCACTACAATCATAATCTGCATTGCCCTCCTCTGCTTGATGGACATAGACGTGGCCCTTTTGGAGCGGAAGAACAGCGACAGGACATCTGACTCCACCACCACACCCAATGCCATGAGTATGAACAGGAACGTGGCAATGGGTGACTGCTGGAAATTGATGATGAAATTGGAGATGAACCACCGCACGCCCTTAGCGGACAGGAGATTGTTCATTCCCCAGTCGTAGATGCTGCCTACCCACGACACGAGGCACAGGCCTACAAGTATCATGAGCCACACTATCGGCAAATGCCTAACTAGTTTATTAATCATCTGGATAGAGATTGTCGATATCGATAATGCGAAGTTGGAGAGCCTTGGTTACGAGGCGGGTGGCATTGACACCGTGCTCTCCGTCGGAGAAGAGACGACCGACGAGATCGTTCTGGCGCTTCTCGAGGGATTTCACACCGAAAGGCATGGTCTTGAGCGCTGCAATCATATCCTTGGTATAACCCAGTGCCAGGTGACGCAATAGGCGTTCATCGTACTCATCTATATCATAGGAGATGCTGGCCTGCTGGCGCTGATACTCATTGAGTACGGACTGGCGGAAACGCTGGAGAATCTTGGTGAGGATGGGCTGGTTGAACACCATACGCTTGCCATCCATGACGCTCTGCACATCGCCCTTGGTGAGGAGTTCTCCGCTCTTGAGGATGATGCCGTCTGCTCCTGCATCGAGGACATCAACCCAGAGCTTCTCGTTGAGAGTCTCGCCTGTAAAAATCAGGACATGGATGGCTGGATGCTCCTTGCGGAGCTTGCGGCAAATCTCCACACCTACTGTGGTAGAGCCTCCAAGACCAAGGTCGAGCAGGACTAGATCTGGTACCTGGGTCTCCATCAGCTCCCAGAACTGGGGTTCGTTCATTGCCGTTCCGATAATCTCGGCATCGGGTATTTCGTTTCTGAAGATTTCCTCTGTGCCCTTAAGCTCGAGCTTGACATCTTCGACAATAATGACTTTGAATTTTTCCATATTTGTGAATTATTGAGTTTTTGAGTTTATTTGTGCGGACAATCCGCAGAACACGGAAAGCTAAACGCTTTGGGGGATGGTGAATATGAGTTTGGATGAGTTGTTATCGATATATTGGAAGTAGATGCGGCAACCGCGGCGGACGCGCTCGTCGTGCTCACGGATTATCTGCTTGGCTATGAGCCAGCCGGCACCTTGGAGGGTATTGCCAACCTGATTGTAGATGAGATTGTCGGGATAGAAGATATTGTGACACTGCTGGGATGTGAGATGCAGACCATCGTAGGCAATCTCGAACTTGACAAATCCTCCTTCCTCGGATATTCTGACGTCAATCGTGCCACTGACGGAATCGGCAATGAGCGAGGTGAAGACATTCTGGAAGAGGTACTCCATCATTATCTTATCACAGAGGAGTGATGACTCTGCCATGCCAGAAGCGGTGTCGATATTGAGTTGCAGGCTGTCAATTGGAAGTTTCTGACGTCGAAGAGTTTCTCTGAAAGACTGCTTTATCAATCCTGTGATTTCAGCCACAGGGACTCTCTGCCGCTTGAACGGTGAGACATCGTACTGACGCGATGCACATTCGCTGAGAAGTGTGTAGATTTCCTTGTAATAGGTTATCGCCTCGTACATATCCGTGATCTGCCCTGCTATTTCCTCCTGCGCATTGCCTGAAGACGGCATTTGCTGTTTTATCTGTTCTACCAGCTGGAGTATGCGGCTTGGATAGTACATAGTCTCGTGCTTGATGGTTGAGAGGCAGTTGTCGAGCACCATGTTCTGCACATGAACCCTGTCTGCTTCGTACTGTGCACGACGTCGTTCATCTTCCTGTATCTCAATCTGATTGTGCATGTGCTGCATGCGGATGGTAGAGTAATAGAAATTGTAGGCGACAGACTTGGCAATCAATCCGAACATCTCCTCCTCGGCAGCCTTCATTCCTGCCTGATGCATGCACAGAGCCAGGGCACCGATAGAGACTTTATTCTTTTCCCCATCCTCGTTTGCAGTGCCCTCTATCTCCCACACAAGCGGGAATACATAAATGAATCCGTTCATGCGCTGGAGAATCTTCCCGTTGTCGCGGCAATAGGTAAGGAGTTCGGGAAGGAGGTCCTGATAAGGGCAGTTAGCAGAATACTGCACCTGGTTGTCGTTGTGCAGGAGGGCGATGCCGTCGGTGCGGCGGATGTCGTTGATGCTCTCCTGGAGAATCTGCGGCAGCTGTGAATCCTTGTCGACAGACGTGTTGAAGATGCGTCGGTTGATTTCCATTATCTGTCGGAGGTTGAAGGTCGTCAGGATATTGTGCCGGTAGTATGAGAAGAAATAGACACAAAGGAGAATGAGCACAACCACGGACACAACAATCAAGACCATCTGCTGGTTGGTATTGGCCTGTTGCATGTCATTGCAATATTGCTCAAGCGAGGTGTCCTGAGCCATCAACTTATAGAGACGGGTATAGATCTCGTTGTTGTAATAATAGATGTCGAACTGCTTGGTTGCAAGCGCAGCAATGGCTGCCTCGTTACGAATATCCAGGATGATATGGTAATCTGTTATGAAGCGCTCCTGCCACAGATCTATCTCCGAAAATCGATTCCCGCAAAGCTTTAATAAAAGTTTGCCATTAGGCTGTTTCTCAAGATAATACTTATTCAGGAATGAGCAAGCCGAATCAACATACGCAAGAGCATTGTCATAGTGTGCATCGACGTTGGCGAAGTAGGCGCTGTCGGCATAGGCTGACGCTATCTCCAACATAGGATGAACAGGGAGCGAATCGGCAACGATGTGGTTGAAGTCACGCTCTGCCACCGACGGGCTGCACGAAGTTAGCACAGATGAACCGAATCCTGCGAACCCTATCAAAAGGACCGCGATGCAACGCAGCACACCCTTAGGCAAACGGAAGAAGAAACGGCTACCCTCTCCTACCTTGCTCTCGCAGCGCATCTCGCAGACTTGGAAGAGAGGACTTTGGCGCCGATACTGCTCCATCACTCCCTTGCAGTTGAGCAATCCGAAGCCGCTGCCTTTACGCTTGCTCATCTCTTCAGCGTCGGCAAAAGTGCCAATCTGCTTGCCGGTAATCATGCGTTCGGTGTTGATCAATTCCACATCCTTCTCACTCATACCGATGCCGCTATCTGCCACCGATATCTCTACATAACTGTCACTTTCCTCAGCACGGACATTGATGGAACCACCCTTCGGGGTGAATTTGCGGGCATTGTCCATCAGCGTGTTAACCATAAACAGAGTGAGTGCACGGTCAGCCTTCACCACAGCCTCGGCAGGCTGGATGATGAGTGTTATGCCTTCCCTGGCGTACAGGCTTACGCTCTTGCGGAGAATCTCAAACAACGGTTCTATGGCAAAACTCTCCAGACGCAATTGGACAGTGCCCCGCTTGACCTGAATCCATGCCGTAAGCACATCGTTGTACTTACTTATCTGATGAATCAGTTCGTCAACATATTGCAGTTTGAATTCGAGTACTTCCCTGGATTCGTATTTACCCTTGACGAGAGAATCCACCTCCCTGACAGCACGGTCGAGGAAAGGAGTTACGGCATAGACAATAGAGAGGCATGTGGCACGGTCGACATAACGGCGTTTGAGATCGTCAAGACGGATGAGCTGCATCTTGTGCTGCTCAACAACATCCTCCTCCCTTTGCTCCATCGAAAGGAAATCCTCATCGGTCTTAGCCTTCCACTCACGCATGGCCTTTGCAACCAAAGCCCGCTCACGCACATAGTTGAGATTGTATTTCCGACGTAGGCGACGGGCATAGAACCAAGTAAAGAGCAGCAGAAGGACAATGACCGAAGCACCGATAATAACACCATTGTTGAGTCGCTGTTTTTCCTCCATCACCTCATTGAGGCGGGCATCCATAAGATTATCCTGGCGCGTCTGTTCGAGGATGTCGAGATAAGCATTGCGATTGACGTCGGAAAGCGGTTTGTTGCCCAGTTCGCTATAGACAATGCACAACTGCTCCCTGACGTCCGCCGTCCATTCGGGAACATCCTTGCCATAGCGCTCTACCAGCTCCCAGGCCTTGAGCATGTAGTCAAGAGCCGTAGATGCATCTCCATGTTCCAGATAGTACTTACCAACAACTATATATGTCTGTGACTCGTCGAACACATAACCGCCATCGTGGAAATCCTTCAACGCCTTCTCAGCCATAACGAGTAGCGCACTATCGCCCCCAATACTGTCGGGCACGCCGGTCAGTTCACGCAGATAAGCCATGCGGCTGGGACGCTCAGTGCCATGATGAAGCATATCATAGACCAACGAGGTCAGTGCCTTGCCGCCAAGATGACGGTTGCCGATACGGTAAGAAATAGAAACCGCACGAAGGAGGTTCTGAGTGTTTTCCTCGCTGAGCTTGCCGGTGGTGTTGCGTGCATTGCCGATGAGGAAATAGTACGTAGCCCTGTGTCTATCATCAATGTCGGTCTCCATCAGCGGTTCCACCTTGCGAAGCCACATGCTACCCTCGCCTTCCTCACGCAGATAGTAGTGGTAGACGCTCTGGGCACAGTAATAATCAATAAGAGTCTCATGCCATACCTTCAGGATGAAGTCATCCATCGTTCCCTGCTCATCCTCAAGGCGTTCAATACATTCCTGTGCATCAGTGGAATAGACATAGAATTCCCTATTAGCGCTACGGCGCATAGAGACATTCATCATGCCCACATCGGCACGCAGTCGCAGAAGAGTATTCTTAGACTTCCAACGGACTACATTGTAGAGGCTGTCAGCAGATTTCAAGTTCATCTGCCGAAACAGCCCATCCGCTTTCTCTACATAACCTTCATACAAATTCCAAGCCTCACGTTCATCGTCTTTCTGCGAAGAACATGACACAACTAACAGGAATAATATGTAGACTAAATACTTGATAATTCTCTAATTATGAATTAAACCACCTCACTCTTCGTTCATTTTCTTTCTGTATTCCACAGGTCCAACACCTTCTTTGGACTTGAACCACTTGCCAAAATAAGACTGGTTGGGGAAATTCAACAATTCCGATACCTCCTTCACCGCCTTGTCGGTATCGGTCAGAAGCCGTCGGGCTTCGCTCAACAACGACATAGTAATCCAATAGCTCGGATTATGTCCGGTTCGGCTCTTGACCACATAGGAGAAATAGCGGATTGACAGAAACTGGCGTTCAGCGTAATAGTTCACCTCATGCTCCACTCTGTGCATATCTTTCAGATGCACAAAGAAGTCCTGAACAATAGAGTCACGACGGTCAACGGTATTCTTCAACCGTTTATCCTCACCACTGAAGGCAATGATAATCTGCAGGGCAAGACATTCCCTCACACTCTCAAGCTGCTGTCTTCCCAACTGCCACAGACGGCGTTCGCCATTGCGTGAATAGTTGTCCACACGCTCCGACAACTGCACAAACAGTCTGATGAACGCCAACGTACCCTCAAGCATATCGTCGTCGAGTTTAATAAGCGGACTCAGACGAGTATCGAGCAGGCTGCGCACATCACTCACTTTCATCAGCAGAGGGCTAACAGTCTCAAGATCAACCGTTATCACAATACCTTCGAGGTCTTCTGAACGTTCTTTTATAATAATGGATGCGTTAGGAAAATAAATACACATTTCCCCAGGCTTCATTTCGTAGTTCACTCCATCGAGAACAAACTTCACTCTACCTTTCTGTAAAAGGAAAATCCCTGACTTGTCAGCACGAATAGGATTGTCACTTATTGCAAACATATCGTCTGCATTACCCATAACTCTATAAAAACCGACGTCCGACATTGGCAACTATATTGAGATGTATTTAGTTAGGAATAGAATCTATTGTTTTGAATTTGGAACAATATCCATGCAAAGTTACTATTTTTTTTAAAACACAAGAACTGCAAAAGATTTTTTTACACAAAAAGCACAAAAGCATAAAAATATGACTATTTTTAAGTAAAAGGTGTAAAAAGCTACAAAGTGAACGTAAAATAGTACCAAAGCAACAATTGTGGAACAATTTAATTCTCTATCTTTGCAAAGAAAATGAAAAACTTAGCTTCAAAGTAAGAAATCATAATTATAATTAACCCATAAAACAATTAACAACTTCAACTCATGCAACACACAAGTGGATGTAAAAGTGGATTGATTCTGGCAATGCTCTTTGTCATTGCAGCAATTATGAACAGTTGTTCCAAGAAACAGGAACAGACAAAGGATGTTAGTTTCGTAAAAACGGCAAAAGTAGAAAGCGTAGGTGAACTCTCGAGCCTCACATACCCTGGAAAAACACGCAGCGCGGAACAGGTGAACGTTGCATTCCGTGTCAGTGGTCCCATCAACCGAGTCTATGTAAAGGAAGGTGACTACGTTCGCAAGGGAGGACTTATTGCCGAAATGGACAATCGAGACTACAAAGTGCAGTTGTCTGCCACACAGGCTGAGTATGAATTAGTGAAAAGTGACGCCGAGCGCGTAATAGCCTTGTGGAACGAGGGCAACACTACAGCCTCGAACTACGACAAGGCCCGCTATGGTCTTCAGCAGATTACAGAAAAACTGGCCAACCACCGCAACCAGCTTGCAGACACTAAGCTCTATGCCCCTATCAGCGGATATGTTCAGCAGAAGATGCATGAGGCTGGAGAAACCGTTGCTGCAGGCATGCCAGTTGTCAGCATGTTCAGCAACAGCGATCCGGAAATAGAGATTTTCGTTCCAGTATCAGATTACACACGTCGCGACGACTTAGTCAAGGCTTCGTGTTCATTCGACGTTATCCCTGGTGAGTCTTTTCCATTGGTTGTTTCGAGCTACAGTAAGGAGGCCAATGCAAGTCAGCTCTACGCTGTGAGATTGAAGATTAAGGGTAATTACGACAAGAGCAAGATTACTCCAGGTATGACCACTATGGTTTATGTAGACTACAGAACCTTGGGCGAAGGTGCAGGTAGTTCGGTGATGAACAAGATTCCCGCATCGGCTGTGCTGCATGTGGGCGAAGAAAATATAGTATATGTGCTTAATGAGAAAACCGGCATCATAAAGAAGAGAATCGTGACTATTGTCCGATTGGACATGCACGGCAACGCCCTTATCTCCGAAGGTCTTGAAACAGGTGAAATCGTAGTATGTGCAGGTGTTCGCAACCTCAAGGACGGAGAAAAGGTTAAGGAATTGCCAAAAACGTCTAAAGACAACGTAGGAGGGCTGTTATGATGGATCTGTCTACAATAGCCTTAAACAACAGAAAACTTGTAACGTTTTTTGTCTTATGCCTCGTCGTAGGAGGTTTTGTCAGCTATCTGGACATGCCAAAGCTGGAAGACCCCGCTATCAAAGTGAAGCAGGCAATGGTGGTGACCACATATCCTGGAGCTTCAGCTCATGAAGTAGAGCTGGAAGTGACAGACCTTCTCGAAAAAAGCATCAGGGAAATGTCGAGCGTGGCGAATGTTCAAAGCCAGTCGATGGCAGACCTGAGCCTCATCACCGTAGAACTGAAGACCACCACCAAGGATGCCGATGTAGAGCAGCAATGGGATATGCTTCGCCGCAAGGTGAGCAACGCTGCCCATGGTCTGCCTTCGGATGCCAACACTCCAATTGTGAAGGACGACTTCGGCGATGTCTATGGTATGTTCTACGCCCTCAAGGCTGACGGACTTAGCGACAGGGAAATGTCTGACTATGCCGAACTAGTCAAGCGAGGAGTAATGGAAATTGAGGGTGTGGCACGTGTGGACATCTACGGCAAGCGGGAAGAATGTATCTACATTGAGATGAGCCAGGACAAGATGGCAAACCTCGGCGTGATGCCTACCGAAGTGATCCAAACCCTCTCGGGACAGAACAAAACTGCCTATTCGGGGTATTACAACAACGGAGACCGCAGGGTAAGAGTTACTGTCAGCGACCGTTTCAAGAACGTGGAAGACATAGCAGCAATGCTCATTCAGGGGCACAACGACGAGCAGCTGCGAATCAGCGATATTGCACGTGTCTATAAAGGATATGCCTCCCCTACCCGCAACGAGATGTTCCGTGACGGGGAAAGGGCTTTGGGACTTTCTATCGCCTGCCAGAGCGACAAGGACATTGTAAAGGTAGGTGCACAGGTTGAGAAGAAGATTGAGAAACTTCAGAAAGGCATGCCCTTAGGTGTGGAATTCGACAAGGTATTCTACCAGCCTGAGCGAGTAAGTTCCGCCTTGAACTCATTCCTCATCAACCTGCTTGAATCTGTACTCATTGTGGTGATTGTGCTTATCTTCACCATGGGACTGAAATCAGGAATTATCATCGGTATGAGCCTCGTGACAATCGTGTTCGGCTCACTCATGATGCTTAACATATACGACGGTACGCTTCAGCGAGTAAGCCTTGCCTCCTTCATTGTAGCAATGGGTATGCTGGTTGACAACGCCATAGTGATAGTTGACGGAATCCTCATCGACATGAAGATGGGCAAGCCGCGCAAGGAAGCCCTTACCGCCATAGGCCGAAAGACAGCCATGCCGCTGCTGGGAGCAACCCTCATTGCCATCCTGGCATTCTGGCCAATCTTCCTCAGTCCCGACACAGCAGGAGTATATGTGCGTGACCTCTTCATAGTAATGTGTGTCTCTCTCCTTCTCTCATGGGTATTGGCTCTGACTCATGTTCCATTAATGGCAGACCGCATGCTCAAAACCGACAAGACAGAGAACCAGGCTGGCGAATCGTCGAAAATGTACCAGGGATGGAGCTATACCATTCTCACACGTGTGCTGCACTTCGGACTTCGTCACAGAATGGTAACCGTAAGCATGAGCATTGTGCTGCTGGCTCTGAGTGCCTTCGGCTATCGTTTCCTGAATCAGGCTTTCTTCCCCGACATGGAATACGACCAGCTGTACATGGAGTACAAACTGCCTGAGGGAACCAACTACACACAAGTAGAGAAAGACCTCAAGGAAATCAGTGAATATCTCAAGACTCGCAAGGAAATTACACATATTACCACCAGCATTGGAGGTACGCCAAGCCGTTACAACCTCGTAAGAAGCATTGCCACTCCTTCGCTTGCCTACGGAGAGCTGATTATTGACTTCACGTCGCCTTCAGACCTCGTTGACAACATAGAGGACATACAGGCAGAGCTTAATGCCCGATACCCGGACGCATACATCAAGCTCAAGCGCTACAACCTCATGTTCAAGAAATATCCGATAGAGGCTTGTTTCAGCGGTCCCGATCCTGCGGTACTGCACCAACTTACGGACAGTGCGCTCAGTATAGTCAGAAATAACCCTAATGTATATCTGGGAACGACCGACTGGGAACCCAAAGTACCAGTTATTACAGTTGACTACGACCAGGCTACAGCCCGAATCAACGGACTTAGCCGCAGCGATGTGTCCACTTCCATCATGGCGTATACAGGCGGAATACCCATCGGTACTTTCTACGACGGTATTCATCCCGAGAACATCTACATGAAATGTACCGATGATGAAGGAAACGACATAGAACGCCTCGACAACGTAGCCGTATTCGGTTTGCTGCCCAATATCCATAAAATCATGAACCGGTCTACCATCCAGGGACTTCTGACAGGAACTATATCCAAGGAAGAAATCATAAGCAGCATTATTCAGACCACTCCTCTCAAACAGGTTGCAAAGAAAATCAACATTGATTGGGAAGAGCCAGTAGTGATGCGCTACAACGGACAGCGTTCACAGAGAGTGCAATGTTCTCCAAAGCCAGGAGTGGGAACAGAAGTGGCTCGCAGATCCATAGCAAAGCAGATTGAGAACATCCAGTTGCCAGCAGGTTACAGCCTGTCGTGGGAGGGCGAGAAAAAGGCCAGCGACCAGAGCATCAAATACCTGTTCAACGGATTCCCTATCGCCATCATTATCATGATTATCATCCTGCTGATGCTGTTCAAGGATTTCAAGAAACCGGCAATTATTTTCTGCTGTATTCCTCTTATCCTTATCGGAGTAATACCTACAGTCCTGCTCACAGGCAAACCGTTCGGATTCGTGGCAATTGTAGGTGTGCTCGGACTTATCGGTATGATGATTAAGAACGGAATTGTGCTGATGGATGAGATCACCCTCAACATAGAAAACGGTATGCGTCCACGTGCCGCACTCATTCAGAGCAGCAAGAGCCGTCTTCGTCCTGTGATGATGGCATCGCTCACAACCATCCTCGGTATGATACCGCTTATCCCGGATGCCATGTTCGGGAGTCTTGCCGTAACAATCATGGGAGGTCTGTTCGTGGGTACACTCATCACCCTCATCTTCATTCCTGTACTCTACGCAATGTTCTTCAAAATCAAATAAGTCATGAAACGATACTATATACTTATCATATTGTGCCTGGCAGTAGGGCGCAGCATGGCACAGCAGGTAATCACTCTTACTGAGGCTCGCAATGCTGCACTCACAGCCAATAAGGATATCAAGAAGGCAAACCTCACACTAGAGCAGACAAAATACGATATCCAGTCGTATAAGAGTCTGTTCTATCCACGCATCAACCTTATGGCAGGAGATATCTATTCCAATGCCAGCGGCAACCTCGCAATTTCAGGAGGTCACCTGCCTATCTACACTTACAATGCTGCACTCGGTACTTATGTACCAAACGTGACTGTGAACAGCGATGGAAGCTATACTCTTAACCAGTATGCAGACTTCCCCGACCAGAAGCTTAAGTTCAAGATGAAGAACCTGTTCATGGGTGGAGTCGGACTTACCCAACCGCTCTATATGGGCGGAAAAATCACAGCTGCCTACAAGATGGCAACACTTGGAAATATGATGGCATCGGAGAATATCCGTCTGTCGGAAGACCAGGTGATTGTCAACACTGATGAAGCATATATACTTGCAGTAAGAGCAAAAGAACTAGCATCGGTGGCAGAGAGCTACAAAACTCTCTTGGTTGAGCTTCAGAAGAATGTGGATGCTGCAGTTGTGCATGGAATGAAGACCCGCAACGACCAGTTGAAGGTGGCGGTCAAGCTCAATGAAGCATCGTTGGCTATTCAGAAAGCTAACAATGCCTACAGACTTGCAAAGATGAACCTCTGCCACGTCATCGGGCTTCCTCTGGACTCAGACATTGAGGTGGACAGCAATATAGAATCAAACCTTACTTTGACAGAGATAAACACAACCGGAGCTTCCATAGAGCGTGTACCTGAGCATACCATTCTGCAATATCGCACCGACATTGCTTCGCAGCAGGTAAAACTCACCAAGAGCGACTACCTTCCTAACATAGCCCTGCTTGGCGGTTACACTTATGCCAATGGCGGAGAACTGGCAGGGAAGAAGTTTATTGACACCGGTTCGGCTTACGTGGGAGTAACTCTGAAGATGCCTCTGATCACCTTTGGAGAAAGATCAAGCAAAATCAAGTCTGCACGAGCAAAACTACAGATTGCCCAACTTGACCAAATGGATGCCGATGAGAAGCTAACCCTCCGACTTGCACAAAGCATAAACATTCTGGAAGAGGCAAAGACAGAACTTCTGCTTACCGAGAATTCTCTCTTGCAGGCAGAAGAGAACATGAAGCAGTCAAAGCAGCTCTACGAAGTAGGTATTGAGCCTCTCTCGGACTACTTAGACGCACAGGCTCTGTGGCAGAAAGCAAGCGCAAATCATATTGACGCACGCTGTCAGCTACTACTCTCTCAAACAAAGTATCTGCAAGCGAGCGGTTCATTGAAGTAAGACTATGAACGAAAATCCTAACATAACCATACGAGGTGCGCGTGTCAACAATCTGAAAAATATCAGCGTTGACATACCACGCGACATATTCATCGTTGTCACCGGTGTGAGCGGCAGCGGTAAGTCCAGCCTGGCCTTCGACACACTCTACGCAGAAGGGCAACGACGCTACGTGGAAAGCCTCAACACCTATGCACGGCAATTCCTCGGTAGGATGCACAAGCCAGAGTGCGACTTCATAGAAGGAATTCCACCGGCAATAGCCATTGAGCAGAAAGTCACAAGCCGCAATCCACGTTCTACAGTAGGTACGTCAACCGAAATATACGACTATCTGCGCATGCTTTTTGCCCGTGTAGGACGCACTTACTCCCCCATCAGCGGGAAGGAAGTCACCCACCACACTGTCACGACTATAACACAGGCCATTACCGAGCTGCCTGAAGCCACACGCATCATGCTCTTCGCTCCTATCACTCTACAGGAAGGACGTACCATGGAGCAGCAGGTAGAGATATACAACAAGGAAGGCTACACACGCATAGAACAGCTCAAGTCCGACGACGGCACCGTAAAGCCACATCTGCTCATAGACCGCATTGTGGTACGCCACGACCAGAGCACAGTTGACCGTCTGTCGGAATCGCTACGCACAGCCCTCTACGAAGGGCACGGCAAATGTGCGGTAGCACTGCTCAATGACAAGACCGACATTTCAAAAATAGAATACTACTCCACCCTTTTTGAAGCCGACGGCATGACTTTTGAGGAACCGTCGGAATACCTTTTCTCCTTCAATTCCCCAATGGGAGCATGTCCCGAGTGTGAGGGATTCGGGCAGGTGATAGGCATAGACGAGCATCTGGTCATTCCCAATCCCGAACTGAGCGTGATGGACGGAGCTGTGATTTGCTGGCGTGGAGAGAAAATGGGTGAATGGAAGAAAGAATTCATCCGCAGGGCTGAGCGAAACAACTTCCCTATATTCACGCCTTACTACGGTCTTACCGAGGAACAGAAATCCCTGCTTTGGCACGGACGTCCCGGTGAAGACCTGACCAACAGCATCTGCATTGATGCATTCTTTGAGATGCTGCGTCAGAACCAGTATAAGATTCAATACAGGGTGATGCTCGCTCACTACCGCGGTAAGACCACCTGTCCTAAATGCAAGGGCAGTCGTCTGCGTCATGAAGCCGGTTATGTGAAGATAGGCGGGAAAAACATCATGGAACTCATTGACATGCCTATCTCCAACCTGCGAGATTGGTTTGCCAACCTGCAGCTCAATGAGCACGACAACCAGATAGCCAAACGGTTGCTCACCGAAATCAGAAGCCGTCTGGAATTCCTCTGCGATGTAGGATTGGAATACCTCACGCTAAACCGCAAAAGCAATACCCTCTCAGGTGGTGAGAGCCAGCGCATCAACCTCACGTCAAACCTCGGCAGCAGCCTTGTCGGTTCACTCTACATCCTCGACGAACCAAGCATAGGTCTGCATCCACGTGACACACAACGTCTGATATCAGTTCTCCAGAAGCTCAAAGATGCAGGAAACACGGTCGTGGTGGTTGAGCACGACGAGGAAATCATGCGAGCTGCAGACTATATCATCGACATTGGTCCCGATGCAGGAAGGAACGGAGGAGAGATAGTGTGGCAGGGAGATGCTTCTGACGTAGAGAAATACCTAAGCCACGAAATTCCATCCGACATCCATTCCCACACACTGGACTATCTTACACATAGGGAAATTATTGAAGTGCCTAAGTCCCGACGTCCATGGAACAACTATATTGAGATCAAGGGAGCACGTGAGAACAACCTCAAGGGCATAGATGTGAAATTCCCGCTCAATGTCCTGACTGCGGTCACAGGAGTCAGCGGTAGTGGCAAGTCCACACTTATTCGTGACATTCTCTACCCTGCCATGAAACGCCAACTCGATCAGATAGCCGATCGTCCGGGTATTCATTCTGCACTGACCGGTGACTTGGACATGATAACAAAAATCGACTTTGTTGACCAGAATCCTATCGGAACTTCCTCCAGAAGCAATGCAGTCACCTACACAGGAGCATACGACGAAATCCGCAAACTCATGGCTTCGCAGCAGCTGTCGAAGCAGATGAACTACACTCCTGCCTATTTCTCATTCAACCAGGAAGGCGGACGCTGTGAGGAATGTAAGGGTGAAGGTACAGTAACTGTGGAAATGCAGTTCATGAACGACCTCGTCCTCGAATGTGAGTCCTGCCACGGGAAACGATTCAAGGACGACATTCTCGAGGTGAAGTACTTTGATCAGAACATCTACGACATCCTCAACATGACTGTGAACCAGGCTGTGGAATTCTTTACCGAACACGGTCAGAAGAAAATAATCCAGAAACTACGTCCACTGCAGGATGTAGGACTGGGATATATCAAGCTCGGACAGAACTCGTCATCACTCTCCGGTGGTGAGAACCAGCGTGTCAAGCTCGCCTACTACCTTAGCCAGGAAAAGACATCACCCACTCTTTTCATTTTCGACGAACCGACCACAGGTCTTCACTTCCACGACATCAAACGTCTGATGGCAGCCTTTAGCGCTCTTATCAGCCGCGGACATACAGTGATTGTTATCGAACACAACATAGATGTCATCAAGTGTGCTGACCATATCATCGACCTCGGACCTGAAGGCGGTTTGCAAGGCGGGGAGATAGTAGTTCAGGGAACCCCGGAGCAAGTAGCTCAGTGTCCACAATCCTTCACAGGTAAATTTCTTAAAGAAAAATTACGGTAATGTGATGGTTTTTTCCGTCTGAAATTATTAAATTTGCAGAAAGAATATCAATTAGTATTCTTCATTAAAGAATTATTCATTATTTATTCTTCATTCATCATTAATATAAGTGAGCAACTACCAAGTTTCAGCACGGAAATACCGTCCCGTAACCTTCGACAGTGTTGTGGGACAATCGGCATTGACTACCACACTCAAGAACTCCATTAAGTCAGGACGACTGGCTCATGCATATCTCTTCTGTGGTCCTCGAGGCGTAGGTAAAACCACCTGCGCACGTATTTTTGCCAAAACCATCAACTGCCTTCATCCCGATCCTGTCACGGGCAATGCTTGTGAGGAATGTGAGTCATGCAAGGCGTTCAACGAACAGCGTTCATACAACATCCACGAACTTGATGCTGCATCGAACAACGGAGTTGAAGACATCCGTCAGCTCATTGAGCAAGTCAACATTCCGCCACAGATAGGCAAGTACAAAGTGTTTATCATCGATGAGGTTCACATGCTCTCCACAGCAGCCTTCAACGCCTTTCTCAAGACACTGGAGGAACCGCCTGCACACGCTATATTCATTCTTGCCACCACGGAGAAGCACAAACTTCTCGCCACGATACTCTCACGCTGTCAGATTTATGACTTCAACCGCATGACGGTTCAGGACATCGTGGGGCATCTCCAACGTGTGGCTGAGCAGGAAGGCATCACATACGAAAATGAAGCCCTTAATGTCATTGCCCAGAAAGCTGACGGAGGAATGCGCGACGCACTTTCCATCTTCGACCAGGTAGCAAGTTTCTGCCAGGGAAATATCACCTACAAGCAAACAATCGACGACCTTAACGTTCTTGACTACGAATACTATTTCCGCCTCGTTGACTACTTCTCAGAAAACAAAATTCCTGAGATAATCCTTACTCTCAACGAGATTCTGAGCCGCGGATTCGATGCTCAGCATTTCATTGGCGGTCTTAACACCCACCTTCGCAATCTGCTCATCAGCCGCGATGAATCTACAGTTAAGCTGCTTGAGACAAGCGACAATGTGCGTCAGCGCTACATTGAGCAGTCAAAGAGGCTGCAGCCACGATTCATCTATGCAGCCATCCGCAAATGCACCGATTGCGACCTCAGCTACCGACAGAGCCAGAACAAACGTCTGTTGGTAGAACTCACCTTGATTGAGATTGCCCAGTGTGCCAGCGGTACCGACGACGCATTGCCTTCTGGGCGTCGCCCTACGAAGAATATACTCAAACCCATCTTCTCTGCTTTAACAAGTGCTAAGGCAGAGACAAAGGAATCAGCTACTTCGCAGGCTCAGACTCCTTCTCAAACTCAGGTTACGACTCAGCAAACGACCAAGGTTCAGGCTCAACCACAAGTTAAGCCTCAAATCTCCGTTCGTCCTCAAGCCAGACCTGTAGTTTCTCATTTACAGTCTTCATCTTTCTCTATCAAAGCACAAGCCCAAAATCAGGCTCCCTCTGCTGCCCCATCCCATTCCGTATTCACAAATACGTCATCTGGAGCGAACATCAAAGCTCCTGCTAATCTTCGCCTCACTCAGGACTCGCTGGAAGATCAGTGGTTAAATTACGCTGACATGCTTCCAATAGAAGACACAGCCCTTGCACAGAGAATGCGAAATATTGAGCCTGTACTCAACGGAGACACCATCTGTCTTACGGTTGAGAACAAGAATTCCGAAGCTCAGTTCAGGCAAGTGAGCATGCAGATTACAGACTGGTTTCGTAAGTTATTCAACAATCCCTCGCTGACATTGGCAATTACCGTCAATGTACCTACCGAAAGCAAGGTTCTGCTTTCAAAGGGTGAACAATATAAAAGAATGTGTAAGGAGAACAGTGCTCTCGAAAAATTACGAGAGGCATTCGACTTGATTATTGGGTAAAAAAACTTCTCTTGGACTTAAAAACACATACAAGTATGTATTTTCTTTTCCAAGAGAAGTTCTTGTGATCCGGAAGGGATTCGAACCCTTGACCCACAGCTTAGAAGGCTGTTGCTCTAATCCAACTGAGCTACCGGACCATCCTTTTTTACCAACCCTTTCGAGTTTGCGGCTGCAAAGTTACAAAAAAAATATTATAAATTACAAATTATAAATTATAAATTATTCCACTACGATTGGTTTGTACTTCGGTACGAGTGACTTCATTACCACCCAACCTATGAGGTATGCAACTGCACAGACGCAGAAGATTACGAAGTAACCGGCTGGTTTACCTTCGAATCCGAAGAAATGCATGTTGGTCTCGCCTGCATAAACAAAAAGGTCACCAGCCACCCACTGCAGTATCATGGAACCAACACCTCCAGCCATACCACCAATACCAGTAATTGTGGCAACCGCTGATTTTGGGAACATATCGCTTACAGTTGAGAAGATATTAGCCGACCAACTCTGGTGTGCAGCACCACCAATACCGATAAGGATTACAGGAAACCAAGGAGAGATAGTTCCGAGAGGCTGAGCCAGCAGAACCACAAGTGGGAAGAATGCAAAGATAAGCATTGCCTGCATACGGGCAGCGTATGGATTCTTTCCTGTCTTATTTATGATTATGGTTGGCAGCTTTCCACCATAGATAGAGAGCATAGTGACAAGATAGAGCGAGAAAATCAGGAGCATTCCCAGCGGATCTGTTGTCTTGATACCGAACTGAGTATTCAGGTACGATGGAGTCCAGAAGAGGAAGAACCACCAAACACCATCGGTCATGAACTTACCGAAGGCAAACGCCCAAGTCTGCTTGAACTTGAAACAATCGAGGAAGGAGAGTTTGGGTTCGTTGTCGGCAACAACTGCATCCTTAGTCACATTGGCAAGGTCGTCCTGATCCTGTTCAATGTAAATAAGCTCTGCCTGATTCACATGCTTGCTCTTTGCTGGTGGTGCATAGAGGAAAATCCAGAGTCCAGCCCAGATGAAACCAAGCGCACCAATCACGATGAACGCCATTTCCCATCCGAAAGCCTTGGCAAGTGGTGGAATCGATATAGGAGCAATCAAAGCACCGATAGATGCTCCGGAATTGAAGATCGATGTGGCGAACGCACGGTCGCGCTTAGGGAAGTATTCAGCAGTCACCTTAATCGCTGCAGGGAAGTTACCAGCTTCTCCAAGTGCCAGTATGCATCGGGCAAAGAGAAAGGCATACATAGACACAGTAGCTATAATTACCGCTGTATCGCCTACTGCCTGTATAAGGTCAGCCTTACCACCAAGTCCAAGCCATCCTTCTGTAAACACGCCGCAGAAAGCATGGAGACATGCGCCTAAGCTCCATACTACAATTGCCCAGATATAACCTTTCTTGGTTCCCATCCAGTCGATAAATCTGCCTGCAAAAAGCATACAGATAGCATAGACAATGGAGAAGATGGAAGTAATCTTGCCGTAGTGCGATTCATCCCAGTGGAATTCAGGTTTGATAAATTCATCCCAAGTGAGTGAAAGAACCTGTCGGTCCAGGTAGTTCACCGTAGTTGCAAAGAACAGCATTGCACAAATCACCCATCGGTAATTTGTCATTTTTGATGTTTGTAAAGAAGCCATAAATAGTTTGTATGAATTAAGGTATTGTTATTCAGTGGCTGCAAAGTTAGTGATTATTGTTGAAAGGGAAAGAAGTTACGGCTGATTTTTTCTTGATTTCGAGCCATTCTTCCCTTGTCGTCTGGATATCGACGCCGCAACTCTGTCCTTTGAAAGAAGGAATTGGAGGATTTTCCTTGACCAGTCGCAAATGTATGGCGCTGATGGCGGGAAAGCTCTCAAAGACCGCCTCAATCACTCTCCCTGCAACATGTTCCACGAGTTTTGACCTCGTCTGCATTTCCTTTTCCACCACGGCATAGATGCCTGAATAGTCAAGGGTATCGTCTATGTCGTCACTAATCATTGCCTTGGTAAAGTCGGTAGTCAGTTGTAGATCTACCGTATACCATGCACCCACGGTGTGCTCCATTGGCAACACACCATGAGTGGCAAAGATACGTATTGAATTAAGTAAAATCTTCATTGTTTATCCGCATTTGCTTGCACCGCAGTCCTTGCAGATGAGGCAGCCTTCCTGATAAACGAGGCTTTCGTGTCCGCAGACAGGGCATTTCTGTCCCTTGGCTTCAGTTCCATCCTGAACATATTTCTTCAGAGCACGTTCCACACCGTTCTTCCAAGTATTGATGCTCTCGTCGTCGAGCGAGAGTGAGCCGATGAGCTTGAGTACGTTGGTCAGAGGCATACGGTAGCGGAGCACTCCTGAGATGAGTTTTGCGTAGTTCCAGTATTCCTTGTTGAACTTCTCCGACAGACCTTCAATGGTAGTCTTGTAACCGCGGCGGTTGACAAACTGGAAGTCGTAGCGCTTAACTCCGTTCTCATCAAGACTCTTGATGATATGTCCTGAGGTCACGGTCTTAGGCAATGCGATTCCGTCCTCGTCGTCGAGAACACCGGTGAATATCTCGTATGGATAGCCGTCGAGCAGACCCACAAAGGCAACCCACTTCTCCTTGTTGTTCTGGAAACGAACCACGTCACATTCTAGGCTTACGGGACGAACTTCGGTCACAACCGGTGGTGTGCAGTCGCAGTCCTTGTCTTTCTTCTTATTCTTGTCGGTAGAGATAAGCACTCCGGCGCGTGAACCGTCACGATAGACAGTACAGCCCTTACATCCGCAACGCCATGCCTCAACATAGAGTTCGCCCACCAGTTCCTCGCTCACGTTGTTCGGGAGGTTGATGGTCACGGAAATGGAGTGGTCAACCCACTTCTGTATTGAACCCTGCATCTTCACCTTTTCCTTCCAGTCCACATCGTTGGCTGTAGCCTTGTAGTAAGGAGACTTCTGCACGAGTTCATCGATTTCCTCCTGAGTATATCGTTTTTTGGTGTCGTAGCCGTTTACCTTCATCCATGTGAGGAACTTAGGATGGTATACTATGTATTCCTCGAAAGAATCACCTGTTTCGTCAACAAAATCCACATGCACGTTAGTGTCGTTGGGGTTCACCTTGCGACGACGCTTGTAAACAGGCTTGAACACAGGTTCAATACCGCTTGTTGTCTGCGTCATGAGCGATGTGGTGCCGGTTGGAGCAATTGTCAGACAGGCAATGTTGCGACGACCGTAGTGTCTCATGTCATCATACAAGGCTGGATCCACACGCTTGATGCGATTGATAAACGGATTATTCTTTTCACGCTCAGCATCATATATGTCGAAGGCACCGCGCTCCTTAGCCATGACCACTGATGAGCGATAAGCCTCTATAGCTACGTTCTTGTGGATGTCAGTTGAGAAATAAGTAGCTTCAGGAGTACCATAAGTCAGGCCCATAGCGGCTATCATATCTCCTTCGGCTGTAATGCCCACACCTGTGCGGCGTCCACGACTACTCTTGTCATATATCTTCTCCCAAAGATGGCGTTCGCTGCCCTTCACCTCTTCACTCTGAGGATCTGAATCCACTTTCTTCAGTATGAGTTCTATCTTCTCCAACTCAAGGTCGATGATGTCGTCCATTATTCTCTGAGCCAGAGCCACATGCTTGCGGAAGAGTTCGTAATTGAAGCGTGCCTGCTTAGTAAACGGATTGTCCACGTAAGAATAGAGGTTAATGGCCAACAGACGGCATGAATCATAAGGGCAGAGAGGAATCTCACCACAAGGGTTGGTAGAGATGGTTCTGTAGCCAAGGTCGGCATAGCAGTCGGGAACAGACTCTCTGATGATAGTGTCCCAAAAGAGGACTCCTGGTTCGGCACTCTTCCAAGCGTTGTGAACAATTTTCTTCCACAGCGCGCTTGCGTCGATATCCTTCTCCCAGATTGGTTTGTCGCTATCAATTGGAAACTGCTGTCTATACGGTTTTCCCTCAAGGGCATCTTTCATGAATTCATCGTCAATACGTACCGACACATTTGCACCAGTCACCTTGCCCTCAGTCATCTTGGCATCAATAAACGCCTCTGCATCGGGATGCTTAATGCTTACGGATAGCATCAGCGCACCGCGACGTCCATCCTGAGCCACCTCACGAGTGGAGTTGCTGTATCGTTCCATGAAAGGCACAAGCCCAGTGCTGGTCAACGCAGAGTTCTTCACCGGCGATCCCTTCGGACGGATGTGAGAGAGGTCATGACCTACTCCACCTCTGCGCTTCATCAGCTGCACCTGTTCCTCATCAATTTTAATGATTGCTCCATAGGAGTCAGCGTTTCCGTCCAGTCCTACAACGAAGCAGTTGCTGAGCGAAGCCACCTGGAAATTGTTACCGATTCCTGTCATTGGGCTGCCGGCAGGAACGATGTACTTGAAGTGATCCAACAGATCGAACACCTGCTGAGCCGACATCGGATTAGGATACTTTTGCTCGATACGTGCAATCTCGTTGGCTATACGCCAGTGCATGTCCTCTGGGGACTTCTCGTAGATTTTGCCATACGAGTCTTTCATAGCGTATTTGTTTACCCAAACACGGGCAGCGAGTTCGTCGCCGCAAAAATACGCAAGCGAGGCTTCAAATGCCTCATCGTAGGTATATGTTTTCTGTGCCATTAATAAAAAGTAATATTTAGTGTAGCGTTGAAATGAATCGCAAATAATATACGGTGAACAGCATGACTGTTAACCGTACATTTCATTTACTTTGCAAATCTACAAGTCTTTTTTTGATTTTCAAAATTTTTCAAAATAATATTTTTGTAAAACTATCACTTTTCCAAATATTTTTTTACATTGCTAATTATCAGTATTTTATCAAATTCACTTCAATCAAAAAGTTATCCAACACGAACAACATTGCTGTACATCAGAGCCTTTGCAATTTCACTTTTCAAAGCAACAAATTTGTCTCCTTTGCCACAATCAAATCTCTATTCCCAAAAGTGAAAATTTCCTTTAATACGCTTTTTACCCCATGTATCTTGTATTATTGAAAACATATTGATAACTTTGCAGAAATCAATTAAGAATCATGAAACATTTCTTCCTTACTATTTGTCTGATGCTGGGTGCATCTCTTGCACAGACTGTTAGTGCTCAACAACTGGCGTTTCCCGACGCAAAGGGTTGGGGACGATTCGCTACAGGCGGACGCAACGGAAGCGTCTACCACGTTACTAACCTCAACGATAGCGGAACGGGGTCGCTGCGTGACGCTGTGAGTCAGCCAAACCGCATCGTGGTGTTCGATGTGTCAGGCGTGATAAAGATCAGTTCACGCATCACGTTTGCCAAGAACCTATACGTGGCTGGACAGACCGCTCCAGGAGAAGGAGTAATTGTCTATGGCGACGGAGTGTCGTTCTCTGGTGCCGACAACATCATTGTGCGCTACATGAAGTTTCGCATGGGCAAGGGCGGTTCGTCGGGCAAGGACGCTGCAGGTATAGCCAACGGCACGAACATGATTTTCGACCACTGTTCCATAGCCTGGGGACTGGACGAGACTTTTTCTATCAACTGGGATAACAAGGGTACGGCTCCTGCAGACATCACCATCTCCAACTGCATCGTAGGTCAGGGGCTCCTCACCCACTCTGCCGGAGGGCTGATTCAGGCTGACCGTATTTCTCTCTACCGCAATTTCTACTGCGACAACGATACCCGCAACAACAAGATAAAGGGTACAAACCAATATGTGAACTGTCTGGTGTACAACTGGAAGAGCGGCTGCTACCTAATGGGAGGCGATTCGGAAGGCTATTCCTATGCTAACGCCACCAACAACCTCTTCATCAACGGACCTGCAGGAGGAGGCAATGCCATGACCGGTGCAAACGCCAAGTACCATATCTACGCAGCTGACAACTGGCAGGACCGCAATGTAGACGGTGTGTTCAGCCCCTACGAGATTCCTCACAGCGAATACTCCGGAGGACCTACCTTCGAGGTTTCTCCCTACAACTACCCAGAACTGCCTGCCTGGAAAGCCGTTCAGCTCATAGACTCACTGTTGCCTGAAGTGGGTGCGTCGCTACCATACCGCGACCTTGCCGACTACTACATGGTGCATCAAGTGAAGTCCTTCGGTACGGAAGGCGGAATCATCTCATCTGAATACCAGCTTCCTATCGGTGCTCCTACAGCGTGGACGGTGAAGTCTTTCACCAAACCAACCGATGCCGACGGTGATGGTATGCCTGATGCATGGGAAACAGCCAATGGTCTGAATCCGAACTTTAACGATGCAATGGTGATTTCTGCCAACGGCTATGCCAACATAGAGAACTACATAAATAGTCTGAGCATGGAGAACCGTACCCCATTCCTCCGCACACCCGTGCTCTTCGCAGCTACATCTGCAACCGACAAGAGCATCAGCCTACAGTGGTATGACTTCACCGAAGGCGAGGATGGATTCATCTTGGAAATGCAGAAGGGCGGAAAATGGGAAGAAGTAACCCGCATAGCAGCTGACACCGAAGCCTACACCCTCAAAGGGATGACCGAAGGAAACACATATCAGCTTCGAATGAAAGCATACAAGGGTGAAAATCTCTTCTCCGACTACACAGCTATACTTACCGCCAAGACACAACCCAAACAGGTGGAGATGGTGGATGTGGACAACTACGAAGCCGACTTTAGTTGGGGACTTGCAGAAGGTGAATGGAACCTTACCGATGCCAATTGGAACGGAAATGTCTACACAGACGGAACCAAAGTGCTCTTCAATCCTGAATCCAACGCCAGCATTACCGTCAAGGAGCAAGTAGCCCCCTTAGCCGTAGTTTTCAACTCTCCAGCAGATATCACCATCCAAGGCGACGGAGCAATCACAGGTTCCACATCAGTCAACAAGGCAGGCACAGGCGCTCTGACCGTGAATACTACCAATTCATATACAGGAGCAACCGTTCTGCACAATGGCACCTTCGCCTTCAACTCGCTGAAAGACGGAGAAACGGCAAGTGCCATAGGTGCGTCGTCTGAATTCGGTCAAAACTGGATATGGAACGGCGGCACATGGAACTACACCGGAGGCAACACCTCCACCAACCGCAGCGCCAATCTCTATGCCGACACAGAATTCGACGTGCAGAACACATCAGCAACAGTCACCATGAGCGGCAGGATTCAGGGCACAGGCAGCGTCACATTCGGCGGTAAGGGTACTGTGCAACCGACTTCATCGGCATTCTTCGGCTACGACGGACCAACCATTCTGCGTGGCGGCAAACTCCACCTCGCATATCTCGGAAGCATAGAGGACAAGAAGCTCAATCTGGGTCAGAGCAGCAAACTGGTGCTCGCCGGAGGAACCTTCACTACAAAGGACGCCAACGACAACTACACCACATACACTATGCCCATAGAGGCTATAGAAGGCACAACTTCCGTCTTCGAGCCTTACCGCAACTGCTACATTGAAAGTCCGTTCACCGGCAGCGGAACTATTGACTTCCGAATCTCATGGGTACGCGAGTACCTGCAAGGCGACATGACTGGATTCTACGGACGACTCATAGGCGACGGCGTAGGTTCGTCAAACCAGTTGATGCTAAACACCAGCAAAGGTATGCCTAACGGAGTGGTAGAACTGAAAGGCAATATCATGATGATATACTGGCAGACCAACGGCGACCTGCACATAGGCGGACTCAGCGGCACTTCCAATTCCACTCTCGGCGGCTGTAGCAAACAGACATCAGGTCACAAGATGACTTGGCGCATAGGAGGTGCGAACACCGATGAAACCTTCGCAGGTGTAATCAACAATAAAGCCAGCAATACCGCTGACAAATACGACGGCACTACAAACATCGTCAAGGAAGGCAGCGGTGATTGGAGACTCTCCGGCACAAATGTCTACACGGGAACCACAACCGTTGAGGGCGGTCGTCTCATCGTCAACGGCACACATACCACAGGCGGTGCCTACACCGTGAACAACGGAGCAACGCTTATGGGACGCGGCACCATCGGTTCGAAAGTCACAATTAAGGAAGGCGGTACTATCTGCCCAGGTGATACGAGCACACTCATCCCATACACTCTCAAACTCAACGGAGGTCTCACCGTCAACAAGAACGGGCAGATGGAATTCATCGTTACCAGGAAAGACTCACGCTGTTACAGCAACCGTTTGGAAATAACCGGAGCCTGCGTCATTAACGGAGCTACACTCGTCCTCAATATCAACAATGCGGCCGAAATTCCTGACGACACAGAGCTTATCCTCTTCTCCAAGCTGGGCACAGTGAGCGGAACCGGATTCACCACAATCATCCCTGCCCAGCCTTCAGAGACACAACTCTGGGACACCAGTACCCTGCTGACCAACGGTCGCATCCGTGTAGTAAATAAAGAAAAGGCTCTCGGAATCGAAAGCCTCAACTCGGATGCCTGTAATGACAGAGACAGTACCTACGATCTAAGCGGTCGCAAAGTATCTTCCTCTGCCAAAGGCATAGTGATAAAGAACGGGAATGTTTATTTTCTTTCGGGGAAATGATTGCCGAGACAACGCATCTGGCGCAGGATCTGTGACTGACGACGATACATATATCGCGATGGGTGGGCGCTGTTGAAGCGACGGGGATTGGGCAGCGATGCCGCAATCAGAGCACATTGCTCCCGCGTAAGTTGCTTGGCGCTACATCCGAAATGCTCTCGGGCGATGGCTTCTGCTCCATAGATGCCGTCGCCCATTTCTATGGTGTTGAGATAGACTTCCATGATGCGGTGTTTGTCCCACACACACTCAATAAGGACTGTGAAATATGCCTCAAATCCCTTGCGCACCCAGTCGCTACTAGGCCAGAGGAAAACATTCTTGGCTGTCTGCTGGCTGATAGTGCTGGCTCCCCTGCGACGGCCACCAGCTTCTGCTTCCTTCATAGCCTGCTTTATGGCTTCGAAATCAAAACCGTGATGCTCAAAGAAACGCTGGTCTTCGCTTGCCCAAACGGCAAGGGGCAGATAGGGCGACATCTCTTCAAGAGGTACCCACTCATGCTTGAGTTTCACATCCTGCCCATTCCACACCTGCTGAGCCACACGTATGAACATAAGCGGAGAGTAAGGAACAGGCACCCATTTGAATATCAGTACGGAGAAAATCGACAAGCAGAAGAATACCACCACTGCCCACTTGAGTATATGAAGAAAACGATGCATAAAAAAAACTCCTAACCTCTCCACGAGGGAAGAGATTAGGAGCGATAGTTAGTTGTAAATTATTCGAGAGTACCTGCGTTTGCCTTGTTGATCATGTCCTCTGATGCATAGAGGTAAACTTCAACTCGGCGGTTGAGTGCCTTACCTGCGCTTGTTGCGTTGTCGGCTACAGGATCGGACTGACCCATACCCTCAGTAGACTTAATCTGTGACGGGCTAACACCAAGAGAAACGAGGTAGTTAGTCACAGCCTGTGCACGAGAGAGAGAAAGTGCCTGGTTACGACGAGCATTCTCCTCAGCACTTGTAACACCCTTGAAACCTGTGTTGTCAGTATGACCAAGGATAGCTACGTCCATGTCGGTATTTGTCTTCAGCACGTTGTTTGCGAAGTCATTCAATGAAGCCTTGGCAGCAGCATCGAGAGTGCTCTGACCAGACTTGAAGAGGATTCCAGAGTCGAAAGTAACCTTCACAGCCTTAAGTCCGTTGTGGTCGGTAACGGTTTCAACTGTAGCATTATCAATAGCTTCAGCTGCAGCCTTAGCCTTGTCCATCTTCTTACCGATGAGAACGCCAGCACCTGTTCCTACAGCTGTACCGATAGCAGCACCGATGAGAGTAGACTTAGTGTCCTTACCGATGAGGTTACCGATGATACCGCCAAGAACTGCACCACCGCTTCCGCCAAGGATACCACCCTTGGTAGTGCTGTTCATACTACTACATCCTGAAAGCACAACAAGTGCACTCAGAGCAATTGCAAAGATTTTCAGATTTTTCATAAGTTTTGAAATTTAATTAAGTTTGTTTGTATATGAGATTATCTTATTCCATATTTCGGTGCAAAGATATAAACTTTTTGTAAGTAATAAATCTTTTCAACTATTTTTTTGTAACTTTGCACAAATTTTAGCGAAAAACCGCATATTAGTAATACACATTATATATAAAATGGCAAAAGAACTAAAAGAACTCACTAAACGCAGCGAGAACTACAGTGAATGGTACAATCAGCTGGTTGTGAAAGCTGACCTTGCAGAACAGTCGGACGTGAGAGGATGTATGGTCATCAAACCCTACGGCTACGCCATCTGGGAAAAGATGCAGCGAATCCTCGACGACATGTTCAAACAGACAGGAGTGCAGAACGCATATTTTCCTCTGCTCATTCCTAAGTCTTTCCTCTCACGCGAAGCTGAACACGTAGAAGGCTTTGCAAAGGAATGTGCTGTTGTCACACACTACCGTCTCAAGACCAACGAGACTCATGACGGAGTTGTAGTCGACCCTGCAGCTAAGTTGGAAGAAGAACTCATAATCCGTCCGACAAGTGAAACCATCATCTGGAACACTTACAAGAACTGGATAAAATCCTACCGCGACCTCCCTATCCTCTGCAACCAGTGGTGCAATGTGATGCGTTGGGAGATGCGCACACGTCTCTTCCTCCGCACAAGCGAATTCCTCTGGCAGGAAGGCCACACTGCACATGCCACACGTGAGGAAGCAGAAGAACGTGCAAAGCAGATGCTACACGTCTATGCAGACTTTGCAGAGAAATACATGGCTGTTCCTGTCATCCAGGGTGTGAAGAGTGAAACTGAGCGTTTCGCCGGAGCACTTGACACATACACCATCGAGGCAATGATGCAGGACGGTAAGGCTCTGCAAAGCGGAACCAGCCACTTCCTCGGACAGAACTTCGGACGTGCCTTCGACGTGCAGTTCCTCAACAAGGAAAACAAACCCGAATACGCATGGGCTACATCATGGGGTGTTTCTACCCGACTCATGGGCGCACTCATCATGACCCACTCCGACGACAACGGGCTCGTGCTGCCTCCACTGCTCGCTCCTACTCAAGTGGTTATCATTCCTATCTACAAGAGCGAAGAACAGCTGGCAGAAATCAATGCTCGTGTTCAGCCGCTGCAGGAAAAACTTCGCGACATGGGCATCAGCGTGAAATACGACAATGCCGACAACAAGCGTCCTGGCTTCAAGTTTGCCGACTACGAACTTAAGGGTGTTCCTGTACGTCTTGTAATCGGGGCACGCGACCTTGAGAACGGAACAGTTGAAGTTATGCGCCGCGATACACTTGAAAAGGAAACCATTGCCCTCGACGGCATCGAGAATCACGTACAGCAGCTTCTCAGCGACATCCAGCAGAGCATCTACCAGAAAGCTCTCAGCTATCGCAACGAACGCATCTACGAATGTGACAACTACGATGAGTTCAAGCAGCGCATAAAGCAGGGCGGCTTCTTCCTCTGCCATTGGGACGGCACAGAAGAGACCGAGGCTCGTATCAAGGAAGATACTCAGGCTACCATCCGCTGCGTTCCGTTCGGATTCGACCAGACTCCTGGTACCGACATGGTAAGCGGCAAGCCTGCTAAATGCAGAGTAATCATCGCAAGGGCGTACTAGAAGACCCTTCCCCTGCCCGCCCTATTTAGGGAGAGGAGTGTTTGCATACATAGCCTTGTAAACATAAAAAACCGTGGACTTTCATCCACGGTTTTTTATGTTCTTGGGGGTGGGTCTTTAATCCTCCAAAAGGATATTCATCATTTCACAGGCGGCTTTGGCAACACTGGTACCTGGACCGAAGATTGCAGCCACACCAGCCTGATAGAGGAAGTCGTAGTCCTGTGCAGGGATGACACCACCGGCAATTACCATGATGTCTTCACGACCAAGCTTCTTAAGTTCCTCAATGAGCTGAGGAATGAGAGTCTTGTGGCCTGCTGCAAGTGAGCTTGCACCAACACAGTCAACGTCGTTCTCAACGGCTTCGCGGGCAGCCTCGGCTGGAGTCTGGAACAGAGGTCCCATGTCCACGTCAAATCCACAGTCTGCATAACCTGTTGCAACAACTTTTGCACCTCGGTCGTGTCCGTCCTGACCCATCTTGGCAATCATGATACGTGGACGGCGACCATTCTTCTGAGCGAATTGCTCTGTAAGCTGACAAGCCTCTTCGAAGGCTTTGTCCTTCTTGCTTTCTGCTGAATACACGCCTGAAATAGTTCTGATTACTGCTTTGTAACGTCCTACGATAGCTTCGCAGGCATCTGAAATTTCTCCAAGGGTACAACGCAGACCTGCTGCCTTGACAGCGAGGTCGAGAAGGTTGTTCTCCGACTTCTTGCCTTCGTTGAACTCACGCACACATTCTGTGATGTCGGCAAGAGCCTTCTTGCAAGCTTCCTCGTCACGATTTGCCCTGAGTTCCTTGAGAGCGGCCTCCTGCTGCAGACGAACTGCGGTATTGTCCACTTCGAGGATATCGATAGGATCTTCGTGTTCGAGACGATACTTGTTGGTACCGACGATTGTCTGAACACCAGAGTCGATACGAGCCTGTGTACGTGCGGCAGCTTCCTCGATACGCATCTTTGGCAGACCAGTCTCGATTGCCTTTGCCATACCACCAAGTTTCTCGATTTCTTGAATGTGTTCCCAAGCCTTGTGAACAAGTTCGTTGGTCAGAGTCTCAACATAGTAAGAACCAGCCCATGGGTCAATCTGCTTGCAGACCTTGGTTTCGTTCTGGATATAAATCTGAGTATTACGGGCGATACGAGCCGAGAAGTCGGTTGGAAGTGCGATAGCCTCGTCGAGAGCGTTAGTGTGGAGTGATTGAGTGTGACCCAACACGGCAGCCATTGCCTCGATACAAGTACGACCTACGTTGTTGAACGGGTCTTGCTCTGTGAGCGACCAACCAGAAGTCTGCGAGTGAGTACGCAATGCCATAGACTTAGGATTCTTGGCTCCGAACATCTTGGTGATTTTAGCCCAAAGCAAACGACCTGCACGCATCTTGGCAATTTCCATAAAGTGGTTCATACCGATTGCCCAGAAGAATGAGAGACGTGGAGCAAATGCATCGATGTCGATACCTGCGTTCACACCTGTGCGGAGATAATCCATACCATCGGCGAGGGTGTATGCCAACTCGATGTCGGCTGTTGCTCCTGCCTCCTGCATGTGGTAACCCGAAATAGAGATAGAGTTAAACTTAGGCATGAACTTCGAAGTGTACTCGAAGATGTCGGCGATAATCTTCATTGAGAATGCGGGTGGATAGATATATGTGTTACGCACCATGAATTCCTTGAGGATATCGTTCTGGATTGTTCCTGCCATCTCTTCAAGTTTGGCACCCTGCTCAAGACCTGCGTTGATGTAGAAAGCGAGTACAGGAAGCACACCGCCGTTCATTGTCATTGATACAGACATCTTGTTGAGAGGAATACCGTTGAAGAGCACCTTCATGTTCTCCAGTGAACAGATACTTACACCAGCCTTACCAACGTCGCCAACCACACGGGCATTGTCGGGGTCGTAACCACGGTGGGTAGGTAGGTCGAACGCTACCGAAAGACCCTTCTGACCAGAAGCCAGGTTACGGCGGTAGAATGCGTTAGATTCTTCAGCTGTAGAGAAACCTGCATACTGACGGATGGTCCACGGACGGAACGGATACATCATTGAATAAGGACCGCGAAGATAAGGAGGAATACCGGCTGTGAAGTCGAGGTGTTCCATGCCTTCGAGGTCTTCTTTAGTATAGACTGGCTGAATATCAATCTGTTCTGGCGTACGCCAGTCGGCAGTAATACCGTTTTCTTTCTGCCACTTGGCACCGTCTTCCGACTTGATGCCTGCATAGATATCTATATCTTTAAATTGTTTACGCATAATTCAAGTCCTCCTTTTTAGTTGATACCAAGTTTCTGATTATATTCTTTCAATGTCTCAAGCACGTTGCATTTAACGTGGATATAGTTCTCGATGCCTGAAGCCTTAAGGTCTTCCATGCAAGCAGGAGCACCAGCGACAACGAACATTGCGCGTCCATCGAGATACTTGAATGCAGGAATTGCATATTCAGCATACTCGTCGTCGGAAGAACAGATCACTACGATGTCGGCACCAGCCTTGAGAGCAGCGTCAACACCCTCCTCTATAGTCTTGAAACCGAGGTTGTCGATAACCTTGTAGCCGGCACAAGCAAGGAAGTTGCAAGAGAACTGTGCACGAGCCTGACGCATAGCCAAGTTACCGATAGTGAGCATGAATGCAGTTGGAACCTTAGTCTCCTCTGTGTGGATGCGAAGGTCTTCGAAGTCTGCAGCCAGACGTGTTGTCTCCAGTTTCTTGAACGGATGCTCGCAATCATCTTTGTGGCCGCAGCAGCACGCAGCGTCGAGTGCGCGCTTACCTTCACTCTTCTCTGTGAAGTTAGGGAACTGATTAGTACCGAGGATGAATTCCTTGCGCTTGGCAGCATCACCATGACGCTTTACATTTGTAGCGTTAATGTCGTCCTGAACAGTACCAGCCTTCAGAGCAGCGAGGAAACCACCCTCCTCTTCTACCTTGAGGAAGATCTTCCAACCTTCTGCAGCAAGAGCGTTGGTGAGGTGCTCGATGAAGTAAGAACCAGCTGATGGGTCAACAATGCGGTCGAAATGGCTCTCCTCCTTAATCAGCAACTGCTGGTTGCGCGCTATACGCTCAGAGAAATCTGTTGGTTTCTCGTAAGTAACGTCGAACGGAGTTACCACCAATGAGTGAACACCACCAAGAGCAGCACTCATTGCCTCTGTCTGTGAACGCAGAAGGTTGACATAAGAGTCGAATACAGTCTGGTTGTAAATAGAAGTAGATGCGTTGATTACCATCTTGCAGACACATTCACACTTAGGCTCATACTGCTTGACAATCTGTGCCCAGAGCAGACGAGCAGCACGGAATTTTGCAATCTCCATGAAGTAGTTCTCGCTTACACCCATGTAGAACTTGATGCTCTTGGCAGCTGTGTCAACATCCACGCCAGCGTCAACCATTTGCTGCAGATATTCGTTTCCCCATGCGAGAGCATAACCGAGTTCCTGAACAATGTAGGCACCAGCGTTGTTCAATGTGTCACTGTGAACCATAACGCAGCGCAGGTTAGGATAATCCTTCAGCTTCTCAACGAGCTGAGGAAGAACTGCCAGCAGGTCTGTAGTATCCTTACCCTTAACGAGCATAGCATCCAGTGGGTCGAAGCCGATGCCACCGACAATCTTCTCCTTGTCGTAGCCCTGCTTCTCATAGTAAGCTACAAGGATGTCTGTCAGTTCCATCACGTGCTTTGGACAAGTGCGGAAGCTGACTTCAACAATGTCGCAGCGGATATCCTTGAGCAAAACCTCAATAAGCGCAGCGCTCACATCCTTGCCCTTGATGCGGAAGCCAAGAGAATCGACGCCCTTGTTCAGGATATCGAGAGCCTTGGCATTAGCATCCTTGGCATCTTCCACTACGATGTTCTGACGAACATACCACTTGTTGTTGTCTTTGTTATTGCCGCGAACGAATGGGAATTCACCAGGCAGTGCATCTGGAGTCTTCAGACCCTCAAGGTCTTCGCGACGATAGAATGGCTGTACGTTAAAGCCTTCGTTGGTTCTCCACACCAACTTTTTCTGGAAGTCCGCACCCTTCAGGTCCACCTCGATCTTGTCGAGCCATTCCTGCGTAGTTGGGGCTTGGAACTCCGTGAAGAGTTTTTCTCTGTTTACCATTACTAAAAAAAATATGTAGTTAAAAAAGTAAGTATGCAAAGTTAGGAAACTCCACCGACATTAACGAATAATTTCTGCATAAAATGATACATTATGCTCATTTTTGCAAAAAAACAGTGTTCTTACAAATAAAAAAGAGGTATCTTTATTATCTCAGGTCTAACGGCCTTCTTTTCAAACACATCATGGCATAGACGGCAAGGATCGGAATCAGGGCTGTGTGGACAGTATGGACTACGAGTACAAATGTCTCGGCACCTGTGGTCTCAACGCCATATAGCACCAGAATGGTCTTCACGGCAAAGTGCCAAGGTCCCATGCCGTTGGGAGTAGGAACTATCACTGCGATGCTGCACACGATAAACGCCACCAGGCCTATGTCCAGTCCCAATTCCTGTGTAGATTGAAAGCAATAGAACGCAATATAAAAATGAAGAAAATAGCACAACCATATTCCTATGGTATATGCTGCGAAGAGGGTCTTATTGCGCACGTCCCTAAGTGAGAAAATTCCAGTTCGTATTTCCGAGAAGAATTTTCTGATGTTCGGGGAAAACTTGAACCTCTTCAGCAGAATGAAAAGAAAAACAACCGTCACTATCAGGCAAAGGATTGTAACGAACCAGCCCATAGGTGTGAAACTCTGCAATGTGGTACCGATGCCGACGCCTGTCTCTTCAAAAAACTTGTAGAATATGCCAAGTTGCGAGAGTATCACCACCACCACTATGGTCAGCAGCAACAACGCATCTATGATTCTCTCCGTAATTACGGTTCCAATGGATTTGGAGAACGACGTGCCATCGTAGCGGTTGAGAATGCCGCAGCGGGTCACTTCCCCTATTCGAGGCACGACTAGACTTGCGGCATAGGAGATGAAAACAGCATGAATGCAAGTACTGCGTCGCGGATTCTCGCCCAATGGCTCAAGTGTCTGCCTCCAACGCAGCCCTCTCAGCACTGGTGCCAGCACTCCGAAAACCAACGAAAGCAGCATCCAGCCCCATGCCGTGTCGTAGCGAAGGGTATGGAGGAGCTGACGGAAATCGAATTCGCGATACATCCACCACATAATGGCAAGTCCTAAGAGGAGCGGAAGTGCCACATTGAGTACTTGTTTTACTGTTGTTTTCAAAAAATAAGTAATTACAAACGATAAATTATAATTAAAATATTGTAATTTTGCAGTGCCAAGGCTAATGCCGTGCAAAGTTAGTTATTAAAATTGACAAATGAAGACAGTTCGTCCAAAGAAATTTCTGGGTCAGCACTTTCTGACTGACTTGAATATCGCCAGCGACATTGCCGACACAGTGGATGCCGCACCATCCTTGCCTATACTTGAAGTAGGTCCGGGAATGGGAGTTATGACTCAGTTTCTGCTCAAAAAGCCGCGTGAGCTGAAGGTGGTGGAAATCGACCGTGAGTCTGTTCCCTATCTCCACGAGCATTTTCCACAACTGAGCGACAACATTATCAGGGCTGACTTCCTGGAGCTGGATTTAAGCAAGGTGTTCAATGGGCAGCAGTTCGTGCTGACTGGCAATTATCCCTACAACATATCCAGTCAGATTTTCTTCAAAATGCTTGAATACAAAGACTACATACCTTGTTGCACAGGTATGATCCAGAAAGAGGTTGCGGAACGTCTGGCAGCAAAGCCAGGTAGCAAGGCCTACGGGGTACTGACCATTCTGATTGGTGCATGGTACAACATCGAATATCTTTTCACTGTTGACGAGACAGTATTCAATCCGCCACCTAAGGTGAAGAGTGCGGTAATACGTCTGACAAGGAACTCACGCACTTCTCTTGGATGTGACCCAAAACAATTCCAACGCATAGTGAAAACTGTGTTCACCATGCGTCGGAAAATGATTCGCAACGGTATGCATCAAATTGTAGGAAAAGACTCTCCAATGCTTTCCGACCCTTTCTTCAACAAACGTCCTGAACAGCTTAGTATTGAAGACTATATTGAACTGACAAACAAAGTAAAGGGTGAAGAATAGCCATCCGAATAGAGTCCCTCCCCATGGGGAGGTAAGGAGGGGTCTGCTATTTATCAAATGCGCCTTTAAGATCCGGGGCTTTCTCTGCACCTTCTGCTGCCTGGAAAGGAACCTTCTTCTCAAAGCCACAGATGTTGGCAATGATGTTTGAAGGGAAACGGCGTACAGAGACATTGTACTTCTGCACAGCTTCGTTGTATTCCTTACGTGATTCCTTGATGCGGTTTTCTGTTCTTTCGAGCTGCACCTGAAGATCCTTGAAGTTTTCGTTTGCCTTAAGGTCGGGATAAGCTTCTGTTATGGCGAGAAGTTTGCCAAGTGCTGTAGACAACTCTCCCTGAGCTTTCTGGAATTCCTCCAACTTAGTCATATTCTCCTCTGTCACATCTTCGATGTTAACCTGAAGAGAAGTCGCTTTTGCACGTGCTTCAACGACTTCCTTGAAGGTGTTGGATTCGTGCTCTGCGTAACCCTTAACGACTTCGACAAGGTTAGGGATAAGATCTGCACGACGCTGATAGTCTGTTTCTACGTTTGCCCAAGCCTTGGTAACTGTTTCGTCTTTGTTTACCAGACCATTGTATGAGGCAATGCCCCAAATCACAAGAATGGCGACAACTGCTATGAGGCCATACTTTTTGTTCATAAATTTTGAAGTGTCCATAAGTATAGAAAATTAAAAAATAGAATTATGTCGTTACGCAAAATTATTTTTTAGAACCTACCTCCTGAGCCGCCGCCACCGAAGTGTCCTCCGCCAAGGCTGCCGAAGCCACCACCACCGAAGCCGCCGCTGGAACGTCCCATACCTAAGCCGGCTCCACCAATAAACATGCCTGTTCGGCGGCCACTAGAGCCGTTGTTGCGCAGGTCGATGTCCTGATTACGGGTAAGCTCATGGCCGCAGTTGGTGCATCGAAGAGTATAGGTGTAGCGAGTGATGCCAGAAGGGAGCTTCTGTGTTTCTGTACGAATTTTCTTCAGTTTATGTTTGCCGCAACGAGGACATTTCTTTGCCTTGCGAGCACTACGCCACGCTGAGCCAAACAGGAATCCCACAAGTCCCAGGAACACCCACACTAAGCCACTATCGTCCTCATCGTCGCTATGGTAGAGCTCCATAATTTCGGGATCCTCTTCAAGATAGCCCTTAATGGCTCTGACAGTTGCCACCATTGCTCCGTCCCAATCCGATTTCTTTAGAAGAGGAACCATGGTGTGCTCCTGTATGCGGTGGCAGATGATGTCGGGCAGGAATTTCTCCATGCCGTCGCCTGTAATCATTTCATAGGAACGGTCATCGGTAGCAAGCACCAACACGATTCCGAGGTTTTTCTCCCCTCCTACTCCGAACCTGCGTCCTAAACCCATGGCAAACTCATAAGGATCGTCACCCTTAATGTTATTAACAACGACCACGATGCATTGCACTTCATGGCTGTCAAGCGAGAGCAGCATGCTGTTGATGGAATCCACAGCAGCCTGGCTCAACAATCCATCGGGGTTAGCCACACGTGTTGTGCGGTCGAACACATTTGGGAGCGACTCGGGTGTATAGGGTTCTGCACATATCGTAAGACATGTGAAGAGGGAGAATAATATGTAAAACAGAATTTGTTTCATCTGTCTTCAGTTCTTAAGTTTTTTTGCTCTTAAGTTCTCTATTAGCTATTCCAGATTTCCCAGGAAGCCATTGCCTGCAGGAGTAACATCTCGAGGCCGTTCTTCACCACTGCACCATGTTTTGCTCCATTGCGCATGAAAAGCGTCTGTTCCGGATTATACACAAGGTCAAATAGCAGATTACGTTCACTCATTCCTTCATAAGGAAGTGGCGGACAATCTGCTATGTTGGGGAACATTCCCACAGGAGTGCAGTTGATGATTACCGGATATTCTTCCAAATCGGGTGCTGTGATTTGATTATAGGTCACAGTTCCCGGACGCTGATAGCGCGACACACAAACCGCTTCCATTTTCAGGCGTTTGGTGAGCGCATAGCACACAGCCTTTGAAGCGCCACCAGTACCTAGCACCAGCGCTTTCTTGTGGTGCGGGAGCAACAGTGGCTCGATGGATTCGGTAAAGCCTATTACATCGGAATTGTATCCATACAAAAGGGTATCACCGCCCTTGTGAACGACCTTGACAACATTCACAGCACCTATTTCACGTGCCTCCTTGCTTATCTCATCAAGGAACGGGAATATTTTCTGCTTATAAGGAATGGTAACATTGAATCCCTTCAGTTCCGGATTTGCCGCAAGAACATTTGGCAGTTCATCAATGCTCGAAATGTCGAAATTGAGATACTGTGCCTTTATTCCTTCATTCTCAAACTTGTCGCTGAAGAAATTCCTTGAGAAGGAATGGCCAAGAGGATGGCCTATTAACCCGTACTTTTCCATATGCAAGAGAGATAAGTGAGTTATTTTTTGATTGCTGTATATCGCATACACATTCCGAACGCCAGACGTTTGTATTCAACGTCAGCCCACCCTGCCTTGCGGAAGATGTCAGCCATAGTCTCGCCTTGAGGAATGGCGTCCATTGTTGATGGCAGATATGTATAGGCACTATTGTCGTGAGATATGCAACGTCCTACGACGGGCATAACAACTTTTTTGTAGATCCAGAACAGTTGCTTCATCGGAAACGACGAGGGAGCACACAGGTCTATCGCTACAATATGCCCACCCTGAGTAGTGACGCGGAGCATCTCCTTAAGACAGTCGTCAAGATTGGCAAAATTCCTCAAGCCAAACGAAGAGATGACTGCATCGAACTGATTGTCGGCAAAGGACATTTTTGAGCAGTCCTCATGACGGAATTCTATAATATCCTTCAAACCTGCTTTTATCACCTTTTGCATTCCAATCTCCATCATTCCGTCAGAGATGTCCACCCCTACTATGTGCTTAGGACAGAGATTTTTGGCTGCCAGGATGGCAAAATCACCTGTTCCCGTCGCTATGTCAAGAATCTGCTGAGGTTGTGCTATCCGCTTCAGATGCTTGATCGAACTTCTGCGCCAAATACGATCGACGCCAAGGGAAAGGGTATGGTTGAGTTTATCATAGGAATGGGCGATGTTGTTGAACATTCTCTCTACCTGTGAACGCTTCCCCTCTTTATCGCCATAGGGCTTTATAGTTTCCTGAGCGTACAATGCAAGAAATTATAAGTACAAAGAACAAAAGTACAATGTATTAGTGTTGTCTGAGATATTCAGTAACGTTACGTTCGATGCGAGCAGCAATATCTTCTGTATTGTCTGCCTTCACGAATTTCTCACCTACGATATGTTCATAGAGTTCGATATAGCGATCAGAAATGCTGTTTACAAACTCATCTGTCATTTCAGGTACTGTCTGTCCAGGTTGGTTCATGAAGTTGTGGTCGATGAGCCACTGGCGCACGAATTCCTTTGACAACTGGCGCTGAGGTTCGCCCTTGATGAACTTCTCCTCATAGCCCTCCGCATAGAAATAACGGCTTGAATCTGGAGTATGAACCTCATCGATGAGATATACCTTGCCATCACGTTTGCCGAATTCATATTTGGTATCAACAAGAATAAGTCCCTTTTCTGCCGCAATCTGTGTGCCAAGGTCGAAGAGAGCATAGGTGTATTCTTCCATCTTCTCATAATCCTCACGGCTAACAATACCCTGTTCTATGATTTCTTCCTTGGAGATATTTTCATCGTGTCCTTCGTCAGCCTTGGTTGTAGGAGTGATAATTGGATGAGGGAAACGTTCGTTCTCTTTCATTCCGTCTGGCAGAGTGATACCGCAAATAGTACGATTGCCGCTCTTGTAGTCACGCCATGCAGAACCAGTGAGATATCCGCGAATAATCATTTCAACACGGAAGCCCTCACATTTCAGGCCTACAGTTACCATAGGATCGGGGGAAGCCAGTTTCCAATTGGGAACGATGTCTTTTGACGCATCAAGGAACTTTGCTGCAATCTGGTTGAGTACTTGTCCCTTGAAAGGAATTCCCTTTGGCAGAACAACGTCAAAGGCAGAGATACGGTCTGTTGCAACCATCACCATTAGTTCGTCATTGATGTTGTACACATCACGAACCTTACCATGATACACGCTCTTTTGTCCTGGGAAATTAAAATCTGTTCTTGTAAGTGCTTTCATTATTTATTATTTGTTATTTATGGCCCCCTCTAGCTTCCCAAGGGTGAGAATTTTGCCAGAAGAAGAGCGATTTATAATTATACTATTATCATTTTATTCTTTGAACAAAGTGGGTTCTGCTTCTTTCTGCCGACGTTCATAGTCGTCGTAAGCATTAACTATTCTTGTCACAAGGCGATGGCGAACGATATCCTTCTCGTTCATCTCCACAAATGCAATGCCGCGCACATCCTTCAAGACCACCATCGCTTCCTTCAGTCCTGAACGGATAGAACGGGGCAAGTCAATCTGCGTCATATCGCCAGTAATAATCATCTTGGTGTTGTGTCCCATGCGGGTAAGGAACATCTTCATCTGCTGCGACGTAGTGTTTTGCGCCTCGTCAAGAATAACAACTGCGTCATTCAAAGTACGACCACGCATAAATGCAAGCGGCGCAATCTGAATAACATTCTGCTCCATATATTCGGTGAGTTTCTGCGCAGGTATCATATCCTGAAGAGCATCATAGAGCGGCTGAAGATAAGGATCAATTTTCTCCTTCATATCGCCAGGAAGAAAGCCTAACTTCTCACCCGCCTCTACTGCCGGGCGCGAGAGGATAATCTTTCGTATTTCCTTGTTTTTCAACGCCCTTACCGCAAGAGCTATACTGATATAAGTCTTTCCGGAACCAGCAGGGCCAATTGCAAAAATCATATCGTCGCGATGATACGACTCAACCAGCAGACGCTGATTGTCACTTCGTGGTACAATCGGTTTCCCTGTGACGCTGTAGCAAATTGCCGAGGAATCACTGACAGAAGTCTTTTCACCTCTCACAATGCTCAGTATGGCTTCCTCGTTAAGCGAATTATACTTCACACAATGCTGGCGCATCTTTTCCACATTCTCCTCGAACGCACACATTTCCTCCTCATCGCCAAGCACTTTAATCATATTTCCGCGAGCTACGATACGGAGTTTGGGATAGAGAGCCTTCACCATCTGCAAATGGATATTGTTCACCCCATAGAAGGTAACGAGGTCAACATCATCCAGAACTATATGTTTCTCTATCATACGAATGAGTGGGTTTGAAGTTAAATGGGTTTTGAAGGATTTTGTAAAACTGTGCAAAGATACAGTAAAAAAACTATTGTGGAAAACGATTGATTGTTTTATTTTGGTGAACCTGCTAGATTTAGTTAAAATCACTAATCTATAACACCCGAACAAACGGTAAAGATTCTATGTTCACCGCCCGATGCCTGCAAAATGCCTGCAAGATGCTGACGATCGGTATCAGTTATGAATATCTGACCGAAGTGTGGCTGAGCCACCAACGCCACGATATTCTCCACACGATGCGCATCGAGTTTGTCGAAAATATCATCAAGAAGAAGAATCGGCTTTGAATGGGAGTTCTGGCGGCACAAGAATTCATATTCGGCAAATTTCAAGCTTAGCAGGAAAGTCTTGCTCTGTCCTTGAGAACCTTCACGTCGGAGAGGATAGCCGCCTAACAGCAGATTAAGATCATCGCGATGAGCACCATGAAGGGAATACCCAACAGCGAGGTCTTTGTTTCTGTCGCATTGAATAACATCAAGCAGAGGACCACGCTGACAATGACTCACATAAGTAAGCATCACTTCCTCGCTGACACCTGAGAAACGAGAGTAATAGTCCTGAAACACAGGAGTAAACTCTTCTATAAATCTTGTTCTTTCCTTGAAAAGAGCCTCTCCGGAGGTTGCCATTATCTCCTCATAAGTCTGGAGAATCTCAATACTCGGCATTTGCTCTTCTGCACCACGTAACAGCACATTGCGCTGCTGAAGAGCACGATTGTAGACACTCAAGTTGTGAAGATGTGAAGGATTGTACTGTGCAATAGCGGCATCCATGAAATTACGACGCTCCTCACTACCCCCAATTACGAGGCATGAATCCGACGGGCTTACCATAATCAGCGGGAGAAGACCAATATGATCCACCATCCTCTTGTACGCCTTTCCCCCACGACGGAAAATTTTCTTCTGACCAACTTTAAGTCCACAGGAAATAGTTTCATCAACACCATCCATATCGTATATTCCCTGCAACATCATGGCCGACTCACCATGCTTCACATTCATGGAATCAATGGTGTTTGTCGCACTTTTAGTAAAGGAAAGAAAGTAAACCGCATCAAGAATGTTCGTCTTCCCCTCCCCGTTATTGCCTATAAAGCAATTAATCTTAGGAGAGAAGTCGAGTTGAGCCTCTGCGATATTCTTATAGTTTAATATGTTAAGATGCTTGAGTATCATAGTGCAAAGTTACAAAAATATACATTCCTACACATGATATTTAATAAAATTAAGCAAAAACTACTAAAAAGTTGACTGTTTGTTTTTATCTTTCCAACATTCTTCTTAATTTTGCAAGGCAATACGGGTTTCGTAAAAGCACGTTATGCGGCAATAGCTCAGTTGGTAGAGCATCGGCTTCCCAAGCCGAGGGTCACGGGTTCGAGTCCCGCTTGCCGCTCATTAGTATCACATATTTATCAACACCCAACAACCCATTTTCCCATGCTCCTAATGACCTTATGCATAGTGGCGGTATTGCTCACAGGATTCCTGCTGATGAGTACTAACCAGGTAAATCACCTTAACCGTGCCGCCTTAGCAATGTTTTGCGGAGTAACAGTTTGGGTATTGTATATCCTGCGAGGAGGATCATTCCTCGAGATGATGCACCCCGAAGAATACGCCGATTATCTTCAAAACCACGAAACGAAGGGTCTCACAGTTGGTGATTTTGTAGCCAACAACGTTATGGTCCGATACATAAGCGAAGCCTGCTCCGTAATACTATTTCTGATTGCCACCAACACCATTGTCGGCGTGATGAAGAATAATGGTGTATTCGATTCTATTGTGTCGTGGCTGAGAATGAAGAACAGCAAGCAGTTCCTCTGGGTTCTGAGCATACTCACCTATATCATTTCAGCAAACGTGGACAACCTTACAACCGTCATCCTGATGATGTCGATTGTCAGCCAAATTGTCAACAGCAACAGACAGAAGATCATTTATTCATGCGCCATTCTGGTAGCAGCCAGTATGGGTGGAGCATTTACGGTTATTGGCGACATGCCTTCACTGATGCTTTGGGTTCGAGGAGTAGTTTCAGCTTCATCATTCTCTGCAGGACTGTTCCTTCCTACCTTCATCAGCCTCTGTACCTTCACGCTTCTGCTTTCAACAATGCTACAAGGAAATGTAAGCGTAATTTCATTTTTGCACAAATACAACGGTGACGACTCCATGCTGCACACATGGCAAAAAGGAGTAATACTCTTCGTCGGAATCGTCGGCCTTTGGTTCATTCCTTCATTTAGTGCAATAACACACTTCTCTCCATTTATCGGAGCCTTGTGTCTGTTGTCCATAATCTGGGTAATCGAAGGTATATTCACTTTCAAGATAAACGGCAATCGTTTGTTCGTGCAACGTGCGCAACTTCGCAATACAGACTTCATTGGCGTCCAGCTCATCATATACTATCTCGGGATCTCACTTGGAGTAGGAGCGCTTAAGGAATGTGGAGCATTAGACGCAGCAAGCCACTGGTTATCGGACAATATTAATAATGTGTATGCTTATGGCACTATTACCGGTATCATGTCAAGCGTCTTCGACAACGTTCCATTTGTCATGTCTGGAATGAACATGTTTGAACTTGACCAAACAGTAGGCTCTACATCAGATTTCATAGCAAACGGCACATACTGGCAACTCCTCGCCTACTGCAGCGCTATAGGAGGATGCGTGCTCTACGTAGGAACTCTTGCAGGTCACGCCGTAGTCGACGTAGAGAAAATAGGATTGTCATGGTATGTAAAACACATATCATGGAGAGTTATTGTAGCATGGGCAACAGGTATGTTTGCATTCTGGATGATACACTAAAACAAACTTCTTAACCATAGATTTCACGGAATAATGAACAAAATCAAGTGCATAGGTATACTTACTTCCGGAGGTGATTCTCCAGGAATGAACGCAGCAATACGTGCTGTTACACGTACAGGACTGAGCAAAGGATTCCGGATTAAAGGGATCTACAGAGGTTATGAAGGACTTATTAACGACGAGATAGAGGAATTCACCACCGAAAGCGTAAGCAATATAGTAGCTCGCGGAGGCACTATTCTTAAAAGCGCCCGCAGCAAGAACTTCATGACAGTAGAAGGACGCGAGAAGGCTTACGAAAACTTGAAGAAAGAGGAAATTGACGCACTGATCATAATTGGTGGAAACGGTTCGCTAACAGGTGCACAGACATTTGCCAAAGAGCACAATGTACCATGCATCGGACTCCCTGGCACCATTGACAATGACCTTTACGGCACAGACTTAACCATAGGCTACGATACAACACTCAACACTATCACTCAATGTGTAGACAAAATCCGAGACACGGCAAACAGCCATGAGCGCATTTTCTTTGTGGAAGTGATGGGGCGTGACGCTGGATTCCTTGCACAGAACAGCGCTATTGCCAGCGGTGCAGAAGCAGCGATTATTCCAGAAGATAGCACCGATGCCGACCAACTTGAGCACTTTATCGGAAGAGGAATTCGCAAAAGTAAAAACTCAAGTATTGTAATCGTAAGCGAAAGCCCTAAGTGCGGAGCAATGTTCTATGCGGAACGTGTCAAGAAAGAATACCCGCAGTACGATGTCAGAGTATCTATTCTTGGACACCTGCAAAGAGGAGGTTCTCCTTCAGCACGCGACCGCATATTAGCTACCAGACTCGGAGCCGGAGCCATCGAAGCACTCTTCGACGGACAGCGAAACGTGATGATAGGCATACGCAACAACCAGGTAGTTTATGTTCCGTTTTCAGATGCCATCAGAAGCGACAAACCAATTGATAAAAACCTCATTAAAGTACTCGATAAACTATCAATTTAAGCAAAAAAGCGAAAGCTGAGTTATTTTTTGACAAAAGTACAGCCGCAGTTTTGAAAAAAAGAATTAACTTTGCAGCATATTAACCAAAATCATTTTTTATGGACGATTATCCGGCGAATAGTAAACTAGGATGACGGCATAGGAGACAAAAGCATTTAGTTCTACCTTTGCCCTATTCTTCTTTTATTCATTTCAAGCAAAGTAACAGAACAATGCGCACATTTTGGAATACAAAAAATGGCATCGAAGCCATTTCTGCTTGGCAACAATCATGCTGGGTGCAAGTCACCTGCCCTGTAGAAGACGACATCAACTTCCTCGTCAACGAACTTCACATGCCCGACTACTTCATCACAGACGTTAGCGATGCTGATGAGCGAGCACGTTATGACTATGATGACGGATGGTTGATGATAATTCTGCGTATACCTCATCTCAAGACCATCAGTTCACGAACACCTTACACAACTATACCTCTTGGTGTAGTCATAAAGAAAGATGTTATCGTCACCATCTGCAATCAGGAAACCAGAATGATGATGGATTTCATCAGTCACCAGCAACGTCGTGCTGAAGGATTCTCTGATGCAGCAGACCTTACGTTCCGACTTTTCCTTTCTGCTTCGGTATGGTATCTGAAATACCTGAAGCAAGTAAACGGACTCATCGAGAAAGCTAAGCGCAATCTTGACGGACATATAGACAACAAGGATCTTACCAGTCTTTCACGCCTTCAAGACAGTCTTACTTATTTTGCCACATCTATTAGAGGTAATGAAACTCTTCTTTCCAAACTCAAATTCCGTCTTCCTGTAGACGAACTTGACGCAGAACTAATTGAAGATGTCAACATCGAGATGAACCAGGCAAGAGAAACTACTGCAATTTACAGCAACATTCTCAATGCCACTATGGATACCTATGCAAACGTCATCAACAACAACATGAACCGCGTAATGCGTCTGCTTACGTCACTCAACATGATTATAATGTTCCCGACGCTCATTGCATCAATATTCGGAATGAACCTGATTAACGGCATGGAATCATGGAAACTCGGTTTCCCTATAGCAATCGTATTATCAATCATTACGACAATAGCATCATGGCTGTGGTTCCGTAAACGTCAATGGCTTTGATTCACGGTTCCCGCCTCAAGCAATGAGTTTCCAACATTCACAAACATACTAATAACCCCTAAACGTGATATTCTATTTTTCCGGAGTAGGCAATTCGCTGTGGGTAGCAAAACAAATCGCAAAAGCACTTGACGACAATTTGCATTTCATCCCTGACGAACTACTGAATCCCACACAACACATTCTGAAAAACAACGAACCACTCGGCTTTATTTTCCCATGTTACGGATGGGGTGTGCCTACGTTTATAGAAAAATTCATTAGCATGGTGGACATTCAGAATGTGAGTTACATTTACTTTGTGACAACATGCGGAGATGACACAGGTATGACAGCAGAGAATTTCTGCAAAGATGTTGAAAAACGTGGTTGGAAATGTAGTTTAGGCTATGCCGTTCAAATGCCCGAAAGCTATATCTGCCTTCCTGGATTCGTACTTGACAGTCAAGTGAAGAAGCAACGAAAGTACAGCAAAGCTAGTTTGCGTATCAATCAGATTGTCAGAGATATCAGTAATCGTCGCACAGGGCATTTCGACACAATACCAGGCGCTCTGAAATGGGCAAAAAGCCATATTATTAGGCCATTCTTCAACAAGGTTCTCATAACTCCACGCCCATTCACGTCCAATAGCAATTGCATATCGTGTGGGAAATGCGCCAAAGAATGTCCTATGCATAACATAAAGATGCTAGACAACAGTAAAAAATCGACAAATGGCAAACAGCCAGAATGGCATCACAATTGTGTTCTTTGCCTGCGTTGCTACCACACTTGTCCTACAAACGCAATACAATGGACGTTGTTTACTAAAGGAAAAGGACAATATCTATGCAATATTTAATCCTTTTTATTTCTCAATTTGAAACATTCTGAGTAATTTTGCGCCGTAAATGAATATATACGAGCTAATACAACACCAGGAGCAGCTCAACAAAGAGACTCTGCCACAATTAAGTGAGCTGGTTGAAAAATATCCTTTTTTTCAAACAGCACGACTGTTGTATTTAGAGAACCTCTATAAGCTGCACCATGCTGACTTTAAGGAAGAACTGTCACACAACAGCGCTATGGTTCCAGATTGCAGCGCTATATTCTGGCTTACAGAAGGAGACAACTACATCAATGATTTCTCGACTGTTCAATGCACCAATGCTATTCAGACAGAGGAAGATAGCAACAACAGAACTATCACACTGATAGACAACTTTTTATCTACACAAAGCGAAGCAGAATCAAAGCAGACTATTCCCCATTCTATCCCGACTATTACCGACGTAACTACTGACTACATATCTTTCCTGCTTTTACAAGAATCAGAAGAACAAAAGTCACAAAGCGTTGATGGTCATAATACAGAACTTCGCGGACTTCATCTCATTAACACTTTTATTGAGGAAACTAAAGGGAAACAACGCTACGAAATACAAGAGGACGAATACGAAGAAACTACAGACACATCAATGCCAACAGAGCAAACAGTCGACCTATATAATGAAAATATAGCACAAATTTATATCAAACAAGGAAAATATCAGCAAGCATTCGAAATATTCCAAAAGATATGCTTGAATAATCCAGAAAAAAAACCTAACTTTGCAGAACGAATGCAAATGTTAGAAGAAATTCTTAATCAAGACTATAAAAAAGAAATACCAACAATTTAAATCAAATTGATATAATGTATACACTAATCATTCTTCTCGTCATCCTTGCATCAATTCTGATGATAGGAATCGTTTTAATTCAAGAAAGCAAGGGAGGCGGTTTAGCATCAAGTTTCTCATCATCAAATCAAATCATGGGAGTTCGCAAGACAACTGACTTCTTGGAGAAGGCAACATGGGGTCTTGCTATTGCAATGGTAGTACTGAGCATCGTTTCTATCTCTTTCGCCAAAGGTGCACACACAGAGAATGCTCCTATCACAGAGTCTAGCGTTACTACAACTACAACTCCACAGGCTCCAACTGGTGTTCCTACAGACCAGAACACGACAACTCCTGCTCAACCAGAGAAATAAGAGAATACAACTACTCATAAAAAAACGTTCTGCAAGTCAAGTCGGACTATGCAGAACGTTTTTTATTCACATGACATATTATAAGTATGCAGTCATACGAGAAATATACTTTCCTATAATATCGAACTCTATATTAACTCTACTGCCAATTTCTATTGTATGAAAATTGGTGTTAGTATAAGTATAAGGAATAATATTAACCTCGAACGTATCATCTGTAGGATTACAAACAGTAAGACTTACACCATTTACTGTCACACTACCCTTATCAACAGTAATATAACCACGACGGGCCATTTCTTTATCAAAAGTATACTGGAAACGGAAAGTCCAGCTTCCACCTTGATCAACTTTTGACACACATACAGCCGTCTGGTCTACATGCCCCTGAACAATATGCCCGTCAAGTCGTCCGTTCATCATCATTGAACGCTCGACATTCACTTTTGTGCCTACATTCCAATCACCAAGGTTTGAACGCATCAGGGTTTCCTTCATAGCCGTCACTACATACCTGCATACTGAAGGATCTCCCGCTTTAACTTCACGTCCGTTAGCATCAAGCAATCTGACAATTGTCAAACAAACACCATTGTGAGCCACACTTTGGTCAATCTTCAATTCTTTAACAAATGAGCACTCAAGTGTAAAATCAATATTTTCCCTATCATTAATGATAGCAACAACCGTTGCAAATTCTTCTACTATTCCTGAAAACATTTTCAATACTTTTTATAATAAGGTTTATGAAACATAAATTCTGTGTGAATGCCTGGTACAAATGTCAAATCATAATCATTTTCACTTCTATAAATAATCCTTATTGAATCAATAAAAGTCTCATAATTAAAACGCTTGTATTTTTTGTACAAATATGCACCACGACAAAGATGACTTGCTTTTTTTGAATCAATTGCACTTAAAGGGTCTACAAAACTGCTTCTACGAGTCTTAACTTCCACAAAATGAAGTATATTGTCTTTGAAAGCAATTATATCAATTTCGTACCCGTATTTTGAACGCCAGTTACGCTCAAGAATATAAAAACCATTCTTCACCAGATAGTTAGCAGCTAATTCTTCACCTATTCTACCAAGCAACAAATGAGGCGCAATAGGTTTTGTATGATCCAAAGTAGTCATAATAACACTTCAAATTAAGTTTAATGACGCAAATATACTATAAAAGAATCAAAATCGTTAAAAATAATTTAAAAACTTTCAAAATAGATTAATTATGCAAAGAATAAAAGCAATTATATATAACATTAAAAAAAATACGGTATATTTGCAGCACTAATTAACTGAAATCCATTATCATTATGAAAGAAAACCGTATTATTTTTGCATCAATTATTGCACTAGGCATTATTTGTCTGGGCTGGTTCATTAAATCAGGAATAGACGACTTTGCTTACAAGGATCGTAAAGTAACCGTAAAAGGTCTATCTGAGCGAGAAGTTGCTGCCGACAAGGTAACATGGAGTATTGGAACTAAAGTCACCGGTAACGACTTGCCGTCGCTGTATGAGGAAATCAACAAACAAGTAAACAAAATAAAAAAGTTTCTCTTGGATAGTAACATACCTGAATCAGACATAACAGTTAACCCACCATCTATCAGTGACCTTGAAGCACAAACATGGAGCGAAAACAGAAAGAACTTCAGATATATAATTAACACCAACATCACAGTGTGTTCAAAGAAAGTATCAGAGGTGAATAAGGCCATAGCAAAGCAGGGAGAATTATTAAAACAAGGAATTGCCATCGATGGCAACTACCCTGATTATGAATATGTATCCTTCCAATCCATGAAGCCTGAAATGATGGCAGAAGCAATAAAGAATGCACAAAAAACTGCTCAACAGTTTGCAGAAGCCAGCAACTCAGAACTTGGAAATATTCAGTCTGCGGATCAAGGGCAATTCGACATCAGCGATCGTGACGAAAACACTCCTTACATCAAAAAAATTCGAGTGGTTACAACCGTTACATATTCACTCAAAGATTAAAATTATTTATTCCACAACATACACAAAAGACATCCCGGGTAATCCCAGGATGTTTTTTTTGTAACAAGTTACTTATCAGGTAACCACTTTCCTCCCTTGGGAGGGGCAATCACGCGTTCGCGTTCAAGCGATTGGTGAAGCGAAGCGGAAGGGGGTGTATCAAAAAAAAGGAAGTCCCCAGGG
>DEFM01000036.1:0-4065 GCA_002350855.1 Prevotellaceae bacterium UBA2852
GGGTCAGCGGATTTTCCCGGTTGGCAGAGGCCGTTTAATCAAGAATAAAGTGTTGCCAGTCTGTACATGAAGAACTTAATGTCCCCAACTCCTCTGAACTGCGTTCTGAAAGCTTTGATTTTAGCATTGAATGACTCTGCCGATGCATTGGTGAGCCTGTCTTCAAAGTAGTTGATGATGGTTTCGTTGTGGTTTTCAAATGTCTCTATGACCTTGTTGAATCCGTCGTAGCCGAAAGCCTCCACGTCATTATACCATCTTGCAAGGTTGAGTCTGGCCACTCCGGGAATGCAGTCTTGGTTGAAGATGTCAACAAGCTTCAGATATAGGTTGTATGCCTTCTCCAGGTCAGGAAACATTTCAAAGAGTACGGCAGCCCTTTCCTTCTGCTGGTCGTTCCACTTGGACTTGTGCATGAGGATGACATGTCGGCTGCGTGCCATTATCTGCGGTTTGGTCTCTCCGTTCTGCATCCTCACCGGTTCCCATTCCCCGATGAGGTCTTTCTCTAGTCTGGTGTGTGCGGCCTTGCGTCTTGCACGGTGTTCCCTGATAGCCCTGTTCTCCTCCTCGAGCACCTCCCAGCGGAAGGCTATCCTCATCTGGTCGATGGCCTCTGTCATCAGCTGCTGCACGTGGAAGCGGTCGTTGATAAGTTTGGCTTTTGGGAATGCGTTCTTTACCGTCAGCATCATGGCAGAGGACAGGTCTGTCGTAACCGTCTCTACCTTGCGACGTATCTCGCGGGATACTTTCTTCAGAATCCCAGATACTGTATCCGAGGCAACACCACGCACCATTGCTGCCAACGCACCCTTGCCTCCGTGCGCCGCCTTGTTCGTCAGGATGGTGTACACCTCGCCGTTAGAAAGGCTGGTCTCGTCAAGGCTCATGTCCTTGCCGAAGTTATTGGGAAACAGCATGTACTCCTCGGCATGCTCCAACTGTTCCCAGTTGCGGTAGTCGCTGATCTTCTCCTTGTACTGCTTGCGAAGTGTCTGCCCTTTCAGACCATTGCGGGCGGCAAGCGTGGAGATGCTCACGGGCGTGGACTCAATCTCCTTCTTTTAAAAAAGCTACGAACTCGGCGTTCAGACGCGTCTCGTCAAACTCGGACAAATCCCAGTCGTAGCTGAATATCTCACCAGTGTCCTTGTCAAGCCACTTGCGCTTGCGGACATGAAGGTAGGTCGCACGGCCGCGGATGGGGAAATCCTGAATGGCATGGTACTCACCAAAGCCGTGGGAGATAACGGAACGGCTCTTCTTGTCATCACGCATCATGACCTTCTTCTCGTCAAGATAGATGTCGAAACGGGAATTGGTCTTCTCAAAATTGACAACATCGAAGTTGTCGATAAGCACATCGGGAAGGATGGCACGTAGAAGCTTTATTGAATCCATGCCGCAAAGGTACAACTTTATTCTTGATTAAACAAGCCTCTGCCAACCGGGAAAATCCGCTGACCCTAAATATCGCATTTTCAGTGATTTGTGAGGGTTAGACGAGGCAAATGTTTAACTCGCATCAAGAGCGACACAGAAAGACGGAAAAGGACAGAAAACGACATTTGTGTACATCATTTTGTGTACATTCATCGGCGATGTACACAAGTTGTGTACACAAAATGTACACAAAACGCACTTATTCCGTTGACAATGTGTAACTTAGGATGCCTAAAAACGCAAAAAAATGCAGCAAAAAAACGTATCAGTCATTTTTGACAGGAAGGGTGTCGCGGCAAAGAAAGGACGTGGCAAAGTTGAGATTAGGGTTTACCTTGATAGGAATGTTCGTAAGTACATTGTTGTCGGCTCAACTACAAAAGCAGGTTGGAAAACCTATCAGCACAGCAGAGAACTTGAGCTTCAGCTAGAGCACTATGAGGAAATTGTCCGTGCCATGAGGATTCTTGGTGAGGATTTGACTATCGAAAATTTCAATGCCTATATTGAAGAAGAGAAGTGTAAAAAAGTTAAAGAAACTCCCTTTGAACGAGATTTCATTGAATTCATGCGTAGTGAAATCAAACGTGAAAAACTGCGGGAAGGCACATTGCGTCACAAAAAACTTGTTCTTGATACCTTAGTGTCCTATGGTAAGATCAAGACAATAGCTGACCTCACTCCTGCCAATATCCGAGCCTTTGACCGTTGGCTCCACGATACAGGTGAGCGTACAGAAGTAACTATCTGGAACTATCACAAGCGTATCAAGAAGTACACTCGCATTCTGAAGCTCAATGAAATTATAGAACATGACCCATACGAGTACTGCAAGATTTCTCGTGGTCACAGTAAGCCAAGGACTCCGCTAACAGAACAGGAATTGCTGAAATTGCGCAAGGTGCAGTTAATAGACAAGTTAGACCGCGTGCGTGACTTATTTATCTTTGCAGCCTATACTGGTATGGCTTATGCAGATGTACAACGCTTTGACTTTAAGAAAATGACACACAAAATTGGACGTCTGTACTACATAGACAGTGAACGCTTAAAGACAGGAACAGAGTTTTATACACCCATTTTGAAACCAGCCATGGATGTCTTGAAGAAATACGATTTCAAATTGCCGAAGATAACGAATCAGAAGGCGAATGACTATCTTCATGTCATTGAGGTGCAATGCGGATTCAAAAAGAGTCTGACCTTCCATTTGGCTCGTCACAGCTTTGCCACATTGGCCTTAGCCCATGACGTGCCAATAGAGGACATTTCACGGATGTTAGGCCATAGTGACATTAAAACGACTCAAATTTATTGTAAGATTCTGAAGACCACAGTTCAACGACATTCTGAGGCTCTGGCTTCATCCATACTGGTAAACATCTGATAGCAGACAAGCTTCAATACACGCGACCTTCCTGTTTCGGCAGAGAAGGTCGCTGTTATTTTCTCCGCCAGGTACTTCTTGCCATGAATGAGGAAGATGCTATGCACATCGGGCACAGTATCAGATAGGAACGAGAACGTGAACTTGTGCTGCTGATTCACATAGAAATGCCTAGTCCTAGCAGAAGCCATTTCCTTGCCAGTCAGCCTCATTGAGTAGAGATTATAGGTATAGGAGTTATCCGGCTTAATCTCGTGCCTGTCGATGTAGGGATGCGGCATAAGAGGGTGATACTTCAGATAAGTGCCATCCCAGAACGCCACATGGATCTTGTCGAAGTATTCCTCCTTCTTCTCCTTCTCCCCGCTGATAAGCGTGTTGACCGACTGCGTCTGATTCTCGTCCCTATCCTCCGCATCCTCCTCGTCATCTCCCAGCGTGCCACACTCCACAAAAATCATGTCCCCATTTGTGCTGTCCGTGTGGTCTATGCACGCCGGCACGATGCCCAGCTCCACCACATCAGCATTTTCATTGCCGTTGAATACGCGCGGCCTGAACATATTGACAGGCTGGATGCGCATATAGTGATGAATGACATCCCCGATTGTTGCTGTCCCAACGCACTTCAGCACAAACATCGTATCCTCTTGGCGGCAATAATGGATGTACCGATATTGCCAGGCATTGTAAGGCCCAGCACACTCCAGCAGACTACCCAGCGCATTCCTCATGGCCGCTATGTTCTCATACGGATAGATAGGCAGCGTATAAGTAGCCCAATCGCAGGAATAGAACTTCCACATCTGATGTTCGCAGTCCTGATAAGCGATGTTCTTCTGCTCCACATAGCTGTCCTTGATATCCTCCTCCTTGGCAATCTCCACCGAGTGACTGTCAAGTACCTCGTCAATCTGCACTATATTCATCCCTGCAAGAGAACCCGCATTGAACGAGAACGACACTTCACGCGCCTTGTGGTCAATCTCGAAGGTGCCATTCAGGAACAGCTCCAGCTGCTCCAGGAACTCGCTCACCGTCCAATGCGGCAGGATCTGATTCATGTAAGGCATGTGCCACACATAGGGAAAAGCCTGACAGATGATAAGGTTAGAGAAACCCGAGTTCTCGATGGCAGAAAGGTCATAATGATAGCCAGAGCGAGAAAGCACCTGTTTGATGACCTCGATAAGGAACGGAAAACCAACTATTGGCGGGTCATAGGAAGGATC
>DEFM01000036.1:4198-4344 GCA_002350855.1 Prevotellaceae bacterium UBA2852
TTACCGGAAGTGTTGTTCACCCACGGCGGGCAGACATATCCGAGGTAATTGCCATCTCTCATCTGCTCAGCATAGGGACGGAGATAATGTGAAGCCTGCCAATGCGCCTGATCATGCAGAGACGGCATCGACAGCTCATTGATATA
>DEFM01000010.1:0-23095 GCA_002350855.1 Prevotellaceae bacterium UBA2852
TTATGAGAAAGATTATGAGTTGGGTGATGGCCGCCACCCTCGTTTGCGGCGCAAGTGTAATGACATCGTGCTCGTCGAACGACGACAACCCCGCCCCACAGTCCAACATTGCCGAGAAGATTATCGGTAAGTGGATGGTGGAAGAACTGGATGGAGAACCGTGCCCCACAAACTGGAAGACGGTGCTGACCTTTGTGTCGCCCACCAAAGCCTACGGCAGCCTGTCGGACTTCAGTACCCCCATGTGGAACGTGAAGGTGCTGGCCGACGTGAAGATCGACGGCAACAAGGTGAACGTCATCAATACCGACGGCAACATCCGTCAGGTGCTGGACTGCACCATCCTCTCCATCACGGACAAATACTTGCTGATGAGTTCCGACTGGAACATCTATGAGGACGGTGAAAAAATTTACCAGGAGACCTATGGCAAGGAGCGCTATGCCCGCATCACCGCCGACTACAGCCAGAACATCCTCGGCACGTGGGAGGGCAAGGTGACCAGCGCGGAGGACGAGCACACCGACGGCGAGATGCACCGCTGGGAGTACAAGGCCGACGGTACCTACGCGTATTATAATAAGGTAGGCACCGAGTGGGTGGCGAACAATGACGCGCTGGCTGAATACTTCGTCGACGGCACCCTGCTCTGCACCCGCTGGAAGAAGACCTCCGACAGCGAGGAACTGCGCGAGTGGTGGGAGATTGAGAGCATCAGCGACGGCGTGATGAAGTGGACTGCCCTGCGCCAGCGCGAGGACGGCAGCACCTACACCGCCACCTTCGAAATGAAGAAAGTGCCCGTTCCCACCGAGAAAGAGATTGTGCAGAACATTATCGGCAAGTGGATAACAGCCGACGCCGACGGTCAGCCCGTAGTGACAAACGAGAAGGTGGTGCTTGATATCGTGTCTACCACCAACGCCTACATAAGCGCATCTTTCAACCATAATCCGGCAGCGGGAAAGGCCTGGTTTCATATGCTGGGAACCGATGTAATCATCGACGGCAACAAGATGGTCCTCACTACCCAGTACGGCGAGAACACGACAGCGGAGTATGAATTAACCATCGCCGATATCAGCGCCAGCGAGTTCACTGCCTACCTCAAGTTTAGCATGAAGGTCGGCGGCAGCGTGGTGCGCACGAAGGAGTACCCCGTCCGTTACGTCAAGATGGCTGCCGACTACAGCCAGGACATCCTCGGCACCTGGGAGGGCAAGGTGACCAGCGAGAATGATGAGCACACCGACGGCGAGTTGCACCGCTGGGAGTACAAGGCCGACGGTACCTACGCGTATTATAATAAGGTAGGCACCGAGTGGGTGGCGAACAATGACGCGCTGGCTGAATACTTCGTCGACGGCACCCTGCTCTGCACCCGCTGGAAGAAGACCGCCGACAGCGAGGAACTGCGCGAGTGGTGGGAAATAACCATCGAGAACGGCGTGATGAAGTGGACAGCTTTACGCAAGAAGACCGACGGCAGCACCTACACCGCCACCTTCGAGATGACCAAGGTAAAATAAACATTTATAAACAATTTTAATTTCAAGACAATTATGAGAAAGATTATGAGTTGGATGCTTGCCTCCATCTTCATTTGCGGCGCAAGTGTGTTGAACTCGTGTAAGGATGCCCATGTGCAGGAGGACAATCCCGCGCCGCAGGTGGTGAGCACCGAACTCATCCGCACCTCGCAGAGCTGGTGGCGGTGAAGTACGTGTTCCCCGCCGGGCAGAAGCTGGGCTGGCACCACCACCCCGTGATGAACTACGGCATACTGGTGCAGGGCGAGCTGACCATCATCGGGCAGGACGGCCAGGAGAAGGTGGTGCACGAGGGCGAGGCCGTCGTGGAGATGGTGGGCACCATCCACCACGGCGAGAACCGCGGCACGAAGGACTGCATCCTCTACATGTTCTACCTCTCGCAGAAGGACCTGCCGCTGGCCGTGCAGCATCCGGAGATTCCGCTGGAGTAGTGAGTATTGTTCTGCCACAAAGGTAGAAAGATTTTCTGGGTAACATGAACGGGCCTTCCCGCAGTGCAGACTGTAGGGGAGGCTTTTTCGTTATATGGAATGGGGATATTCCCAGATAACAATTTAATCAATTACAAAACAATGAAGCATTTATCATTGATTGCGTCGGCCCTGGCGGTGCTGGGGCTGACGGCGTGTGAGAAAGGGCTCGAGGACGAGACGGCAGTCTCGCCGACGGGCCAGGTAGGTAACTCGATGCTGCAGGTGCCTGTTAGGTTGGCTGATGATGGAACATTCTTTCGTTTGTTTTAAGTAGTTGAAAGACTGCTGCAAGGGTACGCATTTCCCTTGCAGCAGTCTTTCAATGTTGAAGTATTCGGATGAACTAATTATGGATTTCCATTCTTCTCTATAAATCCATCCATGATGGCGGTGGGAGTTCCCTTGCTGTCGAAAGCACCTAACTTGTAACCGCCAGGCAGGCACTGCGGTTCCCAGTAGAACACACCGCGGCAGTGTCCGCCTGTTTCGTTGCGACCCTCACGGATTACGCGCGCCAGCTGGCGCCGTCCTTCTTCCATAATCTCAGGATGCTGCTCGTTCACCTCGTAGCCTGTCTCGACAATCATCACATCGCACTTATACTTCTCGCTGACATGGCGGATATTTTTGATGCAGTCGGTGATTATGTCATCGGCTTTCAATTCGGGATGGTCCTCCATCGCCCAATAGGGATAGAGCGACATGCCCACCATGTCGAACCGTCCACCGTACTTTAATATAGTGTCAAGGTTCCAGTCGTAGATGTCCTGCCGATGACCACGATCCAGATGCACGATAACGATGGTTTCGGGAAAGACCTCCTTCACGGCATCATATCCGGCACGGATGAATCCGGCGTACTGCTTGGGATTCTTCTTGATGTGTCCCATATCCCAAAGCAAGCCGTTGGTAGTCTCGTTGCCAACCTGCACCCATCTCGGTGTGATGCCATTCTCCTTAAGCAGCGATAGCACTTCGATGGTATGGTTGCGTACATCCTTTTTCATTTCCTTATATGAGTGCCCTTCCCATGCTTTCGGTATAGGTTGCTTGCCTGGGTCCGCCCATGAGTCGCTGTAGTGGAAGTCTACCATAAAGTCCATTCCCAGAGCCTTCACACGCTTCGCCATCGCCAGAAGCTCGTTTTGGTCGCACGATCCGCCACGGGGATTCACCCAAACGCGCATACGGATGGCTCCGATCTGATAGTCGTTCTTCAGTAACTCCAGACACTCACGCTCATTACCGTTGACATCATGGAATTTCTGTCCACGTCGTTCCTGACCTATAAGGAATCCCACGTCGGCACCCTTAATAAAATCGTTGGTGTTCTGTGCACCAACCAGGATAGTCTGAAATAGCAGACATACCGTCAGCAGTATTCTCGTATTCATAGTTGATGGTTTTTACATAATAAAGCCAGATAAAAGCCTGTCTATTTTTATTATCTTTCTTTATAAGTGATAACACATTTCGGTGCATCGAAGCGCATGGTTGCTTCGGTTTCTGGCGTGAACGCAGGCCATTGGGGTAAGCCTTTCGAGTTGGGGTTGCCTGTACGGGCGAAGTTCAATAAGGCACTGCTCATTTTCTCACCCAGCGCGATTCCTTCCTTGGTGGCTCCAGTCATCTGGGCGCTTTTCACGACATTGTTGAAGAAGAAAGGGATATCGCTGTTGTGGCAGGCATGATTGCGACCATCGAGCGTCGGTGTCTGATAGGCTGATAGATAGACATAGACGGGAGCGCCTCCGTCCTTACAGCGGATGGTGGCTTGCTGTATGACAGCTGGTCGTACCATTAGGTCTTCTTTTGGTGTAGAAAATTCGTTGAGTGTGGAGCCGATAAGTAGTGGAATGTCATTTGAGATGAGTTCGCTGCCATTCTCAAAAATGCCAGGCATGATATCACCGTCATTTACAGGTCCCCAACCGAGTCGGATGCCATGACCACTCTTTCTGTCGCGATGCCGGTTGCTCACATCCCTGAATGCCTTGTTGGATGCTTCCAGCAGGCGGTCGTATGGCACATGCTTGATGCTGTCGATATTTTCTGCTGTCAATCCCAGGTGTGAAGCTGTGAGCTGACCTACTTCGCGGGCTTCAGCCTGCGGAGTGCTGCCGAGAAAAGAGCCGCTCATCACCATGGCACGATGGAACAATCCTTTAGCAGAAGGCATGCAAAGCAATGTTGAGACCTTTCCGCCACCTCCTGACTGACCAAAAATTGTGACACAATCGGGATTGCCGCCGAAATAAGAGATATTATCTTTCACCCATCGTAAGGCAGCCACAATGTCTGTCATTCCGACATTAGCTGATTCTTTGTATTTATCACCAAAAGAAGAGAGGTCAAGAAAACCAAGCACGTTCAGGCGGTGGTTGATGGTCACCACCACCACGTCGCCTTTCTCAGCCAGATTACGACCATCGTAGCCAGGATGCTCTTGTCCGTTTCCTGAGGTGTATCCTCCACCGTGCAACCAGAAGAGGACAGGTCGTTTCTTGCCATCGTTGACTCCTTTTGTCCAGATGTTCAGGCGTAGGCAGTCTTCACTTTGATAGCCATCGTTCCATTGGTAGAAGAAAGCCCCTTCGTCATTACGCCATCCGCGGTTGGGGGCTTGTGGACAGACGGGTCCCCAATGGCGTGAAGAGCGCACTCCATCCCATGGCTTGGGTGGTTGTGCTGGCATGAAGCGTTCGGCTTGGGCATAGGGGATACCCTTGTATGTATAGACGCCACGCTCGATGTAGCCTGCCACTTGTCCGTATTTCGTTGTGGCTTTTGTGGCTGCGGTGGAACTGTCGAAGAGCTGCGCACTGCCTGTCAGTGGCAGTGAAAGCAGCAGTAAGAGGATGGTTTTTTTCATAACTTTCTATATTTATATATTTATTTGTTGACTTTTACCCGCATGATGGTGAATGACATGGATGGGAACTCATAATCGAACTGCTTGCCGAACTTGCCGAAGAGGGTGGTGCGGGGGGCGAGTTTAGTGGGCTGGACGGGCAACGGTCATCTCCTGACCATCAACATAGAGCGTAACGGCCATCGGGGTAACTACGATTTTTAGTACGCATTGTTAGGAGGCGTGGCGGGAACTGTTGGTGTAAAGGAAGAGTCTTTCCCTCCCATCTAAAGAGATCTCAGCCTTTTAATTCTTCAATCTTTTCATCAGGAATTTCACGATATGCTCAGGTATGGTCGATACATCCGAACCGCAAGCGGCTCGGATGAAAAGATATCAGAGTTTTACCTTTTGTTTCTGATGGATGTTGGCTGAGGAGGAACCGATGGAGAGGGTGTAGGTGCCTGGGTTGGTGCGCCAGGATTTGGAGGCTTCGTCGTAGAAAGCGAACTGAGTGGATGGTTGAAGCTCGAAGGTGACGACTGCTTCCTCACCGCTCTGGAGATGAATCTTGCGGAATGCTTTCAGTTCCTTGACAGGACGAATGACTGACGGATGGTCTTCACCGACATAGAGCTGAACGACTTCGCTACCGGCTACCTTGCCTGTGTTCTTTACGGGAATAGAAACTGTGATTTTGTCGCCTTCCTGACGTACAGACATTTTTCCATATTGGAAGGTAGTGTAGCTCAGTCCGTAGCCGAAAGCGTAGCGCGGACGGATGTGCTTTGTGTCGAGCCAACGATAGCCGACAAGGATGTCCTCCTGATATGTCTCCTTGCCATCTACTCCAGGGTAAGAGCTTTCTCCGAAACTGTGTGCGCCGTTGTCGCTTAGCTGCATAGGAATGGAGAAGGGCAGACGGCCGCTTGGATTTACGTTGCCAGTAAGGATGTCGCAGAGAACGGTTCCGCTTTCGCTTCCCAAATATGAGGTGAAGAGGATTGCAGGCACTTTGTCTGCCCATGGCATTGCCACAGCGTTTCCGCTGATGAGGATGCAGACGAGTCGTGGGTTGGCTTTTGCCAGAGCCTCAATTAGTTCCGGCTGACCAAACGACAGGTCGTAGGTAGTGCGGTCGCTGTCTTCGCAATCCTGATGTTTGTTTTTGTTCAGACCACCTACAAAGATTACCAAATCTGCACGGCTGGCTGCTTCTGCTGCTTCGTTGCGCAGGGAGTCAATCACGCTTTGGTCAACTTTATGCTCAACACTATAGTCTGTTCTGCCAGGGAGATAACCCTGGGCAAAGGTGATGTTGTCTGCACCGAAGGTTGTTCTCAAGGCTTCGAGAACAGAGGTTTCGTGGTCAACTTTCAGTTCAGACGAACCACCGCCTTCGGTGAGACGGCGAATGGCATTGTCGCCAACAACCAGAATCTTCTTGCCTTTCATGTCGCCAAGAGGCAGCAGCGGACTGCCTTTTGCCTTGCTGTTCTTCAGAAGAACCACACCTTCACTGCCTATCTCATGTGCAATTGCAGAGTGGGCTGCATAGTCCATGTTTCCATGACGGGTATTGCCGCTATAGGCTGTGCGGAAAATGAGGCGAAGCACTCGGCGTGCTTTATCATCAACTACAGACTGTGACACTTCACCGTTTTTCAGGGATGTAAGGAAATCGCCGCCGAGATAGCAGTCATCCCACTTGAACTTATTGCCACCGATTTTCTTGTCGGGACGATGGCTCGTTCCCATTTCTATGTCGAGACCGTTGAGGGCAGCCTCACGTGCATTGTGGGTTGCATCCCAGTCGCTGACTACAGCACCGTCCCATCCCCATTCATTCTTGAGGATAGTCTGGAGGGTGTAGCTGTTGTGGCTGGCGTGAGTACCACGAATCTTGTTGTAAGAACCCATCAGACTCCATGCTCCACCTTCGGTAACTGCGGCGTGGAAAGCTGGAAGGTAGATTTCGCGCAAGGCACGTTCGCTACATTCCACATCGATGCTCCAACGACCCACTTCCTGATTGTTGAGCGCATAGTGCTTGACACAGGCTGCCACTCCGTTTGACTGCAAACCTTGGATATAGGGAACACACATCTTTGAGCTGAGCAGAGGATCTTCGCCCATGTATTCGAAATTACGTCCACAAAGAGGGGTGCGGCAGATGTTCACACCTGGCCCAAGCAGCACATTCTTGCCTCTATAGGCAGCTTCCTCACCGATGGCACGTCCGTATTTCTCTGCCAACGACGGATTCCAGGTTGCAGCCAGACATGTGAGTGCAGGGAATGCAGTACAGCGGTCGATGCTCCAACCTGCATCGCGCCAGGTATTCCAGTCCATTTCTGCACGAACTCCATGAGGACCGTCGCTCATCCACAGCCCGGGAATTCCCAAACGTGGAACGCCACCGCTGTAGAATTTGCCATGGGCATGGCAGATACTTACTTTCTCCTCAAGAGTCATTCGCTTGAGTGCATCTTCAATTCGCTCCTCGACAGGTTTTGTTACATCCTGATAAACTGCTGTCTGTGACTTGGCTTCAGAAGCCCCAATAGCCAGAGTAAGAATAAGGAAAATTTTAGTTAGGTGTTTCATTGTCAGATAGGAGACATCCTCCACTTATAATTTATAATTTGTATTTTTAATATCTTGTTATATATCAACCGGCATTCCGATAACGAATTCGGTGAAGTTGGCTTTGCCCAAATGAGCATGCACGTTAGCACCTATTGTCAATCCGTTTAACTTGGGAATGTGATAGTGGATACCTATGCGTTCATAATAAGGAGTTTCGTTGCTGCGCATCTCCTTTCCCATGTGACGATAGAGGTAGAATCCCAATGCCATGTTTGCCGACCAGTTGCGGTAATATACATTGTGCTTGAGGGCAAAACCAACCGACACAGGCGAATAGGTAGATTCCTTGTGCCCGTAGAACTTGTCGATTTCCTTTGAACGCTTGTAGTATGTGCCGTAGAATAGGTCTAAGCCTGCACCCGAAGCCCAGCGGCGGGCATAGCGGCGCATGACGTCGGCTTGCAGCGAGTATGCTGCATAGAGCTTGAAATGAGAAGTGCGGTAGTCGGGTGCCTCCGGATCGGTATAGAACTGAGTAATTATCCAGTCTTCGTGGAGAGCCTTGGCTCCTGCTCCCACGCTGAAGTTCATGAACCATTTCTTCTCTGTAAATGGCTGGCGTTGAGTGCGAGTGCTGCTTAGAGTCTCGTAGTAAGGTGTATAAACTACTGCCAAGGAAGGACCGAATGTGTTGCTGCCTTTGTTAGGACGATGGAGCGCACCGTTGCTGTGGTGGAAGAAATCCAAACCTGCACGGATTCCCCATTCGGGAACGGGGTGCCAGGTGAGGTGCAGTCCCGCACCGAAATATATTAACAGATGTGCACCGATAAGCTCGTTGTCGATGTCATTATGGGTGTTGTATTTCATATGACTGTAACCCAAACCGATGCTGAGAGAATAGTCTGTTTCCCAGTGCTTGTTGCGGGAGAACGGACGACTGAAAGTGGCGTATGCGGAAAGTGTGTTGCCAAGAGGCGAGTCATAATCCACCGGCTGCAGCAGCCCCCATTCAGGATCGCTGTAACGGTGCATACGAACATTGTCGTTGAAGGTGTAGCGCAGCGATGCCGAGAAAGTAGGGTAGGCGAAGTCTGCTGCATAAGCATCGCTGTCGGAGGGGAGAGTCACGTGGTTCCAGTCTGCAGTCATGGAGAAAGCCGAGGCATTGTCCATAATCTTCTTGATTCTACGGTCCATCGCAATTTGCACGCATGGGTTTATACTTATGCTAAAACCATTGCGCTGCACAGAATCCGACGGAGTCTGTGCATGACTAAGAATGCTGGTGATTAATGCTATTATGAAACAAAGTAGGCGCATAAAATGATTATTCATTTACGAAGCTTTGTCTTCCATCTGATATTCTATGACTTTCTCTCTGGGGTTGAACGGACGTAAATCGTCAAGCACCATGCTTTTGATTGCCACATCAATAATGTCAGCTTCGGATATGTCGGTGGATTTTTTCTGCTTATTCAGAAAATATGTTCCTGCATCATAGAGTGCCTTCTTGGGAACAAGACCGATGATTTCGGTTCCTGTCACCTGCACTCCGCGTGCTTCGGCAGCCCGGCAGACTTCTTCGTAGGCGATGTGGAGCGGTGTTACATGCATATTGGTGATGTTCATGGAAACCTGGGCAATGCCGTATTCGTCAATATACCAACCAATAGCCTTGACTGCTTTCAATGTGCCTGGCTTCATCAGCGGTTTGCCGTTGTCTCCCATGATGATGTTTCCTGTAACAGGATCTCCCTCACGCAGAGGACGTCCTTTCTCACGAACATCGCAGGCTATCTCTGTGGCTACCTGTGTGTCGGTAGTGTTGAGGTTGAAATTTACCGCAATGAGGAAATCGCGTGCTCCTACAACGCTGGCTCCTGTCTTGGCGATGCGTTCATCCATTGCACGTGCACCAAAATCCGGTTTCTTGGTCTCGCTGACGAGTTTGGCAGCAAGTCCCTCGTATTCTCCTGCACGACATACGGCAAGGTTCTTTCTTTCTGGTTTGAATGCAGCAGCCTCGTAACAATACACAGGAATCTGCAGTTCTTCGGCAATGCGTTTTGAGAGTCCGCGTGCCAATTCTGCACACTCTTCCAGTGAGATTCCGCTAACGGGAATGAGTGGAAGTACGTCTGTAGCTCCGATACGTGGGTGAGTCCCGTGGTGCTGGCTCATGTCTATAAGCTCTCCAGCTGTCCTAACAGCACGAAATGCAGCCTCAACAACAGCCTCGGCTTCGCCAACAAACGTGTAAACAGTACGGTTTGCAGCTTCACCTGGATCTATGTTGAGCAGGCTTACATTTTCGACACTCTTGATTGCTTTTGCAATCTGCGCCAGAACTTCCTTGTTGCGTCCCTCACTGAAATTGGGAACACATTCCACTAATCGTTTATACATATTTTTAAAGAAAAAGGGATACAGAGTAGCGTATGTTCTCTGTGTCCCCTGTATTGTTTATGTGCGGAGCACTATTTATCGATGAATTACAGTTTGAGTTTCTGACCCTCACGGATAGTAGCAGTTGACTTGATTCCGTTTGCACGGCAGAGAGCGTCTACTGTTGTTCCATTGCGACGAGCAATAGTTGTGAGGTTGTCACCGGAACGAACTACGTATGAGCGGCTGCGCTGCTGGCGTGTTGAACGTGTGCTGTTGCGGCTGCTACGTGTTGACTGCTTCTTGACAGGAGTGACAACTGTTGAAGTGCTTGCTGTCTCTGTTGCAGTGTTAGAAGCCAAAACTGCAGTTTCTGCTGTGTTGTCATCCTCTTCCTCAACATTCATCTCGCTTGTCATGCGGTGTGTTGTTGCTGCAACTGCGCTGTGAGTACCGTAAGAAGCAGTGGTTGTGAAGAAGTCTGCTGTAACGTCCTGATGTGGGAAGTCGAACATGAGAGCAGGATTGATTGGAGTGCCGCAGATGCGAGTCTCGAAGTGGAGGTGAGAACCGAATGAACGACCTGTGTTTCCACCAAGTCCGATAGGCTCTCCTGCGCGGACAATCTGGTTTGACTTAACGAGGTGCTTGCTCATGTGACCGTAGAGAGTCTCAAGTCCGTTTGGGTGACGGATTACAACGTAGTTTCCGTATCCGTTTGCATTGAAGTCAACGATACGGACCTTGCCGTCGAATGCTGCGCGGATGGTATCGCCTACATAGACTTTGATGTCGAGTCCTGCGTGGAGGCGTCCCCAACGATGTCCGAAAGGAGATGTTACCTTACGGCTTGGAGTTGGCATCGCAAAGCCGCGGAGGTCAATCTTAGTGCGTGCAGGTGCATAACCTGAAGCGTTCTTGACACCCTTGCTGTTCCAGTCTGTGTAGATGTCAGCAGCTGGGTTGTTGAGGTTGGCATTCATGGCTGTTGAAGCCATGGTGCTGGAAATATAAATGTTTGTTACGTCTTTGAGTCTGCGGTCGATTGGGGCCTGGCGTGCTATGAGGTCTTGTGCTGTTGCACTGACTGCTACTGCTGAAAGGATAGCAACGCTGAGGGTTTTTGTTAACTTTGAAAAAATCACGATTATCTGGTGTTTATTAGTTTAAGAATTAGTATTCGTCGTTTGCGTAGAGGAACTGGAATGGAGCCTGGTTGTAGTCGAAGATTTCTTCAGACTTGAAGAATCTTGCAAGTTCTACTTCAGCATTTTCCGGTGAGTCGCTGGTGTGGATGATGTTTTCCTGGAAGCTCATACCGAAGTCACCACGAATAGTTCCTGGAGCAGCTTTACGTGCGTTGGTGACGCCCGTCATAGCACGAACGGTTTCTACTGCGTCTACTCCTTCGTAACAGCAACAGATTACTGGAGCAGCCATCATGGAATTCTTGATGCGTTGGAAGAAAGGCTTTGATGCGAGGTGTGCATAGTGCTCGTTGAGCAGTTCGTCTGTCAGTTGCATCATTTTCATTCCTGCCAGGCGCAATCCTTTGCGTTCAAAGCGTGCGGTCACTTGTCCTACGATGGCGCGTTGTACTGCGCATGGCTTGAGTATGACGAGGGTTTTCTCCATGTTTTTTTGTTTATGTGAAAAGAACGGTTTAGACGTCCGTTCTCTATGATCTAATACTGATTTTATTTTCGTTCGCCACAAAATCGGTACAAAGTTAGGAAAAACTTTTCATTTGACCATAAATCTTAATGGCCTTTTAGTTTTATTTCACATTTTAAAGAACTTTTTAGCCTTTATATGTTAAAGCATGAATAGTTCTCTTTGCAAATCGATGATAAATAATGGTTTGTGTCACACCACGCATGAAGAGATAGCTAATAAAGGCGAGCCAAAGGATGTGATTGGTTGGTATTGAGCAAAATAGAGGTAAGGAATAATATATGCCGAAGAAGGTCACGGCACCGATAAAAGTGGTAAGGAGCATCTGTCGTGTTGCGGTGCATCCGATGAAAATTCCGTCCCAGATGAAAGCCGCGATTCCTGCGATGGGAACAAGTCGCAGCCATGGCATATAGGTGTGTGATAGCTCAAGTATATGGCAGTCGTCGGTGAGAAGCGAAGCAAGTGTGGTGTCTGCTGTAATAAATAAGAGCACGAATGCTGCGGAAATCACAATTCCCATGCGGAAAATGCGATTCTTGGCTTTGTTCAGCAACTGCCAGTTTTTCCCACCGTAGGCTTTGCCGCAGAGTGCTTCGCCAGCATAGGCAAACCCGTCGGCAAAATATGAGAAAATTAGGAAAAACTGCATAAGCAGGGCGTTTGTGGCAAGGATTTCATCGCCCTGCCATGCTCCTGCACTGGTGATGAAGAAATTAACGGCAATGAGGAAGAATGTGCGGAGAAAGATGTCGCGGTTGACGCTGAAGAAACGGTGCATTGCCTGGTGCTGGAATAATCCTTTTCTCGAAAACCATTTGCGCAGACGATAGTAGTAGCGGTGCCACAAAACCAGCGAAATCAGCAAACCTGCATATTGTGCAACCAATGTTCCTAAAGCCACTCCTTCCACCTTCATTCCTAAACCGTAGACAAATAGAAGGCTTGCCGCGATATTTACTAGGTTCTGAGTTATCGCCACCGTCATTGGCGTTCGTGAGTTTTGCATACCGATGAACCACCCGTTGATGCCGTACATACACAATACTGCCGGTGCTCCCCAAATACAGATGTTGAAATATGTATGTGATAGCTCTGAGACCTCAGGAGTCGGTTGCATTATCTTCATTGCAAGACTAAACAGCGGTACTTGTAATGCGATGAGCAGCAGGGCAATAGCTGTGGCAATGGATAGCGAGCGAACCAACATGCGCATGCTCTCGTCAAGACGGTGGGCACCAAGCGACTGACTTGTCATGCCACTCGTCCCCATCCGTAAAAAGGCAAACAACCAGTACATCACATTGAACACCATGCTTCCTACAGCAATGGCTCCAATGTAGGCTGCAGAACCAAGATGTCCTACGATGGCAAGGTCGATGATGCCAAGCAATGGAACGGTGATATTGCTTGCAATGGCTGGTAGTGCAATATGTAGAATTTTGCGGTCAAGAGGCTGCATAACTTTTTTTTATATAAAAGTTGTGCAAAGTTATGTTTTTTATTACTAATTTTGCCACATCTGAATATCGAAATAACTATAGACTTATGAAAAGTTTTCTTTTTGCCACGCTTATCTTCTGTTCGATGCTCGCTACAAGCTGCAACGGACAGAACGACAATCAAACGATAGTCCTTCTCCATACTACTGCTGGTGACATCCGTATTGCGCTCTATAACGATACTCCTATCCATCGTGATAACTTCATCAAGAACGTGAAAGACGGAATGTACAATGACGTTACCTTCCACCGTGTGATTCGTAACTTCATGATTCAGACTGGTGACCCTGACACTCGGCAGGGAAATTTCCCGAAAGTGGAACCGACTGACAGCAATGAACTTGGTCCGTCGATTGAGGGTGAGATTCTCTTTCCTCGTTACATCCATCAGAAGGGTGTGGTTGCAGCAGCTCGTGAGGGCGATGACATCAATCCTGACAAGCGATCGAGCAAATATCAGTTCTACATAGTTACTGGCAAGTTCCAGACCGACGAGCAACTTTCTGAATTAGAATATACACGTGAGCAGACTGCTGTGGCTGTGATTTATGATAAGCTCCTTAAACAGCATGCTGCAGAATTGGAGAATTTCCTGCGTCTGCGTCAGACTACAAAATACGAAGACGCTCTCAGCAGACTGCGTGACCAGGCTCAGGATTCCGTTGACAACAATCCACCGGCACGCATCAGCAAGGAGCAGCGTCGTCTCTACCGCTCTCGCGGCGGTGCACCTTGGCTTGACGGTGAATACACCATTTTCGGTGAGGTAATTGAAGGCATGAAAGTCGTTTCCGATATAGAGAAAACCCGTACAGACCGCAACGACAAGCCTTTGCGCGACATACGCATCATCAGTGCAAGCATAGAGTAACTTTGCTGTAGAAATTGCAGAATGACAAGAATCAATAATTGAGTCTTCGTGACAGAAGGAAATATTTTTGACGTTTTTTTGTTGATATATTGTTGTTTTTTATGTAATTTTGCATCCATCAGTGAGATAATTAATCGTTTTACTAACTATAATACCATTCATTATTATGAAAAAAATCTACTTAGTGGCAATTATGATGCTGGCTGCAACATTTGCAAATGCTCAGCAGAGAGTGTTCCTTAACTCTTATTCAGGAACCAATTTGGAAAAGTATGACAATCAGGAATGTGTGGTGTCAATCTCACGCTATGTGTTCACTGGATGGAACACACTGGTACTTCCATTTGCAGTAAGTGAATCAGAACTGAATGAGGCTTTTGGCTCTGACTGCCGTCTGGAACGCCTCGTTGGTGCAGAACAGACTGCCGGAGGTATCACTCTTAACTTTATGGACTGCAAGTCTGAAGGCATGAGCGCCGGAGTACCTTACATTCTCTACTACTCAGGTGAATCTGCAAGCAAAAACTTGAAGAAGACCGCTCTCATATCCAAGGCACAGAACGACCTCTCGTTTGTTGCAGGTGGTGTTACTGTGACTATGTTTGGAGCGAATCTCAAACAAGATGCTGCAGGTGCTTATGGCGTTTTGGTTAAGGACAATGCAGAGGCTCAGTTCGTAAATACTGATGATGTGAAAGGCGGATTCTATGCTACCCGCTGCGGTGTGCGTCTGTCGAATGGCAATATCTCTCAACTCTACACTCGTCACCTTGCAGCAGGCGAAGTAACTGCAATCAGCGAAATCGGTCGTGCAAGCGAGAAAGTTGAAGTGTACAACCTCTCCGGACAGCGTATTGCTGCAAACATCCGCATTGCTGATATTAAGAATCTCCCAGCTGCAATTTATGTAGTCAAGGGAAGAAAAGTAATTGTTAAGTAAATGACACTTTATCCCAATCTCATCAAGGATGCACTTGCAACAGTGCGCTATCCCGGCAACGGAAAGAACTTGATTGAGAACGACATGCTTGAAGACGACATACGCATTGACGGAATGCGTGTGTCGTTCTCTCTGTTGTTCGACAAACCAACCGATCCGTTCCGCCGTTCTTTAGTCAAAGCTGTGGAATCAGCTATTCATACCTGCGTCAGCCCCGACGTGGAAGTGATTATTAATACCAAATCCAGGACAGAATTGCCACCAGAACCCGAAAAACTGCTTTCGGGTGTGAAGAACATTATCGCTGTGTCAAGCGGAAAGGGTGGAGTAGGAAAGAGCACGGTGACGGCAAACCTTGCTATAGGACTTGCAAAGCTCGGCTACCGTGTGGGTCTTCTGGATACAGATATTTTCGGACCTTCCATGCCAAAGATGTTTCAGGTGGAGGAAGAAAGAGTATATTCCCAGAATGTGGACGGACGCGACTTTATAGTTCCGATGGAGAAATATGGAGTAAAACTGCTCTCCATAGGCTTCTTCGTTAGTCCGGACCAGGCAACGCTCTGGCGCGGAGGTATGGCGTCTAACGCACTCAAGCAACTTCTCAGCGACACACTTTGGGGAGACCTTGATTATTTTATTCTCGACACACCTCCAGGCACAAGTGACATTCATCTGACTCTCTTGCAGAATATCGACATTACAGGGGCTGTCATTGTCTCAACCCCACAGGAAGTGGCTCTTGCTGATGCTCGCAAGGGTATTAATATGTATATGAATGACAAGGTGAATGTTCCTATTCTCGGACTCGTTGAGAATATGTCGTGGTTCACTCCAGCTCAGCATCCTGATGAGCGCTATTACATCTTCGGACGTGATGGAGTGAAGAATCTGGCAGACAGCCTTAACGTGCCTCTTCTTGCTCAGATTCCTCTGATTCAGGATGTGTGTGAGAGCGGTGATTCTGGAGTTCCCGCTGTCCTTGATCCAGCTTCACCTGCAGGCATCGCCATGATGGGATTGGCTGCACGAGTTGTTACTCAGGTTGACAAACGCAACATGGAACTGCCGCCTACAGAGCATGTACATGTAAGTAAACACTAAAAGAAAAACAGTTCTTCTCAATCGAGAGGAACTGTTTTTTTGTTTATTGCTGTGAAAAGAGGACTGCTGCAACAGCTTCAGCCAGGAACAAGGCACCGTGTTCGTTGGGGTGAAGCAAATCCTTGGTCTCTTGTGTCGGAACATCGTAGCGGTAAGGCTGACGTTTGGTGCCCTTGCCGGCAGCGTGGGAGTTGTTGAACACAAACGACAGACGGCCATTGCGGTCCCAGTCTATGGTGCTTAATCCCAAAATCTTTGACGCTTTGCGTATCTGACGGGCTTTGTCTATATAGGCAAAAGGTGCGTCGGTGTGTCCGTAGTAGAGTCCGCTAGGCGTAACCACAAAGATTTTGGCATTAGGATAAATACTCTTAAGTGCCGATGAGAGATATGCAATTGACCCGACAAACGTGGTGCGGTCTGCTTGTACTGATGACTGATGATACAGTTTCTCTGTGGCATCAGAATCGGCATTGTCGTTCGTTCCGCCTTCTATAAGGATGATGTCGGGACTGTAGTTAAGTGGCAGAGCCTGCTCAAGTGAATCAGTCTCACCGCGTTGCAGACGTTTCAGCTTTTCTATCTGACAGGCGAGAGTGTTGTGATTGCCTGCATTGTCAGTCTTCACGGGATGAGCCGAGTAGGGATAGGTGTGGAAGTCGAAACGGTCACGCAGTGTGGCGCTGCCTACAGCCAGGTTAACGATATTGTAGCCGGTGATTCTCTGAAGATGGTCTGTCCATAAGTGCTGCTCGCTGTAGCTGTCTCCAAGGATGAGAATGTTGCATGCTGCAGACGGACACACATTTTTATTCCAAATAAACTGGAACGGAGCGAGGTCTTTGCAGATATCCGTCACATAGGGAATGCAGAACAACTGTGCTGCAGCTGCCAGCTGACCGTCGAACTTGCTGGAAAGTACAGAGGAAGAGCTTCTGCCAGTTTGTATAATGGGCGAAAGGATGAATATCCGTGCCTGTGGCAGCAGTTTGCGTACAGCAGATATAGCATTGTAAAACACACCGACTACATCATTGTTTGTCACTTCCTTTCGTGACACCGCCATGCGTTTATGCTGATGCCGCTCGCCTTTCAGATTGCATACATAGGCAAAAGGAAAATGGAAAAGGGTTTGCTCTGCGGATATGCAAGGATGCAGTTTGTTGAGGCCGGAGCCGTTGCAACCGATTTGCAGAAGCACCACCGATACATCGTCCGAAGGGTTCTTCCGTAGATAATTCTCGATTCCATTGCCAACGGAGGCTGTCGATTCTATGCCCACTTTTATGCATTTGTCGGCAGAAAGATGAACACCCGCTTCTTTGCTAAGAGACTCTATAAGCAGGGGATCTTCAGCGGAATTGTCCGTGAAGAGAATCGAAGTTTGGCTGTGGCCTGACAGTGACGTGAGCATTATGATTGTGCAGGTGATGATGCGGTGAAATAGATTTGATGTCATAGTTGTTGCTTTAAAGAAATGGGGTTACATTCTATCGCAGAATGTAACCCCTCGAAAAAACTTGCGTTTCCTTATTGGAAACAGATTCCGGGTTACTAACGCACGCCTTCTCCTTCTGGGAGATGTTTGTGAATGGTATGCCGTTCGCCCGGTTTATGTTTCTACCAAAGTTTTTCGGGGTAAACGCCGTCCTTAACGAGCTGGGCAATGCGTTCTACAGTTGCCTCGCGGTCGGCAGCGTAGGTCACACCGAACCACTTGCTGGTTGTGTCGAGTACTTCAACGGTGCTTGTTCCGTCGTTGATGAGTTTGTTCACCATCAGAGGAATAAAGAACTCAGCTTTGAGGTTCTCCATGTTCTTTGGGTCGCTGAGGAACTCACGGAAGTAAGCTTCTGAGTGCTCAAAGTAGTCAGGAGTGAAGCCCCACATGTTCATGGATACAGGTACGTTGTCGTCAACTGCAACCCATTCACCGTTTTCGTCTTTGTAGCAGATTGGTCCGTCAGCTGGCACGCGCATGATTTCGGTACGCTCTACCACGTCTGTCAAGTGATGCTTGTCGTTGTAAACGCATACACCACGTGCTACAGATCCGTTCTCGCTGAGAGTGTTGCAGCAGCGGAATCCTACCATTGCGTAGGTGTTCTTTGAACCCTCTGGCAGATTGCTCAGGAACTTGCCGATAGTCTGGAATGCGTCGCGTCCGTAGAAGTCGTCGCAGTTGATAACGCAGAATGGCTCCTTGATTACGTCCTTACCCATGAGTACTGCGTGGTTGGTACCCCAAGGCTTAACTCTGCCTTCAGGACAAGTGAATCCTGCAGGAAGTGCGTCGATGCTCTGGAAGCAAAGTTCGCAAGGCACTGTACCTTCGTATTTAGACAGAATCTGTGTGCGGAACTGCTCTTCAAAGTCCTTACGGATTACCCATACGATTTTGCCGAAGCCGGATTGTATGGCATCGTAAATACTGTAGTCCATGATGGTTTCACCGTTTGGTCCAAGACCGTCGAGTTGTTTCAGACCGCCATAGCGGCTTCCCATTCCTGCTGCGAGGAGAAAAAGAGTAGGTTTCATAGTTCTAATTATTGTTATGTTATGATAGTAGTTGTTTCGGGTTAGCAAAATTACACTATTTGCTTCAATGGGCAAAATAATTTGCCGGTTTTTTGCTTTAAAAAGCACAGACGGCAACCACAATGCTTAGTGATTGCCGTCCGTAATGCTTGTTATTCTGCTGGAGCAAACTGGTCTTTGCCTACGCTGCAGAGAGGACATTCAAAGTCATCGGGAAGTTCCTCGAATGGAGTGCCAGGAGCGATTCCTGCTTCAGGAACACCTACTTCGGGATCATATTCCCAACCACATACTTCACATACGTATTTTTGCATGGCTGTTTTGGTTTTGAGGGTTAATAATTAGTTTTAATTGATTCTCTAAGGGCAAATATACATACTTTTTTCCGAAAATCAATTATTTCTCAATTTTTTTGTATTTTTGCGGTGATTTTTCACCTTAAATCTATGGAACAGATAATAACAAGTGTGCATAATGCACGAGTAAAACTGTTGGCGCAGCTCCAGCAGAAATCGTCAGAACGCCGTCACCAGCACAAATTCGTGGTTGAGGGACAGCGTGAGTTGCGCCAGTGCATCGATGCCGGACTAACTGTGGAATGTGTCTTTTTCTGTCCTTCGCTCATGCAGCAGGTTGACGGCAAGGATGTCATGTCGCTTCTGCCGCCTACAGTGCTGAAGTTCGAAGTGTCGCAGCCTGTATATTCCAAAATTGCTTACAGGGCAACGACTGAAGGCATTATTGCGGTGGTTCATGAGCCAAAGCGCAGACTTGAAGACCTGCATCTGGGCGATGATGCCTTGGTTGTGGTGTTGGAAGGTGTGGAGAAACCCGGCAATGTGGGTGCTGTGCTGCGTTCTGCCGATGCAGCAGGTGCTGATGCCGTGATTCTCTGCGATGCACGTGCAGATCTTTACAATCCCAATCTCATCCGTGCTTCCTTGGGAGCTGTGTTTAGCGTGCCTTGTCTGGCATGCAGTTCAGAGGAGTGCATAGACTACCTGCAAGATGAAGGAGTGCAGATTCTCACTGCTCAGTTGCAGGATTCAGAATACTATTATGATTGCGACATGACTCGCGCTACCGCACTTGTCATGGGAACGGAGTCCACTGGTCTCACCGAACCATGGCGTCATGCAGCCAATGCCCATATCCGCATCCCTATGCTCGGCCGTGTTGATTCGCTCAATGTCTCCGTCAGCACCGCCGTCCTCCTCTACGAAGCAGTAAGGCAAAGGCAGGATTAAAAAAAACTCAGGCACGAACATCGGTTCGTGCCTGAGTTTTTTTGTTTGAGATTAGAGATTTGGATTGATTTCTTTCCACTTGTCGATTGATGGAATGATGCCGAGAGTTACGAGTTCGTCGCGCATCTTGCAGAGGTGCTCGTATGAAGCGTCAAGCTTGGCAAGTTCCTCAGCAGTGCCGGTTGGCATCTTGTAAGTGCAGCCGTTGGTGTCGAGGGTAGTGTCCATTGCCATCATGATGTGGTTGTACTTCTCGTTGCAAACGTATGTACCTGCTGGCCAGCGGAACTTTTCACCGCCCATAACCGAACGGATCATTTCTACTGCACAGTAAGCAGGGCTTTGCCATGAAGAGCGTCCGCGAAGTTCGATAATCTTCGCACCACCCTTGGTAACAGCAACCTTCAGAGCTTCCCATTCCTCTTCTGGGAATTCAGGAGTACCGATGAGTTCGTTCAGAGGCTTGCCTGCCACCTTCACTGCGCTGCCGAATACAGCCATCTGTTCACCGTGGCCGCCGTATGTAGCGCAACCGGTAACTTCGTACTGCTTAACACCGAATTTCTTGGCGAGGGCAGACTGCAGACGAGTAGAGTCGAGAGCTGCGAGAGTAGTTACCTGACCTGGTTTCAGACCAGAGTAGAGCAGGGTAACCAGACCAGTCAGGTCGGCTGGGTTGAAGATAACAGTTACGTGCTTCACGTCTGGGCAGTAAGTCTTGATGTTCTTACCCAGTTCCTCAGCGATTTTGCAGTTGCCAGCGAGCAGGTCTTCACGGGTCATGCCGGCCTTACGTGGAGCACCACCGCTGGAGATGATGTATTTAGCGTCCTTGAATGCCTCAGCCACGTCTGTAGTAGCTGTGAGGTTCACTCCGTCGTAGCCGCAGTGGAACATTTCTTCCATCACACCTTCCATACCAGGAGCGTAAACGTCATAAAGACATACGTTTGGAGTCAGCTTCATAGTGAGAGCCAACTGCACCATAGTTGAACCGATAGCACCACCGGCTCCAACAATAACAAGTTTGTCGTTAGTTAAGAATCCCATAGTAATAGTATAATATAAATTGTTTAATGTGAATAATGCAAAAGCAATGTGACTTGCAAATATAATAAATATAGTTCGAAGATAATGCAAAATATACAGAAAATTTTCATAAGTTTTTCCCCAGTCTTAAGAAAATGGTTATCTTTGCAAAACCTAATGAACAAAATTATGTTATGATAGGTCTCGGCCCGCTCTCTTATAATTTATAATTTTTAATTTATAATTTATATATTGTGGTATGATAGTTGTCAACCGATGGCTGCCAGTGCGAGGATTCAGCGCAATCAATCTGTTCGGGATAATCTTTGTGCGCAAAGGCGTTGCAATCACCCCCGTCCTCCTAAGGCACGAACATATCCACACGCGTCAGCAGCGGGAATTGCTCTGGCTGGGATTCTACCTCTGGTACATTCTCGAATACCTATACAATATTATAATATACAGAAACCGTTGGAAGGCTTACCGCAACATCCGCTTCGAACGCGAAGCCTATGCACATGAAGCCACACCAGACTATCTCGAACACCGGAAAGCCTACGCTTTTCTAAGGGGTTAAAAGCACCAGCCTAACAAGCCCCCCAGTCAGTCCACCTTCCCTTCGGTCACCAATCGCTTGAACGCGAACGCGCGATTGCCCTGCGAGGGAGGGGAGTGGTTACAATCCATCCGGATGGAGAACTTAAACTTATTAAACCATTAAACTCATAATCCCTTAACCCGCAGTAGGTAATTACTCCCCTCCCTTGGGAGGGGCAAGGGGAGGGTCTTTTTCATTATGCACATAGGAATAGCAGGAAATATTGGTAGCGGAAAGACCACTCTGACACAGATGCTGGCTAAGCATTACGGGTGGACGCCTTTCTTTGAAGCAGTGGACGACAATCCATATATCGAAGACTATTACTCCGATATCAAGCGATGGTCGTTCTGCCTTGAGGTGTTCTTCCTCAAGCACCGCTTCCAGGACCTGCTCAAGATATCCAATTCCCAGCAGACCTTCATTCAGGACCGCACCATCTTCGAGGGTGTGTACGTGTTCACCGAGAACAACCGTCGCATGGGTAACCTCTCCGACCGTGACTTCCAGACCTACATGGATCTCTTTGAATCCATGATGATGGTAGCGCGCATGCCCGACCTCATGATTTACCTCCGTGCCAGTGTCCCACACCTCGTCGGCAACATCCAGAAACGTGGACGTGAGTATGAACAGTGCATGAAACTTGAATATCTCGAAAACCTTAATAACCTTTACGAGGAATTCATATACAAGAAGTACAAGGGACGAGTCCTTACCATCGATGTCGATAATCTCGACTACGAACACCGTCCTGAAGACTTTGCATCAATAATCAATCGTATCGACTCCCTCCTCTTCGGATTGTTCTAAAGAAGACCCACAAGCCCCCTCCCGACCTCCCCCGTATAGGGGAGGAGTACCATCCGGAAGAGAGGAATTCAACTATTAAGCAATTATATTTCTTAAACTTTTAAACTATAGCCCCCGCAGTAGGTAATTACTCCCCTCCCTTGGGAGGGGCAATCGCGCGTTCGCGTTCAAGCGATTGGTGAAGCGAAGCGGAAGGTGGACGGGGAAGGGTCTTTTTCATTATGCATATAGCAGTAGCAGGAAATATCGGATGTGGCAAGACCACACTTACACGAATGTTGGCAAACCGTTACGGATGGGAGCCACGTTTTGAACCAGTAGACAACAATCCCTATCTGGCAGACTTCTATGCCGACATGAACCGTTGGGCGTACAATCTTCAGATTTACTTCCTTAACAAGCGTTTTAAGGAAGTGGTAGAGATAGCGCAGACCGATAAGGTCATTATCCAGGACCGCACTATCTTTGAGGATGCACGTATCTTTGCCAAGAACCTTCACAACCAGGGCATGATGTCAGACCGCGACTTCCAGACCTATGAGGAACTCTTCGACCTCATGCTCTCGCTTGTCAAACTTCCCGATCTCATGATTTATATCCGTTCGTCCATCCCCACACTCGTGGCGCAGATCCAGAAACGCGGACGTGAGTACGAACAGACCATCCGCATCGACTACCTCAAGGGACTCAGCGACCTCTACGAGTCATGGATAGAGACCTACAAGGGTCCCCTCATCATTGTCGACGGCGACAACATCAAGTTCGGAGAGAATCCCGAACACTTCCAGCAAGTCACCGACATGATTGACGCCAAACTCTTCGGTCTCTTCTCGTAATTCTTAGAATTCGGAAACCGTCCGGCGATAGGCATCTCATACGAAGAGTGCAGAATCAGTTTGCTGTAAAGGTAGGTTCTATAAATTAT
>DEFM01000010.1:23256-30290 GCA_002350855.1 Prevotellaceae bacterium UBA2852
AGAATTTTTAGAACCTACCTAAACAGTAAACCGATTCTGCACTCTGATTATATAGTATTATTTGAGTTGGTTCAGAGACTTTGCTCAATGTTCCAGACGAAGGCGCGGATGCCGAGCATAGGGTTGTCCTCGTCGGCTTCGCGCAGACGCTCAAGGATTGGAGCTACCTGAGAGTCATCTACTACGGTGAGGATGGCAGAATTCATGGTAGGCCACGCGTGGCTGCCGAGGTGAGGATCACCTGTCTTGCTGCCACATCCCTGGGCTTGTTCCCACATGGTGAAACCGCGTGCGTTGGAGCGGCTGAGAATGGCCTGCACTGTCTCCGACTGTGCCTGGTCGTATGCTATAAATATTGATTTCATATTATTCTTCTGCAATAAAGTTGAGTTCTTCCTTTGCATGCTCCTTCCAGTATGCGTTGAGTTCACGCTGTTTGCGCATCTTGCGACGGGTGCGCTTCACACCGTTGGCTCCGAACATACAGAACATAGCTGGGGTGTAGATAAGGGTGAGCAACGTAGATGCTGTAAGACCACCGATGATGGCTACACCCATCGGGCGCCACATCTCGGCTCCGACTCCTTGGCTCATTGCCATTGGCACCATACCGAGGATGGTGGTGAGGGAGGTCATGAGAATAGGACGCAGACGGCTGCGGGCTGCTGCCACAGCTGCACGGATAAGTCCGTAACCGCGTTCACGCAGCAGCTGGGTGTAGTCGATGAGCACGATACCGTTCTTCACCACAATACCGATAAGCATGATACCTCCAAGCATGGACATGATGTTGAGGTTGGTGTTCGTAAATACCAGTGCGAAGAGGATTCCGGCGAAGGCAAACGGCACTGTAATCATGATGATGAACGGATAGGTGAGTGACTCGAATTGGGCTGCCATGACTATGAACACGAGCAGGATGATGAGGATGCCGAGCACTCCGAGGTCACGGTTGGAGTCTTGCTGGTCTTCGTACGAACCTGCAACCTGGACAGATACTCCGCTTGGAAGTTCCATGTTCTCGTAGATCTCACGTCCGAGAGCAACACCGTCGCTGAGTGCATAGCCGTCCTTGAGTACGGCGCTGACAGTGACAATGCGCTGACGGTCCTTACGCTCGATTGTAGGTGGAATGTCACTTTCGTAGATGGTTGCGACATCGCGTACCTTTACGTGACCGTGGGTGGTTGGGATGAGCATGTTGAGAATGTCATCCAGACTGGTACGTGAATCAGGTTCATAGCGCACCTTGATGTCGTATTCGTCTCCGTCCTCGCGGTAGTAGGAGAGGAGTGAACCGTTGATGACGTTGCGGACTGCTGTTGATGCATCGTAAAGTCCGATGCCGAGTTCCGCAAGCTTCTCACGGTTGAAGTCAACTACGAGTTCCGGCTGGAAGTCCTGACGGGAGATGTTGGTCTGACCAACCATCTCGCTTTCGGCAAGTTTTTCGGCAAGTTCATTTGCCACTGCTCCTGTGGCTTCCATGTCGTAGCCGTAGATTTCGAAGGTGGCAGTGGACTGTCCGCCCATGGATGCTCCCTGTCGTCCACCGAGCAATACCTGGAACTTAGCGAGTTCGGGCACTTCCTTACAGTCTTCGCGCATCTGGTCGCAGATAGCAACAAGTCCGATGGAGCGTTTGTTGGAAGGAACAAACTGGATGTTGAACGATGCTATGTGAGTTCCGTTGTCTGAGAACGAAGCCCATGTGTTGTCGTCGCCTGCCTGACCAACGGTGAAGTTGCAGACTTGCATGTCCTTTCCATAGCGCTGCATCCACTTGTTGGCAAGCTGCTGTGCTATCTGCTGTGTCACTTCCTTGCGTGTGCCGATAGGTGTCTGAAGTGTCACACCCACACGACCTGAGTCGTTGGCTGGGAAGAACTCGGTCTTCATACCAGTGATGTTCACTGTGACGATAGAGAGAACGAAGAAGCTGAGTGAAGCGAGGATGATAGTCCAGCGGTGGCGAACCGACCAGTTGATGAGGCGCTCGTAGGCGTCGTCGAGTTTGTCAAGACTGCGTTGAACTGGTCCATAGACCTTCTTGAAAGTCTTGCTTTGCTTCTTCTGCAGACGCAGCATCTGAGAACAGAGCATAGGTGTGAACGAGAGTGCGGAAGTAGTAGAGATGGTCATGATGATACACATCATCCATCCGAGCTGCTTGAAGAGGACACCCGACATACCTGTCACCATGGTCAGAGGGAAGAACACCGCAATCATGGTGAGGGTAGAGGCGATAACTGAGATTGCCACCTCATTGGTTGCGTGGATGGCAGCCTGCTTAGGATTCGACCCTCGTTCGATATGTGTCGTCACGTTCTCCAGCACCACTATGGCGTCGTCCACAACGTTACCGATGGCGATGGTGAGACATGAGAGTGAGATCATGTTGAGCGAACCGCCTGTAGCGTAGAGGTAGATGAACGAGGCGATAAGCGACATAGGGATGGTGATGGAGATGATGACCGTGGCTCTCCAGCGTCCGAGGAACACAAACACGACAATCACGACGAACAGAAGTGCGAAGGTGATGGTCTCGGTCAGTGTGTCGATGGTCTGGAGGATGTTGTCGGAGGTGTTGATCATCACATCCAGGTTGACATCTGACGGCAGGCTCTTGCGCAGGTCAGGCAGCATCTTCAGGACTTTCTCCGAGATGGCTACTGAGTTGGCACCGCTCTGCTTCTGGATGATGACGATAGCACCCTGCTTGCCGTTGGTGTAGGTAGACTGTGAACGTTCCTCCACATTGTCCACTATGCGTGCCACATCGCGAAGATATACGTTGGCACCGTTGTGGCTGCCTACGACCACATTGTTCATCTGCTGTGGATCGGTGAATTCTCCTTCCACACGCACAGTATATGTGGTGGTACCGATATCTACAGATCCGTTTGTGATGTTGCGGTTCTCAGCAGCGATGGCAGCACTGACCTTTGCAACACTCAGTCCGTAGGCTTCCATCTTCTGAGGATTCATGTAGACATTGATTTCACGCTTAGGCGAACCTGCGATGGACACTGTACCGACTCCGTCGATACGTGCCAGGGGGTTGACGACGTTCTCGTCGAGAATCTTGTAGAGTGCCTTCTGGCTCTCCTCTGCCTGCACCGACAGCATCACGATAGGAATCATGTCGGTGGAGAACTTGAAGATAATCGGTGTGTTGGCGTCGTTAGGCAACGAGTTGCTCACCATGTCGAGTTTGTCACGCACGTCATTAGTGAGGTCGTCGATGTCGTAGCCATACTCAAACTGCATGGTGATGACACTGACGTTCTCACGTGAGTTCGACGTGATATGCTTGAGGTGCTCCACCGAGTTGAGAGTGTTCTCGAGTGGACGCGTCACGTTGTTTTCTATATCGTTTGCTGATGCACCGTTATAATACGTGAATATCATAAGGGTGTTGGTCTCGATATCTGGATACAGGTCGATAGGGAGTTTCAGCAACGAGAACAAGCCGAAGATGATTACTGCAAGGAAGCAGAGGCTTGTCATAATCGGTCGTTTGACCGCTCCTTCATATAATGACATATAAAAAAAGACCCCTCCCTTTGCCCTCCCCAAGGGGAGGGAGTAGAATGATTTGTATGGGAGGTTATTCTACTATGTATTACATATTAATTTCTAACCACTCCCCGCCCTCACAGGGAGGGGTAAGGGGGAGGGTCTTTTTATTTAATCACTTCCACTTCCTTGCCGTTGGCGAGTTTGGTTTGGCCTGCGATTACGACTTGGTCGCCTTCGTTGACACCGGAGAGGATTTCGTAGGTTGTATCGATGTGGCGTCCGATTTCTACTTTGTTGTAGCTTACCTTGCCGTCCTTGAAAACATATACGTATCGGTCGCCTGCACCAATCTGCTTGACTACAGCTGCGTCAGGAACAACAACGTGCTGTTGGTCACCGTAGTTCACTGTGACGCGGGCAAACATTCCCGGACGTACTTTCTGTGCCTGGTTGTTGATGGTGATTTCAACAGGGAAGGTGTGGGTTGTTGCATCTACGGTAGGGTAGACGGTAGTCACCTTGCCAGTGAACACTTCGTCGTCGTAGGCATCGAGAGTGATGTCGACCGACATGCCCTTGCTCATCTCCTTGTAGCGAGTCTCGCTGACATTGATGATGAGCTTCACAGGGTTGGTCTGCTCGATGGTGAGCACAGGCTGAGCGCTGTACATGTCACCGTCGTCGTAGTTGCGGGCAGTAACCACTCCAGAGATTGGGGCAACGAGCTGAGTGTTCTGTGCCAGCTGACGATACTGAGTCTGCAGCAGGTCGAGCTGAAGTTTGGCATTGTCGTACTCAGTCTTCGATGCACCGCCGGCTTCGTAGAGAGCGCTGGTGCGGTTGAATTCCAGCTGGAGGTTGTCGATCTGGAACTTGAGCTGACGCAGGTTGGAAGCGTCGAGCTGAACAAGCACCTGTCCCTTGCGAACCACGTCGCCCACATCTGCGTAGATCTTCTCAATGCGGAGAGGAGTATTAGGTGAGATGTTGTTCTTCACATCGCTTTCCACAGTACCTGTATAGGTCTCTGTCTGTGGAATGCTCTGGCTGCCAGCGGTAGCCAGTTTTACTTGAGGTTTAGCGTCTGCTGCAGCAGCCTGGCTGTCAGCTTTCTTGTCGCTTGAACCTCCGCATGCTGTGGTGAGCAAGGCTGCAGCCGCCAGCATGATGATTGTTGTAGTCTTCTTCATATATTAAGTTTTTTTGTGTTCTAAGACCCATCCCCGGCCCTCTACTTTTTTAGATACGTTTCATTTCCCAGAGTATAGTCGAGGTCTGCCTTGTTGATGAGGTAGTCGTAGATCGACTGGTTGTAGGTCAGTTTCGACTGAGTGAGTTGTACCTGGCTCTGGTTCACTTCGAGGATGGTGCCGCGTCCCACGTCGTAGCGCTTCTGTGAGATAGTCACCGCCTTGTTCGCTTTCAGCACAGCCTCGTGGTTACTGTGAACCTGTGCAATGGTCGAAGCCATGTTGCTGCGATAGCTGCGAGTTGCCATTCCGAGCTGGCGGACAGTGTTGTCGCGGCTGTCCTCCAACTGTGCAAGCTGCAGTTTGGTTTTCTTCAGTCCTGACCAGTTTGAAGCCTTGAATATAGGAATGTTGATTGAAATCGCGAACGATGCACTTGGTGCGTATTCATATCCGAAGACGTTCCAGTCAGTATTGTAGAGCGACTGATACTGACCAGTCATCTGGAATGCCACTGTCGGCATGAAGTTGGTACGTTTCAGCTTGAGTGTGCGTTCGAGCAGAGAACGGTTGAGGTCAAACTGACGCATGGTGGTGTTGGCAGAGAGGTCGTCGTTGCCGTCGAGCGAAGGAAGGATGAGAGAGTTCTGGTAGTTCTCCAGGTCATCTTCGATATTGATAGTCACGTCGGCTGTCACTCCCATGAGCACCTTCAACTGGAGGGCGGCAAGGGTGAGACCTGTCTGTGCCGAAACCATACTAGAATTCATGTTGCGCATCTGCACCTCGGCTGAAATCAAATCGTATTCGCTGACACGGCCCTGCTCAAACTTCTTGCTGACCACGTCGTAGTTCTCCTTAGAGATGTCGTAGCTCTCCTTCATCACCTTATAGCTGTCCTGAGCCAAAAGAGCCTGATAGTAGGCTTTGGTCACTTCCTTTATAAGGTCGAGGCGGCTGCCGCGAGCCTTCTCCTGAGCCAGAAGGATGTCGTCCTTGGTCAGTTTCATGTTCTGGTACACGGCTGGTGCAAACAGCGGCATGGTCATGGTGATGCTACCTGCTGCAGTATTAGTGTCGTCGCGACCCATCTTGAATTTCTGCACACCGGCTGGGGTGTTGAGTTTCATTTCCGCAGCGAGGAGAGTGTGCGACAGATTTGCGGTTGCCGACACTTCGGGAAGCAGAGTCTGCCAAGCCTCGCGGTCGGCAATGCGCTTCAGTTCTACATCTTTGTCTGCCACGCGGATTGTAGGGTTCTCAGCCAGTGCAATCTCAATAGCCCGTGGCAGGTCTATCGAGAGTACAGCTTCATCACTGTCTGTGTTCTGTGCGTCAGCGTTTAATGCAAATGCCAAAAGCATTGTCATCAATACCCATCTAGTTTTCTTTCTCATTTTTATATATATTTATATAAAGTTTTTTAATTCTTGCGCCCCGTTCTTCCCGTCATTACGTTATATCGAAAGGGCGCTTTCCTCCTCCCCCTTGGGGGAGTTAGAGGGGGTCTTTTCTCCCCCTTGGGGGAGTTAGAGGGGGTCTTTTATTTGTGATAGATTGCGTTGATTACCTCCAGTCCCTTTGCGGTGCTAATTCCCCTAATCAGGGAAAGATGAATCGAATGAATGATATCCTCAAGCGGATATTTCTCGTATAAACAGTTTTCGTTCAGAGCTGTTCCGATAATGTCAGTCATTTGCGTAATGAGCTTGTAGTTTATGTCAGGAAGAAACAACCCCTCTGCCACACATTTCTCTATGAACTCCAAGGCATGTGCCTGACGACGTACCCTTTCGCTTTCGAACAGTTTGATGCAACTCTCGTATTTCCCGATTTCCTTGTAAAACACAGGATTCACATTCTGAAGTTCCTGTAATTTCAGGTTCAGTACCTTCATGTAGCCTTCCAAAGGATTGGCTGCTTCTGCAATCACTTTCTCCATTTCCTTGTTCGAACGAGCCATCTGTGCTTTTATGGACTCCAGAAGAAGTTGCTCCTTGTCACTAAACATCGCATACAGAGTTCGTTTGGAAATAGTCAGAGCTGCTGCAATGTCATCGACTTTCACATTCTTCACTCCCTGGCTGATGAATTGCTCCATGCTGTAGTCAAGAATACGCTGACGAAGTTGTTGCTGATTGTTGCTCATAATTACTATTGGTTCTCAAAACGGGTGCAAAGTTACCAAGAAAACTTTATTTGTCAAAAAAGTTTCCACACAATTTCTCCCCATCTGTACAAATATTAAGGTAAATTAACTGAAATCCTTCGCTCTTCTCCAAATTGTTGTAAGCTTCTGTAATTTAAGGTAGGTTCTATAAA
>DEFM01000021.1:0-180 GCA_002350855.1 Prevotellaceae bacterium UBA2852
TCGGTTTTCACTGTTTTTCCTGCTGATGGGATAACCTGACGCAGGAAGGAGCAGGAGTTTTTAAGTATTTGGACTTGGAAACTTGTTTATATAGGACATATAATTAAAAACCCCTGCCAAAGTATGATAAGACTAATACCATCGGCAGGGTTTTTTTTCTGTTTTTGTTAAGGTAGGTTC
>DEFM01000021.1:359-13753 GCA_002350855.1 Prevotellaceae bacterium UBA2852
TAGAACCTACCTTAAATAATTCTTTTAATCCTAGCGCAGCAGCGCGATGTATTTTTATCGATATCGTCAATATCGTTTCATTGTTGCGCAGCAACATGTTTATTATGTTTAGCACGCAGTGCGCTGTTTTTGAGTTTTTTGAGATTTTTCAAAGGATTTTCCTGAGATTTTTCTGCTGAAAGCAGAGCCGAAGTGTTAAAATTCCCCGTTCTCCTTGCCACTTAACATTTTTTTAGTATTTTTGCACATTCTATGCCTGATTACGATTAATTAACTAATATCTAACTAATAAACTAACTAAAATGAAAAGAAAATTACTTCTTTTGGCGGCTTTCGTCGCCAGTGCACTCGGTATGAGGGCACAAACCGATGTCACGAGTACGTATTTAACTAATGCGGATTTCGAGGGCGATTTTTCTCAAAAGGGTAAAATAGGTAGTACAAATTTAAGTAGCAGATATATATATGTTCCAGATGGTTGGACAGATGCCGAGACAGGAACTTTCTACAAATTTGATTGCAGTGTATTGGAATCCACCCATGAACAATACAGCAATTTAAGCGGTACTATTGAGAAAACCGGGATAGATAGAGGTTCACAGACTTTTGGTATGCGTTTTGTTTCTAATAGTAATAGCCGATCTCTGTCTTTGTCACAATCTAAAGTCCTCCCCAAAGGTAATTATAGATTCTCAATATATTTAATAGCTGATGACCTCACAAAAATAGAAACAGGAGTTTACTACAAACTCAGCACAGACGCAAATCCTTCCAAAACAGCTTTATCAAACGGTAATGCCTGGACTAATGTTTATACTGATTTTACTGTAAGCCAAACAGGCTCTACTGTTGTTGGTATTTACTTTGATAGTAAAAGTAATCAAACAGGAGTTGCTGGTGCTGATAATGCAAAATTAACCTATAATAGTAATTATACAACAGAGTTGTCAAATGTAATTACTTATGCTACTTATCTGAATACAACATTAAACAATAGTGACCTTGCTACGGCAATTTTGCATGCAGAAGGTGTAGTAAGTGGAGCAGATCATTCTATTGCATATCAAACAACAATAGACAACGAAGTTACAGCCTTGCAGAATATAATTCTTTCTGCAACGGCAGCTCATAGCATGAGTCCAAATACTAATGCAACAGGACTTATTTACAATCCTGGATTTGAGTTGAGCACAGCTTCGATTAGCAACTGGACGGGTAATAGCGTTAATGCTAATTGCGAAGATTATTCGGACACAGGATGGAAAAACGTTGTTTCTTCAACAAACACCTGGAGTAGTTCTGCCATTGTAGCCTACGGAGGGACAGGACAGGTGAATAGTGTTTCTGCTCCAAGCGCTGATAATGCTGGAAATACTGGTAATACATTGGGCGTTTCTGTAGCATATAATACAGTAATCACATATCAATCTTCCAATACAGTAAAACTCCCTGCTGGTCATTATACAATGAAGGTATGGGGCAATAACCAGAATTCAAGTGCTAGCGATTTTGTCTCAAAAAATGGTTTCGTGCCTACTACAGGAGATCCCCAATTATCCACAAAGACTTCATTTACTTCCGACGATTGGGAAGAAGATAATATCAACATTGCTTTAGCAAGTGCAACCGAAGGCCGGTTCCAGATTGGAGGAACATCAAATGGAAATACAAGTTCTAGTTCTAATGGTAAAGTGTTCTTTGATAATATCACTCTGACATATTTGGGTAATATGATTCAGAATGTGAAGGAAGGAGATATGACGTTAGGAACATCTCAAAGTCTGACTGCTGACAAATGGTACAAAATTGTAATTTCAGAAGGAGGAACTTATAATATCACCGCTGACACTCCTAACGACTTAGTATATGTGATGGATGGTACATTGGTGGAAACTTCTGCAGGAACAGAATTTAGCCTCACTAATGACCAGCAGAATCTCACAGATGGAACCTATTATGTAAAATCATCGTCAGCCCAGAACTTAACAATATCGCTTGCAAGTTATGATTATGAAGTGGGTGATGCTACCGTTTCTGGCCTTACAGACGGAAACTATATTCAGACCTTCCCAACATCTGTAACATACACATATAGTGGAGAAAGTACCACAGATCCAGATGCGAACTTTGCTATCCTCAACGGTTCTGCCAAGGCTACTCTGAAAAAGGGAGAGACTCTTATTGCAGAAGGCACACTTGCATTAGCAGGAAATGTACTTACAGCCACATTCCCAACTGTGACTCTTGACAGAAGATCTACATACACCGTAACGCTACCAGCGGGAACGGTTGGTTACGCAGGAAAGGTTTCCAACTCTGAGACTGTTGTTACAGTTTATACTCCATACGTGTTCGATGGTTTGTATTTCATCAAAAACACTGCAGAAGCTAAATATATGACTTTTGGTGGTAGCTGGGGTACACGTGCAACATTAGATGAAGTGGGAAACAAACATCAAATAACAGCATTATCAGATGGTACTTATAAGTTACGGAATAATGTTATGAATGATGGTGGAAACAATTATATTAAAATAGATGGAAGTAATGTTTATTCCAATGGTACAAGCGGTCAGGTCAAGTCGTTTACCATTACTGAAGACGGTGACATAAAATTTCCTGATGAAGAAAAATATCTTGGTTCCGAAAGTGCAAACAAATATGTTGTAATAGTAGATGCTACTTCTGCCAACACAAAATGGGAATTTATTAAAGAAGATGAGCGTGATGCCACTATTGCTGGAGCTACAGGAGCTGCTCCCGTAGATATCACATATAAGTATATTCAGAATCCCAACTTAGCCAATTATAGCAGCGTTGGCAACAATTGGACTTCAGGAGGTACTAATGCCGGTGCGGATCATACTTCTTATAATAATAGCACTTGCGTTGACAAGAACATGCAGCATTGGAACACAAACTTTGACACGTATATTACATGGAGCGATCTGCCTACAGGTGTTTATCAGTTCTCTGCAGCAGGATTCTATCGGGCAGGAGATGCTGCAACTGCGGATGCAGCTCATACTGCAGGAACAGAAGCTTTGAATGCTTTTGTATATGCAAACAACTGCAAGACTCCAGTTGCTTCAATTATGGAAGGTGTTGTGGCAGCACAGTATGGTATAAAGGGATCTGAATCTTCCGTTACTGGTGGTTATGTTCCTAACGACCAACCTTCTGCAACCTTCTATTTCTGGAACGATAATTTTGTTACTAATACCGTAACAGTACTTGTTTCTGATGGAAAGTTACGTTTTGGTATGAAAAAGGAAACGTTGATTGCAAACGACTGGAGCGTATTCGACAATTTCCGCCTGAAATATCTTGGCAATGACGTTGAGGCAAATAAGGCTGCTTTGGCAAATATGATAGCGATGGTGACTCGTGAGGCGCCAACTTCAAGCAGTGACCCTTTCAAACCTGCTTACCAAGCTTCAGATCTTATTGCAGCTCAAGCAGTTTATGATAATGGCTCTGCAACCGTTGGTGAAATTCAGACAGCAATTAGTGATTTGTACGATGCGTTTATTTCACTTAATGCTCCTGATGAAGACGATGTGTATAGCCTTTATCTTGTTGATGGCTTAAAAAAGACTGTAACATTCTATGATGGAAATGAAGGTAAAGGTGGATATGCTATAGGATACACACAAGACGCTGGTTCCTTCTATAACCAAGCCATTCACTTTAAGAGCACAGGAACTACTAACCAGTATAAGCTCTATATAGAAGAGGCAGATGGAACACCTCAATATCTTTGCGATGGAACCGTTTATAGTGGTGGAGACAATTTTCAGATTCGAGTCACTACTGATGAGAGTAAGGCTTTGCCTATTGAGGTAATAGCTACAAATACTGCTGATGTCTATAACTTGAGAAACACAGTTGCTAATGCATTGATAGGTTCAAATGGAGGATCAGGTTTCTATACAGCTCAGACTTATAAGAACTTTAATATCAATCCAGCTTCAACAGTATCAGTAGGTGTTAATGTCAAAGCAGGTAAGTGGGCAACTCGTATCTTCCCATTCAACCCGACATTGCCAGCTGGTGTGGTAGCTTATACAGCTGAAGTTAATGGAAATTCTCTTAATCTCACAGAGGTAGCAAGCCCAGCTGCAAACGTGCCTTACATTTTGAAGAATACTACAGAAAGTGATGTTAACGAAAATCTGTCTGGATATGGTACAGCTAAGCAGGATGCATATACAACCAAAACTACCTCCGTTGATCTCACTGGTATTTATACTGCAGCTTCTATTCCTGTTGGTAGTTATGTCCTTCAAACTCAAAGCGGTGCTCAAGGATTCTTTATGACTAATGCTCCCATCACAGGTGTTGCTTATCGTGTATATCTCACAGTTCCTGGTACAGCTGAAGCTAAGGCTTTCTACCTCGATTTTGATGACACTACCGGTATTGACAGCATGAACGGTGCAATAGAAGGACTGCTTGAAGGTGAGGTTTACGACCTGGGCGGACGCTTGGTTAAGAACCCAACTCGTGGTATCTATATCGTAAACGGCAAAAAAGTTCTGATTAAGTGAGAGTAAACTCAAATTGGCTATGCCAAGTTAGTAATTCTCCAATTCTTGCAAGCAAGCGTCGGCTAAGCCGAACGATAACTCTAATTCTTGATAAAAACAAAAATAGATTATGAAAAAGATATATAATAAACCACAGATGCAGATAGTGGTAATAAAAATGGAATCTGTGATCGCTATTTCTGGTCCACAGATTGATACAACCAATCATGCAATAACTAATCCTGATGGCGACGTAATGGAAAGTTCTAGACGTAATGACGATTACGGTTGGGACGACAGCATCTGGTAATAGACCAACGATAACCAAAACGAAAATAGCGACGGAGCGGGACATATGTTCCGCTCCGTTTTTGCCGTCGTTGCCGTTAAGGTTAAAAATCTGTGTGTTCTGTGATATCGGTGTGATTTTTAATCGTAACTTTGCAGCATGAAACGCGGATATATTCTTTTCATTATAATGCTGCTGGTAATGGCAGCTTTGTTTGCAGCCAATCTGTTGGTGGGAGCGGTGGATATTCCTGCATCGGACGTGTGGGGTATTCTCTGCGGTGATGAGTCGGCAAAACTTTCCTGGCAGTATATCGTTATGGAGAGCAGATTGCCTCAGACTGTGACGGCATTGCTGTGTGGATCCTGTCTCGCCGTGAGCGGACTGATGTTGCAGACAGCGTTTCGCAATCCTTTGGCTGGTCCGAGTATCTTCGGTGTCAATAGCGGTGCCTCGCTCGGTGTAGCATTGGTAATGCTTCTGATGGGAGGAAGTGTCGGAGTGGGGAGTTTCGCGTTGACGGGTTTTCTTGCCATTCTCTTTGCGGCATTTGCCGGAGCTATGGTAGTGCTGCTTATAGTGCTTGCTGCATCGGCTGTGGTTCGCAACAATGTGATGCTGCTTATAGTGGGTATCATGATTGGATACATAGCTTCGAGTGCTATTGCCCTCCTCAATTTCTTTGCTACAGAGGAGGGTGTTCAATCGTATATGGTGTGGGGAATGGGTAATTTCGGGGGCGTCAGTTCCGAGCAATTGCCGTATTTCGCTATAATCAGTATTGTTGCTCTCGCAATCTCCCTGATGTTTATCAAACCTCTCAACGCATTGCTTCTGGGAGAGCAGTATGCTGAGAATCTCGGTTTCAATGTGCTTCGCCTGCGCAATCTGCTGTTACTGGTAACAGGTGTGCTCAGTGCTGTTGCTACTGCGTTCTGCGGACCTGTAGCTTTTATCGGTCTTGCGGTTCCGCATATAGCACGTCTGCTGCTTGGCAGCAATAACCATCGTCCGCTCCTGCCTCTGACCATGCTGACAGGTGCTGTGGTGGCATTGCTCTGTAATCTTATCTGTGTTCTCCCCGGCGATGCTGGTATAATTCCTCTTAATGCAGTCACTCCCCTCGTAGGTGCTCCTGTCATCATCTACATCATTGCCCGCCACAGAGAATAGCTTTAATTATCTAGAAAAACATCGCTTTGCTCAAAAACCGCTTACGCAACATTTATTTTACAGACTCGGTTTTTTAGCGATAGCGGGGTTTTTCTTTTGGAATGTTCTTAAGCCGATAGGCGTGTTGGATGGATTTTCTGAACTAGTGGAAAGCTTGCTTACCAGATAGTTCAGGAAATACAGACAACATAGGTGCGCAGCACAAGAACATTACGAAAGGGTTTTTCTTGGTTTTTGTTAAATTACATAGCTTTCAACTAATTTGACGAAGAACCGTTTTTCAATAAAAGTGACGAGGAATCTTTTTTTGAAGTCAACAGTTTTTTCTGCCTGTGATTTGTGGAATTGTTGACGAAAACACCTAAATTTGCAGGAGAAACCACCTACAAATGATTTTTATGGGATATTCAGTTAATAAAAGGGTGGAGATGTTGCGCCAATGGATGCGCAGGGAGGGCGTTGCCGCCTTCATCACTCCAAGTACAGACCCTCATTCGGGTGAATATGTGCCTGACCACTGGAAGAGCCGCGAATGGATAAGCGGATTCAATGGTTCGGCAGGAACAGCTGTAGTTACACTTGACAATGCCGCTTTGTGGACCGACAACCGTTACTTCCTTGCCGCGGCAGAACAACTTGAAGGTACTCCTTTCTGCCTGCAGAAACTGGGACTGGAGGACACGCCCTCAATCGCTACGTGGCTAAAGACCCCCTCTGACTCCCCCGTAATGGGGAGAAAGAGTTTAAGGGTGGGCTTTGACCCTGAATGTTTTGCTCAGACGGAGGCAGAACAGCTGATGAAGGAACTGAAGATGTTCGGTCTGCAACTGGTACCGACCGCTGATCCTTATGCGGAAATCTGGACAGACCGTCCTGCTATCCCAGAGAATCTTGTGGAATTGCATCCGTTGGAATATGCAGGTGAGAGCGTTGCCTCGAAACTGAACCGTATGCGTGAGGCAACGAAACGGCAGGGTGCTGACGCCCTGGTCGTAAGCATGCTTGACGAAGTGGCATGGGCACTGAATCTGCGCGGCACTGACGTGCAGTACAATCCTGTATTTGTCAGCTATCTGTTGGTAGGGCAGGAGAGTGCCACATTATATATAAATAAGGTAAAACTCAGCAGTGAGGTTGCGCAGTATCTTGCAGACAACGGTATTGACGTGAAACCTTACGGTGCTATTTTCGAAGATATTGCAGTAGGAACTCAGAAGGTACTGGTGCAGCCCGAGAAGATGAATTATCGTGTTTGCAGCAGTCTGGGTGACAGACGTGTTGATGGTGTCTGTCCTGCCACAGAGATGAAAATCATGAAGAACGAAACCGAGATTCGCGGCTATCGTTCTGCAATGATAAAGGATGGAATAGCGATGGTGAAGTGGATGAAATGGGCGCTTGAAGTGATTCCAAAGGGAGGTCAGACCGAATTGTCTCTCTCAAGACGACTGTTTGAGTTCAGAAGCGAGCAACCGCTCTTCCGCGGTGACAGCTTCGAAACGATTATGGGTTATGCCGCCCATGCAGCGATTGTGCACTACGAACCGTCTGAAGCTACGGATATTCCCGTAGAACCTCGTGGACTTCTGCTCTGCGACTCTGGCGGTCAGTATCTCGACGGAACCACAGATATCACACGAACTCTTCCGCTGGGAAATCTGACAGAGGTGGAACGCCGTGACTATACACTTTGTCTGCGTGGATGGATAAATCTTGCGAGAGCAGTATTCCCCCGTGGCACATACGGCACTCAACTAGATGCGCTGGCACGTGAACCTATGTGGAAATACGGTATTAACTACCTGCACGGAACAGGTCACGGAGTGGGCAGTTTTCTCAATGTGCATGAAGGTCCACATCAGTTCCGCATGAACTATATGCCTCAGATGCTGGTGCCGACCATGACCATTACTTGTGAACCGGGCATATATATAGCCGGTAGTCATGGTGTGCGTCACGAGAATACTATGCTCATCGTGGATGCAAACCTGCGTGAATGTGACGACTCGCAAGGCATAACCTTTGGCCCGTATTATCAGTTTGAACAACTGACATTGTGCCCGATAATCACTACTCCGGTAGTAACTGAGTTGCTGCAAAGTGAGGAAATTGAGTGGTTTAACGCTTATCAGCAGATGGTTTATGACCGACTGGCTTCGCATCTCGATGATGAGCACCGTCAATGGTTGTTCTCAGTAACTCGTCCGATTGGCTAATTGATTCATATTATGAGCAAGGTGTATAGGTTGTTTGTAGCTGCTGCAATGCTGATATGCAGCGTGTTTGCAGCTAATGCGCAGGAAGTGGAGTTCCCATATCCTGATATGCCTGATGCCCTTACTCAACCGGAACAGAGGCTGGAGTATATGCTTTGTCATTTCTGGGATAACTATTCTTTTGATGACACTTCTTCTAAGAACCTGAAAGTCGGAGAACAGGGATTCGTGGATTTCCTGGAACTGCTAAAATATGCAGACGGTTCTCTTGCAGAAAGGGCTGTGGAGAAATACCTTGCCGCCTCTGCTGCAGACTCAACTCAACTGAGCAACTGCGAGGAAATGATTGACCATTATCTCGGAGTGCGAGAGTCTCCTATGCGTGACGATTGCATATACGCAGTCTTTCTGGCCCATCTGGCAAAAGTCTATGAGGAATCCAAGCCTGCTTACAGCAATCAGCTGCTTTTTAAGCGGAATAATGTAATGAAGAATCAGGAAGGGACGGTTGTAAGTGATTTTGTGTATAAGGACGAAAAAGGGCGCACCAGACATCTCTACGATAGCAAGGCGCAAGTGATAATAATTGACTTCCATGATCCTGACTGCAAGGAATGCAGGATGGTTGAGAAAAGGATGAAGGACGAGCCTCTTCTTCATAACCAAGCAATCGTTCTGCTGAAAATCCACCCTGAAGACGCTACTCCTCAGTTCTATATACCTTCAACTCCAACGTTCTATATCCTCGACTCCAATTTCCGAATAATAAAGAAAGATATTACGTATGAACAGCTGCGGGCCTTTTTAATGAAGAATGAAGAATTCAATCCAGATTGAGGTTTGGGACACAAAATCTTCGCAAAATTTATCACAAAATCTATTTTGTGAACGATTTTATGACAATTCTTTCTTTGCAAGCGTGCTCTTTTGAGTGCTTTCTTCAGCGGTGTCGCAACGATGATTGTGTCCAAAACTTAAAAACTTAAAAACTTAAGAACTTAAGAACTTAAGAACTTAATCATCGTGCGATACCTATAAAAAATAGTTATCAAAAGAGCACGCTTGGGGCAACGCTCCCAAGAAACTTAAAAACTTAAGAACTCAAGAACTCAATATATGGCTTTAATAAAAACAGTGTGCGGTTTGACTCCAAAGTGGGGTAAAGACTGCTATTTCTCAGAAAATGCTACAATTGTTGGCGATGTAGTCATGGGCGACCAATGTACGGTGTGGTTCAATACCGTTGTTCGCGGTGATGTTAACTATATCCGTATTGGTAACCGTGTGAATATCCAGGACGGCTCATGCCTGCATACCCTTTATCAGAAAGCAGCTATTGAAATCGGTGATGATGTGACTATAGGACACAATGTCACACTCCATGGTTGCAAGGTGAAAAACAGTGCTCTTATCGGTATGGGAGCTACTATCCTTGACGACGCAGTAATCGGTGAAGGTGCAATCATTGCCGCCGGAGCATTAGTGCTGAAAGGCACTCAAGTAGGTGCCGGTGAATTGTGGGGTGGCGTTCCTGCCAAATTCATAAAAAAAGTAGCCCCTGACCAAGCCCGAGAGCTTAATCAGGGTATAGCCCAGCACTATATTATGTATGCTGATTGGTATAGGGATTCAACTCCTATGCCATAAAGTCCACTCTTACATTAAGAAATTTACCAGTCTACAGAGACAGAGTACTTTGAACGAACAGGCTTGCCGTAAACCGTTGCCGGATTCATTCTGAGCGAACGAACAACGCGCAAAGCCTCTTCGTTTGCACTTGAATTGTTCGAAGACATGATAGATGCCTCGCGAACAGAACCGTCTTTCTCAACAACAAACGACACATTGACGTGAGCACTACCAACCTTCTTGTGCTTGCTGTTGTTCAGATACTGAACCAACTTAGCAGGACCGCCAGGGTATGAAGGCTCAACATTGGTGTAAACCTTGTTGTCTTCCACAACAGTCTGTGTGGCGTTTGTGTTATTGTTGGTGTTGTTTGTGTTCTGAGTCCGATCGGGCTTGTTCTGATTGGTGTTCTGAGCTGTATTGTTCTGAACCTGATTTTCTTTTTGTGGCTTTACAGGTTCTGCCTCTTCCTCATTGCTGGAAAGATCTTCTTCATCTGTGGTCTCTTCACTGGATGAGTCGTCGTCTGCCCAATCATCTTCACCCCATTCGTCATCTTCGTCGCCGAAGTCATCGCCTTCTGCATTTTCATCGTCGAAGAAGCCTTCGTCGTCATTCTCATCTGCCATGGATGTGGTAGTAGAGCTGCCGATGCCGAATGTCTTGTTGACAAAGTCCTTGACTGGAGTGATGAAGAAATACGATGCAGCCATTGCTCCCAGCAATACGAGAACAGCAATTAACCATATCAGCCAGCGCTTTGATTTCTTTGCCGGTGGAGTTGATGCCGGCATGTAGGATTGCGATGGTGTATATGCTTGTGGTTCTGGTTGAGCAACAGGTTGAGGCTGAGAAGAGAATACTTTAGTCTCGCTCGAACTGCTTATAGGACCGGATGCTGGTATAGGCTGCGGTTTAACTACTGGTGGTTCAGATGATACCGGTGGAACCGATTGTGGCATTGGTTGCGGCGCAACTTGCTGCACAGGTTGTGGAATGGGTTGCGGTACAGGTTGCGGTGCAGGTTGTTGCACTGGTTGCTGCACTGGTTGCTGCACAGGCTGAGGTATAACCAATGGTGGCTCAGAAGACACAGGAGGTGTGCTTGGAACAGCTTGTGGTGCCACAGGAGCAGGGGCAAGCGTGGTTTCCAGAATGTCGATGGTTGGGTTGGGACCCAGTTTTGAACGATATTCTGCTATAAGGGCGCGTGCCTGGTCTGGTGTGTTGGCAGCGATAGCCTGCTGTATCTGCTTCATTAGTTTCTGCGACAGCGTTTCTCGTGCTTGTTGCAGAAGTGTGTTGTAGCGTTCCGAACTATCGGTCACTTGCGAAAGCAACGTCAGGGCTTGTTCTGGATTGCCCTGATTGAGTATGTTCGCTACTAGATCGAAAAATTCATCCATAAAGTGAATTGTTTGTTAGTGTTGAAAAAAAGCACATCGTTGAGATGAAATTGCTGAATTGCAATTCGCAAGTCAACGATGTGCAAAGATTAACTGTACGAAGAAATGCTTATTTCTCGCTTGTGTATGAACGGTTGTACAGGAGTTCTACAAAAAGGAAGGCTAATGATGCAAACAAAAGCTTCTCGGAAATGTCGTTGCACCAAACGGCAAATGCGCTTGAACTCTTCCATGCAATAAGCATGTACAGAGTCTGTAAAGTGAACGAACTGCCAAGCAACAATGTTGGAATGGCATTGGCAAAAATCTTTGCGCTGAAGAATGCAAAGAGCATTGAGAATGCCATTGCAGCGTAGGCAATTACCCACATAAACCTTAAGTCGTAAGCAGTCATCATACTTGCGGTAAAGAGTATTATTATGTAGATAATGAATAAGCCGCATCCGCCAAGCAGTACATATCCAATTACATTGCCCTGTGCAAATTTCTTTGCAGCACGACTAAAGAGGAGTACTGCGGTCATGAGAACTGATGCATACTGTACTACACCGAAAATCTTATCGACAGTTTGGTCGTTTGTAATTCCTGTGATGAAATAGCAGAAGAGCCAAGCACAAATAGCAATCAGACCAAACATCTTGAAGTCCCAACCTGCAATAGCACCCCAAATATCTACTGGCTGACGCTGTACGTATGGACCTTGGTTGTATGCCTGGCCATAAGCTGGTTGTTGGTATTGAGGCTGCGGAGCGTACTGCGGCTGCTGGTATTGCTGCGGTTGAGCATACTGCGGTTGCTGCTGATACTGCTGCTGATATTGTGGTTGTTGCTGCATCGGTTGCTGTACGGGCTGCTGCATTGGTTGTTGAACAGGCTGCTGTACAGGTTGTGGTGCAGGCTGCTGAACTGGCTGTTGAACCGGTTGCTGGATTGGCTGCGGTGCAGGTTGCTGCATTCTTGCAATCAAAGCCTTGCATTGAGCTTCGCGTTGCAGGAATTCAGGTGAAGTTTTGTCCGCTACCTGCTGCAATAGCTGCAATGCCTGGTCTGCCTTGCCCTGCTGTAGGAATGTGTCAACTATACTTAGAACTGCATCCATAACATAAATAGTGATAAGTTTTAATGTTTTGCTTGATTATTGCTGGATTGGTTTGCCTGGAAGAGCGTATGGATCCATGATTGGAGCAGAACCCAGAACCTTGATAAGCAATACGATAAGAGCTGCAAGGATGATCAAACCACCGATTACAGCGAAGATGCCGAATGTTCCGTAAGCACTAAGTGAACTACCGAAAAGGAAAAGAGAACCAAGTGTAATGAATGCGTAAGCAATTCCGTAAAGCAGAACTATAGGACGGAGAGTGAAGTGCTTGAGAGAGAAACCTGTCATAAGCATTCCTGCGGCAATACAGCCATATCCTGCAAATGACAAGAATGCTATAGTCTTAAGATTGTCAAGAAGATTCATAGCACCTTCGTAAGTGTCAACTTTCAGAGTCATAGTGTAGATGTCTGAAATGAGGAATAAAGCACCGCCGGCAATAAGAAGAATGCCAATGAGGCTGTTATTCTTAAGGAATGGAGCAACCTTAGAGAAAAGCAAGAAGATGATGAATACTGCAGCAACGTCTTTTAACAGACTGAAAATTGTTGTAGATGCCATCATGCCTATTACCCAGAAAAGAATCCAAGCTCCGACACCAATAAGTGCCATTTGTTTGAAGTCGAGTGCTGCAAGTGATTTCCAAAGTCCCATCACATCATAGCGTGGAAGAGGTATTGTTTGGAAGCCTTGTGGCTGGAAACCTTGTGGTTGATACTGAGGTTGTGGCTGCTGGAATTGTCCAGGATTAAATTGATTTTGTTCCATGATAATTTTGGTATTATAAAGTTAACAAAATAGTTGTTTCGGAATGAGCCATAATCTACATTCACCGCAAATTTATTAAGTTTTTTTTAATACCAAGCCTTTTTTTGTGTTTTTTTATTCAGATTGTAATATTTTTTGTCCATATATGCTGATTTGAAGGTCTTGTGGCATGTAAACATTATATGTTTATGCATGTGACCTTTGTGGTTTGCCGAATTATTGCTAACTTTGCAGCGTGAAAACAAGTTTTTGGTTTTTACTTTAGGTAGGTTCTATAAATTA
>DEFM01000021.1:13920-38452 GCA_002350855.1 Prevotellaceae bacterium UBA2852
ACAGAATTTTTAGAACCTACCTTTATTCTAACTATCGAAGTTGAGCTGTTGCAAGACTTCTATTGAACAGATTTTTTTTTATGTCAGAAAGAAAAGTTCGTGTGCGCTTCGCACCAAGTCCAACCGGACCTCTTCATATCGGTGGCGTTCGCACAGCACTGTACAACTACCTCTTCGCACGTCAGCATGGCGGCGATTTTATTTTCCGTATTGAAGATACCGATTCCACCCGTTTTGTTCCGGGTGCAGAGGAATATATCATAGAAGCTTTCAAGTGGCTGGGTGTTGAATTTGACGAAGGCGTTAGCTTCGGTGGAAATCACGGTCCTTATCGTCAGAGCGAGCGCAGGGATATATACAAGAAATATGTTCAGCAGTTGCTTGACGCCGGTAAGGCATACTATGCATTCGACACTCCAGAGGAGCTGGATGCCAAGCGTAATGAAATCGAGAACTTCCAGTACGATGCCCAGACACGTTTGCAGATGCGCAATTCTCTGAGCATGGATGAGGCTGAAGTAAAGCGTCTGATTGCTGAAGGTGCACAATATGTGGTACGTTTCAAGATTGAACCTGGACGTGATGTACATGTTGATGACATCATCCGTGGGGATGTAAGCATCAATAGTTCTGTGCTGGATGACAAGGTGCTCTACAAGAGTGCTGACGAACTGCCTACATATCACCTCGCCAATATCGTTGACGACCATCTCATGGAAGTGACCCATGTGATTCGCGGTGAAGAGTGGTTGCCAAGCGCTCCGCTTCACGTGCTGCTTTACGAAGCATTCGGATGGGCAGACACTATGCCTCGTTTTGCTCACTTGCCACTGCTGCTCAAACCAGTGGGCAATGGCAAGTTGTCGAAGCGTGACGGTGACAAGTTCGGTTTCCCTGTATTCCCGCTCGAATGGCATGACCCTCAGACTGGTGCAGTAAGTGCAGGCTATCGTGAACAGGGCTATCTGCCAGAGGCTGTGGTTAATTTCCTTGCTCTTCTCGGATGGAATCCGGGAACAGACCAGGAGATTATGTCGATGGAAGAACTGATTAAGCAGTTCAACCTGTCGAAGTGCTCAAAGAACGGTGCCCGTTTCGATTATGTGAAAGGTATATGGTTCAATCATCAGTATCTGCTGCAACGCCCTGCAACTGAATGGGTGCCTGAGTTCGACAAGATTCTTCGCGCTGAAGGCATCGAAAGCACTCCTGAGCGTGAGGCTGCCGTTGTGGAGATGATGAAGCAGAAAGTGATTGAATTCACTGACAAGGAAGGTAACAAGAAAAAACGTAATATCAGTTTCGTAAGCGACCTCTGGCCTCTGTGCAAGTTCTTCTTCGTTGCTCCTGAGACATACGACATGGAAGATAAGTTTGTGCGTAAGAACTGGAAAGAGACTACCGCTCAGGAAATGGATGAACTTGCTGGTGTGCTGACTGCCATTGACAACTTCACAGTTGAGGAAATCAAGGATATGGTGGAGGCATGGTGCGAGACAACAGGACGTAAGCCATGGAACGCATGGCGCGTCTGCCTGGTAGGTACCGGACAGGGTCCTGATATGTACGAACTTGCAGCATTCTTGGGCAAGGAAGAGACAATTCGTCGTATGGATGCTGCGATTAAGAGTTTGATTTAACGTGAAGAGTTTAGGGTGAAGTGATAGTACTTGAATAATAATCGTTAAATCGCAAAACATTGTAAATGTACAATATAATATTATATTTGTATTCTTTCGGTGCTTGGGTGCTGTCGTTTTTCGACAAGAAAGTCAAGAAAATGATTGAAGGACAGCGCCAGACAGCAGAGATACTGCAAAAGGGAATCCTGCCGCAGGATAGTGTGGTGTGGTTCCATGCCGCTTCTCTTGGCGAGTTTGAGCAGGGAAGACCTCTGATGGAACGTCTGCGTCGCGAGCATCCGGAATACAAGATCCTGCTTACTTTCTTCTCTCCCTCGGGATATGAGGTGCGTAAGAACTATGAAGGAGCGGATGTGATATGCTATCTGCCGTTCGACACTCCAGGTCGTGCCCGCCGCTTCCTGAAGCTTGCTCATCCTGAGATTGCACTTTTCATTAAATACGAATTCTGGCAAAACTATCTCACTCAAATGCACCATAGCGGTGTGCGTGCGTATAGCATCAGTAGTATTTTCCGCGAAAAGCAGCATTTCTTCCGCTTCGGAGGCAATCCAAAGCCTTTGCGACAGTTCAACCAACTGTTTGTGCAGAATGAGAAATCTAAGAATTTGCTTGCAACCGTAGGTGTCAACAATGTGACCATCGTAGGTGATACTCGTTTTGACCGTGTTATCGACATCTGTCGTCAGGCTGCAGATATTCCCGAAGTTGAGGCTTTCGTCAAGGATGGTTCGCCTGTGTTTATTTGCGGAAGCAGCTGGCAACCCGATGAAGAAATCTATATTCCGTATTTTGCAAGTCACAAGGATTGGAAACTTATCATTGCCCCGCATGTGGTAAGTGATGAGAATCTCAGCAGACTGGAACAATTGCTGAAGGATAATGGAATGGACTGCGTTCGTTATAGTAGTCTGACGGGTAAATCTTCGACTGCGGTAAATAGCAGAGTACTCGTGGTCGATTGTTACGGAAAACTGGCGTCAATCTATCGCTACGCCACAGTTGCAGCTGTAGGTGGCGGTTTCGGTGTAGGTATTCATAACGTGCCTGAGGCTGCAGTATATGGTGTTCCGGTATTGTTTGGTCCTAATAACAAGAAGTTCCGTGAGGCTCAAGCTCTTCTTCGTGAAGGTGGAGCAGTGGAATATACCGATGCTGCATCGTTTGCTCAGACCATGGATAAGTTTATTGCAGACAAAGACGCTCTTGCCAAGGCAGGACGCATAGCAGGAGACTACATCAGCAATAATGCCGGTGCATCAGATAAGTGCTATAAAGCGATATTTGCTGGTTAACCTCCGATAATGGTTTTGATTCCCTGAGCAGTAAACATGTCAGAGATATGATTAATGGTAACTTCGGAAGGAGTTGCCATTTTTATGTTTTGTGGGTTGTAATGACTCCAGAAGCGTTGGTGCTTGTCCTTACCAACATCGTGGTAGGGTAGGAGATTGACTTGGAAGCCCCCTCCAATTTCCCCAAGGGGGAGAGATGAAATAAAGCGGACGCTTGCTGCTATGTTCTGTTCATCGGTATTTATTCCTTCGATGAGCGGAATACGTATCCACATGGGTTTGTGGAGTGAAGCCAACAGACGGATGTTGTCGAGAATAAGTTCGTTGGGAACTCCTGTATATTTCTTGTGGATGGCGCTGTCCATGTGCTTGAGGTCAACAAGGAATAACTCGCACTCATTTACAACCTTCCTCAGTTGTTCGGAAGGAAGATGGAGAGTTGTGTCAACGGTGCGATGGAATCCGCGATTGCCTAATTCCTGAAGTACGGCAAGTGCGTCGTCAATATGCATCAGTGGTTCACCTCCGCAGAGAGTGACACCACCTCCGCTGTTGGTCATGATATCTCGCTCTTTCTCTATTTCAAACATCAGTTCCTCCATAGTCCAGTCTCTTCCGCAGAGTTCCAAGGCTGTGGTAGGACAGACTTCGGTACATTTCCCACATTGAACGCAATGATTACCCTCTACAGGCTTTATGCCGTCGCTGGTGAGTTGGATAGCACCATTGGGACATGCTGCAACACAGCTGCTGCAACCGATACATTTCGATTTCTTATATAGTTTCTGCGGGTGTTCACTCCAAGACTCCGGATTATGACACCACACACAGCGCAACGGACAGCCCTTGAAGAAGATCGTTGTACGAATTCCAGGGCCATCGTTAATACTATATCGTTTTATGTCGAAAAGGGTCATTGTAGTGGGTCTGTTATTTCAGCATAGTGATGACGCGTTTGAGACCGCTGGCGAGAGTGTCGATATCCTCTTTGGTGTTGTAGAATGCGAGGGATGCACGTACGGTTCCTTCAACACCGAGACGGTGCATCAGTGGTTCGGCACAGTGGTGACCTGTGCGAACAGCAATGCCGAGGCGGTCAAGCAGTGTGCCAATGTCAAGATGGTGGACGCCGTTCACATTAAAGGAGAGAAGTCCTGTCCCCATAGGAAGCCCCCCCCCAACTCTACCAAGGGAGGGAGTTGTTACTGACATCGGATTATAGATGTTGATATCCTCAATTTGACTTAACTGCAGGAAGGCGTATAGTCCGAGTTCGTGTTCGTAGGCTGCGATGTTGTCCATACCGATGGCAGAGACGTAGTCAAGGGCAACTGCCAGTGCGTGACTGCCTACATAATCAGGAGTTCCTGCTTCAAACTTGTAAGGCAGTGAGTTGTATGTGGTGTGTTCGAAACTGACTTTATTTATCATTTCGCCTCCACCCTGATATGGCGGCATCTGATCAAGATACTTCTCTTTACCGTAGAGAACACCGATGCCTGTAGGTCCGTAGATCTTGTGTCCGCTGAATGCAAAGAAATCGCAGTCGAGCGCCTGCACGTCTATGGCGATGTGGGGAGTAGACTGTGCTCCGTCAATAAGGACAGGGATGTTATGTGAATGTGCTTTCTCAATGATTCTCTTAACAGGATTGACTGTGCCGAGCACATTGCTCATGTGAGTGACGCATACGAGACGTGTATGCTCATTCAGCAGTGCGACATAGGCTTCAAGGTCGAGGGTGTAGTCATCGAGCATAGGGATAACGCGAAGGGTCATTCCCTTGCGCTCACAGAGCATCTGCCAGGGCACGATGTTGCTGTGGTGCTCCATCGTCGAGACTACGATTTCGTCACCTTCCTTGCAGAACGCCTCTCCGAAACTGAACGCCAACAGGTTGATGCTCTCGGTAGTGCCGCGGGTGAAGACTATCTCGTTGGTGCTTCCTGCATTGATAAACTTACGTACAGTCTCACGAGCCTGTTCATGCAGGTCTGTAGCCTGCTGGGAGAGGAAATGCACACCACGGTGAACATTAGCGTTCACGTTGTTGTATTCCTCGCTGATGGCTTCGACCACACAACGCGGCTTCTGGGTGGTAGCTGCATTGTCGAGGTAAACCAGTGGCTTGCCGTAGACGGAACGGGAGAGGATGGGGAAATCCGATCTATTCATTATTTACACATTGCACATCCTGTGCATTTATTGAGTTCACCACGGAAACGTTTTTCTACCAAGTAGTGAAGACGTTCACGCAGTGGCTGAAGTTGAATTTCATCTATAACTTGTCCTACGAATGCGAACTTGAGCAGCATACGTGCTTCACTTTCGCTGATACCGCGCTGACGCATGTAGAAGAGTGCGATGTCATCGAGTTTGCCAACTGTAGAACCATGAGAACACTTGACATCATCGGCATAAATCTCAAGCATGGGCTGGGTGTAAATGCGGGCATCGTTGCTGGCGCAGAGATTGGCGTTGGTTTCCTGCGACACTGTATGCTGAGCATCTGGACGTACCAGCACACGACCTGCGAAAGCACCTACAGCACTGTCGTCAGCCACATATTTATATAGTTCGCGTGAAGTACAGTTTGGCACACGGTGATCAATCAGGGTGTTGTTGTCAACATGCTGATTCTTGTCGGCTATTACACAACCGTTGAGGGTTATCTCAGAGTGTTCACCTTGAAGGGCAACGTCAGTTGTGTTGCGTGTGAGTCCGTTGAAGAGGGTTATGTTATTGTGCGAAACCACACAGTCACGACCTACCTGCATGTGAACATCTGAGAAACGTTTGCAAGCGGTGTGTGTCTCTTCCATTTCGTACATGTCAAGACGGGAGTTGTCTGCACAGAAAATCTCCACAACCTGCGATGACAGGAACGACACATTGTCCATGGCATGGTCGCAGAACAGTAGCGATGCTTCCGCTCCTTCTTCCAATACAATCAGTATGCGGCGGCAAACCATAAGGTCAACGTTGGAACGAAGAATGTTCACTACCTGCAGTGTTCGCTCCATGCGCTGATGCTTGGGCACATAAACCAGAAGTCCGTCCTGTGCGAACATCGTGTTGAGTGCAGCCACGGTGTCGTCAGCACCGGCAAAACTCTTATTATAATATTGTGTAAGGATGTCTGGGTATTTCTCCGCTGCTTCCTTGAAAGAGCAAACGAAAGGTATGGGACGTTCGAAGAGTGGCTGGTCGTTAATAACGTAAACGAGGTTTGTAGATAAGTTCGGAACATCGCACTTGAATACGTCACGAGGATTGACATCGAACTTCTTTCTTGCCAGGTTTACACCATAGTCAGGCGCAAACGCCGCAGCCACGTCGGTGTAGCGGTAGCGTTCGACCTTTAGAGTAGGGAAGCCTTGCGCAGAGAGAGCCTCGAATGCAGCGTCACGAACGACATTCATTGGCTGAGGGCTGTGCTGGCAGATAAGTTCGCGCAGCTCTTTGTATAAGTCTATGTATTGCTGGGCATTATTCATGAGCGGTCTCTTCCTTTATCCAGTCAAAGCCTTTGTCTTCAATCAGCTGTGCCAGTTCAGGACCAGCGGTTTTCACGATTTTGCCGTCAAGCAGGACATGAACCACGTCAGGACGGATATAATCAAGCAGACGCTGGTAGTGAGTGATGACGAGTGCCGAAGTCTTCTCGGTGCGCAACTTGTTGAAACCTTCGGCTACAATGCGCAAGGCGTCAACGTCAAGACCAGAGTCTGTCTCGTCGAGTATGCAGAATGTAGGTTCGAGCATTGCCATCTGGAAAATCTCGTTGCGCTTCTTCTCTCCACCGCTGAATCCTTCGTTCACACTACGGTTAACGAGTTTGCTGTCAATCTCCACCAGTTTACGCTTTTCACGCATCAGTTTCAGGAATTCGGTAGATTTCAACGGCTCACGACCCATAGCTGCATAACGTGCATTTACTGCTGCACGCATGAAGTTGTTCATCGAAACACCTGGTATTTCGATTGGTTGCTGGAACGACATGAAAATTCCGGCATGAGCACGCTCCTCAGTCTTCATGGCGAGGAGGTCCTGCCCGTTGAAGGTTATACTGCCTTCAGTCACTTCGTATGCAGGATGTCCGACAATCACGTTGGAGAGTGTGCTCTTACCTGCACCGTTTGTTCCCATGAGAGCATGAATCTCACCATCTCGAATGGTGAGGTCTACACCTTTTAATATTTCTTTTCCAGCTACAGTTGCATGGAGATTATGTATTTCTAACATAAAAAGACCCCTCCCCCGCCTCCCCAAGGGGAGGAGTAGAATGTTTGAGGGGGAATTCTTCTACTATTATGATTAATATAGTTTTTTCGTTATTTCGACAACTTGAAAAATGGCCTATCCTACAGTTCCTTCGAGGCTTACGCTTAAGAGCTTCTGTGCTTCAACGGCAAATTCCATCGGAAGTTTGTTGAGCACGTCCTTGGCGTAGCCGTTGACAATGAGTCCTACAGCTTCCTCGGTTGGAATACCACGTTGGTTGCAGTATAGCAACTGGTCTTCACTGATCTTCGACGTAGTGGCTTCGTGTTCTACCGTTGCTGAGTTGTTGTGCACATCCATGTATGGGAAAGTGTGCGCTCCGCATTTGTCTCCGAGCAAAAGTGAGTCGCAAGATGAGTAGTTTCGTGCACCCTCGGCGTTTTTGCTCACTTTCACCAGACCGCGGTAGGAGTTCTGTGAGTGTCCTGCCGATATGCCTTTGGAAATGATGGTTGAACGTGTGTTACGTCCCTGGTGAATCATCTTGGTACCGGTATCAGCCTGCTGATGGTTATTGGTAACAGCGACGCTGTAGAATTCTGCCACGCTATTGTCACCGGTGAGAACACATGACGGGTATTTCCATGTGATTGCACTTCCTGTCTCGACTTGTGTCCACGAGAGTTTGCTGTTGGCTCCACGCAGGTGTCCTCGCTTGGTGACGAGATTGAGTACGCCTCCGCGTCCTTCGCTGTCACCAGGATACCAGTTCTGTACGGTCGAGTATTTCACCTCGGCATTGTCCATAACTACAATCTCAACGATAGCGGCGTGGAGCTGGTTTTCGTCGCGCATAGGTGCTGTGCATCCTTCAAGGTATGACACATAGCTGTCGCTGTCGCATACGATGAGTGTGCGTTCGAACTGTCCTGTACCCTTGGCGTTGATGCGGAAATATGTGGAGAGTTCCATAGGACAGCGTGTGTTCTTGGGAATATATACGAAAGAACCGTCGGAGAATACAGCCGAGTTGAGTGCGGCAAAGTAGTTGTCGCGGTAGGGGACAACCGAACCGAGATACTGGCGGACGAGGTCGGGATATTGGCGAACAGCCTCGCTGATGCTGCAGAAGATGATATTCTTTTCTGCAAGACGTTCCTTGAACGTGGTCTTCACAGAAACCGAGTCCATGACTGCATCGACTGCGGTTCCGCTGAGAGCAAGACGTTCTTCGAGGGGGATACCGAGCTTGTCGAATGTCTTCATGAGTTCAGGATCAATTTCGTCAACCGTCTTCGGACCGTCTTTCTTGGCGGTAGGGTCGGCATAGTATGAGATTGCCTGATAGTCTATCGGAGGCATCTGAAGGTGTCCCCAAGTCGGTTGCTCAAGGGTCTGCCAGTAGCGGAATGCCTTGAGACGGAATTCAAGCAGCCATTCCGGCTCTTCTTTCTTCCTGGAGATCAGGCGAACTACGTCTTCATTGAGCCCTCGTTCGATTATATCTGTATGTATGTCGGTAGTGAAGCCGAATTTGTATTTCTCTTCAGCCACACGACGGACAAATTCATTATTCTCGTTGTTTGTCTGCATATGTAATTATGCTTCACTTTAACAGAACGCTTGGCAGTTCGTCGCGCATTCCGTACATGGGTGTTGCACCCTTGGCTATTTCCGTGGAATCAGTAACAATGAGCAAATCCGGGATAATCGGATGCGAAGCATGCTTGCATTTATAGAAGAGTTCACTGCGTTGCTCAAGCAATTCAGGCTCGTGTCCCCATTTGCTTTTTTGAAGGTCCATGAGGTTGAATGCAAAACTCATAACCAGTCCGTATCCTATTGCTCCGATTACCGCTCCTCCTAACCGGTTGAGGGTGTTGAGATGTATGGTCTCGAAGAAACGTGTAAGCAATGTTGCCGCCCATCCAAGCAGAATGGGGACGAGGATGGCAATAAGCAGGAAGACGATGACTTGTGCAAATTCGGAACTGGTTCCGGCCTTTGCAGCCAATTCACCGGCAAATGTATTGTAGAGAATGGCAGCGGCGACTACGCCCACTGCCAATCCCAATAAGTTTGCTGCCATCTTGAATGCACCCTTGGAGAAACCGATTACGGTTCCCACCAGGAATACAATTATTATTAGTAGATCCACGATTATAGCTTCTGCTTAACTTCCACTTCAGTGAATGCTTCGAGTACGTCGCCTTCGCGAATGTCGTTGTAGTTTACAAGTGAAATACCGCAGTCGAAGTTTGTAGAAACTTCCTTCACATCGTCCTTGAATCGCTTGAGGGCGTTGATGTCTGAAGTGTGAACTACGATACCATCGCGAATGACACGAATCTTGTCCGAACGGTGTATCTTTCCGTCGGTGACGAATGCACCGGCAACTGTACCGACTTTCGTGATACGGTAAACCTGACGTACTTCTGCGCTTCCGGTATATTCTTCCTTGATTTCTGGTGCAAGCATACCTTCCATCGCACTCTTGATTTCCTCAATAGTGTCGTAGATGATGCTGTAGAGGCGGATGTCCACACCTTCCTGCTCAGCCAGACGGCGTGCAGCCTGTGATGGACGTACCTGGAAGCCGACGATGATAGCGTCACTGGCTTTGGCGAGATCTACATCGCTTTCACTGATTTGTCCGACTGCCTTATAGATAACGTTGACTTTGATCTTCTCTGTAGAAAGCTTGATGAGAGAGTCGCTCAATGCTTCAATAGATCCGTCCACGTCACCCTTGACGATGAGGTTGAGGTCTTGAACACCACCCACTGCAATATCGTGAGCGATATCCTCAAGTCCCTTACGCTTGGTAGTACGTATGCCTTGTTCGCGTTTGAGCTGTTCACGTTTGTTGGCGAGATCGCGTGCTTCCTGTTCGCTCTCCATCACGTGGAATGTGTCACCTGCTGTAGGTGCACCGTTGAGTCCGAGGATGAGAGCCGGTTCTGCAGGAAGTGCCTGCTGAATGCGCTGACCGCGCTCGTTGAACATAGCCTTGATACGTCCGAAATGAGTTCCTGCAAGAACTATGTCGCCCTGACGCAATGTTCCGTTCTGTACAAGCACAGTGGCAACGAATCCACGACCTTTGTCGAGTGATGATTCAATCACCGAACCTGTAGCTTTGCGGTTTGGATTAGCCTTGAGGTCGAGCATTTCTGCTTCGAGCAGCACTTTCTCCATGAGGGCATCTACATTGATACCGTGCTTAGCTGCGATGTCCTGGCTCTGGTACTTACCGCCCCAGTCCTCAACGAGGTAGTTCATTGCGGCAAGCTGCTCCTTGATTTTCTCAGGATTAGCTCCTGGCTTGTCAATCTTATTGATTGCAAATACCATTGGCACGTTGGCTGCAACAGCGTGGCTGATGGCTTCACGTGTCTGAGGCATGATCTGGTCATCGGCTGCAATGATAATGATTGCGATGTCGGTAACCTTTGCACCACGGGCACGCATTGCGGTAAATGCCTCGTGACCTGGAGTATCAAGGAATGTGATGTGGCGGCCGTCTTTCATCGTCACGTTGTAAGCACCTATGTGCTGTGTGATACCTCCGGCTTCACCTGCAATCACGTTCGTCTTGCGGATATAGTCGAGGAGAGATGTCTTACCGTGGTCAACGTGTCCCATCACAGTGATGATTGGTGCGCGTGGCACGAGGTCCTTTTCTTCGTCTTCCTCTTCAACGATGGCGTTGCTGACGTCTTCGCTGACGTATGTGGTTGTGTAGCCGAACTCTTCAGCAACCAGGTTGATAGTCTCTGCGTCGAGGCGCTGGTTGATGCTGACCATGATGCCGATTGACATACAAGTACTGATGACTTGTGTCACTGACACGTTCATCATGGTTGCGAGTTCGTTAGCTGTTACGTACTCAGTGAGCTTAAGTACCTTGCTTTCTGCATTCTCTGCAGCCTCTTCCTCTTCCATGCGCTGGTGGATAGCTTCGCGTTTGTCCTTACGATACTTCACACCTTTCTTCATCTGCTTGGAAGTCAGACGTGCAAGTGTTTCCTTAACCTGCTTTGAGATATCTTCGTCTGTCAGTTCTGGCTGCTTGGCAGGAGCGTTCTTCTTGTTTTTCTTCTTCTTGCCCACAGCTTGAGCCTGTTGAGGCTGAGTTGTACCTTGCTTGTTCTTCTTTGAAGGAGCAGCCTGCTGCTGGTTTGCTGCGGCATTGATGTCAACTCGCTGGTTGTTGATGCGGTTGCGCTTTTTCTTCTTGCCGGAACCGTCTGCAGAGTCACTGCCTTCACCATTGCTGGCGTCAGCACTGTTGCCTTTGCGCAGACGTTCTTTCTCCTCACGCTCCTTACGACGCTCCGCCTTGCTTTTCTTGTCAGGGCGTGTCTTGGTGTTGAGGTTTGAGAGGTCGATGAATCCGACTTGCTTGAACTTCACGCTTGGCTCTGGTGTGTCAGTGCGGAAGATGCCGTCGTCTTCAGGCTTGTCCGACTGAGAGTCTGCGTCAGCTTCGTAGATGTCAATGTCGTCGTCCTTCTCGTCGCTGGCAGGAACTGCTTTCGGCTCGACTTCCACGGCTTCTGTTGCAGCTACGGCCTTTTTCTCTGCCTTGGTCTCTGGCTGAGGTTCCTGCTGCTTAGTAGCAACTACCTCTTCCTGTTTTGGCTGTTCCTCAACAGGTGCAGGAGTTTCCTTCTGTTCTTCAACAACAGGAGCGCTGACCTTTTCAGCAACTGCTGGCTTCTCATCAACTGTAGTTTCTTTAACTTCAACAGCTAGGGTCTCTTCCTTCGCATTTTTCTTAGGTTTCAGGTCGTTGATGTTACCCAAAACCTTGAACTGCTGCTTAGGCTCAACACCCAGGCGGAAGACCTCTTCGCTCTTCTGGCTGGTCTTCTCCTTGCGTTCCTCGCGTTCTTTCTGTTCACGCTCCTTACGCTGTTTTATGTTCTGCTGGATTTCGTCGTGCTTAGTCTTATCTGCGCCGAATGCTCCCATGAGCAGCTCGTACTGCTCATCCGTGATCTTTGCATTAGGGCTTGCGTCTTCAAGAGCCTTGCCCTTTTTCTGTAGGAATTCAGCCACGGTGTTGATTCCTACATTCAGTTCTTTCAGTGCTTTGTTGAGTCTTACTGGCATCTTATATGTTGTTAAAAGACCCCCCTCCTGTCCCCCGCAAGGGGGGATGATTCAGACAACAAGGGGAAATTTTATTATGAATTGTGAATTATAAATTGTGAATTAAGTCCCATCTTATATCTTTATATCGAAGGGCGCTCCCATCCGGAGGGGGCTTTTATTCCTCGAATTCAGCACGCAGGATGTTGAGAACTTCGTCAACGGTGCTTTCTTCAAGATCGGCTTTCTCAATAAGCATTTCACGTGGCGCGTTGAGCACGGCCTTTGCGGTATCAAGACCAAGCCCCTTGATAGCTTCGATGATCCATTCGTCAATTTCGTCCTTGAATTCGTCGAGGTAGATATCTTCAGTGTCAACGTCTGCATCGTCAAGTTCACGGAATACGTCGATAGTGTAGCCGGTGAGCATTGATGCAAGCTTGATGTTGTGACCGTTCTTACCGATAGCGAGTGATACTTGATCTGGCTGCAGGTACACTTCAGCCTTCTTGTTCTCTTCATCGAGGTTGATGCTTGAGATGTGTGCAGGACTGAGAGAACGCTGTATGAAAAGCTTTGGGTTGTTTGAATAGTTAATAACGTCGATGTTCTCGTTGTGGAGTTCACGAACGATACCGTGGATACGGCTTCCCTTCACACCAACGCAGGCACCTACAGGGTCGATGCGCTCGTTGTAGCTCTCAACTGCAATCTTGGCGCGCTCACCTGGGATACGTGCAATCTTGCGGATTGTAATGAGACCGTCGTTGATTTCAGGAACTTCGTTCTCCAGCAGGCGTTGCAGGAATTCAGGAGCTGTACGTGAAAGGATAATCTTTGGATTGTTGTTGGCGTTGTCCACTCTGAGCACGATGGCACGAGCTGCCTCACCCTTGCGGAAGAAGTCACCGGGAATCTGTTCTGTCTTAGGAAGGAGGAGTTCATTGCCCTCATCGTCGAGCAGGAGCATTTCACGTTTCCATACCTGATAGACTTCGCCAGTTACGATTGTACCGACCTTGTCTATATACTTGTTGTACAGGTTGTCGTGTTCCAGTTCGAGGATTTTTGCAGCCATTGTCTGACGCAGGTTGAGGATGTTGCGGCGACCGAAATCAGCGAAATTCACCTTCTGGCTGAGTTCCTCACCAACTTCGTAGTCAGGATCTTCCTTCTGCGCTTCAGAAAGAGCGATTTCTGTAGTTTCGTTCTTTACTTCTCCGTCAGGAACAACGGTGCGGTTCCAATAAATTTCGAAGTCACCCTTCTCTGGGTTTACAATCACGTTGAAGTTGTCATCGTGACCGTACTGCTTCTGGAGCACACTGCGGAAAGAGTCTTCAATGACGCTTACGAGTGTGGCTTTGTCAATGTTCTTTGTTTCTTTGAAATCCTGAAAAGTCTCTATCAGGTTCACACTGTTTGTAGGTTTCTTGGTTGCCATTATATATTTTTGTTTTTTTTAGTTCTTGAGTTTTTGAGTTTATTATTTTGGGACACAATCATCGTTGCGATACCGCTGAAGAAAGCACTAAAAGAGCACGCTTGCAAAGCAAGAATTGCCATAAAATCGTTCGCAAAATCAGAAATGAAAATACTTTATTTGAATAAGATTTTGTGATAAATTTTGCGAAGATTTTGTGTCCCAAACCTCAATCTGGATTGAATTCTTCATTAAAAGAAGGGGACTTTTTACTTAAAGTCTATCTCTGCCTTCACCCATTTCACATCGTTGAAGCCATAGTGATAATCTACGTCAACGAGTTGCGGACGCTTCTTTCCTTCGACTTTCTGCTTTTCGGTAACAGTCACTGCGAATCCGTTTTCGTCAGCAGCCGACAGTATGCCCTGCTGTTTCTTGCCTGCAGAGGTCAGCACCTCAACTTCGTTGCCGATGTTGTTTATATATTGTTGCAGAACCTTGAAGGGCTGACCTATGCCGGCAGAACCCACTTCAAGTTCATAGTCTTCAATTTCACGATCGAGGCGTGACTCAATAAAACGGCTGAGTTCGCAGCAGTCTTCAATCCACACGCCATCTTTGTGGTCGATCTCCACGGTAATTTTATTCTGGTTGTCTACAGATGTGTCAACGAGGAAATATTCTTTGTCCTTGAGCCATTCCTCAGCAAGCTCACGCACGGTTTTGTTGTCTATCATGCAGTTTGTAGTAGAGTAATTGATAAAGTTGCTAAGTGCAACAAGGAGGAACTCGAAAGCCCCTCCTTGTTCAATTCTGCTGCAAAGATACGAATAAGTGAGCGCAATACAAAATAAAAATCAGAATATTTTATTTTTATTGCTGAAAGACTACGGGTAGGCTAACGAAGTTCGGGAATGTGAGAGTATGTTCTTGGGAGCTTTGCCCCAAGCGCATAGCGATAACGAGCGTCATCTCAACGTTATAACTTTTGCTGTAAAAGTTGCTTGACTTGAATAAATTTAGTATTTTTGCCGTACTAAATCCCCGGAATTATGAAAAAGATTCTATTCATTATCGGCTCGTTGAGGAAAAAGTCCTTCAACCGCCAGGTTGCCAATGTGGCTAAAGAAATAATCGGCAGCAGTGCCGAAGTGTCAGAACTGGATTATAGATAAGGAGGATGACACCAGGGCAGGCGCGTACTTTTCGTGACGATGTGCTGAATATCGTCAGTCAGATCCCTTGTGGCTATGTCACCACATACGGTTATATCGCTGCTCTTGCAGGCTGGCCCAGCCACTCGAGGATGGTGGGTCGCACTCTGCGCTATACTCCTGGCGCAGAGGCTTTACCCTGTCATCGTGTAGTCAACATGTCAGGCAGAACCGCACCTGGCTGGAGTCGCCAACGCCCCCTGTTAGAATCGGAAGGTGTCACCTTCAAACCCAACGGTCATGTAGATATGCAAAAGCATCTTTGGGAACCACCTCTACCTTGAGAGTAAGCAGTGCATGTATAATCTAAGAACCCGATAACTTGAGCAGAAGCTATAATATGTAAATAAGTAAATAAGTGAAGATTTCGACTTAATATTTGATGATAATATAGAAATTTACTATCTTTGCTCCCATGAAACACCTTGTAATTCGCAATTTGGGGCCACTGAAGGAGGCTGATGTCGAGCTGAAGAGAATCAATGTTATCATTGGTTCGCAGAGTTCGGGTAAGAGTTGTGTGCTCAAGACCGCTTGCTATTGCACGTGGGTGGAGAAGCGTATCGAACTGACTCAGACAGCAGACTTCTTCGCAAAAGACGATAACTTTCTGAAAGAGTTTGAGCGTTTCCATAAGCTACAAGGATACATCAAGGATAATACCTTCATCAGTTACGAGTCAGACTTTATGGTCTTCTCATACGATAATGCCACCAGGACATTCAAGTTTGATTGGAAAGAAGCTCGCTGGAATTACCGTCGATCAAAGGTCACATATATCCCTGCTGAGCGTAATTTGGTCGCAGCAATTCCAAACTGGTTCCAAGTGAAATTTGCAGATGATAACATCCGTGACTTCATGGCTGACTGGGAAACAGCAAGACAGGCTACAACCAATGACTTATCTGTGCTGAATCTCGGTGTATCTTATCATTATGACGCTAATACAAAGTCGGACAAGGTGCAGGTCGCCGATGGTGTAACACTCGACTTTACAAACACTTCAAGTGGTTTGCAGTCAGTGATACCACTATTTGTACATCTAAGTAATATCACAAGTATCAAGCATAACAGAATAGAGAGTTTTGCTAATCTTCAGGAGAACAGTATTCTATTGGCAAAATTAGATGAAGAAGACAAAAAGGACATCTATGCCAACTATGTGCGTACTCATCATTGTGATATCTTCCTTGAAGAGCCAGAGGCCAATCTTTTTCCGCCAACACAGTCCAATCTTGTTGAATGGCTACTTGATATGACGAAGGGAGAGCGACCAAGCAATCTCTTTATCGCTACTCATAGTCCATATATACTGAATGCTTTCCTCGAAAAAACAGATATAGACATGAGCCTCTTCTACACGAGAATAGACTCTAAACTTATATCGGTAAAGAGTGCCACAGAAGAAGATATTCAGGACATCTATGATTACGGCGTAGATGCATTCTTCAATATTGAAACTCTGGGATAAGGCATGGATAAGAAAGACTGGCATATTGTCCCTGAGTGCTATATTGACACGAACTTGGCAGAGTATCTGCTTGATTCCCATGGAGTAAATCATCAGAAAGGTTGCAATGCTGTTGCCAAGAAAATGATGGAATCCAACCTGAAAGACCTGTTCTGTATCGGCATTATTGATAATGATAAGCGACAACATTCATACGTGAGCGAGTTCGAGGAGATTGCGCATATGCAGCATTTCGCTTTGCTGAAACACAAAGAGCGCCCTCACTATTTCGTAAGGATAAGTCCTGCAATGGATCAATTCCTTTTGGATTGTGCTGCCGAGCAAGGTATTAATCTCCAAGATTATGGTTTGCCCTCCGAACTGGAAGAGTTTACAAAGGTGACGAAGGATGTCAATGCTAAAAATGATTATCGCTTCAAGTCACTTTTTAGCGCATTAGAGGACTCTAAAGAAATATCAAAGCTCCGTTCTGTATTAAATTACTTGAACGATAAGCAGTATAAATGTGACACTGCGGAGCTTCAAAAATTATTTGAATAGTTCAATACAAGTTTAATCAAACAGTTAAGCCAATAGACAGATATTTGAGAGTTTCTCTTAAGCAGCTTAAGGCTAATGGCAAAAGTAATTGCAAAGAATAATCTCTTTTGATTCTTGTTCACGATAGATTATTTAGGGATTCCTACAGCAATTCTTCAAGAACTAATGAAGACTGATATAACATATTTGTAGTGCTGTAAGAATAATGTAGAGAAATTCAGGGCGGGAAGCCGATGCCGAGGATGTCGGCGCGGCTTCCCGCCCTTTGCGTTAATATTATGTGGGTCATGCTTCCATGCCCTATGATTTACTTGATGATGATTTTTGATGACCTAACTGGTCTCCATTGCCGATATAGAGTGACATTATAAACTCCACCCATCAGGTCATTAATGGAAATGGCATTGCTGCCTTGTTTTGCTGCCAATGCCCTGACAACACTGATTCTGTTATCGGCAGGCTTTCATGTCGTTGCGAAGGGATGATTCGGAAATTCCGAGTTCGATGGCTCGGTTGAAATCGCTGAGTGCAAGTCGTTTGTTGCCCATCTGCTTGTGCAGGTATGCTCGTGCCAGAATGTAGCGGGGATTGTCTGCTTCGAGGCTTATGGCATGGTCAAGGTCGAGCAGTGCAAGGTCTTCTTGGCGGCTTTCCATGTATATGTCTGCACGGACAGCGTAGAGTTCTGTGCTGTCGGGATAGAGTTCCACGAGGTGATTCATGCGTTCTATCGCCTCTGTCTTGTGGTCGGTCTGCTGACATATAAGCGCCAGCCCGAGCAGGGCAGCGTAATTGGTGGCATCGCTCTCAAGTACTTTCTCGTAGTCGGCACGTGATTCCCCGTAGAGACGTACCTGTAAATAGGAATAGGCTCGATGCAGGCGTATGTCTTTGTTTTTCGGTGCAAAGTCGAGGGCTGCGCTGTAATCACGTACGGCACGTTCGTATAGCTGAAGTTTCAGCAGGAAGTTGCCTCGTGCTTCAAGCATGGGAACGGCTTCGGGTGTGAGGGAGAGGGCAACGGTATAGGATTCCAGTGCATCGTCGGCAAGTTTCTTGTCGGCTGTGTTTTTCCAGTAACGTGTCTCCTGCACTCTGCCCAGATTAGTGAAAACGAGAGAGTTGCGGTAGTCGTTGGGCGATTTGCGGAGTGCTTCCTTGAAGCAGGCTTCTGCCACTTCAAGGCTGTCTGCAGCAGCAGCCGAAAGCCCATGTTCTATCAATTGCTCATAGGTCTGTGCGTTGCACATACTGGCAATGCACAGACCTACGGCTATGAATAATCGTCGGACGGTCGTCATCTTCGTGGTTTACACTGCGTCGTTTTCGGTTCGGGCAATGATTTCGTTCTGGAGCTGTTCGGTCATGTCGTTGAAGTAGTCGCTGTAGCCGGCTACACGTACGAGAAGATCCTTGTACTGGTCGGGATGCTTCTGTGCATCAAGAAGGGTATGTGTGTCAACGATATTGAACTGGATGTGATGACCACCGAACTTGAAATATGTGCGAATCATCGACGCGCATTTCTTGATGTCCTCGTCACGCTTGAACAGCTGTGGTGTGAAGCGCACGTTGAGCAGCGTACCGCCGCTCTTCGTCTGATCGAGTTTGCCGAGCGACTTAATCACAGCTGTTGGTCCGTGGGAGTCGCTGCCGTGAGCTGGTGAGGTGCCGTCGCTGATGGCAAAATGGGCAAAACGTCCGTTTACAGATGCTCCGCAAACCGAACCGAAGTAGTTGTGGCAGGTGGTTGAGAGCATGTTGAGGTGGGTCTTGCCGCCACGAGTGTTAGGACGGCCTTCGATGGCTTTCACCAGGTCTTCGTAAACACGCACCGCTATGCTGTCGGCATATTCGTCGTCGTTGCCGAAGAAAGGTGTGTGGTTGCGGATATATTGGCGCAGAACCTCTTCTCCCTCCCAGTTTTTCTCACATGCTTCGAGCAGCTGGTCCATAGTGTAGCGGTGGTCTTCGAAGACATGCTTCTTGAGTGTGGTGAAGCAGTCGGTGATGGTGCCGAGACCTGTACACTGAATATATGTGGTGTTGTAGCGTGCTCCGCCGCTGTAGTAGTCCCTGCCTTTGTCTATGCAGTCGTCGATGTAGAGACTGAGGAAAGTGGCTGGTGCATAGAGCGAGAACATACGTTCTATGTAGTTGTTGACGGCGAGTTTCAGATTGACGAAATACTCCATCTGCTGCTTCCATGCATCGTATAGCTGTTCAAACGATGTGAATTCGCGCGGGTCGCCGGTCTTGAGTCCGAGTTGCTTCTTGGAGATAGGGTCGAAACCGTTGTGAAGCGTGATTTCAAGGATTTTCGGAGTGTTGAGATAGCCTGTGAGCAGATAAGCCTCCTTGCCGAAGGCTCCCACTTCGATACATCCGCTGCATCCGCCTTCACGTGCGTCTTCGAGCGATTTGCCCGCACGTACCATTTCCTGGACGTAGGTGTCGGGGTTGAAGATAGACGGATAGCCGTGTCCCTGACGGATGACCTTAAGTCCTGCTTCAAGGAACTCGTCGGGAGTATTCTCTGCGATATGGATGGACAGACCTGGCTGCAACTCATGCAGTTCCTCCTGAATCTCCAGAATCATATAGGATATCTCGTTGGCTCCGCTCTCTCCGTTGCGTTTCACTCCACCGATATTGATATTAGTGAAGTCGTTGTATGTACCCGATTCCAGTGCGGTGACACCTACCTTCGGAGGTGCCGGCTGGTTGTTGAACTTTATCCAGAGGCAGGAGAGCAGTTCCTTGGCTGCGTCGCGTGTCAGGCTGCCGTCGGCAATGCCCTTCTCGTAGAACGAAATGAGGTGCTGATCGATATGCCCAGGGTTCATGCTGTCCCAACCGTTGAGTTCGGTAACGGTGCCGAGATGCACGAACCAGTACATCTGTATGGCTTCCCACAGGTCGCGTGGAGCATGAGCTGGTACCCAACGGCAAACGCTTGCTATTTTCTCCAATTCCAACTTGCGCTGAGGGTTAGATTCCTTGGCTGCCATCTTCTCTGCCAGTTCGGCATGACGCTCAGCAAAGAGGATTGCCGCATCGCAGGAAATTGACATTGCTTCCAGTTCCTGCTGCTTGTCGGTTGCCTCTGGGTCGTAGATGAAGTCAAGCGAGTCGAGTTTCTGCTGGATTCGCGCTTTCATGTCGAGCAGACCCTCGCGGTACATACGTCCGTCCATAGCGGTATGTCCAGCGGCGCGTTGCTCCATGAACTCAGTAAACACACCTGCATGGTATGCTTCTTCCCATTCCTTGGACACATGGTTGAAGATGCGTTCACGCTGAGTCTTACCTTTCCAGTAAGGAATCACCTCACGTTCGTAAGTGTCGATATCCGCCTGCGAGATATGGTAGGACTGCAACTCACGAGTGTCGAGAGTGTGAAGGTCTTCCACACTGTGACAGGTCAGTTCGGGAAACGTAGGCACAGCCTTTGGCACTGGTCCGCGTTCACCTACAATCAGTTCGTCATCTCCGATATATATGGTCTTCTTCTTGCAGATTTCGTAGAAATTGCGTGCACGGAGCACAGGAGTAGGCATAGTGCCGTAGTTCTCCTTATAGAACGCAGTCTCAATCAAAGCTCGTTCTATAGACAAAGTTGTAGGTGTGTCGAAGTTTTGCTGACGCAGACGCTTGATGCGCTCGTTCATTCCGCCTTCATTGGCAGGATTCTTGATGGAAAAGTTCATGAAAAAATGAAGAATGTAGTTATCGTTGCGATACCTATTAAAGAAAATTAACAAAAGAGCACGCTCACGAAGTGAGAATGTAGAATGAAGAATTCATTAAACTATTGAGCCCTTTGATTTCAAAACCCTCTCTCCTTTTGGGTAATTGCGGAATCGGAGCAATTCTTGGGAGCGTTGCCCTAAGCGTCGGCAAGCCGAACGATAAGGTGACCGAAGGGAAGGCGGGCAAAAGTCGGGAGGGGCTTTACAGTTGCAAAAGTAGTTGTTTTATTTTATCGGGCAAAATAATATGCTGGGTTTAAGTGTTTTTAATGATTTTTTGATGATTAGACATCAACAAATTGATGCTTCGCCATAAAATATTTGATGCTTCGCCATCAAAAGTTTGATAGTTAGCCATAAAATATTTGATACTTCGCCATCAAAAGTTTGATGAAACGAAAAATTTTTTCATCAAAATTTGTCGCTGATAATCAGTGATTTGCAATTTTCCTTCTTTTGCCTTTCTGCTCTCTCTTCATGTCTTTACGGCTTTTTGACTTCGTCACCATACCGACGCCAGAGAACACGAGGATGATGGCAAGACCGTGAGTCCATTTCAATATACCGATTCCTGTTGAGATGCTCACTGCAACCGCAACGATTGGCTGCACATAGTTGTACACTGACACCACAGTAGGACGAAGGATTTTCTGTGCCTTGACCACAAGAATGTAACCGATGAAAGTGCCGAATACCACCACGTAAAGTGTTTCGAGAATAACCGTCAAAGACAAGTCGCCGCTGAGTTTCTCAAATGTGTGCGGACCAGCCAGTGGCAAGAGAATGACTGTGGCCCACAGGAACATCCATTTGTTGACTGTCATGATGCTGTAGCGCTTGATGAATCGGTTGAAGAGGGACAGATAGAGCGCATACGAGAATTGTGCGCCGAGGCAAAGCAAATCACCTCGAATGTCGCCGACTTTGTCACTGGAATGAGTGGCAGAGGTGAGAATCAGCATCAGTGCACCGCTGCACCCCATCATCACTCCCAGCACTTTCTTGCTTGTCAGCGGTTCCTTGAGGATAATCGCAGCGAGTATCATGGCGAATATAGGCATTGATGTGGTGACGATGCTCGCATTGATAGGGGATGTGAAGGACAGTCCGATGGTGTAGCCGCATTGGTTGCACACAATTCCAAATACTGCTGCGCCGGCAAAGATGAAGACATGACGCAATGGCACGGATTCTTTCTTTGTGAATAAGGACGCAATCCAGAACAGTAATGCTCCGCCCGTGACTCGTATCATCACCATTGACGGTCCGTCCAATCCGTTGGTCATGGCGTCCTTGCCCAACGGAGCCATAAGTCCCCAGATGGCGCATGCGGCAAACATCGAAAGATGTGCATATAGTGGTTGTCTATTCTCCATAGTGCTGCAAAGGTACAAAAAAATCGCCTCCCCGCCAAATTGTTGGCAGGGAGGCCCGTCATGTTATCCTAGAATAATACCTATTGTAATCTTACTCAGCATCACCCTGGCTGACGCCACCCTCATCCAAGGGGATGTTGCCACCGGTGATTTCGATGGTGACAGAGGCAGTCACCTCAGGATTGTCCTTCGATGTGCACGTGATAGTCACAGTGCCGTTTTTCAGCGGTGTGAGCACACCATCCTCACTGATGGTAGCCATCGATGCGTCGCTGGTGCTCCAGGTCACGTTGGTCTCGGTGATGTAGGCAGGAGTGAACACAGCGCTCAGCTGATAGCTGGCACCCACAGCATACTTACCTCCGGCGGTGGTGGGAAGCGTGATGGCCAGGCTGCCGGCTGTGGGGTGCGTAATCACATAGACAGGAGTATAGACCGTCTGGTAAGAACGCTCGTCTTCAGTGTAAATCAGCGACAGGCTCTCCGTCTTGCTGCCGTCGAAACCGCTGGGCGTGGCGGTGATGGTCAGTGTACCCTTAGTAGCATCGCCGGTGGCGTTGGTAATGGCCATGGCAGCACCGTGCTGACTGACGAAACTCAGGCGACTGAGGTCAGCGGCCAGTGTGGGAGCCAGGTCCTTCGGCTCTACCTCATAGACGAGGGTCGTGGCCTTGGGCTGGTCCACGGTAATCTGGTTCATTCCGTCCTCTGTCTGGAACACCACAGAGTTCAGACGCGAGATGGTCTGGTTGTTGTAACTGCGCAGGGAATCGTTCTCGGCGGCCAGCTTGTCGATGTCGTCCTGGTAGTCTGTGCAGGACACTGCGCCCAGCAACAGTGCGGGCATCATCAAAGCATAAAAAATGTTCTTTTTCATATCGTTTTTATTTTTTAATTGTTTCTTTTTTTCTTAGGATTCTATTTTAACAAAAACCTTGAAAACCCCTCTGCTGATGTTTTAGCTCTTCGAGCCACGTGCTGCTGTCATGGCTTTGTGCCTGTGAGCAAGGTCCCGCACAAGCCCTGACAACATCACTCGTTGCTGCGCAACTAAAAACATCCTCAGAGGAAAAACCGAGAAAACCGGCTGCGCAACCACTCATAACAGCAATGTACTGGAAAGAATGGTTTTTCAGCGAAGCGGGGTTTTTCCACTCGTGATGACCAAGTTTGGGAACCAAACCGTGGTGGGCTTCCACGTTGTGCGAGAGCTCGCTCTCAGGCACAAACGGGGAAGGACAACACGTAAGGTCGAAGACCGGGGTCATCATGAGTGGGGTTTTTATAGTTTTTGTTTTAAACATCAATTTCCGATAGTTTAATTATCATTTCTCTATAGAGATGATTACTGCTGCGCGACTCTCCTTGCGGCTTTCGAAGTCCACTTCGCCCTTGCCCTCGGCGTTGATGCGTGCGGCATCGATGCCGTTGTCGATGAGCCAGCTCTTCACGGCCATGGCACGACGGTTAGACAGACGCTGATTGTAAGCCAGATGACCGTCGGTAGAGGCATAGCCGCTGACGTATACGTTCCTGTCGGCATACTTCTTCAGGTATTCGACCACAGGCTGCAGCTTCTTGGCCTCGGCGGGTGTCAGCGTATAAGAGCTGGCGGCGAAATATACCTTCACCTCAGGCATATCAGGCACAGGCTCTACCACTGGCTCGAGTTTCTTCTCTTCCACCACAAGCTCTGGCTCAGGCTCAATCACTGGTTCAACCACTGGCTCGATTATGGTCACAGGCTCCTTGATGGTGATGTGCTTGCGGGTCTTGCCCAGCGCAATCTTCACACCCACCAGCAAGTTCTGCTGCCAGTCGAGGTTGTCGCTCTTACCTATCTTCGAATTCCACTTGTCGGGCAGCATGTTGGCGTTATACTCCAGTCCGAGTGCCACGCGCTCCGAGAGTGCATACTCGATGCCTGCACCCAGGCGACCTGCGGGGAACAGCTTCGTGCCGTCCCACAGCTTCTCAAAGCCGCCATTCTGCAGTGGGGGAATACCTGCGCTCTCGTTCGTGGCGGCCAAACGGTTGGCATCGTCATTCTTGAAAGCGATGTTCAAGCCCACGCCAACCAGTCCGTAGACGTTCCACTTGCGGTCGGCATTCCTGCCCCAGATGAGGTTGGTCAGCGACACCGTAGCGTCGAGGTTGGCCTGCACGTAGTTCCATTTATACTCTGCCACGGGGTGAGCCTGCCAGTTGCGAGCCTGCCAGCCCGATGCGCCGAGGCGCAGGCCGAACACAGGCGAGAACTGACGTCCCACACTCAGCTGGGCAGCAGGCGACAGCAGCTTCGAGAACTTGGCCTCGCCCACGTGGTAGCCCACGCCCACCTGTGGCTGGACGAACCAGTGAGGCTTGAAGGCCACCGAGTCCCGAGTCTGTGCCTGCACGCCTGTCAGCGCCATGCAGAGTAGCGCAAGCATTGATAATAATCTTTTTCTCATAATATCTATGTTTTTATGTTTTCTTTTCTTTTGGTCGCCTTCGG
>DEFM01000018.1:0-7593 GCA_002350855.1 Prevotellaceae bacterium UBA2852
AAGGAAGAAGGATGATGTATGATGTAAGAGGGAAGACTTTAACCATATCATTAACGATAACCATTAATGAAGAACCGGTTTCGCATTAGTTTGCGGAACCGGTTCTTTATTTCTGAATCAGAAGGGACAGTTTCTCTTTGTCAGAAATAAGTTTCCACGGCAAAGCGGAACTGGTCAATGAAAATCTGTTTGAAAGCAGAAATGTTGTTTTGTTCGTAGAATAGCAACATGGCTTTTTTGTAGTCAATGCTATCAACTGTGCGAAAAGAGATGGGGCAATACCCATTGGCTATCAGGATGGCATTGCTCGTAATGCGAGCAATACGCTTGTTGCCATCGTTGAATGCTTGAATATAGGATAGCAGCACTAAAACGAAGAGTGCTTTCTCAAATACATTTGTTCTGTTGTTCACTAAGGCACAAGTCTGTTGAAGTGCCTCGCGTATTTGGAACTCGTTGTCGATAGGGCGGTAATTGGTGCCTGTGATGCCGACACGTCGGGTACGGATATTGCGGTCAACGCCAAGTTCTTTGACAAGGAGACTGTGGATATCCTCAATGCGCGAGATGGTCAAATGCTCCATATAGTCGGGATTTGCGACGATGAAATCGAGGGCATCTTTATGGTTGAGTAGCATGATTGCTTCCTCTTTCGTCTTGCCTGCAGCCGTTTGTTTTTCTTTCAGCAAGCGTTCGGTTTCAAGCAGTGAATAGGTGTTACCCTCAATTTGTGAAGACTTCCAACTGAGGTCAATACCCAAGCGTTCCATTTCTTTACGTTTCTGTTCATCGGTAAGTGAGGAGAAGTTTTTTGCGAACTGATCTTGAAGAGTATTCAGTTCGGACATCTCTTGATCGGTAAAAAGGCTGACATGGCTCAAAACATTGGGAATCAAGTCGAAATTATAGCCTGTCTGCACCTGTCGCTCATCGACCTCCTTGCTGTAGTAGTCATCTAAATCGATGGGGGCAAATAGGGGTGACACAAAATATTTCGTGGCTCTGGCTTTTCCCTCCACGGTGATGTAGAAAGAGTTGATTAACTCGGTGATGGCACGTTTGATAGTGGCAAGACTTGTCATGCCAGTAAGAGCATCTGCAATTTGCTTCGATGACACACCTGGATGCTCCTTGATGTATTGTAAAACGATATTCTTATCCATACATAAAAAAAGAATCGGCTCACAAAAGTACAAGAATCGGCTCAAATATGCAAGATTTTGAGCTGATTTATTGCTGTTAATGAGCCGATTTTGTATTGCATGGGACTAAAATAGGTGTTTGTTTGACCTTAACTGAAAAAGGAATGGAAGTTGCAACCGATAAAAAGAAAACCCTCCCGCTCATTGCTGAACGGGAGGGGTTGTTTATAATCAATTATTGAGTGACAGGTTGTTTCATGAGTTTCTCCAATTCCGAATCGGATTTCTCCTCTATTTCTTTGCATTCATAGAATCGCGTAAGCATGGTGGCAAAGACCTTATTGTTGTAGATGAAAACAAGGTCGTAATAACCAGGTTTAAACTCCTCGGGGTGTAAGTAGAAGGATCCCCATGAAGCAGGTTCCTCCGCATCAGGATCCTTGTTGAGTTCACATGTCTGACAATAACCGGAGGTTTCGTCGTCCAACTTGTTCTTCAGATAAAACTGCTGGTCGTCTTTATGTTGGAAAACCATCACCGTGATTCCTGTCTCTGCGTATGTATCGGGATAAAACTCCACCCATTCATCCAGTTCGAAAACACAACGGACGCCCTCGGTAGCGTATGGTTTCGCATTGAAAGCCCCACTACCACAACGGTTGCCTGCCAAGGTCAAACCCGCCATGACGGGCTTTTCTCCTTCCTTGAGATTTACGAAATAGAGTTTGCCGAGCACATTTGTGCTTGGGTCCTGTGCATCATCATAGACCTTCATGTCGTTCTTGGCGCTGACATTCGAGAACACAGCGAGGGCTGCGATAAGTAACAAAGTGATTCTGTTCATATTTGTTGATTTTTAGGTTGATGTATCGATGGCAAAAATACAAAGTATTTTGCTATAATGCTTTACCTTTCTCCTTAAACTTTGTTAAACGAAAGAATTGGTATTAAATACTATGCCAAACGACAGGTCCTGACATGAGATTGAAATAAATAATATTTCCTCGATATTCATTGGATGTCGGGGATTTTTTGTATCTTCGCAAAGTGGATGAGAATAGCAATTTGTAACAGATTATAATTATGTGTAATATGAAGAAGATTTATGAGTACAAGGGTCTGAAGGCAAAGGCTGCCCACGTGCTCCTGAAGAAGCTCAGCAAGAGCGTGGAGAAGGACAGAGACATCCTATGGAACTTTACCAATTTCCTAATCTCCAAAGACGGTGAGACTATCAAGTGTTATGCTCCCACCACAGAACCTAAGGATTTCCAAAAAAACATAGATGCTATGTTATAATAGAAAGATTATCATGTATTTTACAGGAATCATCATAGCTGTGTGCACTTTCCTGACGATAGGCATTTGGCATCCTATTGTCATAAAGACAGAGTATTATTGGGGCACACGCCCTTGGATTGTGTATCTGGTAATAGGCTTAGCCGCTATTGTGGCAGCTCTGTTTATTGAGAATTCCATTATCTCTGCGATTGTGGGTGTTTTCGGAGCCTCAGCTCTCTGGGGAATAGGCGAACTGTTCGAGCAGAAGAAGCGAGTAGAAAAAGGGTGGTTTCCCAAGAACCCTAAGAGGAAATAGCTAATAAGATGAAAAAGATATTGTTTCTGCACGGATTCTTTGCGAGTGGTCAATGCGTTCCGGCATTGGCTCTAAGGGATGCTCTGGGTGATACGATTCAGGTACTGACACCCGACCTGCCGACTCATCCTCGCCAGGCATTGGAGCTGATAAGGGATGTGTGCGACCGTGAGAAACCGAATCTGCTGGTAGGCAACAGCTGCGGTTCATTCTATGCACAGATGGTCGCACCCATTATCGGTGTTCCTGCATTGCTGGGGAATCCGCATTTTCGGATGACGGAGTTTCTTAAGCAGCGTATTGGTGAACATGAGTACAAGTCACCACGCAAGGATGGTAACCAGAAATTCGTCATCGATGAAGTCTTGATACAGGAATTCGCAGAGCTGGAAGCCATACAGTTCAACTATTGCAATCCGTATTACAACGACCGCATTTGGGGATTGTTTGGAGAGCATGACACACTGGCTCATTTCGAACCGCTGTTCCTGGAACATTACAGCAGGAGTTACCACTTCCCTGGCGCTCACACACCTACAGCCGATGAAGTCCGTACTTGGTACGTGCCGCTGATAGAGAAGATGCTGACAGAATTTCCTCTATCTTCCGACGGCGTTCGCTACTTCCAACATTTCAAGGGAAACAGGTATCGTTTCATACAAACAGCCTTTGACAGCGAGACTCAAGAACGGATAGTGATATACCAGGCCTTGTATGGCGAAGGGAAAACGTGGGTTCGTCCTGAGAAGATGTTCTTCGAGAAGATAACAAGAGACGGCAGAACTTTCAACCGATTCACGGAAACAGATAAATGCTTATGAAAGAGCTGTCCATCCTACAGATAGTTTGCTTGTATCTTGTTGTCATCAACGTGGTGACGTTTTTCGTTTATGGGATAGACAAGTGGAGGGCAAAGAAGTCGAAATGGAGAATCCCTGAATCTACTCTCTTGTGGCTGGCGGTCTGCGGCGGAAGCATAGGTGCGTGGCTGGGCATGAAAACTTGGCACCACAAAACGCTGCACAAGAAGTTCAAGTATGGTGTGCCAGCCATAATCATTTTTCAACTCGCTCTAACTGGCTATATTCTCTACAATTATTGATATATGAATAATTCCTCGATATTCATTGGATGTCGGGGATTTTTTGTATCTTCGCAAAGTGGATGAGAATAGCAATTTGCAGATGATGATTGAAAGATAATCAATCAAAGACTTCGCGGAGGACTTCAAGCGAGCGAAGCTGTGGAAAGGAAGGAATGTGGAGACGATAGTAGGTGTTGAAAGCCGAAAGGATGCGCTGACGCTCATTGCGTGAGAAACCATAAAGATGCATTGTGCGCAGAGACATGCGCATAAGCAAGGGAAGAAAAACGGCTTCTGCAGGAGCAATAAAGTGCGGATGGACGGGCTGACTATAGCAGAACGAACCGGCCTGCATATCGAAATAGAGATTTGCCCCACCCCGTACGCGCCAGGCATCTGCATCACGCTGCTCCATATTTGGCTCAATTCCCACAAAACGGGTGAGGCGCAAGAGGAAATAGATATGGAAATTGGCATATCCTTCATTGGCGGCATCAAGCCAGAGAAGCGAGGTCTCTATATAATTATATAATGTATTGTCGGAAGAGCTTTCATGAAGCACATGAATGAGGCACTCCGCAAGAAACATAGTCTGTGCCGACTTCACATGATTGAAAGGAATGTCAAAGTAGCTGGCATATACAGAGGCATTGTGCAAACGAGGCATTCCCTTGCTGGAACCCAGTTCTGCCGAAAACTCCACCAGATTCATCGGACGCCACAGAGCCATACCGCTCGATCCGCGTTTGCGACCGCCACCAACACCTGTGATAAAAGAAACACGACCACGCTCTGCGGTGAAGCAATCCACCACAAGACCCGTGTCACCATATTTCACGGTGCGAAGTACTATAGCTTTGAGACGTTCCATAAAAAGTGAAGAGTGAAGGGTGAAGTGTGAAGAGTGAAATGTGAAGAGTGAAGGGTGAAGTGATGGAATAGTGAAGTGATATAACTTTGCAAAAGTACGAAAATTGAGGCAAATGAGAAAAAAAGCAGAAAAAAATTTGTCAGATAGAAAAAAGTACGTAACTTTGCAACCGCAAATGCGAAAACGCACTTGCTAAGCGTGGAAAATCCACCAAGGCTGGCCCGTTCGTCTATCGGCTAGNNTAGGACGAGAGATTTTCATTCTCTAAAGAGGAGTTCGACTCTCCTACGGGCTACCAATCAGAGGAAGATGGGTGCGAGGTCACAAGCCATACCACATCGTACTTCCTTTTTTTATGTTTAACACCAAAAACTTTTTAAGAAATGGCAAATCACAAATCAGCACTCAAGCGCATCCGCCAGAACGAGAAGCGCCGTCTGCACAACCGCTACTACGCAAAGTCAATGCGTACAGCACTCCGTAAGTTCCGTGCTACTACTGACAAAGCAGAAGCAGAAGCACAATTCCCACGTCTCCAGAAAATGCTCGATAAGCTGGCTAAGCGCAACATCATCCACTGGAAGAAGGCTGCTAACCTCAAGTCGGGTGCAGCAAAGCTTATCAACAAACTCGGATAAGTTTTATACACATCAAGTCATAGCTTTAACACAAGCGTCCTGAAAACAAATCGGGACGCTTGTTGCTTTTATATATTATTAACCTATCCCCATACACAAACATGTACCAAACACGAAAAACATTAAAAAAAGCGCAAAATTTGACTTCCAAACATTTTCATATATCAAAAATAAATCGTAACTTTGTAACGTTAAAACACGAATATAAATGGAAGAACTAAATGACAAGACTCTCGGCGAATTTGCCGAATCAACAGAAGTAAATTCATCTGACTACTCCGCCAGTAACATCCAGGTACTGGAAGGACTTGAAGCCGTGCGCAAACGTCCTGCAATGTACATTGGTGACATCAGCGAGAAAGGTCTCCATCACCTCGTATATGAGGTTGTGGACAACTCTATAGACGAAGCTCTCGCAGGCTTCTGTACACACATCGAAGTTACCATCAACCCAGACAACTCTATTACCGTACAGGACAACGGTCGAGGAATCCCTGTTGATATGCACGAGAAAGAGCACCGCTCTGCCCTCGAAGTTGTTATGACCGTACTCCACGCCGGTGGTAAGTTCGACAAGGGTTCATACAAAGTCAGCGGTGGTCTCCACGGTGTCGGTGTGAGCTGTGTCAATGGTCTTTCAACAAAAATGATATCACAAGTCTACCGTGACGGAAAGATCTATCAGCAGGAATACCGCAAGGGTAAGCCACAATACGACGTCAAAGTAGTCGGCGAGACTGAACTGCGAGGAACAAGACAGCAGTTCTGGCCCGACGGAAGCATCTTCATCACAACAACATACAAATACGATATCCTCGCAAACCGTATGCGCGAACTTGCATTCCTCAACGCAGGAATCACCATTACGCTCACAGACCTCCGTCTTGACGTAAACGCACAGTCTGGCATCGACGGAGTGCGCAAGGACGTATTCTACAGCGAAGGCGGTCTGCGCGACTTCGTACGCTACCTCGACTCGACACGTACTCACCTCTTCGACGATGTGATCTACCTCAACACCGAGAAGGGAAGCACTCCTATCGAAGTGGCAATCATGTACAACACTTCATATTCGGAGAACCTGCACTCATACGTGAACAATATCAACACTATTGAAGGTGGTACACACCTCGCAGGTTTCCGTTCTGCACTCACGCGTGTACTGAAGAAATACGCTGACGACAATAAAATCACCGAAAAACTAGAGAAACAGCATATCGAAATCTCAGGCGAAGACTTCCGCGAAGGACTTACAGCCGTGATTTCAGTCAAGGTGGCAGAACCTCAGTTTGAAGGACAGACAAAGACCAAGCTCGGCAACTCAGAAGTAGCCGGAAGCGTAAGTTCAGCTGTTTACGAGGCAATGACCAACTACCTCGAGGAACATCCGAAGGAAGCTAAGCTCATCGTCGACAAAGTAGTACTTGCAGCTACAGCCCGTGTAGCAGCACGCAAGGCACGTGAAAGCGTTCAGCGCAAGAACCCTATGACAGGCGGAGGACTTCCAGGCAAACTTGCAGACTGCTCTGACCGCGATCCGGCAAACTGCGAGATGTTCATCGTCGAGGGAGACTCAGCAGGTGGTTCTGCAAAGCAGGGACGCGACCGTCACTTCCAGGCAATCCTGCCTATCCGCGGTAAAATCTTCAACGTAGAGCGCGTGATGTGGCACAAGGCATTTGAACACGAGGAAGTAAACAATATCATCCAGGCTCTCGGCGTTCGTTTCGGACTTAACCCAGATGACAACAAGGAGGCAAACTACGAAAAGCTTCGCTACTACAAGACCATCATCATGGCCGATGCCGATGTGGACGGTGCTCACATCGCCACACTTATCATGACTCTCTTCTTCCGCTATATGCCTCAGCTTATACACGACGGAAGACTGTTTATTGCCAATCCGCCACTCTACAAGTGCACAAAGGGCAAAATCAGCGAATATTGCTACGACGACGCTGCAAAGCAGCAATTCCTTGACCAGTACGGCGACGGTACAGAAACAGGCGCAGGAGTCCATATTCAGCGCTACAAAGGTCTTGGTGAGATGAACCCGGAACAGCTTTGGGAAACTACCATGAACCCAGAGACACGTCTCCTCACTCAGGTAACCATTGACGATGCTGCAGAAGCAGACTACACATTCTCAATGCTGATGGGTGAAGATGTGGCACCACGCCGCGAGTTCATTGAGCGCAACGCAACTTACGCAAACATCGACGCATAAGGACAAAAAAAATACTCACAACAAAGGGGAAATG
>DEFM01000018.1:7612-128762 GCA_002350855.1 Prevotellaceae bacterium UBA2852
CATTTCCCCTTTGTTGTGAGTATAGCAATAATAAATGTTTATGAAAGGAGTTGCTTTACACAGGCAGAGATGGCACGTCCCTCGGCAAGTCCTGCAAGGCGCTTGGTAGCAACGCCCATCACCTTGCCCATCTCCTGAGGTGTGGAAGCACCCACTTCTGCGATGATTTCACGCAGACGAGCTTCGAGTTCCTCTGCAGACAACTGCTTAGGCAGGTATTCCTCTATCACAGCAACCTGAGCCATTTCTGCGTCTGCAAGGTCTGCACGTCCCTGCTGATTGAAGATTTCGGCGGACTCACGTCCCTGCTTAGCCAACTTCTGCAGAATCTTAAGGGCTGCATCGTCGCTCAGTTCATCGTTTGCTCCAGGAGCAGTCTTTGCCTCAAGGAAATACTTCTTTACATTGCGCAATGTGTCGCGACGTACAGCATCCTTGGCCTTCATTGCCTGAATAATATCCTGACTAATCTGATCGAAAAGCATAGTATATAAGTTTTTGAAGACCCTCCCCTTCCCTCCCTGGCTGGGAGGGAGTAGTCGGATAGGGTTCTTAAGTTCTAATTAAACATTATTGCGGAACCGGCTGTAATGGTTTTTTCAACGTCCTTCGGGGTACGGAACTTCTCTGTCACGCCCTTACGACGCTTGTATGTAGGTGATGATTCCACATTGCTGATGATATCGTCGTTGTCGAGTTCATCATCATGGAAAATGAAACTGTAGATTGGGCGACGAATGCTGTCACCGTCCTTGTCAGGGCCATAGTAATTGTCGCGACGTTCCTTCATTTCCATTTTATGTTCAGCTTCCTCTTCCTGCTGTTTACGCTTTTCCTCATCCTGCTTCAAGATGCGGGTATCCATCTCAGCAGAGTGGATATCCTTGATGCCGAAGCCTGTTGCAAGGATAGTGACCTTCACACGGTCCTTAAGAGAAGGATCTGCGCTATAGCCCCACTTTGTCTCAACGTCATCAGTCTGAATACGCTCCATGAAGTCGTTGATCTCATTCATCTCATCCATCATCAGTGGGCAAGCATTCTCACCTTCGCTTCCTGAGTGGATGATATGCAGCAGTACCTTCTTGGAATTGTAGATATCGTTGTCATTGAGCAGAGGTGAATTGAGGGCATCATCAATAGCCTTGGTGACACGTCCTTCACCGCTACCGTAACCAGTGCTCATAATTGCAACACCACCATCCTTGAGCACAGTAGTCACATCCTGGAAGTCGAGGTTAATCTTTCCGTGCATGGTGATGATCTCACTGATACTCTTTGCAGCGTTACAAAGGGTGTCGTCAGCCTTGGCAAAGGCATTGTCAACAGTATAGTCCTGATAGATCTGACGCAGACGCTCGTTGTTTACAACAAGCAGAGCATCCACATTCTTGCTGATTTCCTCTACACCGTCGAGTGCCTGGTCAATCTTACGAGTACCTTCCCACTTGAACGGGATAGTAACGATACCAACGGTAAGAAGACCCATATCCTTCGCCAATTTAGCGATTACAGGTGCTGCACCGGTTCCTGTACCACCTCCCATACCAGCGGTGATGAAAACCATCTTAGTGCCATCCTGAAGCATGGATTTCACGTCGGACATGCTCTCCACTGTCGCCTCACGGGCTTTCTCAGGTTTATTACCGGCACCAAGTCCATCCTTACCCAACTGTATCTTTGATGGTACTGGCGAATCCTGCAATGCCTTCTTATCAGTATTGCAGACTACGAATGTAACATCATGAATACCTTCGTTGTACATGTGGTTGACAGCGTTTCCGCCACCGCCACCTACACCAATCACTTTTATTATGCTTTGATTTGTCTGCGGGAAATTGAACGCAGCAAAATTATCATTTAATTCTGGCATATCTTATATTGGAGTTTAATTAGAAATAAATTGAGGATTGATCGTTCTTTCGAATTAGTTATTAATCCTCACCATTTACGACGGTTTCAAGGGTACGTTTGAACTTACCCCAGATGTTATTCTTCTTTTGCGCGTTATCGATTTCTTTCTGAAGTGCGTTGATGGCATTCTTCAACTGTTCTTCAAGATCCTTTGCCTCACGAATGGTTTGTCTGTTCTTGTCTTTTAATCCAAGATTAGTAACCAATGTGGTGTACTCAGGAGAAATAATCTCCTCTGCCTCACTGGCGAAGTCTATTGCTGCTTTGCGAAGCTTCTTATTTGAATCATCATTGGCGACTTCGTCCTTCTTACTGTTCAGGCGAACGATGGTTGTGCGCATCTTGTCCTTGAATTCCTCAAGATGTCGCAAATCCTCCTCTTCCTTTGCCAAAGCACGCTGCTCTTCAGCACGACGCTGAGCTGCTTCCTTCTCACTCTGGGCTTTGTCGAACATATTTGGAACATCGCTTTGCAGTTTCTCTCCAACACAGTTGATGTTTCCGGATGCAAGCAATGCCAGGATGCTGGTATATTTGACACTCTCGGTTGTAAAGTTGAGCACGTTGCTGTTTTTGATTACAGAGAGATTAATCTGGTCTGCAATACGAACTTTCTCAACCTTGAGTTGTTCCTGTACAAGTTTGTCGATATTTGGAATCGCCGCACCGCCACCTGTCAATACAACGCCACCTAAAAGCTGTTGATTGTCGGCATAATTGGATACTGATATCTGGTATTCAACATTAGCAATTATCTCGGTGAGACGAGCATCGATGATGGTCTTTATTTCAGAGACTTTGATCTTCTGTCCAAGTGCTGAGGTGTAGAACTGAACCGGAGAATCGGCATTCTCTTCCTCACTGTTCTGAAGCCTTGCAGCACCATACTGCAACTTAACGGTCTCAGCCTCTTTCTCGTCGAGCTGAAGAGTCATGAGATCCTGAGTAATGTTGCCGCAACCAATCGGGAGTGTCACGAGATGGCGTACGATATTGTTCTTGTATACAACAACCGTAGTGGTTCCAGCACCGAAGTTCACCAGTACGCAACCTGCACGCTTCTCCTGATCCGTAAGGACATATTCGGCAAGTTCATAGGCAGCAAGAGGTTTTTCGGCAATCTGTACGTCTGTGTTAGAGAAGCAAGTCTCTATATTTGCCACAAGTGCCTTTCGAGCCACGATATTAAGATATTCCCCGTCCACGTTGGTACCGATGACACCAACCGGGTCTTCCACAAGATGGGTATCGACACTATAGCTCTGTGGGAAGTTCTCAACAAGTTCATGATCAGGTTCCTCAAGCAACTTGCTCTCATCGCACATTGCATCGATATGATCAGATGATATCTTTGTCTGAGTCATCATATTGTGAGAAACACGACGGTGTGTGCATCTCACACTCTGACCGCCAATTCCAACATAAACCTGAGATATTGACTGACGAAGAGAACTCTCAAGTTTGCTAATTACATTGCGGATGCACACTGTAGTTTTCTCTATGTTGTACACAAGTCCGCGTTTAATGCATTGAGCTGTGGTTGGCTCCTCTGCGTAGGCAAGTACTTGCAAGCTTCCGTCTTTGCGTTTACCTGCAACACCCGACACTCTTGATGTCCCGAGTTCGATTGCCACAATAATGGTGTCTTTACTTTCTAATGGTGCCATACGTATGTAGTGTATAAAATGATTGTCGTTTTCTTCAAGTTATTATCGTTTTGTGCAAACCACCTGATTGGCAAATTCCACACTTATTACCTTGTATTTGTTCCAGCCTACCTGCGAAAGGCCTTTCTCATAGAAAATCTCCATCCTCCGTAGTTTGGTTTCATAATTCTCAAGAGAGCCAAGCTGAATGACATGGTCTCCTACTCTGGGGATGAGCGATACAACAGGTTCGTTGCGTAGATTCCTATCTACATATACCTGCTCTATCTGATCGTTCCAGAACTTATTGTCGTTGACATATTCTGCAAAGGGAGCAAGTTGCTCAACTGCAAATTTCTTGTCAATCTTACCAGTCGCCACAAGCAGATTGGTATTGTAGAGTGTATTGCGCAGCACAGTGCCTTGCGTATCCACATAGTATCCTGGTTGGTTGTCAGGCAGAACATAAATTACGGGGGTGCGCTGCCACACCTTGATGCACACCTTGCCCTCGCCAACAGGCATACCGTTATTTGTTTTGTAACATTCTATCTGACTGATAAACTGATTCGACTTGAGCGAATTCTCAATTGCACTCACGTCAATGTCACGCATGAGTTTGCCTTCAGGATAGAGGCTGTCCTTAAGAAGTTTTTCTTCTACACCCTCGCGACTGACGAATGAAGCCTGCTCACCCTCTTCAACGGTAAGCTCCACCCTGGTACAACGTTCGTTAGGATCACCATCCGTCATCTTTGTGAAGCTATAGCCTAAATAGACTATAACTACAAAGAAGAGGATGACAAACATCCATACTTTGAACATTTTATTGAGATGCATCGGCTTTGCTGTCGATTGGTTTATAGTAATTATCAGTTTTAGTCTCTTCGGCTATCAGTCGCTGTTTTTCCTATCGCTTTGACAGAATTTCTGTGATTTGCGGCACATAGTTGTCTATGTCACCGGCTCCAAGCGAAATGAGTACGTCAAAGTCACCATGGCTCACATAATCCACCACCTGTTCCTTGCGAATGAGATATTTCTCCATGTCGCTGCGGAGATTATTGAAGATCAATTCACTTGTTACGCCCGGGATTGGCTTCTCGCGCGCAGGATAGATATCACAAAGGTATACTTCATCGAGCAACGAGAGAGCTTCAGCAAATTCCTGATAGAAATCTCGTGTACGTGTATAGAGGTGCGGCTGGAATACCGCTGCAATTTTCTTGTCGGGATATATTTCCCTAATGCTCTTGATGCTTTGCTCCACTTCACGGGGATGATGACCATAGTCGCTCAGGAAAACCACATGTTCATTCTTCAACTTAAAGTCAAAACGGCGGTCAACACCTCTGAAAGTGCGCATTCCCTCACGTAGCTCTTCATCGGTAGCACCTGCAAGCTGGGCAAGTGCCATAGCTGCAATCGAGTTCTCTATATTGATACTTACAGGAACGCCAAGTTCTATGTCTTTTACCACACCTTTGGGATGTACAAAGTCGAAAACGATTGTTCCGTTTCCGATTCTCACATTGCTTGCATGGAAATCACCGGCATTGCGTGAGTACTGATAAATCTTGACTCCTGGCTGTACCTGAGGCTTCAATTCAAGTCCTGTATGAATAATCAGCACACCTTCAGGCTGAATCAGCGATGTGTAGTGTGCAAAACTTTCCAGATAAGCTTCCTTGGTTCCGTAAATATCAAGATGGTCTGCATCAACAGCCGTAATAACTGTTGCATAAGGTGTAAGATGATGGAACGAACGGTCGAATTCATCTGCCTCAATTACAACATAGTCACTTTTATCGGAAAGAAGGTAGTTTGTCTCATAGTTCTTTGAGATACCTCCAAGGAAAGCGTTACAGTCCACATGTGACTGATGGAGCAGATGTGCTGCCATCGTCGAAGTCGTAGTCTTGCCATGAGTACCGGCAACACAGAGCGCCTTATGGCGGCGTGTGAGGAAACCGAGCACCTGAGCACGCTTCTGCACTGTGAATCCGTTTGTAAGGAAGTATTGCAGTTCTGTATGGTCTGAAGGTATTGCCGGTGTATAGACAACGAGTGTATTGTCGGGATTACGGAACACTTCGTCTATCAATTCCACATTGTCCTCAAAGTGAAGCTTTGCTCCCTCCTCCTGCAACTGGGCTGTAAGTGGAGTAGGAGTTTTGTCGTAGCCACCCACTGCATAGCCCTGGTGAAGGAAATAGCGAACCAGAGCACTCATGCCAATGCCTCCTGCTCCGACGAAATAAACTGCCTGCCATTGCTGTTCTGCAGTTTGTTCTGTAGACTGTATGTTGTTTGTTTCTGTCATTCTAATTGTTTCGTTTATTATTCACCCACCAACATCAGCACTTCCTTTGCTATGGTTTGTGCAGAATTGTGATATGCCAGTTTTTTCACGTTCACGGAAAGATCTTTGAGCTTAGCATCGTCACTTACAGTATCCATTGCAAGGGTTATAAGCGTATTCGGCGCTTCGCTGTCCTTAACAAGGATTGCTGCCGAGCGTGTTGACAGGGCAAGTGCATTCTTTGTCTGGTGGTCTTCTGCCACATTAGGTGACGGAACCAGAATACATGGTTTGCCAAGCAGACAAAGTTCGCTGATGCTGCTTGCTCCCGCTCTTGAGATAACCAGGTCGGCTGCGGCATAAGCCTTGTCCATATCGCTTACAAAATCTGTAACAAAGAGGTTTTCTACAGAATCTTCCTTGGCAAGTGCCTCACTGATCTGCTGGCTATAGTATTTACCTGTCTGCCAAATAAACTGAACCTGCTGATTGCGGCGGATATCTTCAAGATGCTGCAGCACGCTTTCGTTCATGGTTCTTGCTCCGAGACTTCCACCGATAATAAGGATGGTGCGGCGCTTTGGATCAAGTCCGAAATGTGCTATGGCTTCGTCTCTTGAAACTTTATTGTCGAGTAGATTCTGGCGAACTGGGTTGCCTGTCTTGATGATTTTTTCAGCAGGAAAGAAACGTTCCATTCCATCGTAAGCCACACAAATGCGACGTGCAGACTTTGCGAGAAGTTTGTTGGTGACTCCCGCATAGGAATTCTGCTCCTGTAACAATGTAGGAATGCCCATCTTGGCGGCAACCTTGAGTGTAGGTCCGCTGGCATAGCCTCCTACTCCGACAACAACCTGAGGTTTGAAGTCACGGATTATCTTTTTAGCCAGACGCTGGCTCTTGAGGATTTTGAGCAGTACGCTAAAGTTCTTAAACAGATTTTTGCGGTTAAAGCCAGCAATAGGTAGTCCTTCTATGCGGTAGCCTGCAGCAGGCACGCGCTGCATTTCCATGCGTCCAAGCGCTCCGACAAAAAGAATATCAGCATCGGGACGTATATCACGTATGGCATTTGCTATTGAGATAGCAGGAAAAATGTGACCACCTGTGCCACCTCCGCTTACAATCACTCGTAAAGGATTTTTCTCTTCTTTTCCCATATAAATGCCCTTTCAATTATTTAATTCCCTATAATCTGCAAAGATACGATTTTTATTGATTTAGCGCATAATTTTTTATGCGTTTTTTCAACAAAAAAATCATATTGTTTTCAAGCAATACCTTCGGTGCTGTAATATTCACTTGTTTCGTTGTCTGCTGCTAATTCAGCAGGAGCGTTTTGTGTCTCACCCACCTTCTCTGCATATCGGCTAACACTCAGTATCATACCGATGTTGAAACTAGTGATAAGAATAGATGTTCCACCATGACTGATGAGAGGAAGCGTCTGTCCTGTAACAGGTGCCCATCCAACTGCCACAGCCATATTGACGAGAGCCTGCAGAACCATCATGGTTCCCAATCCTATGACAAGGAACGCCGGGAAGAACCGGTCGCATTTCTGGGCTATACGCCCCACTCGTACAAGAAGCGCTATATACAGCAGGATTACAACAAGCCCACCTATAAATCCCGTCTCCTCAACTATAATGGAATAGATAAAGTCGCTCTCTGCATGCGGAAGGAAATCTCGTTCTATACTGTTTCCCACTCCAAGTCCAATGAATCCGCTGTTGGCAATAGCAATATGTGAAGTATAGACCTGTCGGTTCTGGTCCATCACATAAGTGGATTTAGTGTCTTCCGCCTGATTTTTATGGAGTTTTTTCTCCAAACGGTGCTTCCACGTAAGTGCACGGCGAAAACCTCCGAGTTTCTCGTCTGGAGTAGATAACAACACTGCACCTAACAGCACTGCTCCTGCCACCAAGCCCAAAAAGCCCTTCACCATTAGGTCTATCGGAACGTTGCCAATAAACATCATAATCATGATAACAAAGAAGAGCATTGCAGCTGTAGAGAAATTCTCAGGGGCAATAAGTCCACAAACGAACATTGCCAGCAACGAAACCGTCTTGAAGGCTTTTGTGCGTCCGCCCTTGGTAGCACGTATCACCCTGCGTTTTCCTCTTCGAGTGGTTATAGTTTCCTCCTTCTGCATCTTTGAAAGAATTACAGCCACTGTGAGTATAAGGAAAGTCTTTGCCAATTCTGAAGGTTGGAATGACATACCGAACAAACTTATCCATCTAGACGCATCGTTCACCCCTTTCTGAGCAACCAGGACATAAAGCAACATGAGCACAGTGACAGGAAGACCAATTATCGGCAAGAGCTTGAAATACTTACAAGGGATGCGTATGATTGTCAGAATAACCACAAAACCCATAATGAGGAACATCGCCTGATTGACCACAGGATCCCAGTGATGCCCCACCTTAAAGGTCATGTTGCTTGACGCACTGTATATGCTAACAAGCGATATCATGCACAGCAGGAAGTATATCATCCAAATGCCTTTGTCGCCTTTGAAGATATTAAGTTGCAGATAGTCGGATAGTTTCTTTCCCATATAGTTGATAGTGTTGTATTCCGGAATAGCCGGGATATCACATATTTACAGATTCTTCACACATTCCTTGAATTGTTCACCGCGATCCTCCATGTTCTTGAAGAGGTCGAAACTTGCGCAGCATGGACTAAGCAGCACACATGAACCAGGTTTAGCCATTCGATAACATGCATCCACACAGTCCTTCATGCTTTTTACGTCAACGATTGGAAGACCAAAGTTGTCAAAATTAGCATGGAGTTTGGTGTTGTCCACTCCAAGGAAGACAAGTCCAATACATTTTTCCCTGACAAGGTCGTATATCTCACTGTAGTCATTGCCTTTGTCCAAACCGCCAAGAATAAGTACTGTGGGTTGTTTCATGCTTTCGAGAGCATACCAGCAGGCATTGACATTAGTAGCCTTGGAGTCGTTGACAAAGTCTACTCCACGAACCCTGCCAGCTTTCTCAAGTCTGTGTTCCACACCTGCAAAGCTCTGAAGTCCGCGACGTATGTCATCTTTTGACACACCTGCGATATCCGCAGTGATTCCGGCTGCAAGGGAGTTATAGAGATTATGCTTGCCTGTGAGTGCCAGTTCTTCCTGTTCCATATTGAACGGAGTCGGCTTTTCAATCACATATTCCTGTTCCTCCACGTACGCTATCGCATCGCTCTCATGGAACTCAGAGAAAGGATAGAGCTGAGCCTTGAGGTTATATTTATCCAGTTCACGACGTACTATCGGATCATCGTTCCAGAAAATAAACGCATCCTTCTCTGTCTGGTTGCGAGTGATACGCATCTTAGAATCCACATAGTTCTGCATCTTGAAATCGTAGCGGTCAAGGTGATCAGGAGTGATGTTCATCAGCACAGCTATGTCGGCACGGAAGTCATACATGTTGTCAAGCTGGAAGCTGGAGAGTTCTATGACATAGTATTCATGAGGATCCTCTGCCACCTGAAGTGCAAGACTGTTTCCGATATTTCCCGCCAGACCCACATCATAGTTTGCCTGCTTCAGAATATGATAGATGAGCGAGGTTGTTGTTGTCTTACCATTGGAACCGGTAATACATATCATCTTGGAATTGGTGTAGCGACCGGCAAACTCTATCTCACTCACAATGGGAATTCCTTTTACCTTCACCTTCTGCACCATTGGAGCCTTATCTGGAATACCAGGGCTTTTGATTATCTCATCAGCCGAAAGAATCAGTTCCTCGGTGTGATGTCCTTCCTCCCAAGGAATATCATGCTCGTCGAGCATTTTCTTGTATTTGTCCTTGATGGCAGAAAGGTCAGAAACAAAGACATCAAAACCCTTCTTCTTAGCCAACACCGCAGCTCCGGCTCCACTTTCCGCTGCTCCTAAAATCACTATACGCTTCATACGCCTACACTTATCTTATCTTTAATGTTATTATAGTCACTGCTGCAAGCAGAATGCTCACAATCCAGAATCGCAATGTAATCATATTCTCATGAAGGAGTGACGTAGGTTTCTTGAAAAAATACTTTGCGTCCGGCAATAAGTCACTCTGGGCAGTGCGGAAATGGTCGTGGATAGGAGTACGTTTGAATACACGCAGTTTCTTACCATGACGTGTTCCCCACTTCGCTGTACTCACCTGGATAATCACAGACAAACTCTCCACAAAGAAGATTCCACAAAGTATCGGCAGAAGCAGCTCCTTGTGTATAATCACTGCAGTTACGGCTATCACACCGCCAATCGCCAAACTACCAGTATCGCCCATAAACACCTTGGCAGGATAAGTGTTGTACCACAGGAAACCAATCAAAGCTCCTATAAAAGCACAGAGGAACACCACTATTTCCTCACTTCCCGGAATATACATCACATTGAGGTAACTTGCGAACTTAATATGGCCCGACACATAGGCAAGTATGCCAAGGGCCGTTCCTATGATTGCCGCATTACCGGCACACATTCCGTCCATGCCGTCGTTAAGATTGGCACCGTTGGAAACAGCCATAATCACGAACGTAGTAACCAGTACAAACAGAATCCACCCGAGCGCTCGTTGTGTTTTGCCGTCACCAACCCAACTGAATGCTTCATAATAGTCGAGGTTGTTATTCTTGGCAAATGGCACAGTAGTCACGGTAGACTTTCTCGCCTCACTCTTCTCATAAACAATCTGTCCAGCCTCAACCTTCTGGCTAACCTGCTCACTGACCACAGCCTGGGGACTTTGCCAGAGAGTTACACCGATGACAATTCCCAAGGCAAACTGTCCAAGCAGCTTGTAACGCGGTTTCATACCATCCTTGTTGCCATGCAGTTTGATTCTGTCGTCCAAGAAGCCAAGGAGACCGAACCATAGCACTGTAGCTATAAGCAGAATCATATACACATTCGTCAGTTTGCCCAACAACAGTGCAGGTATGACCACAGCACCGACAATGACGATACCACCCATCGATGGCACTCCGATTTTCTTTACGCCAAACGGATCAATTTCTGCGCTACGGGCCTTTTCGATATGGCGTTTACGCTTCATATATGTTATGAACGCCTTGCCTGTCCACATCGAGATGATAAGCGAGAACATCAGCGCAAGAAGTGAACGGAACGAAACATAGCTCCACATACCTGCACCAGGTATGTTTAATTCGTCAAGAAATTGTGATAGATGGTATAGCATATATTATTCCTCCATTGCTTCGCGCAGCACTTCCTTATCGTCGAAATGGTGCTTTACGCCTTTGATTTCCTGATAATCTTCGTGACCCTTGCCTGCAACCAGGATTACATCACCTTTCTCTGCCATCATACATGCAGTACGGATGGCTTCGCGACGATCAACAATCGACAGAACTTTCTTCATCTGTTTTGCATCCAGACCTGCGAGCATGTCGTTGATGATGTCCTGTGGTTCCTCGAAACGAGGGTTATCACTAGTAATAATAACTTTGTCACTCTGCTTTACAGCCTCCTGAGCCATGAGCGGACGCTTTCCCTTATCGCGGTTTCCACCTGCTCCGCAAACTGTAATCAACTTGCCTTTTCCGCAAAGCACACCATGAATTGCACGAAGCACATTTTCAAGTGCGTCTGGCGTATGAGCATAATCCACAATTGCAGTATATCCCTGCGGAGAACGGATTGACTCAAGACGTCCGCTTACAGGCTTCATTGCACTCATTGCCACAAGCACATTCATAGGCTTTTCACCCAGCATGACTGCTGCGCCGTACACCGCAAGCAGATTCGACACATTGAATTTACCCACGAACTGAACTCCGACTTCCTGCCCGTTGATTTCCAGATACATTCCCTCGAAGTGACACTCCAGAATCTTAGCCTTGAAATCCGCTTCCTGCTGCACTGAATATGTGCGAACAGTTGCCTTGGTATTCTGAACCATAACCATACCGTTCTTGTCATCTGCATTCGTAATTGCAAATGCAGTTTTCGGCAGTTGGTCGAAGAACTGCTTCTTTGCATGAAGATAGTTCTCAAATGTCTTATGATAGTCCAAGTGGTCACGGGTCAGGTTTGTAAAGAGGCCACCAACAAACTTCAGTCCGCCTATACGGTTCTGAACAACAGAGTGTGAGCTGACTTCCATGAACACATATTCACAACCTGCCTCAACCATCTGCGCCAGCAACTCGTTAAGAGTGATAGGATCGGGAGTGGTATGATCAGTGTGCAAAGCCGTTCCGTCAATATAGTTACAAACCGTGGACAGAAGTCCGCATTTGTATCCCAACGCACGGAACAGGTTATAAAGCGTAGTGGCAATCGTGGTCTTTCCGTTCGTACCGGTAACACCTACGAGTTTCACTTTCTCAGAAGGACGTCCGAAGAATGTTGTGGCTATTTCGCCTACAACCTGTTCGGAGTTGTCAACTTGCACAAATGTCACATTTTCAGGAGCAGATTCTGGTATCTGTTCACAAACCACAGCCGATGCACCGGCTTCGATTGCACGGCCGATATAGTTGTGACCGTCTGCCTGAGTGCCTCGCACAGCGATAAACAAATGGTTCGATTGCACTTTACGCGAATCGATATCCACACCCAATACGTTAACATCTGCATTACCTTGAATCTTCAAGGGTTTCAGTCTTTGTACAAGTTCTGAGAGTTTCATATTTGTCTTATTAATTTAGTTCTATTACTATAGTTCTTCCAGGTTTTATCTTTGTTCCTGCAGCAATGCTTTGAGAATGAACCTTGCCCTTACCGTGAACCTTGGCTTTCATGCCTCTGCTTTCGATTGCGAAAATTGCATCACGCGCACCCATTCCCTCCAAATTAGGGACTGTAGATGAGTCAGTGTGGAGCGTTGTGAATACTACAGAGTTGTCAGAGCGTGCAGCAGTCGCGAACTTTGATTTCAGCGACGAAGAATTATTAGGAACTTGAAGGAAGTCAAGCACACCCTTCGCTGCATCCACATTTCCAGTCTTCACGTTCGGAACGAGCACAGAAGTGGAGTCTCGTGCCGTACTTACATCAGCAGTCACGACTTTGGAGTAAACCCTGTCTGCAATTTCGCTAAATACAGGTCCGCAGAATCCACCACCCGATGCACCGCCAATACGTGTCTGTATATTGACTATACAAGTATACTTAGGCTGGTCAGATGGGAAATAGCCACAGAATGACACGAAGTGCATACCTCCGCGATAGCTTCCGTTCACCACCACCTGCGCAGTTCCCGTCTTGCCAGATACGCTGAAGAACTTACTACGGGCTTTCTTTCCTGTGCCACGAGGGTCGTTAACCACTTGCTTGAGGATATTCTGAATCTGTTCCAACGTTTTTGGCTTACAGATTTGTTCTTTTATAACTTCAACAGGGAATTCCTCAACCATCTCTCCATTTCTGGAAATACCTTTTGCAAAACGAGGACGTACCATTTTTCCACCGTTGGCAATGGCATTATAGAATGTACATGTCTGAATTGGCGGAATCAATGCACCATAGCCAATCGACATCCACGGAATTGACGGACCTGCCCAGTGTTTGTTTTCCTTTGGTCCGAGGATCAGAGGATTACGCACACCACGAAGAGGGATGCCAAGCGGTGTACCAATACCCACACGCTTCAGTCCTGCAATAAATTTCTCTGGTTGATTATGATAGTGAGCATCGATCAGTTTACTAACTCCAACGTTAGAAGAGTGTATCATGGCGTGCGCCACGTCAATCACTCCATAACCTCCGTAGGTATTCCAACCAGAGTCTTTCATGTACAATCCGTACATCTTGCAAACTCCATTGCCCGTATCTACTACATCGTTGATATCTATTTCTCCGTCATCAAGAGCCACCATTATCGATGCCGTCTTGAATGTAGAACCAGGTTCCATTGCCGCACCCATTGCGTAGTCTGAACGCTCATAGTACGAAGTTCTGTCCGCAGAGTCACGCTCAAGGTTCACCATTGCCTTAACGTCTCCTGTTGCGGTTTCCATAAGGATAACCACACCGAATTCAGCATCGGTTTCAATCAGGCGTTTACGCAATGCACTCTCACAGGCATCCTGCAACGACACGTCAATAGTAGAAACGAGGTCATATCCGTTAACAGGCTCACGGTCTACGATTTCAATGTTTCTTCCGCGAATACGTCTGCGTCTTACGAGACCATTCTCTCCTCTAAGCAGAGAGTCATATGCACGCTCAAGGCCATAGATAGGTTCACCAGTCTGTCCGCTCAGTCTTCCCAGCACTTTACTTGCAAGAGAGCCGAATGGTCTCTTGCGGTTGTGACGGATTGAATCCACAAGACCGCTCTGGTATTTGTTCTTCATATTGAATATCGGCAGTTGCTTGAGCTGCTGGAACTGCACATAATTTAATATATAGCCGGGGCAGATGTCGAAGTAACGTGCTCTCTTCTGCATTCCTTTGAGAATGTGTTCGCGATATCCTTTGGCATCAAGTGCGGGACAGATGTCTGCCAGTCCCGTAGATATGGTGTCAAGATTGGCGAGAATCATAGAATCGCGCATCTGAATAAGCGAATCACGCTGATGATGGAGCTTGGGATCAGATGTGTCTTTCGGGATTCCTGCCATAAAATCGAAATGCACCTTATAATTAGGCAGGCTGCTTGCCATCAGTTCTCCATTGGCAGAAAGGATATTTCCGCGCATTGGGGGTTTAGGCACGCTGTCTCTTTCACCGTTATAGTTCTCAAAGCGCTCCTTCATCCATTTCTCACGATCAACAGTCATAGTTTTCAGCATGAAATAGAGTATTCCGATTGCGGCAAGGATTGCAAGCGCAACTATAAACGGGAACTTCCCTGATATGTATTTCTTATCGAATTTCACTCGAGAAAATGTTTATTATCATTTTTACTTTTTTATCATCTCTTATCGGGTTACCATCACTCTTCCTTGGTGACATCTGAGGGGCTTTCGCTTTTTATCTCAAATGGAGGAGTATGTGATGAGAACAGCGTTGTATCACCCATTTCGAGGAGTTGTTCCTCAACTTTTGACTGACGAGTAGCGTTGGTTAGTTCACTCGATTGAGTGAGGACCTTATAGCGCTCTTCCTGCAACTGCAGTTCCAGCGAGTCTATGGTTATGATGTCCTGCTGACTTGCATAACGATTTCCGGTATAAAGAAGCAGAAGAATCACCACAAAGAAGATGAAAGCAATCTGCTTAAGGAAAAAGCGGCTTTGGAATATATCACCTCCAATGATTGAGCGAAGGGAAACATGTCCGAATTTATCCTCTTTCAGATCCTCATCATCAGTGTACTTCTCTATCGTCTCCTTTATTTCCTTTTCATGCTGATCTTTTTTCGTACGAGCCTTTCTCTCTTTCTTTTCCTCTTTGTCTTCCTTCTCTTTCTCCTTTACCTCTTCTTCTATCACCTCATTTTCCTCTTCTTCGGCATTTTCTTCATCATCCTCTTCTTCCTCATCGTCATCGGGCACGACAGCATCATCGACGTCTTCTGATTCATAATCTTCCAATGCACGACGTTTCATTTCGTCAAAGGAATCTGTATTTTGTAGTTCTTTTTTAGCCATATACGCAATTATTTAATCTTCTCATATACGCTCTGCGACTCTCAGTTTCGCACTGCGGCTACGAGGATTATTTGTCTGCTCTTCTGCAGAAGGAATAATCACTTTATTGTTCACCAAGCGCAAGGGGACACTGATTCTTCCGAAGAAATCTTTCTGTTCCTGTCCGTCACAGTTGCCTGTACGCATCATATTCTTTACGATTCTGTCCTCAAGCGAATGGTATGTAATCACCACCAGACGGCCACCCGGACGCAACATCTCCACTGCCTGGTTTAGCATATCTCGCAATGCATCCATCTCATGGTTCACTTCTATGCGCAATGCCTGAAACACTCTTGCGAGGTCTTTCTTCTGCTGGCCTTCGTTGCTCATTCCTGGCAAGACATCTATAAACTGTCCGACTGTCTGCAAAGGGTTTTTCTGACGAGCCTTGACTATTGCTGAAGCCAACTTGCGGCTCTGACGTAGTTCTCCATAGAGGTAGAGTACCTGAGCCAGCTGCTCTTCGCTATAGGTGTTTACCACATCAGCTGCTGTGAGTCGTGCGCTCTGATTCATGCGCATATCCAGTTTGGAGTCGAAGCGAAATGAAAAGCCGCGTTCGCTGTCATCGAAATGATGAGATGAAACACCCAGGTCTGCAAGCAGGCCGTCTATCTGCTCTTCACCGTAATAACGCAGGAAATTCTTCAAATAGCGGAAATTGCTTCTCACGAATGTGAAACATGAATCCGAATCCATCATTTCCGCATTGTCTGCTGCATCAGCATCCTGATCAAATGAATAGAGATGTCCGCTACCAGCCTTATGGATACGGCTCAGAATCTCTTTCGAGTGTCCGCCTCCGCCAAATGTGACGTCAACATACACTCCTCCTGCCTTGATATCCAATCCATCGACGCTTTCATTAAGCATCACAGGCACATGGTATACAATCTCCCGCTCCAAAAGAAAAAGACTAATTAAAAATTAAAAATTATTCTTCACTCCCTTTTCCCATCAGTTCCTGCAGGTTGTCACCCAGAGAATCAGATGTAGCGAGGTGAGCTTCCAGTTGGTCTTTAGCCCATACTTCAATATGGTCGTCAACTGCAAGGAATCGCACATCCTGATCAATCTTCGCATATTGCAACTTGCGTTTGTTAATCAGGAAACGACCATTGCTGTCGAGTTCCACAATCTCAGCTTCAGCCACAAACTGACGCATCATTGTCTGATGCTGACCATTCCAGCGGTTAAGACGCATGCGCATTTCGTCGAGCATCTCTTCCCACAAGCTCTCAGGATAGAGAACCAGACACTGCTGGAACAAATCCGCACGAAGAACCAGACGCTCCTCTCCTGCCGCACTGAGCATCTTGCGCAATGCAGCCGGCAGGAACACGCGTCCTTTGGCATCGGTCTTTGCTGGATAGTCACCTATGAATCTCATTTCCTTTGAACTTTAGTCGTATCTAAACGGTTTTTGTCTCCACAACGCACCATCATTTTGTGCAATGCAGAGAGTTTTTGCATCAAATTTTTGCAAATGTACAAAAATTCCCCACATTTCCCCACAAAAATTATAAAAAATTTTGAAAAAAGTTTTCAACACCATGTTTAAAACTCTTTTTCCTCTCAAAATCAACAGTTTTCATTTTTACATAAAAGTGGGGCGTTTCTCAGCAAAAGCATAAAAAAAGAGAACCCTCAAGACCATTTCGGTCCTAAGGGTTCTCTGTTATTGGATAGAATGAAAATCTGATGAAATTACATTGCAACTTCGAGCATAATGAATGAATAAGGTTCAATCACAAAGTTCATCTTCTTTTTCATCTTAATTGTTTCCTTTACGGGAGCGATGGGTTGTGCATCGTAGTTATTCTCATCGTCTGCATTACCTGCGAGTGTAGTTCTGGTTGCTACAGACTTGAGTGATTTGAAGCGTGACAGGTCAATGGTTCCTGTCTTCTGTTCTGCACTTGCGTTACAGATTTTCACAAACAGCTGACGGGTCTTGGTGTTGAGCACAACCGACTGACCATAGTGGCTGTTTTCTGCAGGTTGGATAACATCAGCTGCATCACCGTCAAACTTCACACAGTCGCCATAGTAATAATCTCCACTGGAGAGACCGAAGAGCTGCTGCACATAGTAGCTGCAGGTGAGGTACGGACGTTCGTTGTCGAAATAGATAAGGTCCGGATTCCAGTTAGTCGCGTTCTTACGAGCAAAGAGAGGAGCATAGCTGGTCATTGCAACAACGTCTCCATTGCGTTCTACGTGGAGGAGATAAAGTCCTTCTGCAAGAGCATCGATAAGTTTCTTGTCCTTCGCAGCATACTCTCCCAGATAAACCTTAGTCTTACGATTGCGTGGATAGCTGTCGTACTGACGTTTGTTAAGGAAATATGTGTTTGGTTCGTAATAGTGTTCATCGATGAGAGGCATATCCAGTTCCTCTGCCAGTTTCCATCCGTTCTCAAGGTCAGGATTACCTGGATGTGAACCGGGACCTGCCGTACCCACGATTACGATTTCCGGATGAGCCTCATGGATTTTCTTGTACATATAGCGGAAACGCTCACAGAACTCGGGAGAGATGCGTTCTTCGTTACCGATACCGAGGTATTTGAGGTTGAATGGTTCAGGGTGACCTGCGGCAGCACGTACACGTCCCCATGTGGTGGTTTCATCACCATTTGCCCATTCGATAAGGTCAAGAGCATCGTTTACCCATTCGTCCATCTCGTCCATTGGCACTACATCCTGAGCCTGATCCTTCATACTCCAACCACCGTTGGTTCCCTGACAACTTACTCCGCAAGGAAGGATTGGGAGGGGTTGCATACCAAGGTCCTCGCAAAAGAGGAAGTACTCATAATATCCAAGAGCCATACTCTGGTGGTAGCCCCATGTATTCTTCAGACCGACACGCTGCTGACGAGGACCGAGGGTGTTCTTCCAGCGATAGGTATTCCAGAAACCGTCACCACCACCGTGAACCACACATCCGCCAGGGAAGCGCATGAACTTAGGATGAAGGTCGGCAAGAGCCTGAGCCAGGTCTTTACGGAGTCCATGACCCTTGAATGTATCCTGTGGCATAAGTGACACTTCATCGATATCGATATCACCAGGAGTCAGCACCAGAATCAGAAGTTCTGCATCCTTGCAGTCTTCCGAAGGAACAAGTTCCGCACCATAGCGTTCCCACTCCACTGCATTCACGTTAATGGCAGTCTCAGCGATCACCTTAGGATCTTTGCCCCATCCCTGTGGCTGAACCAGAGCAATACGGATATCCTTGTCGTCCTGACGGTTCATATTGCGGAAGAATGCAGAGAAATCGTATTTCTCACCAGCTTTAACGCTGATTCCGTCATAACCCTTATTCTGCAGACCAACGCCTTTCCATCCTTTGTAGTCATAATACTCCTTCACACGTTCGATATGAATACGCATGTAAGTAGGATTGTTCTCGTTGAGAGGATTGTCCATACGTGGTTTCATGTAACCAAGAGAGTGTCCCGGGCGTTGGAAAGACCAAGCTGTACCAGGTCCCCATCCATCACGTTCAGAGGTGTTGAACTCAAACGATCCGTTCTGAACAAGTTCTGCATAAAGTCCACCGTCAGCACTGCTACTGATATCCTCGAAGAAGATTCCTATTAGTTCGTTACTGATGGCCTTACCTCCTGCCGGAGCTTTCTTAATTGGTTTCTGGGCATTAGCACCCAGTGTCATTGCCACCAAAAAGGCAGCCAAAGTCATTAGTTTTTTCATTGTAATTGTGATAATAAAGTGTTATTTGATTATTATTTTGTGTCCATCAATAATATAAAATCCATGTTTTAGCGAATTGCTTAATCCTTGAGTATATGTACCTACAGGTCGTCCTGCCATGTCATATATCACAGAAGAAGTCGCCTTTCTTTGTCCAGAAGGAGAGGTCACGCCGACTTCTTCCTGTGGTGCGAAACTCAGTAGGCGCACATTGTCGAACATGATGCAACTGCCGCCCGAAAGCCAATCGAAGCTGATAACAACGGGAACAGCTGCAGGCTCCGTCAGTTCGAAATCCGCACTTGTGGTTTCCCATTCAGCAGTTTCGAAAAAAGAGGCACCGCCTGTGGTGAAGGTAACGGATTCAGATTTGATTCCCGCTACATTGACTGCAAAAGACGATGCGGCAGAGTTGGCATAGCCGCTACGGTGGTCAATCGAGAAACGATACTTGCCTGCGGGCAGAGTGGAAGTGGCTGTGGAGAGAGAAGTGGTCCCTGTGCTCCACCCCATTCGCATATAATAAGCCTGCGAACCGTCAGCCAGAGTTGTGACCTTACCGAAGTTATTGTCTGTGTAGCAGTTGGCATTGACTATGAGCGAAACCACATCGCTGCCGGTTCTCGTCCATCCTGCCGGAGCCGCAACCTTATAGCCACGAAGTCCGTCATTGCTATTATTCTCGGCAGTGAGAGTATTGACGTCATCAACTTCTAACGAGGGGTTCTGCAGATATTCAGCGGTGACATCAACCCCCTCCACCTCGGTGTCACCTTGAGGAAAATCCGCTTTCGTAGCGGTTATCTTGTTATCTGAAAGTGAGACAAGAATTGTGCCTGATTCTGGAACCATCACATTGTCTGTCACTTGCTCACCCGATGCATTAATAATAGTAACGGTAACCATCTGCTCAGATAAAAGATTGTTCTTCAGATAAACAGCACGGCTGTCACCTTCAGCCTGAATAGCCGTCAAAGACTGTGCACCAGCTACGAACACCTTGAATTCGTTGGCAATGTGCATATTCTGCTTACAAGTAAATGTAGCGGTGGAAACGCCATTGGCAATTGCCGTGTTCTGTGTAAATATCGGTGCGCCCAGCGGACAGCTTATGCTCAGGTCTGTCCATGGAGTATTGTCCTGTGCAAAGAGGTTCGACAGTAGCATGTACTGAGTGCCGTCAGGATCAGGAGCAACCACACCGTGCCAGCCTTCCGGCCATGAGCCAAGAAGAGTGAGATCCTGCACTCCTTCGCAAAGAACCTTTGTTGCCTCAGCATCCACATTGCAGTAATACACGAAGTTGCGGATATGGTTCATCTTCGTGCCCACGCTGCTTGAGGAGTTGGAGAACGACGGATATATCTTTGCCGTCATGATGGAGTTGTTGTTAGAGCGGTCGCCGAAACCCATTTGATTATTCGCTTTCTTGCACACAAAACCTATTGCGTTGTCGATATTTGCCCACTCGCTCCTCCATGTCTTCATGATTGTTCCGTCAACCGTCATCTGTCCTCCTTCATAATATATAGTACGGGTGAGGTTTGTGAATTCATCCATTGAGATACCCATCATTCCGCCCTGCTCTGCCGACACACTCGTTGCAGAGTTTGCCTTCAGCGCATCTATCAGGATGACTGCATTGCCGCTCGTGGAGTACATTGCGAACGCCTGTGGTATCTGTCCTCCGTTAGCCATAATCTTTCCGTTCATGGCATAAGCGTCGTCGAAGAAAGTATATCGTCCCTTAATCACGGCTGTATTGTCGCTACGGCTGTATGTGCCGAGGATGTTGCCAGTGTTGTGGGTACGGAACGGCACCATTATCTTTGCAGTCGAGATGTCGTTGGGGACAATCACGCCCGAGTAGTCTTTCAGCCCTTCGTTCCATGAGAAGCAGGTGAAGCGGTCTTTCGTCATGCTTCTTACTATGTTCTGAGTCGGGAAATACTTGGTCTTGCTGAACTTCTTCTGGAATTCTTCCCATGTCGGAGCCTGCATTTCTGCTGTAGGCATCACATTGTGCATGAGCCATGTCATCATCACTCGGTGAGCCTCCACACCCATACGTCGCGCACCGACATCGGCACGCAGCAGCCACGAGCCGTCGGTGGTTGTGGTCTGACGCGCCTTGATATTCTTGTATGCGAGGTTCTCCAGCAGCAGGGCGTTGGCATCGCGCTGGAAGCAAGCCTGAGTAGAGTAGCTGGTGATTTGGTCGAAGAGGAAGAGGCTCCAGTCGTTGCCGTTGGGCATTGCCAGTTCGCCGTCGCTCGTTGCCAGCCAGTTCATCACCTCGTCCATCACCTCCTGATTGTTGTGCATCAAGGCATTGCTTTTCCATTTCTCCTCACCTTTCACACCCATCTGGAACATCTTCAGGGCAAGTGCAGCCTCACCCAGTTCCTGCATCACCACATTTTGGTACGATGTATGGAACATATTGTGGTTCTGCAGCGTGTAGTCGCTATAGAGGTTCTGCCCCTTATAGAGCTGGGCAACGGTCTTGCTGTTGTAGTCAGGATCAACCACCGTGTTGTTCTTGGCATCATCCTCGTGTGAATAGCAGTTGATGGCAAACTCCCTCATTCTCTCAAACCACTGCGGAGCAAGTTCGTCGTCGGGAAAGAGTCCCAATGCAGCAGCCAGCACATCCACTTCCCATCCGTTTTCCTCCGCCTTGGTATCACCAGCGTAGCCTGTAGGAATGGAGCGGTAGAGTTCGTAGTTGCACTCCGCCTTCAGCAGATTGTAGATATATCCGCGCTGAGCCTCCGATAGTTTGTCCCATTGGAAGAATGCGCTGTAGGCCACCGACATAGCCCAGAGGCTCGATTCCCACACATGGTCACTCGTGCTGGTCGATCCCCAGTAGTCACCGCCGCTGCACACTTTCAGTTTGTTGGCCTTGTGGGTGCTGTAGGCAAACACCAGCGATTTCATTGCCATCGACTCCAGGTCGTTCCATGTCACACCGCTTGGCAATGCCACTCCAGCCCCTTTCCCGTACTTCACGAGGAAGGCGCAAATCATGCTCAGGTCAGCGTTCGGACGCACGCCCTGTTCGTTGCTCTTCATCGTTGCCTCACCCTTGAAGCATCCGCACACCTCGTCCCTGCTGTTTGGGTATTGGCAGTCCTGGAAGTCATCCTTCATGTATTTGGAGAAATTCGCCAGCATCTGCAGCAAGTCGTCCTGCATCACGTTTTCCGCGACGAAGTCCTGAGTCAAAACTCCTTCAGTGGGGCTTTGCGCCTGCATCAGCGCAGTCTGCATCAGCGCTAATATGAGAATCAATCGTTTCATAGAAATCCTGTTTAGTTGTGTTAGTTAGTTTGTATAATCATTGAATCAGCACTTTCCTGCCTCCGACGATATAGAGTCCTTTGTCAGGCACAGCCACTCGGCGTCCCTGCAGGTCGTATATCTCTTTGCTTATTCTCTTTGCTTCGTTGAGTGATATGGAATTGGGTGCGTCTGACGAATTGCAAATCAATTGAACATTGGCAACCGACACATTACATTCGTTGGTACCCTCTCCCCCGACAAATCCGAAGGAAAGAGTGAACAGGCCGTTACCTTCCACGGTGAATGTCTGGCTCTTCTGCGTCCACGAACTGCCTGAGGTGAAATATGTACGAGTTCCGTCAATGTCACAGTAGCAGAGATTTGCCTTAGGTGAAGTGAGTGTCTGCTTCATCTTGAATTTCAATGTGTATGTTCCGTTCGGCAATAACACCTGACGTGACACCTGTTCGCATATCGGTGCAACTCCCCATTTCGCCCTGATATACAGGCTTTGCGACTGTCCGTCATCCACACGGCGGCAAAGGTGGATATACTGACGGTTACCGGTAGTAACGTGGGAGGCAACATGCACATTCCATTCCGGCTGCCGATATATGTTAGCATAGTTTGCCATCTGTGTGCCGTTAGCAGCCGAAAACGATGCGTTAGAACCGAGCCAGCTTGTAACATCGGTATTGTCCGCTACCGTCTCTGTGCGTTTGTCAAGCGGTGCCACCTGAGTATCAAGCGTGTTGGCAACAAAGTCACTGCTTACATGAGCCTGCTTAACCTCAACCACACCTTTGCCAGCCTTGCACAGCACAATAAACACACCGGCAAGACCTCCGTCGTCGCGTCCCGGTGATGCAACAGTATAGTCCTTAATACCATCGTATGTATATTCACAGAAAGAATGGACGTGACCGGAGAAATGCACAGGGTTAGGCGTAAGCTTCATAATCTCGGCATACTTGTCCTTTTTCATCTTTGCGAAGTTGCGTGCGGTTGCATCCGTTGTCCATTTGCCTAAGTCCTGATCAGTGCCGTAGGCAGAGGCGTTCACAGTCTTGATATACAGACCTACATCGTTCTGGTCGAGCCACCAGCGGTCGCAGTCGCTGCCAGCCACCAGCGGATAATGCTGCGCAAATACCGAAGCCTCATCCTTGTGCGCATTTACGAATTCCTCAAAAGCATCCACAACACCGTCGGGGGCATAGTATTTGGCAGAAGACAACATCTGTGGTTTGTCATACGTTTTCTGGAACCAATAAGTCTGTCCCATGTAGAAACGTACACCGTTGAACTTGAACGTAAACGGTTTCACCTGAGTATGGATCGACCCGTCAACAATCTGCTCGTAGTCGGTAATCCAGCCATTCGACATTGCATTCTCGCAATAGTCCTCAACTATGCCACGCGCTATATCGTTGCAGTAAGAACCTCCGTCATTCCATCCCCACGTAAGTCCCTTGTCTGGATTTGTTCCCGTCCAGTAGTCAGGAACAAGGTCATGGTTGCCGCATATAGTAATAAAGGGGATATTGGCATCCGCAAAACCAGCATGGGCATTCTTATAATTCTCACCCGACTTCTCACTGTCGCCGTCCATGTCACCGAGTCCGAGAACAAGGTCGCATGTAGGCACATAACCCGGAAGCGAATTGAACTCGAACTTCAGTCCTCCAGAACTGCCCATACCAGCAATCCGCGAAACATAAGACTTCAGATTAGCCACGCTCGTTCCGTCGTGACCGCTCTGTGCGGTATGCTGGTCGGACATCATCACCACAGTGAAATACTTTCCTTTGGAGAAATGGAAAGAATAGGTAGAGCCGTTATATACAAACGTCACTTCCTCGTCATCCGTAAGGCTGAGAGTTGACGGATCAGGAGTAATGTCACTATTCGACACAACAGAGCCACCAACCTGAACGGTAACGCCCGACATCACAGTCGAAAGATCCACTGTCTCCGGAAACTCCACAAGCGTAGCACCAGTAGTCAACGACCTTGTACTGACACCTGTTACAGAAGGGAACGACATCGTCATCTGAGCTCTCAGACATAATGTCGCAACCCACAATAAAAGGAGAAAAGCAAATCTTCTCATGTGTTTTGAGTTTTTAAGTTCTTGAGTTCTTGAGTTCTTAAGTTCTTAAGTTTATTATTTTTGCAAAGCAAGAATTGTCATAAAATCGTTCGCAAAACCAGAAATGAAAATACTTTATTTGAATAAGATTTTGTGATAAATTTTGCGAATATTTTGCGTCTAATACTTCATCCTCCCGAGCATAGCTCGCCTACCCGTAGCCTTTCGGCAAGCCGAACGATTACACTCTTCACTTAACACTTCAGTTTTTTCATATTGCTTGAATAATTTAGAATATTTGCAAAGATATACATATTTATTATTCAACCCAAATGATTTGCGATTTTAATTAAAACTCAATCATCGTGCGCAGCACGTTGTTGAAAACAATACCACTCGTCACAGAACCGAACAGAATATCCCAGATTCTTGACTATTCCAGCAACCATTTGTACCTTTGCAAAGTCAAACGATAAATAATTAAAATGAGTATAATCTGAAGATACGGAAATGAAAAGAACAGTTTTATATTTGTTATTCGCGCTGTTGCTGGCCAGTTGTACCAAACAGCCGCAGACGCTCAGCGAATTAAAGTCTGAATACGTAACTGTCGATGACAGCATACGCGTACATTACAAAATCTGGAATGAGTCGGACGGCTCTGACACTAAGACCATCTGTTTCGTTCACGGCTTCGGTTGCGACATGAACACTTGGGAAAAGCAGTTTAAGGCATTCCGTGATGAGAAAGACCTGCAACTCGTGTTCATCGACCTTCCGGGGTATGGGCAGAGCGATAAACCGCATGTGGAATACACGCTCGACTTCTTTGCCCATGTAATTGATGAAGTGCTGAATGTAAACAATATCAAGGATGCTGTCTTCGTAGGTCATAGTCTTGGTACGCCCGTATGTCGGCAGACACTGATGGCAACCAATCATCAAGGTGCATTGGTAGATGTTGACGGCGTATATTGTTTCTATGATGGTACAGAGACTCCGGAATATATTGAAGCGGTCAATCAGTTCGGACATGCGTTCGACGGTCCGGAATGTCGCGAGGTGATTGCGGGCTTTGTATCGTCATTGGCTGGCAAGGAAACGCCTCAGGAAATAAACGACTATGCCATGTCGGTGATGCCCAAGACACCCCAGTATGTGGCTTCGAGCACTATGCAGAACCTTATTGAAAAGAAATGGTGGAACGGACGTGCCATCACACTGCTCGTCATGGTCATCTGTACACAGAACAGTGGCCTTGATCCAGACAACAAGCAGAAGATGGAATACCTCTATCCTAACCTCGACTATACTGAACTGACCACTTGCGGACACTTCATCCACATGGAGCAGCCTGATATGTTCAACGACAAGTTGAGGACATTCATAAAAGAATAAGCTTATGAAGGCAATTGAAGTTAATACAAAAATGATTGCGGCATGCGGACTCTACTGCGGAGCGTGCAAGAAATATCGCATGGGCAAGTGTCCTGGCTGTCATGAAAACGAAAAGGCATCATGGTGCAAAATCCGCAAGTGTTGTATGGAAAAGGGTATCCATACCTGTGCCGAGTGCAAGACGGACGTCAAGGATTGTCGGCTTCATAATAATCTGATAGGAAAGTTCTTCGCATTAGTCTTCCGTAGTGACCGACCCGCCTGCATCCGTTACATCCGCGAGAACGGTGAACAGGCTTTTGCCGAAGAGATGACAAAGCGAGGTGAACAAACAATGCGCAAATAAAAATATGAAACACGAGATTATTGAACTGCACGATGTGCAGATTATTGGCATTGCCAAGAAGATTGCCTTTAACGAGGCGAAAGAAGAATGTCCTAAGTTCTGGGGCGAGTATGTGGAAAAGATTATCAAGCCTGTAGTGTTTGAGAAACAAACACCCAACGACTATCAGAAGGCTGCCTTCGACAATGGTGTTGGTGAGTTCGGACTTTGTACCTGCGACATTCCCAACCACAATTGCGCGACTTGTGCCGAGCAGAACTTTGGAACTTGCAGCAAGAACAAATTCACCTACGTCATTGGCGGTATCTATAAAGGGGGCGACGTACCGGAAGGAATGCAGCTGTTCCCCATTCATGGCGGCAGATGGTTGAAGGTGCATTTCGAGGGTGGCATGAACGCCTTTCAGGAGCAGTACACGAAGTTCCACAAAGAGTGGATACCTGCACATCCAGAGTATAAATGGGCACCGAATTCCTGTTGCATGGAGTGGTATCAAGGCACAGACATCCATTCGCCCGATTACCAGTGTGGCGTGATGATGCCATTGGCCGTACAACCCCGCTTTACGTTCAACACCGTTGGACTGTTTACAAACAACAATAAGGCAACCGTTGATTTCTATACGAAAACCTTTGGTTTTACCACTTCATGGGATGGTGTACAGCCAAATGTGGAGATGTTCCTTGGCAACAATAGGATCATTCTCTTCCCACGTAGTGCATTTGAGCAGATGGTCTCAAAGAAATTCCAGTATCCTGAAGGTTTTAATGGTACAATGGAATTAAGCTTCGATGTGCCATCTTTCGCCGATGTTGACAAAGAGTATCAGAATGCTCTTAACTATGGCGCAAAGTCCGTACTCCCTCCAACAACAGAGCCTTGGGGACAGCGCACTTGCTACGTTGCCGACCCTGATGGGAACCTGATAGAGATAGGATCGTTTGTTGAATAATAAATTTAGCGTGGTGCTATTTTCCTGGTTAAAAAAATTATCGTCATGGAAATATCAAATTGGTTTAAGGGATTCGAGAAAGGTATAGCACGGCTCTCCCCAGAGGAGCGGTCTGCATTCTTCTCGGAATGTGGGAAAAACTGTGTGTGTGATTTATTCGCTGCACAGTTTATGGAAAGACAAGCGCTTCATCGTAACGCTTTGTCATTCCATCTTGGGTGGTGGGACAGATTGTGAAATGAGAATAGAGGTCGATAGATAATAATTAATAGTGAAAATAATATGAATACAAAAGCACTTGTCGTTATCGATATCCAAAACGACATCACGAAACACTACCGCGACATCATTGACAACATCAATGCTGCTATCGAATGGGCTGTATCTGAGGGTATGCACGTTGTCTATATCAAGCACAACAACATCACCGCCGGTACACGTTCCTTCAAGCCAGGTACTCGTGGCGAAGAGTTGGCACCAGAACTGAAGGTGGTTTCAGACAATATCTTTGTGAAGACAAAGAGTAACGCATTGACGAGTGAGGCGTTTGCGACGTTCATTGCGGAAAACGGAATCACAGAGTTCTATATCGCTGGTGCCGATGCTACCGCTTGTGTGAAGTCCACTTGTTTCAACATGCGGAAAGCTGGCTATACTGTACATGTTTTCTCTGATTGTGTCACCAGCTATGATCTAAAGAAACTGCCTGAGATGCTGGAGTATTACGCCAAACAAGGTTGCGAAGTGATTACTTTAAATGAACTATAAGAAATGATAGGTATTACCGTTGTCTGATTAAGTATGAATATACTGATTTTATCCGGAAGCCCACGTAAGGGTGGCAATACAGAATTGAGGGCTGAAGCTTTTGCCAAAGGAGCGGCAGAAAGGTTACGGGTAATAGATTTTTGAAGTTTGTTCCCAGAATTTATTCTTCTTCCTTGAAGTGAATGATGTTGTTCTCAAGCGAATCAACGATTGCAAGCGACTCAATGCGGGTAATGCCCCTGGAGGATAAGAATTCACGTCCATGAAGCATCTCTTTTTCAATAATAAATCCCATGCCTTCTATAGTGGCTCCTGCCTGCTGGCAGATGGCTTGGATGGCTGTAGCGGCATAGCCGTAAGCAAGGAAATCGTCAACGAATAGCACATGGTCGGCGGCAGTCAGATATTCGCGACTAATCATGAGGGTTGTATCGCTATTCTTAGTAAACGAGTGGACGGTGGTGACATAAGCTTCCTGCATGGTTGAAGGTTTCTGTTTTTTGGCAAATACCACCGGCAATTCCATCATATAGCCCAGCATGACTGCGGGCGCAATGCCTGATGCCTCGACCGTGATGATTTTATTCACATTCAAATCGCTGAAACGGCGAATAAACTCTACTGCCACTTGCTTCATCAGATATGGATCCATCTGATGGTTGATGAACTTATCTACTTTCAGGATTACTCCTTCCAGACTGCGACCGTCTTGAAGTATGCGGTCAATCAGGATTTTCATAAATTTTCCTCTTTTTTCCCATTGTTTATGTTTTATTTTTTCTTGTGTATGCGCTTGGTCGTGCCTATGGCGCCTGTGGGGCATACCAGACGGCAGAGGTGACAGCCCACGCACTTGGTGCCGACGATGCGGGGCTGGCGGGACGCGGTATCGAAAGCGATGGCCTGATGACCGCCGTCCATGCACGAGAGGTAGCAACGTCCACAGCCTATACACTCGTCACGGTCAATCCTTGGATAGACGATAGTGTCACGATCCAAAAAAGTGGGTGTCACAAAGTGGGGCAGTTCCTCACCCACTATGCTATCGGGCGATGTGATGCCTCGCTCAGCAAGGTAGTGCTGCATGCCAAGAATCAAGTCGTCGATGATGCGGTAGCCGTACTGCATCACTGCTGTGCACACCTGCACGTTGCGACATCCCAGCTGGATAAACTCCAATGCATCCTTCCATGTTTCTATTCCTCCTATGCCGCTGATGTCGAGTTTCTTGCCGTGCGAGCCGTTTATCATAGGACTCTGTGCCATTTCCAGAATATGCCTGAGGGCGATAGGCTTCACAGCGCGTCCGGACAATCCTGATATGGTCTTGTGGGTGTTTACCTTGGCGCGTTCGCCCATCGTCACACTCTTGATAGTGTTGATGGCTGAGACTCCATCTGCACCTGCGAAGAATACTGCCATCGCCGGTTCCGTTATGTGAGTTATGTTTGGTGTCATCTTCGGAATAACTGGAATTGAGACACTACGCTTCACATACGCCGTATAGAAAGTGACCAGTTCGGGATTCTGTCCTACATCGCTACCCATGCCTGTCAGTCGCATCTGCGGACATGAGAAGTTCAGTTCCACCGCATCCACGCCTGCTGCCTCTGCCATCTTCGCCAGTCTGATCCACTCCTCCTCGGTCTGCCCCATTATGCTGGCAATGACAACCTTGGAAGGATAGTTCTGTTTCAACCTGTGCAAAATGTCGAAGTCCATTTCCACTGGATTCTCGCTCAACTGTTCCATGTTGCGGAAAGCGTAGAAATCCGAAGTCCCATCCTGCTGACAGGCGTCGAAACGAGGCGACACCTCACGTATCTCCTGCATGCAGATTGTCTTGAAGAATACACCTGCCCAACCTGCCTCGAAAGCTCGCGCCACCATCTCGTAGTTGGTGCAGACAGCCGACGATGCCAAGAAGAAAGGATTCTCGCAGCGGATGCCGCAGAAGTCGATGGCGAGCGAGGGAAGTGTAGATAGTAACGAGCCTTGAGTGCAACCACCCAACATCTCCCTGATGCGTATTGGTCTGTCGTAATGGATGCAGGCTTTTTCGGCAGCTTCCAAATCTTCGTCTGTGCACTCGGCAACCCACCTGCCTGCCAACTTCTCATTGCCAAAGCGAATGGCACGGATAGCCCGTGCAGGATCGCCTTTCTTGCAAGCACGACTACATGGTGCATCATTACAAAGCAGACAGCGAGCTGCCTCTTCATTAATATGCATATTGTTATTCATAAAAATTACAGGTGTAGATTAGTTAGTCAAAAGAGGTGTTTAGAGTCCTGAGGTGAAGCAGGGGCGATAAATGCTGCTTTCACCTGTAGGCGCAGCTGCGGCATTGAACTGGGTCCAATTGGTGATGGTGTAGATGCGGTGCAGGCGGTCACAGTAGTAGTGGAGACTTACCTTCATGTCGCCGCCGTTGCCGGCGATTGACAGAGGATAGTAGGTGATGGTGCCGTTGACCATTGGCTTGGTGACGGCACGTACCTCGTCGTTGATGGTGGCACACATCATGTCGCCACTGCTTTGGAAGTCTTTCAGGGTGTCGCCAAGCTGCACCTGAACCGACATGGTCAGTTCGTAGAGTGAATAGTCGGGAGCAACCCAATTTGCAGGAACAGTAGCCTTGCCTGTCTTCAGGAATGAGGGTGTGGCAGGCTTGTCATCGTCATCGCTGCAACTACACATTCCCACACTAATCATTATTAATAAATATAATAACTTTTTCATAATGTTTCTATTACTTAATTGTTATTTTCTGTCCATTATGGATATAAACTCCGCGGAGGGATGGTTTGCCGCTGAGCTTGATACCGCTTACTGTGTACCAGCCGTCGCCGTAGAGGTTGTCGGCAGCGAGGAAGCTGATGGCAGTAGGATTGTCAGGAGTGCCGATGGCTGCGTTGTTCACATAGTTCATCTGAGGACTTGAAGTCGCTGCGATGGTCTCGCCCTCACGCTCCAGAGTGAATGAGAGTGAAGTGTTGAGAGTGGAGTGTGCCACTTCACCTACATTGAGGTAGAATACTCCATCTGCATCGGCTTCGGCAATGCCGCAGACTTCTGCTCCGTTGTAAACGGTGAGGCGGTCGCCCGGCATCACATCCACACCTTCTGCCACAGCCACTACAGTCATGCTTGATCCGCTCACGTTCTGGAACGCAGGCATGCGGCGACGGGCGTTGCTGCCATTGTAACGGGAATTGGAGAAATAGTATGGATAGAGGAATCTGACTTCACTGTCTGCATTACGCTTAAGCATATAGCCCTCGCCTACTCTCAGGAACTCCAGCGTACCCTTCCACTGCTTGTTGCCATGCGAATCGACTGAGAGCACGGCAAACTCGCTCTGGCTCTTAATGATGTCGCCTGCGGAAGCCTTTTCGGTATATTCTGCCATTGCTGTACCTAAAGGCAAGTTGAATTTCGATATGAAACCGATGCGGTTCCAGCCCTTCTTCACTGTGATTGATTCATAGCTGGTGAATCCGTAGATATAGCCTATCTTGTCACTGTTTGAATAGAATCGGTACATCTTGGTTGCGTCAACAGTAAAGGTTGAGTCGGCGCAGTCCCAAGAATAGATTGGATTGTTGGGGTCGTAAGGATTGGGCGAAGCCTTGTAGCTCAGCAGGCTATAGCTTCCATCAGGACGTTCAGCCTCGAGAGCATCTCCTGCTTCCCACTTAGTGGCGTTGTTGAGCAGTTCCCCGACAGTGCTGATTGATGGTTCAACATTGACAGATACCCAGTTCCAGCCTTTTTTCAGTGGTATAGCCTGTACCACGCCATTGTTCGCTCCAAACTTCACAGGATCGGTTGTTGTTCCCAGAACTGTGTCGTGCTTGAATTGGATCAAATCGGCCATAGGCATCATCTTGTGTATGATTCCAGTAGAAGCATCGTAGAACTCGAAATATAAATCAATCTCTGCATAGTTGCTGTTATAGACGTTGAGATATATCAGGCCGTCGTTTGCACCATTGTTTTTATCGGTTGTACAGTGACCGACTCCAAGCAGACGGTGGTTTTCATCGAACACAGCCAACATGTCGTCTTCATCGCGTGCCACTTCTTCTTCGATTATCACCTGTCCGATTATATTCATGGTGATATTGGTATGCAGCAATGCCTCGTCAACTGCCCAGTCAGGTACAGTGCCGCGTACCTTCAGGGTAATAGGCAGAGGCTCGGTCATGCCGTCGTCACCTACCAGATAAACCACTTCCTCGAAGTCTCCTATATTAGTATATGGAGAGATGGTGAAAGTGATAACCTCTTCGTCCAAAGCAGCAACCGAGCCGCTGGTCATAGAGGCAGTCATCCACAAAGGCAGTCCCTGCAAAGTGAAGTTACGGGTCTTTCCACTCAGGTTCTTGACCGTAGCCTCGAAGGTCTGCTCTTCACCATATTTAGCCGTAAGACGCTTGTGCTTGTCGGACCAGCGCAAAGGATTGCGATAGACATAGAGATCCATCACTGTTGGCGAAGCCATGATGTTGCCCTGCATATCTGCCACGTCGTTGACCACAATCAAAACGTTGGTCTTCTCTATGCTTGCAGCAGGCACATCAAGGTTGATGAGCAGTTCCTTACCGTCTGCCACGTAGGAGAACTTGATATTCTCCATTGACTGCGGGTCGTGCATTGGAGCATAGATTCCTCTGTCAAAGCAACGATTCACATCAGCCTCAGCCACAATCGTATCGCGTTGCAAAGTCAGTTCGCCAGTGGTCAGATCCTTATAGCGACGCAGGCTGACACCAGTCGGCATCAGTTTGATTTCGTTGCTCGACTGGCGCACGTTTTCAGAGAAGTTCAGGTAAGCCATAAGTCCCATTTCCTCTCCGGTAGGAGTATTAGAGGCAAAAGCCTTGATGGCATTCTCTGTGAGGGCCATTTCGTACATTGCTATTTCGTCGATATGACCATGGATTGCGTCCTTCACCGTGTTTGCATCCACATATGTAGCACCAGCTGCCAGCAAGTTGCCGCTGACACCTCCCAGCGTATCCACTGCAAAAGTATTCGTCAGTTTAGTGTCGACATACAGGCTACCCACATTGTTTGAACGGTTCACGGTCAGAGCCGCATGGTGCCAATTACCGTCACTTATATAAGACGACGTACTAAGTTCCAGTCCGCTCAGGTTCAGGTTCATGATTCCATCCTTCACTGCGAAGTTGAAGTGCGACTTGGCTCCCGGTTCGGTAGTAGCAGGACCATTTGAGAAGAGAGTTCCGTTAGCATCCTCGGTGCGGAACCAGAACGCCATAGTGTAGTCTTCATGGTCATAACGGTTGAATGGTCTGCTGTCAAGGCGGAAACCTTTCGAGCCGTCGAGTTTCATACCGATTCCGTCAGGCATCTTCCACGTCGGTCCGAAAATCATGAGGTCGCTGCCTCCGGCAGTGCGGTTGTAACTGTAGTTGCCCTTACCCTCGCTGAGAGGATAGTTGTCGAGAAGTCCCAGTTCATAACCGTTAAGTCTCTTCTGGCGATAGCTGTTCATCTCAGCCTTGCTGAGCGCATGGTTCCACAGTCGGAATTCCAGCATATCACCGGTGTATGGCTTAAAGCCTTCCAGCAATTCGTTAACCGACCTACCGAGGATAATGCTTCCCGAACCTAAATAAACGTTAGGATAGGTAAATGAGCCAACCTCTGTATTTCCGTCGTAGAAGGATATCTTGGTCGTGAATTCATCGACATCGGTGTCGAAGAGGAAGAACACCTCTCTTAAGCCGTCGAACTTGCAAGGTTTGTCGGCTGTGAACACGGTTGCAGGTATGGTATCGTTGTGCTGGATAGCAACTGTGAGCCGGTGGTCGGCGGTAAGTCCGAGTTCCAGTGCATAATTATCGAAGCCATGTGAGAAGAATGTCATTGGCTGTCCATTATGCTCGGGGTTAAGCATCACATCCACAGTGAACGAACGTCCCTCCAGACTGCGGTCTGCCTGAGCAAAGGCTGCTCCGGTCCCATTGAAGTGAAGCGACGACGACAGAGAGAGATTGCTTGAGTTGGTCTGTCCGATAATTTGGAAGTTATTGACTGCCGACAGGTAGTTTCCTGCAATCGGTTCTGAGAATCGGAGGATGATGTCATCGCCAATGCCGAGAATACCATCCACAGGCTGTGGAGTGCCGAACACTTGCGGACGGCGGGTATCCTTGATACCTGTGAGGATGTTCGAAGAATTGGTCAGGTAGCCGTTGCCGTGGCGGCAGAAAGTTACGGCACGGATGTCGTAGTACTGTTCAATCGGGTCGGTCTCGCCGTAGAAGAAGGCATCGATGTAGCCGTCGTGCTCCATCAGTTTCTTCTCACCCGAAGCCAGAGCCATCAGACGTGCACCCTCCTCCGTATTCGGATAGTAGGAGCATACGTTCACCCAGTCCTTATCGCCCTGGTTCGAGAGCTTATACTGCAGCTCAATGTGGTCGAAGTTGCGGAAGTTCACGTCGAAGCCGTCGATGTGGATAGGCAGATAGTAAGCTTTCTTTTTCTTGTCGTAGGCCGATTCGGTGTTCACTACCCACTTGTCACCAGGCTTGGAGATGTTTATTTTTCCAGCCGACGGCACGAAGTGAGCGGATATGTTTGTTGTGTAGATATGCGAAAGGTCGTCTTCGTCGAAGAGGCAAATTGCCAGGTTCTCGTAGTCGTATTCAGGACCGGCATACACCTCCACCTGCTTCTCAACCACTTCATTGGCATCGAGCCAGATGTCTGCTCCTCCACCGTTCAGAGGCACACCGTCGATATATATCTTGGCACCCTTTGGATTAGCTGCGTCGTCGGAGTAGAATTTGAATGAATGTGACACTCGGTCGGGCAGGTCGCTCTCATTGACCATGTAGAGAGTGAATCGCGCCGGCTCGCCGTAGGGCACGTTCGACACGCTCGGCACTTCCGTCCATATACGCAGTTTGTTAATCTGTTCTGTTCCGTGGTCGAGGATGGTTCCTGGGTTGTAGAACATAGTCCGTCGCTCCTCTTCCCATGGACTACCTGTAGCACCGGCAAGAGTGCGGAACACCAAGTTCCTGTATTTAGGCACATCGCTAATGCTAGTTATGTAGCTTGTGGTATTGCTGCTGCCCGGACGACCGTTGTAGATGCTCTTAAGGTTGTCCTCAACATGCTTGTAGAACACATTCAGGCTGTCCGACTTGAAGAAATTGGACAGTTTGGCAATGCTGTCGGAACTGATTTCACGGGTCTTGTACACAGCCACCGTAAGGCTTGACTTACGATCACACGAGAGAGTGAAACCGGTCTCCTTGCTGTATTCCTCGCTCTTACCGTTCTGGTAGTTGAAGTCGAAACCGAAGAGCGGAGTGATGTTGATACTGAACTTCACACCTCCGGCTTTGAAGTCCACAGCTACGATATTATTGTCGTCATCGTTAGTCATGGAATACTTCGAGTTGTTACTGGTACTTCTGCTGAAGGTATCCTCACCAGTCAGGTTCACTGCGCTCGGTATCTTCCAGTAGCGGTGCAGACCCTCCGAGGTTGAGAAGGACTCGCTGTACTCTACCTCCGAGCGTCCGTCGAAGTCATATACCTTAACCAAGTCATAAGCCTCCAGTTTCTCCTTCTCGTTGGCAGCAATGAATCCCACCCATGTAGCTATCTGGGAGTTCAGGGTTTTTATGGAGTCGGTCCACTCGTCTTTTACTCCCGTTGGTTTATACGTGTCGTAGTAATTTTCCATTGAGAAGTACGGATTGGTTGTGGAAACCTTGCTCACATAGACTGGTCTCTTCTGTTTGTTCGCCAATGTCTGGGCGTAAGTGCTTGTGGTGGTTGAATCCATCAGCAAGGCATTTCGTGTACGCAGGAGTGTCGGAATAAGTTCGGTAAGAAGGTAGCTCTGAGAATGAGCAAAAGTGGTATTTATCTTTGAAGAGAGCTGCATCACCTCGTCACGAACGAGATATACAGAGTCTTTCTTCTCTGCGTCCCATCCGCGTGCCAGCACCTTGGCTGTACCCGTCACGTCGAATACGTGTCCGTTGACCGTGGTCTTGCCACCCATTCCAGGAAGCAGACGCTGCATAGCAGCACTGTTCACTGCACGAACAGCAACAGCATCCTCAACGATGACATTGTCGGTCATACCAATATATACGTCGGAGTTCATACCCACTTCCTTCACATTGCTGCTGGTGGATATCTTCTCCTTGGTCTCAAACTCGTATTCGTAGCTCCAGTCCTGATAGTAGGAAGTAGCGAGGTCGTACGACAGACTACCGAGGTTGTCGCTGGTTGCTGTGGTTCCGGCAATGGTACCGCTTCCGACACCAGCCCAGATACCTGTGTAGTAATTGGCACCTGAACCTACTCCCACCTTCATGTTGACACCCATCTGCACATTATAGTCGGCATTGTAGCTGTAGCTCATCTTCGAGCCTTTCTCTATGTATGCAGAACTGCCGGCTCCTGGCGGGTCGCGGAGAATGTCGATAAGGTGAGTATTCTGACCTGCAATGATTCGTCTGCCCTGCGGCTTTGCCAGTGCAGCCATCACGTAGGCTTCAATCGGCTTGATGTCGTAGAAGCTGCCATCGTATTCGAGGGTGAACTTCAGAGTGCGCAGCGCCATATCGTCTTCAAGCATTAAGGTCAGGTTCTGCGGAGTGAACACGTATGTGCCCTGGCCTTCGTCGTCGAGATCTATCTCGTCGGTCTGGTCGTAGCCCACCAGCTGGTTGCCGGCAATCACACGTCCTCCGTCGAGCTGTACGATGTCGAGATCACCGAATGCCTCATTGTTGTATCGGTATTCCTCACGTGCAGAGAGAAACATAGGTACCGAGGCGCCTGCCATGAACACTGGATAGCCGAGCGTATATTTGCCGCCACTGTCGGTCTTTCTCCATAGAGCCACGGTGTCGCGTATACCGGCATTGTCCTGAGATGTATATTGCTTGATACCGTAGTAGCGATCCTGAGTACCGTTGAACTGCCAGATGTCGAGTGTAGGCTGACTGTGGTAGATGCGTGAATAAACCGCGGTATCGCCATTGTGATAGTTGTTCAGGTCGATGGTTTCGCTGACCATACCTGTCTGGAAGAGAGTTGAATAACCCTTTGCATATACTTCCGTCACCTTGTATTTCACAGGATACATCGGCACGCTGTACTCACCTGTCTTCAGGTCAGGATGTATGACTATGCGGTGGCGGTATGCGTCAACCTTAGTTGTGTCGTTAACACCGTGCAAGAACTCGTCGTGGCGTTCGGTAACAGAGGAGTTAAGCTGGTCGCGCACAATCCAAGATGTGTTGTCACCTTCGAGTTGCATTACGATAGTGATGTCCTGACCCAGGTTGTTCTTCGAGAGAGACTTGCCCAGAGCCAGAAGTCCCTGATCATTACCACCGACAACGCGTCCCTGCAGGTTCACCTTGGTCTGATCCCAGAGATAGACTTCGCTGATGCTCTTCTGCCAGTTATGCCAAGTAGAGTCAGGCAGTGCACCTTCGGTTATGTAGTAACCATTGTTCTGGAAGACGTGACCGTCCTTCACAATCTGAATCTGGTGGCTGCCCTGAGGAATACTTACCTCGAAGGCTCCCTGGTTATTGGTCGTGACAGGCTTACCATTGGAATTGACCACCTCTACTCCGTCGCGCAGGAAGCGGACACCCGATACAGGAATGCTACTGCCCTCGTAGAGCACGTAACCGGAGAAGATGTAATAGTTTGTCTGTGTGAATATCAGGTTGGTCTGCAGGTTCACATCCTCATCGAAGGTGACGATTTGCGAGTCGAACGATGCTTCTCGGTTTGGGTCGGTCACACTCAGTGAGTATTCACCATATTTGCTATAGACGAGTCCGCCAATCTCGAAGTAACCGGTTTCGTCGGTCTCGCACGACTTCACCTCGGCTCCAGGAATGTTTCCTACAGGCTCGGCGAAGACTGTATAGCCAGCCAGTCCGGTTCCATTGGTTAGACGCACATATCCGCGAACCATACCTGTCGGTACGCAGCAGCCGTCAACCGTTGCCTTGCTCACGTTCTCACCCTCGCACTGAGTCACACCCTCAATAATATATGTGTAGGTGTGCTGCGGACGCACGGTGCGGTCCATGTATGCCATTTCAGAATACTCAGCCTCCAGCACCTCAATCTTGTCTGGAGTCTGCTTGTCGTAGCGCTTGATGCGGAAGTAGTCGGCAAGTCCGCGGGTACATTCCCACGACAACGACACGGCATTCTGCAACGTGTCTGCCTTCACTTCACCAATCACCACGTTGTTGTCGAACTTATAGACTGCCAGGTCGCCCGTCTCGGTCTTGGTAACTGCAAATTCGTCATCGACGGACAGGGGCATGGTGGATTCGCCTGGCTCAACTGACAGGTAGAACACATGGTCAACACACGAGGTCTTCAGATCCATGGTCAGCTGTCCTTCAAGTCGTTCATTCTCTGTCACTTCACGACGTTCGGTGTAGAGAATACCATTATCCTTAATGGGAACGACCTTGCCATCCTTTACCTGCCACTGACTGCCCAATTTCGCAGCGAGTTGCTCAGGAGTCCCGTCGCCTATGTGGTTAATCTCTTTGAAACCAATGGTAGCGTATGTCCAGACATTGATGCCACCATCCCATGCCTTATGGCTATTTCCATCGTAATAGCCAACGGCTACTACATTATTATATCCATTGTAGGTGCCATTCTCCAGACAGTTCTCCACCGTCATATCCTGCGCTCTATGAGAGCGGTTGACAAAAGAGGCAACCATAGAGTAAGAGTTCAAACCGGTAAAAGACACGTTCCCGTCAAAAAGACAGTTACGGAGGGTTACTTTACCAGAGTTCGCATTAGCCACAAATCCAGCTGCATAACCATCATTGGATGTTGATATGTTTGCTGAAACATGACAGTTTTCGACAGTTAGGTTGGCCATGTCGTTGCTCAACATCCCAATAAGCCCAGCACAGTAATCACTACCACTAACTACGCCTTTAACATTCAGATTACGAATGGTTATGATACTATAGCCATATCGGATGAGTGAATAATATAAGTTGGACTTTGTGAGATTAAGCGTGATGGTATGACCGTTACCTTCGATAGAGCCTGAGTATTTTTCCAAGGGCTCGCTTACGGTGATATCGGTCGTCAGTTTGCAGTTAACTGCATAGTCCCCCTTTGACGCTTTCACCGCTGCCGCGAAGGCTTTCCAGTCATCTTCGCTTCTGATGCTAAATGTATTGTCATTGGTGACGTCTACATATTTATTGACATTCAGCACCACCTTGGCACGGTCGTCCCAAATCAGGGTTTTATGAGCGCTTTCATCATCTGTACTCATTTTGGGCAATACGGTGCCGCCTTCCACCTTCCACTGGCTGCCCAAGGCTGATGCCAACTGGTCGGGTGCAAGTCCTGTGGTCTTGTTCGTCTCACCCCAGTTGTTGGAGTTGTAGTTGTTGGTGCCGCCAATGTTTGTTGGTACGCCTAAATTTATGTAGTTGGCACCGTTGTGTGAGAAACCAATGTATGTACCACGTTCAAGATTGTTCGTGATTGTTTGTGGCCTACCATTGTCTGACCAGCCTAAGAACGAACCTACATAGCTGTCACTCATGTTCTTTCCGGTGGTATTGTCGGCTATGACCGTTCCATCGAACAGACAGTAGCGGATAGTTATAGTTGTCGTTCCACCATGTCCGATAATACCTCCTGAATGGGGAGCATTGGTTGAATTTCCCTGTGCTGTCACTTGCGTGGAGATATGACAGTTTTCAACGGTTGCCGTACCCGAGCTGACAAAGCCTATCAAACCGGCTGAGTGGATACCGCCGCTGACGGTTCCGACAACGCGCAGGTTCTTAATCGTGGCGTTCTTCACACGGTTGAACGGTGCCATGCCCGAAACGCTGCCGCCATTGATGTTGACAGTGAGCGTGTGTCCGTTTCCATTGAAGATTCCCTGGTAGGGGATGTCGCTCAGGGAACCGACTGAATACCTCGTGGTGATGTCGGCAGCCATGATGGCATGGATATCCTTCGAGCCGTTGGCATCCTTCACGAGCCGCACGAAGAGTTTCCAGTCGTTGGAGTCGCGCAACACCAGGTAGTTGTTCTTGTCGTATTCGGGAGTGGCTGTGGCAAAGTTGTCTGTCAGCATACGTCCCTTGAATTTCAGCAATACGCTATGTACGTTGTCGTTCCATGTGCCATTGCGGCTCACGGTTGCCTCAGTGATGGAAGGCAGCGCAAGCGTTGCAGGCAGCATGGTGGTGGCATAGCCGCTCTCTGGAGTCCAGCCCCATACAGCTGTGATGACACGCCTGACACGATAATAGACGGGAGCCTGCTGGTAGAAGGCCAGCAATTTGTCATCCTCGAAAGTGAATTCTCTCTCCTTGTCATCATAACTCAACTGACCCAGACTGGTCCACTGTCCGTTGGTGGGGTCACCCGTCACGTTACGCTGAATCTCCCAAGTGTCCGTACTGGTGATGTCTTTCCAATTGAAATTGTTGACCTTCCATCGCAGCATGACCTTGCCGTTTGGCTGCAGGGCTGCAGAGAGACCTTGAGGATGGTGCAGAATCGGCAGGTCGCACTTCGTGGACTGGGTAGTCTGCGTCTTGTCCTCAGTGTCCGTATAAGTTGACTCGATGTAGAAATCGCGAATACAAATGTCGGCAGGCAGACGTATGAAGTCGGACGTCGTGGTTGGAAGGGTGACAGTCCTGTTGACACTTCCCGACGGATAGACCTCGGTATAGTGGGCTGTCATCTTCTGCAATTTGTTGGTCGCAATCATATAGGGCACCAGAATCTGATTAGGATGTCCTGTCTCGTAGGAGATGATTGGATCCATGAGCATGGGATGCTGCAGCTGAGGAGCTGTAGGAATGAATATGGTCGTGGGATCGATACCTATCCATTTGTTTTTCTCGGTCATGTTACCATTGTGGTGGATGCTCCACGTAATGGTCACTTTCTTGCCTCGGTACTTATAGGGGATGTCCCACAGCAGGTTCACAATGGCGTAGTCCTGATTGTCCACACACGGACAGAGTTCATTGCCCATGCTGGTGCCAATGCTCACATTGCTGTAACCACGGTCGCGATAGAGAATCATCGAACCGTCCACACCCCTGTAGCTGTAGATGCGGGGGAGGTAATCGCCGCGGTCGATGTCTCTCTGCGATTCATAGTAGAATAGGGTTTCCTTGCTTCCACCCTCCGGCTGGATATACACAGCACCTGAGACTATCCAGCAGTCGTAGTCGTCCTTGTCGTAGAGCGGCATCTTCAGCCTCAGCTGGTGAGTACCCTCCAACGTCACGTTGTAACGGTATGTGTCTTCAAGCTTACATGCGGAAGCCTCGTCGGCTCCAAAAGCAAGCAGCAACACTGCAGTCATCAGCATAGCCTTCAGCCATGACAGACGACTAAGTCTGTTAATAGGTTGAACGTGTTTTTTCATATAATTATAGGTGTTAAATTGTTAGTCAAAAGAGGTGTTTAGTAAGGAATTTTGCAAAAATAAGTATTTTATCTTAAACATTCTTCATTTTTCTTAAATTTTTTTACAGAAACACAATCAACTGATATCATAAATAAGCAACAATAATTGACAACCGAGATTAAAAATATGTATTAACCAAAGTCAACCCATATTACAATTAAGGCTGAAAATAGTCAATCAAAATCGTTAAACTACACAATCAAAATCGTTAAACTACACAGTGTTTATCCTCGAATAGCAAAAAGAAAAAAGTTTCAGCGCAGTGAAACTTTTTTTTCTCTTCGCTGAAACTTTATTTTCACTACGGTGAAACTTTTGTTTCACTTCGCTGAAACTTTTTACCCACAACGCTGTGGGACTATTATCAATGGGAATCATGTCACATTGAGATAGGTTTTCAATGCCTCAACATAGTCCTCGAAGGCTTTCAGACCAACAGGGGTGATGCGGCAAAGTGTACAGGGTTTCTTACCCTTGAAGGTCTTCTCAACCTCGATGTAGCCTGCAGCAGACAGCTTGTCTATCTGCACACTGAGGTTGCCTGCCGTCGCTCCCGTCTGCTCCTTGATATACGGGAACTCAGCCTCATCCGCAGTTACAAGCAGGGACATGACAGCCAGTCGAAGCTCTGAATGTAGCAGGGGGTCTAATGGTGTAAACATTGCTCTGGTCTCCTATGATTTATTCTTTATATATACAACCAGACCTGGAATAATCAGTGCCACAACCGCCACAGCAGCCATCACATAGAGTTGCTCTGCCTGACCAGGGAATTGCAACGCCATAAAGAAACCGCCAACACCGGCAATGATTCCGCAGATGTCTATAACAGTGCTTTTGAGGATGAAGCCTGTAATCGTTGTTGCCATACCGAAGCAAAGTGCGATAATGGCAGTCAGGTTGATAGAGATATGGGGGCCTCTTCCAAGTACTTCTATAGGCAACCATCCCATGCAAGCAAGGCAGACAATCCAGCTGAACAATCCGCACATGATGCCAAATGTTGCCCATACATGACCAATGGTCTTACCTACGAAACTTGGAGGTGTAGGAGTCTGGCGTTTATCGATGAAGCGATTACCAACATAACCTATAGGCCACATAGCAAACCAGAGTACATTCCAAACCGGACCTCCCTGGTTTTTCCAAAGATATACTATCAGCAGGGACATAACAACCGTCAGACTACCCCACCAAATAAGTGGCACTGCTGAATTTTTTGTAATTGTGCGCTGGCTACGCTCAATTGATTCACGAATAATATCCAGACTGCGTTCTGCAGTCAAATTGGTTTTTGCTTCCATAATTCTTTCTTTTTTAAGATGTTGTCAAAATTCTTTTTGGATCTCGGGACCGCAATAACACTCCTGCAGAAAGCGGTATTTTGGCCTTTTGTGTTCGAACTACGCTGCAAAGGTAAAGAAGTTTATAATATAAACCAAATTATTTTATAGAATTTTTATCATTTTTTTTATTTGTCAAGTTCTCAACATTGGTCGCTTTGGAAAAAGCTCCCAAGAAATCCAACAATAATCTTTATTAAAATCCTTGATAAAACATGTTGCTGAGCAACAATTAAACGGATTTAACGAATACAGATTACAATCAATTAAATCGCTTAGCGATTAATCCGATAAATCTGTTAAATCGCACCAAAGGTGCATGTCGTAAATAAAAAAACATGTTGCTACGCAACGATAAACATGTTAAACAAAAAAAACTCCCCACCGCAAAAGGATGCGATGGGGAGTTTATTGTATATATGTGTGCGAAGCGTTTATGCTTCTGCTTCAGCTTCTGGCTCTACAGCGCGGAAAGATGGGAGGTCTGCTACAGTAAAGTTCTTGATGTAGGCAGCCTTGCCAAGAACGTCTTCCTCTGTCATGCGAACATATACGTTTGCAGACTTAGCGAAGAGTTCAGGTGCGCGGGTTGCGTCGTCGAGGATGAGGAGTGACATCACGATCTCTGCTGTCATGTCGTAGAGACGACGAGCGAGGAAGTCGTGTGCTTCCTGATTCTCAAGTGACTTAACGTAGTTGAGGGCATCCTCGTAAACTGGGATGAGTTTCTCAACACGTGCCTTGAGTGACTGGAGTTCAGCAGAAACTGGTGCTTCAGCCATTTCCTTGATGATGCCGAGGAGTGTGCCGTTGGTGATGTAGCGGATAGCTGCAACAACCTGGAGCTGGGTAGTACCCTCGTAGATAGAGAAGATACGTGCGTCGCGGAAGAGGCGCTGGCTCTTGTACTCCATGATGAAACCTGAACCTCCGTGGATGGAGATTGCATCGTATGCGTTCTGGTTTGCATATTCAGAGTTCATACCCTTTGCAAGAGGAGTGAACGCATCAGCAAGACGAGTGTACTTCTTGAGTTCCTGACGCTCTTCTGGAGAGAGCTTGCGGTCGCGCTGGATGTCTTCGAGTGCCTTGTAAACATCTACATAGCGTGCTGTCATGTAGAGGAGTGAACGACCAGCATCGAGCTTAGCCTTCATGCGTGCGAGCATGTCGTAAACAGCTGGGAATTCGATGATCTTCTGACCGAACTGTGCACGTTCCTTAGCGTAAGCAAGACCTTCCTTGTAAGCTTCCTGCTCAACACCTACTGACTGTGCAGCGATACCAAGACGTGCACCGTTCATAAGTGCCATGACATACTTGATAAGACCGAGCTTGCGGTCACCGCAGAGGTAAGCCTTAGCGTTCTTGTAGGTAAGCTCACATGTTGGGCTGCCGTGGATACCGAGCTTGTGCTCGATATGACGTACGTTTACGCCGCCATCGCGCTTGTCGTAGATGAACATAGAGAGTCCGCGTCCGTCCTTTGTGCCTTCCTCTGAACGAGCAAGTACGAGGTGGATGTCAGAGTCACCGTTGGTGATGAAGCGCTTAACGCCGTTGAGACGCCAGCAGTCTTCCTTCTCATCGTATGTTGCCTTGAGCATTACGCGCTGGAGGTCAGAACCTGCGTCTGGCTCAGTGAGGTCCATAGACATGCCTTCGCCTGCGCAAACGCGTGGGATGAACTTCTGGCGCTGCTCCTCTGAACCGAACTCATAGAGAGTGTCGATACAGCTCTGGAGTGACCAGATGTTCTGGAAACCTGCGTCGGCAGCAGAGATTACTTCGCTGAGCATTGAGAACACAGCGTTAGGGAGGTTAAGACCGCCGTAACGACGTGGCATGCTGATTCCGTGAAGACCTGCCTTGCGAGTAGCGTCGAGGTTTTCGAATGTTTTGCTTGCATAGATCATACGACCGTTCTCGAGGTGTGGACCTTCGAGGTCAACGCTCTCGGAGTTTGGTTCGATAATGTTAGCAGCTACATCGCCTGTGATGTCGAGGATGCGCTTGTAGTTCTCGATTGCATCTTCGTAGTCAACTGGTGCATCGGCGTATGTCTTTGCATCTTCGTAGCCCTTTTCCTTAAGTTCTACGACACGCTTCATCAATGGGTGATGAAGGTGAAATTCTATTTCGGGATTAATCATGTTACTTACTATTCTGCTTATAGTACTTAATTAACTTTGGAACAACCTCTTCTACTGTACCAACGATGACGTAGTCGGCAATCTTGTTGATTGGAGCGTCGGGATCGCTGTTGACAGAGATGATGATGCCTGAATCCTGCATACCGGCAATGTGCTGGATCTGACCAGAGATACCGCAGGCGATATAAACCTTCGGGTGAACAGTTACACCAGTCTGACCAATCTGACGGTCGTGGTCGCAGAAGCCTGCATCGACAGCGGCACGAGAGCCACCGACTTCACCGTGAAGAACCTTGGCGAGGTCGAAGAGCATATCGAAGCCTTCCTTTGAACCCATACCGTAACCACCGGCGATAACGATTGGAGCACCCTTGAGGTTGTGCTTTGCAGCCTCAACATGGTGGTCGAGCACCTTAACTACGAATGCCTCTGGGCTAACATACTTTGAAACCTCTGGGAACACAACTTCCTTGCGGCAGTTGCCTTCGTAGAGAGACTTCTGCATCACACCTGAACGTACAGTTGCCATCTGTGGACGGTGCTCAGGGTTAACGATTGTTGCAACGATGTTACCACCGAAAGCAGGACGGATCTGATAGAGCAGATTGTCGAAGTGCTTGCCAGTCTTAGCTTCATCGTAAGGACCAATCTCAAGCTGAGTACAGTCGGCAGTAAGACCGCTGGTGAGCGAAGAACTTACGCGTGGACCGAGGTCACGACCGATGACAGTTGCACCCATGAGGCAAATCTGTGGCTGCTCTTCCTTGAAGAGGTTAACCAGGATGTCTGTGTGAGGAGCTGAAGTGTAAGGGAAAAGTTCTGGTGCGTCGAACACGAAAAGCTTGTCAACACCGTAAGGGAGAATCTGGTCTTCCACCTTACCCTTGATGCCTGTTCCGGCAACAACGGCGTGGAGTTCCACGTTCAGCTGATTAGCGAGTTTGCGACCCTTGGTCAGCAACTCCTGAGATACTTCCTGTACCTGAGTACCTTCTATTTCGCAATATACAAATACGTTGTTCATATCTCGTTAGCCAATAATTTTTTCTTCCAACAATTCTTTGATCATTCCCTCGACATCAGCGTCAGAAGCCGTCAAAGTTTTCGACTCCTTAGCCTGGAACACGATGTTCTTAACGGCTTTCACCTTGGTTGGTGAACCTGCCAAACCACACTGGTTGACATCGCCGTCGACGTCTGCTACTGACCACTGGTTGAGTGTGAGGTAGTCACGCTGTGCATAGAGTGCCTCCATACGCTCGTCCTTCTCTGCAGGACGCTCCATTGGGCATGTAGCATACTTGTACTTCATAACAAGCTTGGCATTGCAAGGGCGGCATGGTGCTGCACTTCCGTTAACAGTGATTACCACTGGCAGTGGAGCCTCAACTGTTTCCACACCACCGTCGATGTGACGGCGGATGGTAGCCTTACCGTTTTCAATCTTCAGAATCTCTTCTGCATAAGTAACCTGGTTGAGTCCAAGTTTCTGAGCAACCTGAGGACCAACCTGAGCTGTATCACCGTCGATTGCCTGACGACCACCGATTACGATGTCAACGTCACCGATCTTCTTGATGGCTGTAGCAAGTGCATAGCTTGTTGCCAAAGTGTCGGCACCGGCAAAAAGACGGTCTGTAAGAAGCCAACCTGTGTCGGCTCCACGATAAAGTCCCTGACGGATGATTTCACCTGCACGTGGAGGGCCCATCGTGAGGATTCCAACTGACGAACCAGGGTTCTGCTCCTTGAGGCGCAGAGCCTGTTCCAATGCATTCAAATCTTCAGGGTTGAAGATTGCAGGCAGTGCGGCGCGATTCACTGTTCCTTCAGCGGTCATAGCGTCCTTACCGACATTACGTGTGTCGGGAACCTGCTTTGCGAGTACAATGATTTTTAAACTCATAAAAACTTTGTAATAAAAAAATATTTGGTTTTGTCTTTCTACAAAATTTATGTAACAAATACTATGCGATAAATACAAAAACCTATAGGCTGTACAATCCGTAACATACGGACACAATATACCCATAGTTGGTTTCAGTGTGCAAAGTTAGGAATTTAATCCCACATAAATTCATATAGATACAAAAAAATGCACAAATTGTACAAAAACGTGCACCCGATTGCACAAAAACGTGATTTTGTGCAAAAAAAGTGAAGGGTGAAGGGTGAAGTGATAGCACCGGTACCATCACTTCACCCTTCACCCTTCACTCTTCACTTCCTCCCCCTTGGGGGAGTTAGAGGGGGTCTTTAATGTCTCTGTCTTCGTACTGAGACGCGGGGACCGCTCGAAGAAGAGGATGAAGATGATGAACGTTCCTTCTTGGTCTTAGTTGCAGATTCGCTGCGGCGTGACGAACGTGAAGAGGATGCAGAACTGCTACTAGAAGATGATTTCTTGGCTTTCTTACCCTTTGCGTTAGCGGCAGCGATGGAGTCTCTTGCTGCAAGTTCAGCACTGTCAACAGGAGTTGTCCAGATGTGTTCCTCGAAGTCAGACATCTCCTTCTCTATACGCAGTTGCTCGCTATTGAGGAGTTTGAGCTGACGCGCGGTTGTAGGATCAATCATGTTGAGTGTGTCGGTAGCAGCCACGTCACGCTGAGCAACCTGCTGCTGGAGCGACTTGCCCTGCATATTGTTGGTCATGAATATCTTGCCCTTGTAGCGGTTAGTGGCAAAATAATCGGCTATGGACATACGAGCTGCATTATTGACATTCGAAGTCATCACCATATACTGGCTGAGATAAGGCTCTATGTCGTCCATCTTAACCCAGAACAGCGGCCACTGACGCTCGTCCATGGAGAAATAGTCGTCACTGCGGTAGAGCAGCGGACAGAGTGCTGTAATACGTTTGTTGTATGTCGCTGTATTCTGGTCGTAGTACGAACTCTCCTTTACAAAGAATCCCTTGACCTCATCGCTTGGAATATCGATATCCTCGATTTTATAGCGGTTGCCTTCCATCTCATAGGGGATGCCCCATTTTGCCAGGAAATCCTTGAAATGCATGCGGTTGGCATCACTGAAATCCTCCACACCGCTCTGAGTGGGTTCGTAAACAGGGAGTTTTCCTGTGCTGAACAGACGGAACATTACAGCAAAGAGGTTCATCTCATTACCGTTTGGCTTCTGAGGATAGTAAAGGGCTGCATTGTCGTCGGCCATCAAGTCGAGTTGACGATAGATATCGCGGCGCCACATCACCTCGTCAGACATAGACACAGCTGTAGGGAACATCAGATCCGCACGACTCACATTTGCCTTTGTACGATTCGTACTAGAAGTCGTAGTGGTGGTGGTACTTGTAGTAGCACCATTGACACGGGTCTTGGATGGTTGTGCTATGGCATCGACCCCGAAGATAGAGGTCTGAAGAATTACCACCACTATGATTGACAGAACTCTTTTCATAATCAAATTCTAATTTAGTTTACTATAACTTCAAGTGCATAGGGAAGTGTACGTTCGATGCCGTCAGGACCGATGGCATGTACACGTGATATATTGAAACGTTTTCCACGACCGAGTGTACGCATCATCTGCTTCTGGCGGTCAGAGAAGTTTGCACCAGCCGACTTCTCGAGCAGTGCGTTGCCGAGGTTGTCGGTGAAGACTGTCTCAAAGCTGATGACACGGAACGGAATATCGAGCAGTCCGTCGTCTATGGCTGCACTCACACCCTGAGTGGCAAGCAGAGCAGCCTTGGCGATTGGCACACCACCTTTGTAGCGGTTGACATTGCCGTTTGCATCACGCACGTCGAGGAACGCAGACGGATCTGGGAGTTTGCGCACATGGAATGTAAACTTACCCATTTCCTGCTGTCTGCCCTCATTGTCGGCAGTTACAGTGATGGTCACATCTGAACCCACTGCTGAAGGAACGGCAATATAGCTGCCATCACCCTTCTTGGTGAGCGAACCACCCGACATAGTGGCATTGATGCGGTTGATTGGCACTCCAGGCACACTGACGCTGATAGGGTTCTGATAACCAGCATAGAGCATGTTCATCATAGTCGCAGACACGGTTGCAGAAGGTTCAACAACAGTATATGGCTGACTGAACTCACGACGGATAGTTTCTCCGTCACCATTACGCATCTCAAGGAATCCACGCAGTGTGAAATCGCCTGTAGAGTTGCATATAGTCTCATACATTCCGTGAGAGGACTTCAACAGAGTATTACCAATGTATATCTCAGGACGCTGGGTTGTATCCACAGCAGCCATGATAATCTGTGCAGAGAACTTGCCGCCACGAACGACAGTCTGTGCGGAAGGAATGACATAGGCGTTAATCTGGTTCACACGAACGTCCTTCACGTCGATGTTGGAAATGAGCTGGTGAAGAATCTCACCTTCAGCATAGCGGACATCATTCTGCAGTTTTGTTAGCAGTGTGACAGCTGCAGCCACAGGTGTATTCTCAAACATATACTCCTGCCAGTTCTTTCCGAGCAGTTTTCCTTTCTTTGGCACTTCGGTGGAGAGGTTGTCGCTGATGATACGACGCTGTGACGAGTCGTTGACCATAGCCACGATACGTGTGCGGTAGCGGTTGATGGCTTCGTAGAGTTCATCGCCCTGCCCTACTCCTGGGGCCAGCATGACGTGAGTAGCAGCTTCAAGGTTTTCCTTGCCGCTGATATTATGAAGGTCTGCCTCATCACCGTCGGCTTCGCGAACGATTCGCCATTTCAGGTCTTCAGCAAACTGATATATCGAGTCTGACATGGTTTTCACCAGATGCGCCTTGTCATACCATTCACGCACCTTCTCAGGATTCTGCTTCATGGCAGCCTCCATCTCGGTGTAGATGGCAGAGTTCTGCGAAGATGCATTATTGGCTGAGCGGTTCAGTCCTTCGTCAACGAGGGAGAAACCGTTAAGCACGTCTGAAGACACGTTGAGCGCAAGCATTGCCATAAGCACAACGTACATCAGGTTAATCATCTTCTGACGCGGTGAGACTCTTCGTTTTTGGATTCCCATCTTCTGATTTCCTAATTTAAGATTAGTTGATCTTCATCTTTAATGCTTCCACCATACGGGCATAAACGCCGTTGAGTTCAGAAAGCTGTTCGGCAAGACGCTTGGTCTGAGTGTTCACGTCGTCGATAGTTGCCGACTGCTGACCTACGCTGCGCAATTGCAGTTCGTAGAAGCGGTTGATGCCGGTAAGTGTGCGGTTCATAGTCTCCATCTCTTCCGAGTCGCGTGTAAGACGTGCAGACTGCTCTGCCACCTGACGCAGAATCTCGGTGAGTTCGTTGAGCTGGTTGACGTATGCTTCTGTAGCTTCTTTCATTTCCGGTGACATAAATGGACTTTGAGGCACCTGAACAGATGCGATGTTTGCTGCCAAAGTTGCTGCATCGACAGGTTCGTCAGAAGCAGGTGCTCCAGCGGTTCCGGCAAATTCAATGGTTGCACCTTCACCCTGTACTGCTGCGCCTGTTGCTCCAGCAGGGATATTACCGACAACTGCAGGTCCGCCACCACCGATGATGATTGGTCCGCCACCTACATTGCCACCGGCAACTATTACCGGTGAGCCGACTGCGCCTGAAGCTACGGCAGGAGCTGCCTGACTCTCGTCGGAGCCGTCTCCACCTTCTTGCTTAGCCTGATCTGATACAGCTGCATCATCGTCATCGTCCTCCCAAGGAATATCGAAACCTGAGATGAAGAACACAATGACTTCGGTTCCCATACCGATGAAGAGCATGAGGTCAGCGCCGGCAATGTGTGTCAGTTTAAAGAGGGCACCAAGGATAACGATGGATGCACCCCATGAATATGCTAAGTTGAGGAATGTCTGTCCTGGTTTAGTATGTAGCCATGCCTGGATGGCATTAAGGCTTCTTCTGGTCTTTCCCATGTTAATAAGTTCTTAAGTTTTTGAGTTCTTGAGTTCTTAAGTTCTTTCGGTATAGTGAATTCTTCATTCAATGTTCTCCGGAGCGTTGCTCGGAGCGATTCCCGAGCATAGCTCGTCTACCCGTAGCCTTTCGGCAAGCCGAACGATTGCACTCTTCACTTTATATGTTATTTACTTCTGTTTTCTCTGTTTTCCAGCTGAACCCACGTATGAACGTACGCAACGGAATCCGACGAATGAGCGACCTACATTCTGATATTCGTAAGAACGCCAAGCCGACTTTATGAAACTCTCCGGGTCTTTCCACGAACCGCCGCGAACACTCTTACGCTTCAGTGCATAAGGATCTTCCTTGGCTGCATTGTAGCGAAGCTCAGGGTTCATATCGCTCATGGAGAGAACGCCCGCTTCCGTGAATACGGTTGATGTCCACTCTGCCACATTTCCAGCCATGTCGTAGAGTCCATTGGAATTGGCACTATAGATACCCACCTTGCTTGTAATGAGGTTGCCGTCCTTGGTATAGTTACCACGATCGGGCTTGAAGTTAGCATAGAAGCAACCTTTCTCGCTCTTCACGTCGTCCTGCTCCCAAGGGAGTTCGTTGCCGTCACGTCCACGAGCAGCAAATTCCCACTCCGCCTCGGTCGGGAGACGATAGCGCTGAATGTACTTGGCACTTGGACCAAGTCCGCGCATCAGGAATTCTGTACGCCAGTGGCAGAAAGCGTTTGCCTGTTCCCAGCTTACACCTACTACAGGATACTGGTTATAGTTGGAATTGCTGAAATACTGACGCATGTAGATTTCATTCTCAGCATTCTTGAAATCGTTCACCCAGCAGGTGGTGTCAGGATATATATTTACTATATATGTGTTGACAAAGTCCCACATTGAAGACAACGGACGAGTGATAGTCTCGCGATGAATCAAACCTTCGTCGTCGATATAAGCTGTATCCTTGGATATCATCACCACATCCCTTGCATCAACCTTAACATCAGTATTGAGGTTGCGTTCCTCTGGATTGAGCCTGTACTTGCGCTGTGCTGCCATAGCATAGTCAAAGGTCTCGTAGCGATAGATCATCTGGCTTGCATCGAGCATCTTTGTGCCATCGAAAGGATGGTAGGTATAGACACTCTCTATTGCGCGTTGCTGGTCTTCGTCCGGATTACGCCAAGGAATTGCCTTACGCCAGTTGAGGTAAGGAGTGATAGGGTCACCATTCTTGTCTTCCTCTATCTTGAACGATTCATCACCTCCGTAAGCAGGATCTGCAAGTCGTTCACGGATGATAGAGTCACGTACCCAATACACAAACTGACGATACATGGAGTTGGTCACTTCATGTTCGTCCATCCAGAATGCATCTACAGAGATATCACGCAGAGGCATCTGCTTTCCCCATAAAGAGTCTGTCTTTTCAGTTCCCATTTTCAGTGAACCACTCTTCACAAGCACCATGCCGTAAGGAGCCGGCTCCTGAACTGTAGTTCCGCTCACGCCAGTCACTTCGCCTCCTGCTGCTCCTGATCCAGAACGGTTAGTTCCGCCCATACACGAGACCATCAGCAATGTGGCTGCAAGTGTGGCAATTGATAAGAGTTTTTTCATATAATGAGTTTTTGAGTTCGTGAGTTCTTAAGTTTTTGAGTTCTTAAAGGAATCTTACACTTTTGTGGCGGTTACGACCTTTCTTGAAGAAGTCCAAGTCGGTCTGATAGCCGACAGTTATTTCGTGCGAACCGTTGATTAGTCCCACGCCCGTAGTGTACATCTGATAGGAGTAGCCGAGACTGACTCCGTGGAAGTTACCGCCAACCATGAATGTTGCACTGACATCGGGGCTGTAGCCCACACCCGCATAAAAGCTGCGGCCTTCATAGTCGTAGGCAAGACGGCACTGCACATCCTCGCGCCACGACTGCATGTCAGACATCACCATAAATGACGGCTGTAAAGAAAGAAACGTATTTTTTATCGATATATTGCATCCGCCCATCAAATAATACATTCTCTTGGTGGCATACTCATTACGCTCACCCAGCTCAATTACAGGCTCTGCGAGGTGGTGCGAACTCAATCCCAGCCAGAGTTTCGGATGATAGTAGTAGAGTCCGGCAGCCAAATCCAGATGCTGTCCGTTGACCTCGCTCGAAGGCAGGACTGGGTCGTTATCGGTTTCGAATTTCAGCCCGCTCGGATCAATCTTCTCCATCAGAATAGCACCCTGTACACCTATAGCCAGACGTCCTTTCTTGCCAATACGCAGATTATAGGCATATTGCAAGGATATCTTCTGAGTACTGAACATACCGAATTTATCGCTGAGGAGACTAACACCGGCACCGTGGCGCGGGCTGAGGAAGAAAATCGGGAGGTCAGCACCCACATACATAGTGGCAGGCGCATTGTCATAGCCTACAAACTGCATGCTGTAAGCCGCAGCGACATTAAGCTTGCCATCGGTGCCAGAAGCAGCCGGGTTATAGTACGACTTCAGCCGCGTGTAGTCAGTAAACTGCACGTCATTCTGCGCCACAGCCCCTATCGGAAGCAGTGACAGCAGCATCAGGAATATGCGTAAAACCGCTTTCATCTAGTGTAGAATAACGAAAATCTTTAATTATTATTGTATTTTCTTAAAAAACAGGCTTTTTATTTGTTCCTTTAAAACAAAGTATATACCTTTGCTTAATTATAGACCTAAATTTGTGTGAATGAGATTATTATTAATACTATTACTGACGCTTACTTGCAACATATCTAAAGCGCAAGGTAAAGATGAGTCGGCTGCTCTTCTGAGCAGATTTGAATCGCGTTTTACAGCGATGGACTCCCTCCTATTCTCATCAGATTCACATACCGCAACCTATTCTGACAGCATTGATATAGATTTTGTCACGACTGAACGTGTTGAAGCCATCGACCGACTGGTTGATGCAGAGATTTCAGCCATGAAAGCACATACAGGAATTGATTTCAAAGGACAACTTTATGTACGTCCAGGGCACAATCTCAGCTACGACCCCGACGATCCGCTTGTAGCATATAACGCAAAAGCACAGGCAGAAATCGAATGGAATATCTTCCAGAGTTCCATTTACAAGCGACAAGGGAAAATCCGCGAACTGCAGCTGAAAGGCGAGTTGAGCCAGCTTGAACGTGAACGAGACGCTATCGACATGACCCTCGTTCTTCAGAAGAATACAGCACGTCACACATATTACGGACATCTGCTTGGGCTGCTGCGTCAGCATATAGCAAACACCTCACTTCTCCTGAATGCCCAGACATACCTGTTGTCAAACGGGAAGATATCGAGCGACGACCTTCTGAAACTAATCAACGAAAAGGCAGAACTCGAACGTCAGCTCACAGCAATAAGCGCAGACAGCGTGACCATCGAACTGCCATGTTCACCGTCAGCCACAATCACCGCTATCGACGCCAAGGCCCTTCTTAATCATATCCACTCACAGCACTACACCATCCGTCAGATGGATCTGAAGATGGATTTGCTCGAGACACGTCGCCGCAACATCGATTATCTGCAGACGATGTCCATTGCACCATTTGTGCGATTCTCATACTACAACCGCGAGAATGTACACAACACCTACAATCTGGACGTTGGAGTATCGTTCAAGGTTCCACTTACAGCCGAGACATCAAAGCAGCGAAAAGCCCTTCAAGCCGAGCGAGAGCTGGTGGAATATCAGAAAGGAGTGCAGATAGACCAATTACAACGTGAAATCGAACTCATACTCCGTGAGCACGACGGACTGAACGAAAGCATAAAAGGAGAGTACGAACGCATGATACAGCTGAAGAATTACATCTCGATGCGTCGTAACAGCTATAAAAACGTTGCCGGCGAATACTCACGTATAGACCGCCTGGCAGAATACAATGCATACCTGCAATCATGGGAACGATTGATTAGCTATCAATATCAGCGCGACAACAAACTCATAGATTTGCAAAGCTATATTGTCGATATGCCAATCAACGACTTCCTCACTTTCACAACAATAAGCAAATAATAATCACACACACAATAATCCGAATCATCGGAGGCACAAATAAAACACCTTAAAAAGAATACTAAAACCAAAAACAACAGAAAGGAATTAATGAGATCATTCAATTTCGACGCCACTAAGGATGAGAATCAAAACTTAGAGAAAATCATAACCGAGCGAAACCGAAAACTCGTTAAGCAACAGGTTATATTCTCCGTTATTCTCTTCACCCTCATAGCCATTCTTGTGTGGTATTTTGGGCGAAAAGTGGTTTATGCCGAATTCGACGGTTACATTCAGACGGATTACGTTAACTTCCGTGCACTCGACGATATATTCCTATTTGAACAGAGGTTTCAAGAAGGAGACATCGTCTTGCCTGGTGACACCCTGTACTCCTACATGTACCTTGACAATGTGCTGGGACAGGAAAACATTAACTCCGAACCAACCGTAATCACCAGCGACCGCAATATTCGTCTGCAGACGGGAGTTGCCTACCAGGATGCAAATGTGCTACGTGTACGTATCCGTGAGTTGCAGAAGCAAATTGCACAGGAGGACCACAATATCCAGTTCGGTCTGACTGACAACTCACACAAGATGGACCTGCAACGCGAGCTTGCAGAGACGAAAGAAGAATTGAAAGCCGTTCTAAACAAAGTCGGGGTTTACAATTCCATAGGTCAAGAAACCAAGCACGCAGTAGATCGTTCTGGATATATCTACGGAATACGCGAAGGGCACAATGACGGAGACTTCTTCAAGTCCTTCCGCGAACGTTTTCCAAGTGCTGTTCGTTATTCTATTGTTCGCGACACGTCTGTCGTCACCAAGATTTGGGCACCGGAACTTCATCCAGTCTTTAAGAAGGAACAGATCGTACAGCTGCAGACCCTCAACCTCACACATAGCAATATGCGTGTGATGGCATACGTTCCGACTGGAGACATGAAGAAAATCAACAACCACAGCAAGGCTGAGATTATTGTGAGCGACGACGTCTCATTCACAGCCAGTGTCCAACTGCTCGGAGCACGTACAGAAGATCTGCCTGAAGAACTCCGCAACAGCCTTTCACACACTACAACGACCGTCATTGTTGTCTTCCGCCCAGACCCAGATCAGAAACTGCCCTTCTGGTCTGTCGTAGACCGTGTACCGGTAAAGATCCGCATCAAGAATTTCGACAACGGCAGCCACGGCGATGAAACCGACTATTGGTACATCCACAACGGTGGTCTTACAGAAGAGACCAAGAAGGTAATAGAACAATACCGCCGCCGAAACATCCGGAGGGTATCAGAGCCTATTGACGAGATGATAGTTTCAGAAGAAGTGATTCCTTATATCGAAAAGTCACAGTCTAAGGGTAAAAAGGATAAGAAAGAATAATGGAAAAGAAAGAAATATATAAAATAGTAACCAACGTCAACGGACGCCGAATCCTTGTAGTTAACCAACTGCTTGACGTTGACCGCACTCCCGAACTGCATGACGCCGACTTCGATGCCATCTACATCAACATCGCCCACCGTTCCTATGAAGAGAACCGACTTATCGCCCGTTGGACTTCTCCGATGCGAGTGAACAAATGTTACTTAAAGCCGCGCTTCGGCACCAGTTCTCTCGAAGAGTTCATGCACTTCGCCGCATATCTTTTCGATGGATTTTGCGCTACACCTTTCGATGACAAATTCACCGATTACATAGAGCAGATATACAACAACATCGAGAAATACGGCATCCACAGAGAAATCAGCAACGACCTTCAGACTACGACCAAGTTTCTTTCCAACATAGTCAAATATGACATCTCGCGTGGACGTATCACATACACAAACTGCACCATACGCGGACTTTCCAGCGGTTACACCGCATCCTATCTCGTATGGTACGACAATCAGGAGACACTGCAGCACGATGAACGTATGAAGTTCAACTTAAAGATGGAAGAGCTCGGATTCGCGGAGAAATCAAAATTCATAGAGCACATCCATGTGTGTCCAACTTGCGGTCACAGCCACCTCCTGTTTATGGAATGTTGTCCACGATGCAACAGCAGCCATATACACGAGGAATCTATGATTCACCACTTCCGTTGTGCCAACGTGTCACCGGAATCAACATACGAATACGACGGAGAGTTACGATGTCCAAAGTGTAAGAAGGCATTGCGCCACATCGGTGTTGACTACGACCGACCAGCACGTGTGTTCACCTGCTACGAATGTGACAACACGTTCATTGCATCAACGATGAGAGTTGTATGCTCAAACTGCCGCAGCGAAACCTCACCGGAGAAACTTATTCCTGTAGATGTGTGGGAATACAAACTCACCCGCGCCGGTCTTCAGGCTTTCGCCACCGACAACGCACTGCTGCAGATTGAATCCAAAGACATCTACTCCGGTTACTCTCAATACAGCGAATTCACCAATATCATCAAGACATTCCCAGATATGCCAGGATATATCGGTTATGTGCTTGTTATATTCCGTTACGAGTTCAACTACGACGGTGCAAGCGAAAACTACCGGCTCTTCGATGTCATGCGCGCAGTCATTTCAAAGATGGCGACAATCAAAATTACAAACCGAGGCGACAACCTCTACCTCATGGTAGTGGCAGAAGCCGACGAGGCAAACGAAGAATACATCAGAGTCAAGCAACTCATTGACCAGATTCTTCTCGAATACAGGGTCAGCCACCCGGGCTTCTCTTCCAAGATGCTTAAAAGCTATATCTTCGAACATACTGACCGCGCAGACACGTTCATCAAGTCACTTACAGAAAAAATCATTGACGAAGAGTGATCCTCGATTATCTCGACATATTCACATCTATTTACGACACTATAACCAATGCCGTAGAATGGTTTGTTCTGCGTGTCACAGAATTATACAACGACATAGAGATCTGCTTTACCCGCAACTTGAGCATTAGAGCCATTCTACGAACGTATTGGTTCCTCTTCTTCGTAGAGTTTCCACGCTACTATCTGCTTGAGTTCATCATCGTCATCTGGTTTAAGCTCAACTACCGCAAACGACGCAGGGAAAAGACTGTAGCACGACAGCTGCTCTTTGCCGAGAATCCGCTCGTCACGATTCTTGTTCCAGGAAAGAACGAAGGTAAACACATCTATAAACTCACCCAGAGTCTCAAGGACCAGACATACCAGAACTACGAAATCATAGTAGTAGACGACGGTAGCGACGACGCCACACCACTTATCTGCAGCGATTTGGAGAAACATGGATTCATCGATCGCTATGTACGTCTTTTTGTACGTGGTGGAAAGGCGAGTGCAGCCAACGCTGGTCTGCACTTTGCCAAAGGTAAGTACATAATTCACCTTGACGCAGACTCCTCACTCGACCGCGACGCCATAGAGAAAATCCTCACTCCGTTCTATCTTGACCCCAGCGTCAAGGCAGTCGGAGGCACAGTTAAGGTTCGCAACAGCAGAGACAGTATCTGTGCATCACTCCAGGCTCTTGAATATCTTAAGACCATCATGGTAGGACGTATCGTAACAAGCGAGATGGGGATTTACCACATCATATCGGGTGCGTTTGGAGCATTTGAGACAGAAGCCCTGAGAAATGTGGGAATGTGGGATATAGGTCCTGGACTTGACGGCGACATCACTCAGAAATTGCGAAAATCAGGTCACAAGGTGGTCTTTGAGAACGAAGCGGTATGCCTGACGAATGTTCCGACCAAATGGTATGCTCTGTTCAAACAGAGAAAACGTTGGTCGCGTTCTCTCGTACGCTTCCGCATACGCAAACACCGCGACATACTTCTCCCTGGTCATAACTTCTCCTTGCTCAATTGGTTTTCCAATATGGAGAATATCCTTTACGACTGCATCTTCAATTACCTCTGGCTGATTTACATTATTGGTCTTTGTTTCAGTTATACCGACAAATTGTTGGAGATATTCCTTGTAGGCTACCTGATTCGAGTCTTCTTTGCCATTATTGCATTCGGAGTTATCCTGATGATTACGGAACGTCCTCGCGAAGAGCTGCACATAGCCAAGTATCTGCCACTTTCCACATTCTACACAGGCTATTTCCTCCGTATTACTCGTCTCATTGGCCACACATCGGAGTTCTTCTTCTTCAGTTCATACAAAGACGCATGGAACCCACGCAAGACATCAATCATAGCGCAATTGGAACGACAATAAAATATCTCCCAACTATATACGTTAATATAATAATACAAAAACAAACACTAATAAGACACTAATAAGACACTAATAAAACATTAAGACAAACAAAAATGAACAAAACATCTGACATTAAAGTAGGAATGATTGGACTTGGGTATGCCGGATTCCCGATGGCAAGCCTGTTATCACGTAAATTTCCAGTAACCGGATTCGACCTGTCTGAGGAAAGAGTAAAGGAACTGAATAGCGGTTACGACCGCTGCGGCGACGTTGACAAGAAAGAACTGGAAAACATGCTGAAAAAAGGCGTAACCTTCACCAACGAGATAGAGAAACTACGCGATTGCAACTTCTATGTAGTTGTGGTGCCCACACCTATTGACGAGAATAATCACCCTGATGTAGAGTGTATAGTAAGCGCAAGCCGTGAAGTCGGTACTGTAATCTCACGCGGCGACATCGTTGTCTACGAATCCACCGTTCACCCAGGTGCCACTGAGGAAATATGCGTCCCTGAAATCGAAGCTGTCTCTGGACTCAAATTCAACGAGGACTTCTTTGTAGGCTATTCCCCAGAACGCATCAACCCGGGCGATAAAGTTCACACAGTGGAGAATACAGTCAAGATAACATCCGGCTCCACTCCTGAAGCTGTAGAACTTATTGACAACGTTTATCAGTCAGTACTCGGTCAGCGCAACACTTGGAAAGCATCAAGCATTAAGGTTGCCGAGGCCGCAAAAGTGGTGGAGAACTCACAACGCGACATCAATATTGCATTCATCAATGAAGTTGCGAAAGTACTTAACTCCATGAACATTGACACCAACGAAGTGGTTGACGCAATGGACACCAAGTGGAATGCACTCCATTTCCGTCCAGGACTCGTAGGCGGTCACTGTATAAGCGTTGACCCATACTACCTCATCGAACGTGCAGAGGAACACGGAGTGGATGCAGTTCTTATGAAGACCGGCCGTATGATTAACAACTCTATGGCAGACTATGTTGTGAAGCACTGCATCGATTTGCTCGCAGCAAAAGGTAAGCATATTCCATCATCACGCGTGCTCTTGCTGGGCTTTACATTCAAGGAGAACTGTCCTGACGTCCGCAACACCAAAGTCAACGACATTTACAAGGGATTCAGACAACACACTGACAACGTTGACGTCTTTGATCCATGGGCAGATGCAGCACTCGTAAAACGTGCATACGGCATCGACCTCTTCACAGAGGCAAACCAAATCAACAGTCAGTATGATGCTGTGGTGCTCTGCGTTGCACATAAGAACATTCTCAATCTGGATGTAATTCCTCAATGGAAAACTGCTGACGGATTCATATTTGACGTTAAGGGAAAGTTGCCTCGGAATGTAGCAGACTACAGATTGTAATTTTTTTTTAATTTTTAATTTGTAATTTATAATTAAAAATCCCTATCTTTGCACAAAACCATTTATTTATTACTAACTAACACTTTCTAAATTATGAAAAAGTTATTTACTATTCTTGCAGTAGCTACGCTTTTGGTTGCAGCTCCTGCTAACGCTCAGTTAAAATTCGGTTTGAAGGGCGGTCTGAACATAAACAATGTTAAGTTGGATAAGAGTATTGCTGATGCAGACAACCAGACGGGTTTCTTCATCGGTCCAATGGCTGAATTCACAATTCCTATTGTAGGCGTTGGTGCTGAAGTAGGTCTTTTATACAATAACAAGAGCATGAAAATCGGTGCTGCAGCTGATCAACTCATTGCTGGCGAAACTGGTTTCATCGAAGACAAGGAGACTCTCCAATACATCGACATTCCAATTAACTTCAAGTACACTCTCGGAATCGGTTCAAAACTGGGTGTGTATGCAGCTACAGGTCCTCAGTTCTCCTTCAACATCGGAGGTAAGAAGATTTTCGACCAGAGCTACTCTCTCAAGTCTTCAGAGTTCAGTTGGAACATCGGTGCAGGTGTAAAACTGCTCGGTCACCTTCAGATTGGTTACAACTTCAACATCGCACTTGGCAACACAGCTGAGGTTGACAAAGACGGTGCCCTGAACACTGTTACCAACACTGCTTGGAGTGCCATTACAGGTGACTTGAAAAACAACACTCACCAGATTTCCGTTGCTTGGATATTCTAAGTGTTTGCCGACGTATTATTACCCGTTCCGTTTAATGCCTTTACCTATGCAGTTCCTCAGGACATGGAGAGCTGCATGAGTAAAGGCAAACGTGTTTTGGTAGAACTGGGCAAGTCGAAGCGATACGCCGGCATCATACTTAAGCTTCACAACAATGCTCCCAAGGGAGTCACCATTAAACCTATCCTCAAGGTAGTTGACGAATCGCCAATCGTCACTCCTCAGCAGATGCAGTTCTGGGAATGGGTTTCCAGTTATTATCTCTCTCCCCTTGGCGATGTCTATAAAGCAGCTTTTCCGGGAGGGATGAAGAAAGAGCAGACCCACCCACAACCCCTCCCTGCATGGAGGGGAGTGAAGACCCCATCCGGACAGTTAAAGTCCGCCACCTTGGGAGAGTTAGAGGGGGGACATGTGGGTCATCTATCCCCCACCCAACAATCCGCATATACCTCGATCTTGGATTATTGGAATAGTAAGGGGAATATCTGTCTGCTCCATGGAGTTACTTCCTCCGGTAAGACAGAAATATACATTCAACTTATTCAAAAGGCAATAGAAGAAGGTAAACAGGTCTTGTATCTGCTGCCTGAAATTGCACTTACCACACAAATCACCAATCGTCTGAAACGCGTGTTCGGTGATGCCTTGGGTGTCTATCATTCCAAGTTCACAGATGCAGAACGAGTGCGCGTCTATATGCGCCAGCTGAGTTCTGAGCCATTCAAGGTTATCCTGGGTGTGCGTTCATCTGTTTTTCTTCCGTTCCAGAACTTAGGCATGGTGATTGTGGATGAAGAACATGAGACTTCTTACAAACAACAAGAGCCTGCGCCACGCTATCACGCTCGTTCCGCAGCTATAATGCTTGCACAGCAGTATGGTGCGAAAGTACTGCTCGGTACTGCAACTCCCAGCATTGAGAGCTATAACCTCGCACAAGAAGGCCGATACGGTTACGTACTGCTCACTCAGCGCTATGCAGATATGCAGTTGCCGGAGATAGAAGTGGTTGACATTGCCCGTCTGCGATTTCAGAAGCGCATGAAAGGAGCGTTCTCGCAAAGGCTCATTGATGAAATAGGCGGAGCACTTGAGCGTGGCGAACAGATTATCCTCTTCCAGAACCGACGCGGATTCTCATCACTCATTCAGTGCAAACAGTGTGGATGGGTACCCCGATGCCAACACTGCGATGTAAGTCTAACATACCATAAGGTGCGTCATGCACTCACCTGTCACTACTGTGGTGCTGTGTACGAACTGCCGGATCATTGTCCCGAGTGCAGCAAGCCGGAGGACGCTCCAAGCAAATTCATATCAATAGGTGCTGGCACCGAACGTATCGAGGAACAGCTCCTGCAACTGTTCCCGTCTGCACGTATCAGCCGCATGGACCTCGATACAGCTAAGACCAGGGCACAGTACCAACGGATTATCGATGATTTCTCGTCACATCAGAGCGACATACTCATCGGAACGCAGATGGTAACCAAAGGACTGGATTTCGATAACGTGAGCGTAGTTGGCATCATCGATGCCGACACCATGCTCAACCAGCCTGATTTCCGCAGTTACGAGCGCACCTTCCAAATGCTCTCTCAGGTTGCAGGAAGAGCCGGACGTAAGGGACGCCGTGGAAAAGTAATTCTTCAAACTCGCAGTGCCGACAGCCCTGTCATCCAGCAAGTGGTCGACAACAACTACGAGGCCATGTTCCGTGAGCAATGCGAAGAACGCCGTCTATTCCACTACCCGCCTTTCTACCGTATTATATATATATATGTGCGTCATCGCGACAAGGACATTCTTTATCATGTTGCCGAAGAGATGGGCAAGCACCTTCGTCAGGCTTTCGGAGAGAGCGTATTGGGGCCTTCCTCACCTACTGTTGGCCGTGTGGCATCAATGTATATTCAGCAGTTCATTCTAAAGATTCCGCCAACGGCTTCCATCTCCTCCATACGCAGCCACCTGCTTCGTGTCCAGACAAAGATTCAGTCGCTCCCCTATGCTGCAAATATCAACATCTACTACGATGTTGACCCATCATAACAAGAGACAAAAAAATAGGATGTGCAGATTTGCACATCCTATTTTTTTGTTTTTAATCTGATAATTACTTACCAGAGTTAACGTACCATTTGCCGTCAACCTTGATGAGCTTAACAGTGTCAGTGTCTGGATCTTCACCTTCGAGAGTTACAGTAACCTTAACCTTTGCTGTTTCACCGTCTTCAGCGATTTCTGCAGCTTCAGTAGTAATAACTGCGTTCTTAGACTTTTCGATGTCTTCTTCCTTGATCTGACCCTTCATCATTTCAACGAAAGCCTTCTTCTGATCATCGTTCAGGCTCTTGAAGTACATGAGATCTACAGCCTTGTCAATGTTACCCTGAGCCATAGCTTCAGTGTAAGCCTTAGCTACTTCTTCTGGAGTTGAAGGACCACCACATGATGTGAACAACATTGCGCTGAGGCAAACGATCATTCCTAACAAAATCTTTTTCATTTTACTTAAAAGTTTTAATGGTTAATAATATGGTTGATTCTTAATCTTTTTATCATCTTCACGTGTTTGCTGCGAAGGACATCCTCGGGATACATCACAGGATCTTTAGCTGGTCCTACCAGCAGGTCGTGCCTGCGGTTTTCTATCAGGTCTATGCCAACACTCTTGTATGCTCTCCAAACGAGTTCTGTGCAGTAGAGAAGAGTACTGTCGTCTGCTTCATAGTCGTTGTCGAATAACACACGAGCCTGTTGCTTTGCCAAAGCGTATGCCGTTGCCCGTTTCGCTACGGAATCGCTGCACATAACCCTTGCAATGCATCCGTCCTGAGCGTGGTCACGGTCGTAGTATGCTGTGATCCTCTCACACTTCAACCACTCTTCTTCTCCTTCTGCTGCCTCACCTGGCACAGCGTGAACGACCATCCATCCGGAATCTGTCTGAAGAGCCAGACCCACATGGGAATAGTCACCTCCGCTCATCATCTCCACTGTGTAGCTTTCACCTCCAAGTCCCATCCTTAGCAGCAAATCACCAGTTCGCAGTTCTGTGCTGTCTATCTCAAGATATTCCTTAGACGAAAGACCTCCGCAACCAAGTACCCATCGCAGTATGTACACTATTGCCACCACTGTGACAAGTACCAATGCACACTTTTGCAATTTTTTCATTTGGCAAAGATAAATAAATATTTTTTATTCAAACAACAAATGTTTAAAAAAATTAACACTAAACCCAAAATTACATGCAAGTTAGAACTGGAAATATATAAAAGGCTGTACTTCGGACGACTTTATTTGCACAACTACAAACACCACAATCACTATTAACATCGCCTTGACAACAAGTGGCATCCTTGTGATATTGCGTTCAGTACTCATTGTGATTCGCGATGGCATGAAATGCATTACATAACCTATCAACATAAGGAAACCTACTGCCCAATAGCTCTCAACCCACTGCAAGAAAATCTGTGGTTGGAAGTTCTCTCCAATCTGTTGAATCATAAGGAAAGCCTTGTCGAACGATTCTGCGCGGAAGAATATCCATGCCAGACAAACGAAGTGGAAAGTTATGATGACTCCTATCACACGAGGAATATATTCCTGGATTTTCTTTGTCAGCTTGTCAAAGATAAGTACCAATCCGTGCATTCCTCCCCATAAAACAAAGTTGAGTGATGCACCGTGCCATAATCCTCCCAGCAGCATAGTCACAAGCAGGTTGAAATACTGACGGATTTTGCCTTTACGGTTTCCACCCATCGATATATACAGATAGTCTTTCAACCAAGAAGAAAGACTGATGTGCCAACGGCGCCAGAATTCCGTGATGCTGCGTGACTTGTATGGAGAATCGAAGTTCTTTGGGAATTCAAAGCCGAGCAGCAGGGCTATACCTATTGCCATGTCGCTGTAACCAGAGAAGTCGCAGTATATCTGAAGTGCATAGCCATACACAGCCATGAGGTTCTCCACTCCACTGTAGAGATCAGGCTGATCAAACACACGTTCAACGAAATTCACACTGATATAGTCACTGATAATGGCTTTCTTTATCAGACCTGCCAGAATTAGGAATACACCTCGTGCCAGCATCTGCTCCGACACACACAGCGGACGGCGTATCTGTGGGATGAAGTCACGCGCACGGACAATAGGACCGGCAACTAATTGCGGGAAGAAACTAACATAGAAAGCATAATCCAACAGCGATCTCAGGGGTTTGAGCTGCCCTCTGTACACATCAATCGTATAGCTCAGCGACTGGAACGTAAAGAAACTGATTCCGACAGGCAGGAAGATATTCCATGGAGAGAAATCACCTCCTGTGAGTTCAGCCCACATCTCTCCGAAGAAATTAGTGTACTTGAAGTATGCCAGCAAGCCTAAGTCAACAACGAGGCTCAGCACAAGCAACTGTCTTCGCTTCTTTCGTGTAAAATCAGGTTCGTCTTCTTTCGGTTGCAGTTGATGAATTTTCCTGGCGATGATAAAGTCACTCACCGTCACCACTGCCAGCAGAAAGAAATAGAATCCGCTGCTCTTGTAGTAGAAATAATATGAGAATGCTGTAACAAACAGCAGGCGCAATGTCGTAGTCTTCCCCAGCAGACAGTATATCATACTGAATCCCAGGAACAGGAACAGAAAGATACCGCTGCTGAATATCATCGGAGAGTTTGCATCATACTGCAAAGCCTCTATCACTCGTTGCCAATCTATATCGAACATAAATGAAGCCCCCTCTAACTCCCCCAAGGGGGGGGGAGGACTCTAACATCAAGAGGGAATCAATTAAAAGTTAATTTATCAATAATATATAATAAATAAAAAGTCATTGTATAGGGATTCTCCCCTTTGGGGGAGTTAGAGGGGGTCTCTCATCGCCTCCACAATTGCTTCGCCCAGCATGGAGCCTTGCAGCTCATAGCCCTGAACCGTAAAGTGGATCTGGTCGGTCTGCATCAGTCCGGAGTTGCGCCAGTTGGGGCAGGCAAATGCTTCACCACCAGCGATGGAATATACATCCCAAACTGCTATATTGTGCTTCTGACCATATTCCACTATGGCCTCAGCCACTTCCGCTGTACGTTTGTTGGGCACATGTACAGCACTGCTGTGCCAACGTCCACGGCGGTCTCTCCAACTTTGCCCGCTTGTGGTTATATATGATCCGGGAGGCGTGGTAAGCAGGAACACCGCATTGGGAGAATTGCGGCGAATGCCGGAAATCAGAGCATCCAGAGTATAGAAATGCTCGTTTTTATTGAAATTGCCGTGAGCCTCGTTTGTGCCGAAGCTAACAATCACCAAATCCGGATTCAAGTTTGCGATACGTTCAAGCATATCAGGTTCCGTGAATCTCACCGTACGTGCACCGTTTATACCTATATAGTTAAATGTCATTCCTGGGTCATCCAAAGGGGGAGCACAATCCATATCAACTCCTTCAAGTACAGCTCCGCCGTAATGACTCATCAGCACCTGTTCCAAAGCTCTCGGGAAATAGTTCCCCTTCACATGGCTGTCACCTATTTGAAGCACACGCACCATTCCTTCACCGCTGTTCATGCGTTCTGAAATTGGTTTCAGAAACTGGCTGCCTGTAATTTCATTATTCTTGGTTCCACGAAACGACAGTGGCCATCGTCTCGACGCCTTACCCGACTGTTCCTGCGACATCCTATCCTTCTTAAGGAAATCAGCCGGCATCGGGTCGTCATAGTTATGCCCTACGCAGAAAGCTGTTCCGAAGCACAGCGACGCATAGAGCACAGCAACCAATATGTTGATTTTACGATATTTCATCTCTTGTCGTAGTTTGATTTACCGTTCATCAGGACATCGAAGAGCAATTGAGCCAGGTGTTTGCCACCAGCAAAATTGATATGCGTATAGTCAAGATTAGCCTGCTTGTTCTCTTTCATCTTTGCCATACTGCCGTCACCGCCCATCGCTTCATAGAGATTCCAGAAAGCAACGTGAGTGTCTGCAGCCATCTTACGCTGGTATGCCACGAGTTCCTTTACGCCACTCATGGTATGGAAACCGCCGTCAGCACCACGCTGGTCGCGGTCACCCAATCCTACAATCAAGATGCTGGCAGAAGGGAAGCATTGCTTCAAGTGATTTACTGCCGTAATCATTCGACGGGTATAATAGCTGTAGTCCTTTACCTTTGCCGAAGCCACATTCAGTCCGAAATGCAGGACAATCAAGTCATAGCTGCGGACACGGGCAAACTGACGAAGTGTACTTACGGGCAAAGCGCTGATAAATGATCCGTCACTTCCACGTGTACTGAAATTATCCACAGCCACACCGTGATGACCGTCAAATGCCACACCGTAGAAACGAGATGAGCCATGGGCTTTCAGTTCTATGCTACGCACTGGTCCTACCACCTTCTCCGTCAGTATGGCGCTGTCAACCGGAGCAGAGCTTACAGCAGGCTGCACCTCACGCTTCACCACCACCTTCTTCATGATAGTATCACCATATTCATCCACACTGTCTGTCGGAACATACATGGTATCATACACAGGAGCTGGATTCGAAGGCATTGCAGATGAGCCACTGACAACCTTCTCTTCACCTCCGTTAATAGCGAGCGTTAAGTTAAGTCCACCGCCTGCGGAATAAAAGACTGTTGCAACGTCTGCCTCCGACAGTTCCTTGCCATACACATTATTCTGGGTTTCAATCTTCACCCAACCTGTAACGGCAGGAATGAAATAATTACCTGAAATACCTGCACAGGAAGCACGATACCCTTTACCGTGTGAGTCGTTGCTGTGATGAGCAGCCCATCCTGACGCAGACGTTCTCACTGTTCTTCGAAATCCAGAAGCAATATGTTCGATATCTACCCATCCAACACCCTTTCCGCCATATTCGCTTTGGAGCAGATGTCGCAAGTCAGAAGTGAGTATGTCGCCTTCAATAAAAGAGTCACCGAAGTATGCCACACGTACCAGTCTGCTTCCACAGCTGTTCAGAGCAGAATAGAATTTGTCCATTTCCCTGCCCACCAGCGAGAAATCCTCTATTCCGACCATTCCTTCGGGCAGCGAATCTACAATCACTGCAGACTCCACCTTAACGGCTGCAGAGTCAAGAACCTGTTCCACAATGCCTTCTGCACTGTCGGCACGAACTTCTGCCACAACACGTCCTAAATTGTCACGTTTCTGTACCTCGCTGAGCATATTCACACGACGCAATGTAGTATCTCCTACAGAAATGCGTGGAAGATAAAACAGCCCTATCAACATCACCACAACCAGCAACGTGAGCAAAAACGTCTTATATACGTGATTTTTCATCTTTTTACCTTAAAAAATCTTTCCCCAATCTTTTCCTAAAACTTTTCAGCCTACAAAGGTACGACTTTTTTATGACGTAGACGCAGTTTTGCACCTTAATTGTAATATTATGCACGATTTAACACTATAACAACAATATAATCCTTATCTTTGCAAAAAGTAGAATCCACTTAATTCAAAATTTATGAGAAAACTCTTTTTCTTCCTTTTCACACTCAGTATGTTGTCAGTCCGTGCCCAGAATCGCTCTGACATCAGCGAGCTGTCACAGCCACGACTCGTCGTGGGATTGGTTATCGACCAGATGCGCTGGGACTATCTCACCCGTTATCAGGACTGCTATTCCGATGGTGGTTTCCGACGTCTCATGCGTGAAGGCTATAACTGCAACCGCACACTTATCAACTACATCCCTGCTATCACGGCTGTAGGACACACCAGCGTCTATACAGGCAGTGTTCCCGCAATGACAGGTATTGTCGGCAACAATTTCTACATAAACCGCCAGCCTGTTTACTGCACCTCAGACACAACAGTTCTCGGTCTTGGCACTCTCGACGCCAACGGCAGTCCTTTGGCACGTGCCTCTGCAGGAATGATGTCGCCTCGCAACCTCCTCGTCACCACCATGACCGACCAGTTGCGTCTCGCCACCAATTTCCGCAGCAAGGTCATCGGTGTAGCACTCAAGGACCGTGCTGCCATTCTGCCTGCCGGTCATGCAGCCAACGCCGCGTATTGGATGGACAGCAAGTCCTACAACTTCGTCAGCAGCACCTACTACATGGACAAGTTGCCTGAATGGGTAAACACCTTCAACAGCCGCCACCTCGGTGCACAGTATGTAAACCAGAATCTCGCTATCAAGAACAAACGCATAAAAGGAGGCCCATGGCCGCTTCTCCACGATGCCAAGACCTACGTACAGAGTGCTCCGCAGGGACAGAAATGGGAATCAGCCGTGGGAACAGACCTCAAACTCTCCCCTTGGGGAATGACCATCACTTTCGACATGGCACGTGCCGCTATCGAGGGTGAAGACCTCGGCAACAATCCCAACCATGTTCCCGACTTCCTCGCTGTCAGCATATCTTCCACCGACATGATCGGTCACAAAGTAAGTCCTAACTCAATCTGGATGGAGGACACCTATCTGCGTCTTGACCGCGACATTGAGACATTCCTCAACTATCTCGACTCCCGTGTAGGCAAAGGCAACTACCTCTTCTTCCTCACAGCCGACCACGCAGGTTCGCACAACCCCATATTCCGTCAGGAGCACAACATCCCTGGCGACACATGGAAAGGAGCGCTTGTACAGGAAGACCTCACAAGCCATCTTCGCACACGTTTCAGCAACCTGCCCGACAAAGCCGTTATGTCGCTCACTAACATGCAGGTTCATTTCTCTGACGCCACCCATGCACTAAGCAATTATGCAGAGATAGAAAAAGCGGCCATAGACTATCTGAATTCCCGTCAGGATGTCGCCTACGCCTTCTCCACCCCACGCATACCCGATTACATCCCTGAACCAATACGCACATACGCCATCAACGGTTATTGTCCTCACCGTTCGGGCGACATACAGATTATCTTCCAGTCACGTCTCACCGAAGACTATGCCTCTGCCAAGGATCTCCGTTCGCCGGATCATATCTACAAAGGCACCACACATGCCCTGTGGAATCCTGATGACACACACATCCCGCTTATCTTCTTCGGCTGGAACACCCCTCATAAATGGGACAATCACACCCACTACATCACCGACATAGCAGCCACGATCACTGCCATGCTCAACATCCAGCAGCCCAACGCCTGCGTCGGCACCGCCATAGAGTTCTGACAATAAAGGTGGGTTCTAAAAAACAGATTTTTTAGGACCCACCTTTATTATTTTTCAACAGTCTCACGGTAATAGACCTCCCCCTGCTCATTCTTCAGAGTACGGGTGTCTTCGTCATACTCATAGCAATCTTCCTCTGCATCCACGTCTTTAAGCTTCAGACATATAGTATGCCCATTGATGGTATATGTGTACTCCGTGTAATGAAGACTGCCTATCATGTTCCATGTAGCCGTACCGTCTTCACACAACCCTATACGACTCTCCTGATCTGCATCATCGTATATTCCTGCAACATCCGCGAAAGTCAGGTCTTGCATTTCATCCAGCGGCTCATCCAAATAGTTTTTCATCTCTTCCATTAAGTTAGATTCCTCCTCTTCACCGTTTTCCCCATTGTAGAACCTGATGATATTGTGAACACGCCACTTACTGTCCTCACGACAGAATTCAAACTTCTGACGGACGGTCTGAATCGAACTGTAGAGAGTGAAACTGACAGTTGCCTTACCCTTCTCAACGTCCAGCGACTCAAACTTAATGTCGCGAGTCTCAAATTCATCAGGATTGCCATCCTGCATCTGCGTCCAATAGTCATCGTTGAAGAATCCGATTTCCGGCAAATGAGAATCCTTCTCTTCAACTGCAGCGACCATTTTCCGCCACGTATGGCAAGCGTATCGCTGGTCAATGTCCACATCATGTTTAGCTGCGGCTGTGTAGATGTCATTAATAACACCCGTGATTTCCTCTTGTGCCAATATCTCCGTTGAGTCGGTTACAGCACCATCTTCTCCAGATTTTCCCACCTGGTTTTTCTTGTCCCCGCATGCAGTAAGCACGATCAGGGCGGCAATCATAAAAATACTCTTTTTCATAACTATATCATTTTTTTACTTCAATTTCTTTATTTTCTCCAACACTTCCAAATCCGCAGGCAACCATTTCAATCTATTTCATATTTCATTCAATCCAAGCGATTTCAAATACTAATACGTGCCGTCAGATTTTTTAAATTCTACAACAACCCTACCATCTTTACTAATAGCGTCGGCAAAAAAAAGAATACTAGTGACATAGATCTATTCTATCCGACAACCAATGATAATCTCATACCCAAAGCATTGGCAATGAGCATGAATGTGCTTAGCTGCATATCTGTCTGACCTTTTTCGAGAGAGGATATATACTCGCGCTTCTTGCCGATGAGCAGTCCCAGTTGCTGCTGCGTCAGCTTCTGACGCTTTCGTTCATCGCGCAACAGCTCGGCATAGTACCAAGCCTTTGCCTTGGCTTCGAATTCCACACGGCTAGGTGTTCCCTTCTCGCCATACCTCTCAGCCAAATGCTGAGACCCTGTCTTCAGTTGAGCCAGTTTTTGTTCATCAAGTTGTATCATGTTATTATCCTCCTGTTAAATGTATCTATTCAAAATTGTTCGAGCTGTCTCAATCTCGCGTCTGTATTGCTTAGTATCTTTCTTCATAAAAGAGTTTAGAAACAGCACGCGCTTGCTCTCCATGAAAGAATAGGATTCGATGGCAAAAATAATCGTTCGAAACTCATTGTTTCCCACAGAAACTCTTGCCTCATAGAATTCAGTTCCTTCCAAGTTCTTAACAAACTTCTTATTAACAACATATTGAGTCTTAATAATCATCTCAACGTAGTCGTACTTAGACTTGGTCTTTTCATCGAGACTGTTATAGTACTCGTCGTATTCCAAGGAATGAATAGTTTCCCTAATATCTTCATTCATGCCGCAAAAGTAATATATTTATTACAAAACTCCAAATAAATGTAAGAAAAACATTATTAAAACACTTTTCCGTTCCTTACTTGTATTCCGCTTGCAATATTCGCGTGCCGCTGTTGCGGTGAGAGTTTATCCATCGTTACTTCAAATTCTTTATTTTCTCCAGCACTTCCAAATCCGCAGGCAACCATTTCACGCTGTTCAATTCATCTTTCGTGAGCCATCGTGCTGCCTCATGCTCATTTAGGTGTAGCGTCTCCGTCAGCAGCGAGCAGAGATAGCAATGCATTGTGAGATGGAACTTTGGATAATCATACTCCACCGTACAAAGAAACTCATCCACACCAATCTCCGTCGATAGCTCCTCGCGTATCTCCCGCTTCAGCGCCTCTTCTGGCGTTTCTCCAGCTTCCATCTTTCCGCCAGGGAACTCCCACCAGTCTTTAAAATCGCCATATCCTCGCTGTGTGGCGAACACCTTATCTTCCATGCGGATTATCGCAGCTACGACTTCTATCTGTTTCATACGTTTTCAATTAGAAGGGTACATCGTCATAACAAGGTTCTTCACTCTTCTGTAATATCCTTGAAAGAATTTCCGCTGCCTTTTCGCATCCCAGTTCTGCGGATCTTTTGTAGTGCTTGATAGCTTCTTCCTCATCAACAATATCGTTATAGTAATAGTAGCCAATCATATATATGGCTTCTGCATCGTCATATTTGGCTGCTCTTTTGAAACACTTTAGGGCCTCTTTCTTGTTTTTCCTTACACCGTTGCCGAAAAAGTAACAAAGGCCCAAAGTGTAAACCGCAGGAATATAATCTTTCGAAGCTGACCGCTTAAACCATTTCACCGCCTCTTTTTTAGATTCTTTGATCCCAAGGCCAAAATCAAAGCAGATTCCCACTTCGTTTTGTGCATAACTATTTCCTCGCTCTGCCGCTTTCCGCCACCAACAGTAGGCTTCGTTCATATCAACAGGCAATCCCATTTCACCATAGGAACACCAATCTCCTAAAAAACACATGGCTTCAGCATCACCCATCTTGGCTGCTTTTATGTAAGCAGCTACAATCTCTTCATCGCTTGAATTCGACTCATCAAGACACCGTCCTACATGAAGTTGGGCATCTGCATCGCCTTGTTCAGAAGCCTTTGTGAACCAATGCATGGCTTTAGAAAGGTCTTTACCAACTCCTTCACCTTTATAGTAGCTTAGGCCAATATTGAATTGTGCATTAGAATTTCCTTGTTCTGCAGACTTCTCATTCCACTTGTTGGCTTCAACTCTATCTTCATCAACACCATGTCCATAGAAAAGGCAGCAACCCAAATTACACTGCCAATCTCTGTGTCCCTTTTCTGCAGCTTTCTTTATCCAACTGACTGGACGCCCATGCACTCTGTATTCTTCACCCATAAAGCCGTTGTTCCATTTGGTTGTTGCTACATTCCACGAAATGCAGTTCAGCGCACCTCCCTTGCGAATGGCTTCCAGAGCAGGCACTCCAATCATCTTGCAACGAGGCATAGCATCTGCTATTTGCTGTAGTGCCTGTTCGTCTTCAGGTATTCCCAATTGCGGCACCAGTACCAACTTGCCAATCTGCAAGAAGTTGATGTAAGCCCAGCTGCGTTCATGTTTCCGTTTCACATCGTATGTTAGTGGAATCACCTCCACGTATTTCTCCAGCTTCTTTAGGAACTGGCGAGCTTTCACAGCATCAAAGTCTGCATAGTTCGTCATTAATACGCGGTTATCACCTATATAGTGCACGATGCCGTCACTATGTCCGAAAATCTCTTTCCTATCCCAAGGAAGGAATATGAAGTCGCATTCGAAAGCCTCCTCCAATAACCGCTGTACCTCGTTACGCGACTTATCCTTGTTCTCAAAGAACACCTTCTCGGTCATCACTATCTTGTCATCACATCTTACTACGTTGCCGCCATCAATAACCAAGTCTAAGTCCACGACCTCTCCATCTTGCCGCAGGCATTCGATATTTCCAACCCGATCCACATCCGTAATGGTTCGTTGGTAGTATTTCGTTTGCAGATAGTCGGGATTGTATTTGTAGAAGACAAAACGCTTCTCACTTGTCTGAATCGGCATATAATCGCGACACCATATATCCTTTGTGTGATTTAGTAACCTGTGGTCAATATCATTGTCCTTCAGAATCTTATCGAGAGTTTTATACAACGTAGGGCACCTCTCTGGCAATAAGTCAGAGAAAAACACCGTATCCGTCAGGCTGTCAACCATGTGATTGCCATAGTAGATGCCGTATAGGGTATTCCAGTTACAGGCGTTGTTAGTGGTCATATCAGAATCGTCTATTTCTTTTCAACAATATTCTCTCTTTTAAACTGCCATTGTCTCATATCTTGTTTATAATACACCCCATTAACCTTAATGTACCTGTCTTTATTTCTCTGATAATCTTCGTCTGTAATTGTTGAGACGCTCTTAACAATCTTATTCTCTCCATTAATACAATATTCGGCAACATTCATTCGTGGACATCTAATAATATTTCCACCCTTATCATAAGATACCCACGTTATTCTTGAGAGGCTCTGTTCGGATATGCCTCCATAAAACATATCATCAAACAGATGTGTTGAACAGAAATCATACGGTTCTTGACTATCATTAAGGCTTTCTCCTTTTTTCAGAACTCTGTATGAGCGAATCAAGAAGGATGCTCTATATTTCTTCTCCTCGTTTTCAAAAGTAACATCGATGCCTGACTGATGTAGATTAAAACTACCAAACTCAAAGTACGGATAACCACCTTCTATAGTAAATACTCTTGATTTGGAAGGATGTTCATTAGTGTGATACATAATATAATCCTTTATTTCCCCCTCTTCTTCATGGTAGTATAATTCTATGGAACCTAAGTCAATAACGTATTTGTTGTCTATCAAGAAACAACCTCCAAGTAATATTTCCTTGGCACAAGGATAAAAACAATCTGCCACGACTCGATCGTTCCATAATCCTTCATTTTTCAATACATTTCTATTTGAATCGAATTGTTCCAAAATAGCGTTTAATTCTTTCATGATTCTTTTCCTTTCTTATTGGTTTCAGCTGCAAAGGTATGAAGGATTATGCGTTCTAACCCAAATTTTTATGTTAAAACGTTGTTAAGATTTCCGAAATAGTTATTCGTTTATTTTTGAATAATCTATATTTCTTTTAATCCTAAGGATTTCAAATATTTATAAGTGCCATCATAGAACTCAGGCAAACGTGTGGGGTCTTCTGGGAAGCCTTCGGGTGACATTCAGATCATCTTCCAGTCGCGACTTACAGAAGACTACGCCTCTGCCAAGGACATCCTTTCACATGGCTGCATTGACAAAGGCACTACACACGCTCTCTGGAATCCTGATGACACACACATCCCGCTTATCTTCTTCGGCTGGAACACCCCTCATAAATGGGACAATCAAACCCACTACATCACCGACATAGCAGCAACCATCACTGCCATGCTCAACATCCAGCAACCCAATGCCTGCGTCGGCAACGCCATCGAGTTCTGACAATTACAATTAAACAATGGCAAACCCCTCCCGCTCATAACATCACTGAGCAGGAGGGGTTTTATTTACGTCTTCGTTATCATTATAGTTAATTTGTTTTTCAGCGAAGCGGGGTATATTAAACAATAATAATCTTATTAATCATAATAATCATAGTGCGGAGCACGATGTTGAAAAAAGGAATCCTTGTCATCCTTAAGATCCTTGATTTTTAACAATCATCGTTTGATTGATTATCAACGGATTACATTTTGGAGATAAATACCAGTTTGGTGTTTAACATTTGCATTTCGCTGAAAAATGTTGTATCTTTGCTTTAGCAGGGAAAGGATGCATAACTGGGCAACGGTTATGCATCCTTTTCTTTTTATGCATTTTGACAAAATGAAAGTTCGCTGTTTTTCAAACTCTGGCGAAGTCTTTTTTCCACGGAAGTTAACTTTGCAAAATGTCAAAGTTAAGTTTTGTTGCAACGGAAGTTAAGCGGAGTTTTTAAAGTTCTTAAGTTTTTAAGTTTTTGAGTTTTTAAGTTCTTGACGGTTTGCATAGCGCTTGAGCATTTTGCATTGCAAGTTGCAAAGCAAAACTCGCAAGCACGGGACAAAGTGTCAAAATGCATAAATATGCGCAAAGTTAGGGTCTCTGCATATTTATGCTCACAAAAAAGGGCGGACTTTTGAACTGAAATCAAAAGTCCGCCCTTGTTAGCTGTTAATTATTCTTAATTCAACTATTTATAACGATTCTAAATAAGCGAAGTTATTTTACCAAAACTTTTTTACCACCAACGATATAGAGACCCGGATGTAAGTTCTTTACTTTGCGTCCGCTGAGGTCGTAGATATCATTACTGAATTCTTCATTATTCATTCTTAATTCTTCATTTATCAAGCCTGTCGGGTCATCATATTCAATGGAAGAGAGGATCGCTCCCGCGCGTCCGTCGGTGATGTGGACATTGAGCACAAAGGTTGCGATGGCATACTGGTTGTCGGTGTTGCGATAACGGAAAGCCTCAGCAATAGTGTATTCGTTTCCGACCTTACACTTGCCTGGATACTGACCCACATAGAATGTCATAAGGCTTGGATAGAATTCTGCATAGACTACTCCGTTGGTGCCCCATTCTGAGACTTGTCCATTGGCGTTGAACCAGTAGCCGTAGCCGGTGGCTGTAGGAGAAGCGTTGATGAGCGAGCCTGACGAATTGGCTGCATAGAACATGATCTTTCCAGCAGCCGGTCCGCTGGCAGAGTAATTCACAATTTTTTCCGGGAAGAATGAAGGATCCATCTGGAATGCCGTTCCCATCATTGCCGCTGTCTTTCCGTTGATTGTGAAAAGCTCGCCTTCATAGGATGTGGCAGAATACGGAACATAGTAGTCTATATTGAATTTGACATCGGAGATGGAACGTCCGTCAAGTGTCGGCGGAACATATAATGTAGCATGGTTTCCTATGTCTGTTCCTTCAAGACTGAACTTATATGGCCACATGTCATCACCAACAGCGAAATTATCGTCCCACTTGTGACGGTAGTACTTAGTCAGGGCTGGAGAAACTATGAGCCACATCTGATCAACGCCTTCGGGGACGGTGAAACTGACGTCGTCGGACTTCTCACCGGAACCAGTGCAGTAAACCTTATCTTCGGAGAAGTATTTACGAGTTCCGTCCTTCATCAGAGCCACGTAGCCAAGTCGGAATCCTCGGGTGGAGCCTACACTGGAACGCACGTATGTGGAACGCCCGGATTTTTCCATAATACCGTCTCCATTGAGATATTCAGCAGGGTCACCTTCTGCCAAAGCCGAACCATCGCGTAATGCTGTGAAATGGGTAGTGACCTCTGTGCCAGCCTCAGGAACCTGAAGAGGAATGACGTTGAAACCAGTACTCTGAGGACAGCTTGAAAGGGCAACCTGATAACTGCCATCGCTGAGACACACACAATTATAATTAAAATCTCCGATGAATGCGGCACGGTATGGTTCACATGCTTCGAAATCCCATGTGGCACAATGGCTTGCATAGTCGAAATAGAGACGATAGAGATCTTCAACGCTAAGGTTCTTTAATGCCATAAGTGCGTCGTTGAAGTCGGTTGCACCAGTCATTGGCTGCTGCCAAACCTTTGCCACGGTCTGGATGTCATTGTAGTACTCACACAAATAGTAGTGGAACCAATAGCTCTGGTAGCGGTGCCATTCATGCGAGAACGCATAGTTGTGACTTGCACGGAAGGTACCGATACTCTGACTGAACATCTGATTTGGATAAGCCTGTGCTCCCTGCCACTGAGCAGTCTGTTCCCAAATTGCCTGACCACTACCGCAAGGCAGGTGGAAACCTGTGTTCACTGTGCTTGAGTTCTGATGGTTATTGGCATCGCTGAAACACATGTACTGGAAAGAGTGTCCGATTTCGTGGGCAATAGTATGACCAACAGGCTTGCAAGTACTTGGGTTTACCCACAGCGCTGGAATCATGAAGTCATAGCCGCTACCTGTAGCAAGCCATTCTGCTTGATGGACAATACAGATAATGCCTTTGTACTTGTTCACGCTTGACTCTGGAGTATTTGCAAAACCGAGTGTCTCTACATTGAGCTTGTAGAATGACTCAGCCTTTGCCAGAAGGTCATCGATGTCTACATAATAGGTATCGTTCTTCGGCAACTGGTCAGGAGCTGTGTTGCCATAGCCTTTTTCCCAGAAAACAATATAATTCTCCGATTCACGACTGCGGCTCTTGGAATACTGAGCTGAGTTGTCAGGGTCTGACTCTTTATAAGTTGAAGAGTTTCCGCGCCACTCCATAGGAAGATACACTTCTTTCTGTGCGAAAGCCCCGACTGCATTAAGCAAAAATGCTGTTAAAAGTAAAATTTTCTTCATATATAAGTTTTTGAGTTTTTAAGTTCTTGAGTTTTTGAGTTTTTGAGTTTTTAAGTTCTTGAGTTTTTAAGTTCTTGAGTTTTTAAGTTCTTGAGTTCTTAAGTTCTTGAGTTCTTGAGTTTTAGGACACAAAATCTTCGCAAAATTTATCACGAAATCTGGATTCTTGCTTCGCAAGCGTGCTCTTTTGAATGCTCTCTTCAGCGGTATCACAACGATGATTGTGAACGATTTTATGGCAATTTTGCGTCCAAGACCTCAACCGGAAAAATTTAAGTTCCCATCCGGATGGTATTATAATTAATAATTTATCATTTTTAATTAACAATATCCCCTCTTTCATTGGTTTCGACGAATCGCTGAGTGGGATCGTATTTCTGAACTTTCACCTTCTGCAACTTAAAATTCTTCACGAGAGAAGGATCATAGTCAGGATTTGCGGCCTTGATGTCAAGGTCGGCAAAGGTGAAGTCGGAGAGAGAGTATTGGTCACTGGCAGCTACATTGAAGAAGGTCTTGCAACGTATCTGACAACGACGCATAGTAATATTATGTGCACGAGACAGAGGCATATCAGTTCGTCCCTGCAGGTCGAAGAACTGTGTCCAAGGATGGATGAAGATAAAGTTAGAGACTTCTCCCTGTATATCTTCCACGGTGATGTACTCATAGTGCTGAGGTGTGTCGGGACGCATCTTCAGCCACAGCAGACGCGTTGCCTGACCAACCTTTATGCGACGTAGAATCACATTGCGGTTGTGGATGGATTCGCTACCACAGGTGATACAGCTGTGACAGAAACCATATTCACAATCCTCAACTATAATCCGTTCATTGGCTCCGTTGTTCTTATCCTTATCTGCCCAAGGTCCTTTGCCGCCTTTGAGGGCGATGGCATCATCGTTCACCGCCATATAGCAATGACTGATATGAACATCGGTGCAGGCGTCTATGTCGATGGCATCGGTGGACGGTGCCTTGACAGGCGCTGCAGGACTGGTGATTCGCAGATTGGTGAGGCGGACATGATTAGAGCGATAGATGTGAGTTGTCCAGAAAGGGGAATTCTGCAGACGGAGGCCTGTCAGCTCAACATCACTGCAATTGGAGATATAAACGAGTCGCGGACGCTGTTCATCCTTATTTGTGCACTGAGGATTCCAAGAACGACGAAGCCAGAAAGCCTGCCAGTAACGAAGTCCGTTTCCGTCAATAGTTCCCTCGCCACAGATTCTCAGTCCGCTGATGCTGTCGGCATTGATTAGAGCGGCAAAGTATTTGCAAGTCTGTCCCTCTATACGTGTTTCAAGTACAGGAAAATTAGATATATCGTCACTTCCCTTGATTTTTGCTCCCGCCTCCAAATAGAGATTCACTCCCTGACGCATAAACAACGCACCGGTCAGGAATGTACCCTCGGGAACAACAACTACTCCTCCACCCTGCTTGGCAGCCTTGTCAATCACACTCTGGATGGCAACGGTCTGAACCATGGTTGAATCCAAAACCACTCCATGCTCAGTCAGCACATAGACTGTGCCTAACTGTGACAAATCTGTAGTCGGTTGCTGCTTAAACCATGCATCAACCGGTGTTCCGTCAGGAAACACATCCGCAGGATTCTTGGCAGAAACCGCTTGAACAAAAAGAAGTGAAAAAAGTAAGAAAAAGTAACGTGTCATTATAGTTAGTTCGAATTCTTTGCAAAGGTAGGAAAAGCCTATGTGATAGCCAACCTTTTAACAAAATATTTTAATTGCCCGGTTCGGAATAGGCACAAAAAAATGTCCGTCAAGACGCTTCCTGACGGACATTTCCTACTTACTTTTTTTATGAATGGTATTACAGCGGCATATTGCCGTGTTTCTTTGGAGGATTGCTCTGATTTTTGTTGCGCGACATCTCCAGTGCCTGAATGAGACGCAGACGAGTGTCGCAGGGAGAGATGATTTCATCGATATAGCCAAGACGAGCTGCAGGCATCGGATTGGCGAACTTCTCACGGTATTCCTCAATCTTGGCAGCCCGTTCTTCTGGCGTAGCCTTGCGGTAGAGGATGTTGCATGCGCCTTCCGCACCCATAACAGCGATCTCAGCAGTTGGATAAGCGAGGTTGACATCGGCACCAATGCACTTGGAATTCATCACGATGTATGCTCCACCGTACGCCTTACGGGTGATAAGGGTAATCTTCGGAACGGTAGCCTCTGCAAAGGCATAGACTATCTTTGCTCCGTGACGAATGATGCCGTTATGTTCCTGCTGCACTCCCGGCAAGAAGCCAGGAACGTCCTCAACAGCAATGAGCGGGATGTTGAAACAGTCGCAGAAACGTATGAAACGTGCCGCCTTGTCGCTGGCATCAATGTCGAGTGCACCGGCAAGGAAATTGGGTTGGTTAGCCACAAATCCTACGGTACGGCCTGCCATGCGGCCAAAGCCTATGACGATATTCTTTGCAAAATCAGGCTGTATCTCGAAGAAATACTGCTGGTCACATACTGGTTCTATGATATGACGGATGTCGTAAGGGACATTGGGGTCGACAGGAACGACATCATCAAGCTCATGACACACACGACTTACTTCGTCGGTGACAGGATGAACCGGAGCATCTTCCATGTTGTTGGACGGAATAAAGCCGATGAGTTCGCGAATTGTCATTAGTGTTTCCTCGTCGCTGTCACACATAAAATGGCTCACTCCGCTGGTACTGCTATGAGTTGCCGCACCACCGAGTGTTTCCTTGTCCACGTCCTCGTTGGTGACAGCCTTAACCACATTTGGTCCTGTAACAAACATCTGGCTCTGCTCCTTGACCATAAGGATGAAATCGGTGAGAGCAGGCGAGTAGCATGAACCGCCCGCACAAGGGCCGAGAATGGCACTTATTTGAGGGATAACGCCACTTGCCATCACATTGCGGCGGAAGATATGTGCAAATCCAGTCAAGCTCTCTACACCTTCCTGAATACGTGCACCTCCTGAGTCGTTAAGTCCGATAATCGGTGCACCATTTTTGAGCGCAAGGTCCTGCACCTTAGCAATTTTCTGAGCATTTGCCGCAGAGAGTGAACCTCCGAGCACGGCAAAATCGAAAGCATATACAAACACTATACGTCCGTCGATTTTTCCATAACCGGAGATAACTCCGTCGCCTTCAATACGTTTCTGCTCCATTCCGAAGTCGTTGCAACGGTGTACAACATGTTTGTCCATTTCGACAAACGTACCACGGTCGAGCAATGTCTCTATTCGTTCACGAGCTGTGAGTTTATTCTTAGTCATAGTGATAATGCTATTATTCTTTGTTTACAATATCCAACTTGATTAGCGGTTGCTCCACACGCACACTGTCGCCTGCGCAAACCAAAACCTCTTTTACTGTACAGTCCGCAGACACCTTGTAGTTTGACTGCATCTTCATCGCCTCCATCGTGAGGACAGTATCGCCTGCTTTTAGGCTGTCGCCGGGCTTGACGTATATGTTCACTATCTTACATGGCATAGGAGCAGAGATAATGTCTGCCTGCATGGATTTCTGCGAACCGCCGCGACGCATACGCATGTATTTGGCCTGGGAATCGAGCATATCTATCTGATAAGTCGAATAATTCAGGTTCACACGATAGTGTTTATCACCTGCATCGTGAATCAGTTCGGCATTGTACGAATTGCCACCATATATCAACGAACACGTACCGTTTTGCAACATCGCCACATCCACACTGTACACTGTACCGTCGATATCTATCTTCACCTGGTTGCCCTCCTTTTCCAAAAGAGTCACTTCCAGAATTTTATTTCCTACTTGTATTTCCACCTTTTCAAATTTTCAAGATATTACACTCTCAGCACACCTTTCTGCAGTCCGAATGCACGCCAACGGCTGATGGCTGTATTCTCAGCAGTAGTTGAGGGCTGATTTTCCTCCAAACTCATAAGATAATCAATATATGCAGCAATAACCGCCATAGGCTCACTGTCGTTCTTGAATCCTGGACGCGGACGCAGACGATCCTGATTGCGCTCAATGAAGTATGTGTTATAGTTTCCGTTTTTGAAATCGGGAACATCGATAATGCGGCGCAAATATCGGATGTTGGTAGTGAGACCTGTGATTTTGTATTCATAGAGGACACGACGCATACGCTCGATGGCATATTCGCGAGTAGTTGCCCAGACAATCAGTTTTCCAATCATAGGGTCGTAGTGAACAGGAATCTCATAGCCTTCATAGACGTATGAGTCTATTCTAGTTCCGATGCCGTGCGGTTCGGTAAGCTGTTTAATTACTCCTGGTGAAGGCATGAAGTTGTGCTCGGTGTCCTCTGCACAGATACGACATTCGATGGCATGTCCACGTTGTCGAATATCTTCCTGTCTGTAATGCAATGGTTGACCGTCTGCAATCAGAATCTGTTCCTTCACAAGGTCAATGCCTACAACTTCCTCAGTAATAGGATGCTCAACCTGAAGGCGGGTATTCATTTCCAGAAAATAGAACTTATGGTATTTGTCAACAAGGAATTCTATAGTTCCGGCTCCTTCATAACCTACTGCACGAGCTGCAGCAACAGCCTTCGCACCCATCTCCATACGAAGATTGTAGTCTATAAACGGTGACGGACTTTCCTCAACAATCTTCTGATGACGACGCTGCACAGAACACTCACGGTCGAAGAGATGAATCACATTACCATGTTTGTCACCGAGAATCTGAAACTCTATGTGATGCGGTTCTTCTACGAACTTCTCAATATACACGGTGTCATCGCCGAAACCTGACATCGCCTCGCTGCGTGCAGCATTATACATCTCCACAACGTCTTCTTCACGTTCAATAAGGCGCATACCCTTGCCGCCTCCACCCATAGAGGCTTTCAACATCACTGGGAAACCAATCTCCTTAGCAACCTTTACTGCTTCTTCAGCAGATTTAAGCGGCTCTTCAGTTCCAGGAACTACAGGCACGCCTGCTTCTATCATCTTGCGACGCGCACTGATTTTATCACCCATTGCTTCCATCGTTTCGGGGCGCGGACCAATAAAGATAAAACCTTCTGCCTCGCAACGACGAGCAAACTCCGCGTTCTCGGAAAGAAATCCATAACCAGGATGAATCGCATCAACCTTGTGCTTGTGGGCTGCCTCAAGAATATGATCTATGTTTAGATAGCTGTCACTACTGGCAGCTTCACCTATACACTCTGCCTCGTTAGCAAAAAGCACATGACGCGAAAGGCGGTCAGCTGAGCTATAGACCGCAACACTCCGTATGCCCATTTCGTAGCAACTGCGCATAACACGTATGGCAATCTCACCACGATTGGCGACCAATACTTTTCTAATCATAAAATGTGTAATAAACTCTTACATGTCCGTAGTCCCGCAGACACGAGTTACAATGGCAAAAGGCAGGTCTTCTGACTTCATCCTACAAGTGCGGCTGTCTTCCCAGAGGTTTTAAAACCCTCCTCGCAGAGGTCAGGTCTTAACTCCAGTGACAATCTTGCCACACAGAAAAAGGATTTCACAGCATCGGGTAATGTCGCGGAATCACACCGCGTTCCCATCTTAGCTCCGTCGCCACAACTGCACAATAATAAATGTAGCAATCAAGGGGGAGAACCAATTGCGCTGCAAAGTTAAGAATAACTTTTCAAAAAGAAGTAATAACTGAAAGAATTTTCATTCTATTCTCTCCCATTCAGGGGAGAGTCAGAGAGGAATCTGTTCCTAAACTCCGAAGGTGAGAGGTTGAATTGCAGTTTGAAACTGCGATTAAATCCGCGGACAGTGGAGAAACCTGTAAGCGCAGCTATGTCCGCGACAATAAGATTAGTGGTAGTGAGAAGATGGGCTGCTCGTTCCATGCGACGGTCGCGCATGAGTTCAAGTGGAGTCAAGCCATACAATGCCTGCGTGCGGCGATAAAGTTGCATACGGCTGAGATTCACATCGGCTGCCAATTCCTCGACTCCATAATCAACATTAGAAATATGATTTTTGATAAAACGCTCGATTTTATCGGCAAATTCCTTATCTTCTTTCTTTGAGAAGGCTGATTTTCGTGTTATTTCTTTTTTAGGTTTTGAGTGCTCAACAGGAGGAACAGTTATAACCGTTTTGGACGTGTTTGGTGTGGATTTTATCCGTTGAATACGTGGTTTTTGCTCTTTAACCGCTTCGACGGTTTTTTCGGAATTATTTGCCGATTCTGCAGGTTTTGCAGGAACAGCTTTTTGCGAAGCAACGAACTTTCCACGTTTCCTATAATACCAACCTGCACCGCCAAGAACAAGGGCAAGAAGGATAACATAGAAGAACCAGCCACCCTTCCCAGAAGCAAAACCACCGTTCTTAATAGTCAGACATTCTATCTCGTCACTCCATTTCCCTTTTGAAAGAGCGAAACGCACATAGAGACTTACCGTTTCGTCGGGCAGGTTCAGCAATTCAATCTTATTCTTTCCTTTAGGCAGTTCCGTCCATTCGTCGGAAGAAGAGAGGCGATAGGAGAAACGAACATTCTGCGCATTGAGCATGTCAAGTAAGGAGAGATACACACATACTGATTTGACGTTTTCACCGACATCTATAGATTCATCGTCGAGAGTAAGAATCGTATCACTGTCAACCGTTATCATCGTGACACGAGGTTTCAAGTCTTTAATTGAATCTTTGCGTCCCTTACTTGCATTTCCGCCGATGAATTCGTCAATATCAAGTACGAAAAGCCCGTTTTGCAACGTCGCAATCCACAGGTTGTTCTTTGCATCGAGCGACGCACATGATATGTCGTACATCTTTCGAGGAAGGGTTTCCGGCATATTTATCGGATCCCAAGATGTGCTGTCGGCTCTGTAAACACTAAGGCTGTCGGAGGCAACAATCCAAAATAGTCTATGAGAATTGTCAATCGCCACATCCACCACCTTGTTGTTCTCGCTATCAACAACAGGTTCGTCTTCAGAATTAGTAAACATACGTACGAAGTCGGTGGTGTAACGCACAACTCCCATTCCCCACGAACTAATCCATAGAGACTGACTTTGATGGTCTGCAACTACATGATATGGAGTGAAACTATATGGCCAGTTCATATTAACCAAAAGTCCCGACGGTTCGTCAAGAATAAAGATGCCGCCATTGACCATCACAACAACTATCTGCGAGAAATTATCCTCGGTCATACTCGTTACCCACGAATCATTATTGTCACGAGGAAGAGCGAAAGTATTCTTGAGTTCGCGCCCTGAAGAGAAGACAAGAAGACGGTCAACTAATGCCGCTACCATATCGCCGTTAGCACGACGTAAGACATCAGTTACCGCCAAATTGATAGTCTGCTCAACAAGAGTAATGGAATAGTCTTTCTTGTCAAGAACAAACAAACCCTTGTCTGTTCCAATCCATATATTGTGTTTGTCATCTTCTGCCAAACAAACAATCAAAGCATTGTTTAGCACGATTTCATCATTGCTTTTGGGATAGAAATGGACCAGCGAATAACCGTCGTCACGGATAAGTCCGCTGTTTTCAGTAGCATACCAAACAAATCCCTCGCTATCGTGCAGAATCTGACGGATGGGAATTCCTTCCAACTGCGGACGAAACGAGTTAGCATTGCAGTGCCACAACTGTGCTGAACAACAGAGATGCACTGCCAGCAGGAGTGTGGTTATTACGAATCTCACTTACCTCGGATTTGTTTCCATGCGTTGATGCCGAAAAAGACAGCAGCAATGGAAAAAACTATTGTCATTCCTATAGTCATGCCGGATCTTTCGACTGTCAACAACCAAATAGATCCTGCCAGACATATAAGGCATGCGACAAACGAAATCAGCATGAATATTTTTGTTAATTTTTCCATCTTATTACTAATATTCACATGCACCTTCAGTGCAATTGCACGAATTACTTGTTGAGTTTCCAAGAGAAACCGTCTTTGGTGTCTTTAACTTCAAAGCCGAGGGCGGCAAGATTGTCACGAATGAGATCACTTGTTGCCCAATCCTTGTTTGCCTTTGCTTTCATACGTTGCTCAAGCAACATATCAACAACCTTTCCGAATGCTTCCTCACGTGCATCGTTTCCTCCTTCAGAAGAAGCTGCTGCAGATTTACGAAGTCCGAGCAAATCGAATGCAAAGAGTTCGAAAACTTCTGTTAACTTCGTCAAAACATCCGATGAAATCGACATTTTCTTGTCTGCGACAGAATTAATGATGCGAGCAGCTTCGAACAACTGGCTTATGACATTCGGTGTTGCGAAGTCATCATTCATAGCATCGTAGCACTTCTGACGAAGCTCTTCCACCCATTCAGCTGTTACTGCAGGAACAGAACTATTCTGCGCATTATTTGTTGCCAAACCAGTGAGTGCCTTGTAAGCGTCAAGCAGACGTTCCAATCCTTTCTCTGCTGCCTGAAGTGCTTCGTTACTGAAGTCAACAGTTGAGCGATAATGAGCCTGAAGGATAAAGAAACGAATTGTCATCGGTGAGTAAGCACGATCGAGTTTCTCGTGTGTTCCTGCGAAGAATTCAGGAAGAGTGATGAAATTACCAAGACTCTTACCCATCTTCTGACCGTTGATGGTAATCATGTTGTTGTGAATCCAGTATGTTACCATCTGGTCACCCTGACTTGCAACAGCCTGAGCTATCTCACATTCGTGGTGCGGGAACACAAGATCCATTCCTCCTCCATGAATATCGAAGTGAGAACCGAGATATTTGCGTCCCATGGCAGTACATTCGCAGTGCCAACCTGGGAAACCGTCGCTCCATGGACTTGGCCAGCGCATGATATGTTCTGGCTGAGCCTTCTTCCAAAGTGCAAAGTCAGCCTGATTATGCTTTTCGTCCACTCCTGCCAGTTCACGACTATTATTAATAATGTCATCGAGGTTGCGACCGGAGAGCACACCATAATGATGCTTCTCGTTATATTTCTGTACATCAAAATACACAGAGCCGTTGCTTTCGTATGCTAATCCGTTGTCAAGAATCTGTTTCACAAGTTCAATCTGCTCAATGATATGACCAGTGGCATGTGGTTCGATGCTTGGTGGCAACACATTCAATGCAGCCATCGCTTCATGGTAGCGGTTGGTGTAATACTGTGCCACTTCCATAGGTTCGAGCTGTTCCAGACGAGCCTTCTTTGCGATTTTATCTTCGCCTTCGTCGGCATCGTGCTCAAGGTGACCTACGTCAGTAATATTTCTGACATAGCGAACCTTATATCCAAGATGCTTAAGATAACGGAAAACAATATCGAATGTAATCGCTGGACGTGCATGTCCGAGGTGAGCATCACCATATACTGTAGGTCCGCAGACATACATTCCGACAAACGGAGCATGAAGCGGAGTAAATAATTCCTTACGACGAGTCAGTGAATTGTAAACAAGAAGGGGTTGGTTCATAATAAATGATGAAAGAAGAATGATGAATGAAGAATTAAAAAGAACACAGAATCCTGAAATTCTTATCTTCAGAAAATCATAAAGTTTAGTAATTTGCGTTGCAAAGTTACAACATTTTAAATAAAACAAAATCCATAAGACATTATTTTAACGCAAAAACATTAAAAAAATGTCTTATGGAACACTTGTAACATTAAATAAGGGCTAATTCCTTTGCAAATCCTCTTCTATAAAGGAGATTAGGCGGTCAACTGCAAATTCGGACGGAATGTTCTTTTCTATACATTCTTTCTGCTTGTAGAGACTCACTTTTCCTGCTGCGGCACCAACATATCCGTAGTCAGCATCAGCCATCTCTCCAGGTCCGTTAACTATACATCCCATAATACCAATCTTGAGTGTACGGAAGCGAGGATTCTCTTTCGCACGTTGCATGATAGCAGACTTAATCTGCGCAATCGTTCCTTCAAGGTTGTAAAGAGTACGACCGCAACCAGGACAGGAAATGAACTCCGGTTTTGTCATCTTGATACGTGTTGCCTGAAGAATGGCATCAGCAAGTGAAGTAAGTTGGTCTTTGCTGAAACCCTCATTGTTTATGACAAGGTTATGAGCAAGACGGTCGATGAACAACGCACCTAGTGTCATAGAAGCCTTAAGTTGCAGTATCTCAAAATCAGTCTCGTGGAAAGTAGCCACAACTGTATCATCGGATATCTCTTTGCGCAGTTTTGCACGAAGAGCAGCACACTCAGCTGTATATTCAATCAGTTTAAGTGCAACAGGAATTTCGTTTTCTGGTGGTTCGCTAAGCGACACACGGATAGTATCGCCGATACCCTCACAAAGCAACGCTCCAATACCCACAGCAGACTTGATTCGTCCATCTTCACCTTCGCCAGCTTCAGTCACGCCAAGATGAAGAGGAAATGTCATGTTCTCCTTGTTCATCTGTTCTACAAGTAAACGAACAGTCTGAACCATAACAACGGTGTTGCTTGCCTTGATGGAAATGACAACGTCAAAGAAATTCTCCTTAACACAGATACGCAGGAATTCCATACAACTTTCAACCATACCTGCAGGGGTGTCGCCATATCTTGACATTATGCGGTCGGAAAGCGAGCCGTGGTTGACACCGATGCGCACTGCCGTATGATGTTCGCGACAGATATTGAGGAAAGGAATGAATTTTGCCTCGATTTTCTTGATTTCATCAGCATATTCAGCATCGGTATATTCAATCTTTTTGAAGTGACGAGCCGGATCCACGTAGTTACCTGGATTCACACGAACCTTCTCCGCATGAAGAGCAGCCTCATCAGCGACGTAAGCATTGAAATGCACGTCGGCAACGAGAGGAACCATACAACCACGCTTACGAAGTTTTTCTGCGATGAATTCAAGGTTTTTTGCTTCCTTCACACCCTGAGTCGTCAGGCGGACATACTCACCTCCTGCCTCAACAATACGAAGGGTTTGTTCTACGCACGCATCAGTATCCATGGTCGAAGTATTCGTCATGGACTGAACTCGAATGGGATTATCACCACCTAAAGGAGTGTTGCCTACATGCACCACATGGGTTTTGCGACGAGAAAAAGACATTATGAGTAATTATAAATGAATAATTAAAAATTATAAGTTATAAGTTAATGGGGACATGCCTGCGGGTAAACCGCAAACCACACAACCCCGTCCGGATGGCAATCCTCCCCCCTGGGGGAGTTAGAGGGGGTCTTTCTTCTATACCTTAAACTTATATTGTACAGACGCGAGTTCAGCGTTAGCTTTCTCTATTTTGCTCTTTAGGGATTTCTTATACGCTTCATTCTTAGCCTGCAGTTCAGTATCACTAAGAGCAAGCATCTGAAGAGCAAGAATAGCAGCGTTTAGAGCACCGTTTATCGCAACTGTTGCTACAGGTATGCCTGGAGGCATCTGAAGGATGGAATAAAGCGCGTCAACACCGTCAAGGGAACTACCCTTAATTGGGACACCGATAACTGGGAGTGTAGTGCTGGCAGCAATTACTCCGGGAAGAGCCGCTGCCATTCCTGCACCGGCAATAATAACACGTACACCACGGTCACGTGCTGTACGGGCAAATTCTTCTACTGCTTCAGGAGTACGATGAGCGGAAAGTGCGATGAGTTCGAAAGGAATTTCCATTTCATCGAGGAATTTCGCTGCTTTTTCCATCACGGGCATATCACTTGTACTGCCCATAATTATACTTACAAGAGGAGACATACTTTTTTAATATTATAAATTATAAGTTAATGGGTACTATCACTTCACAATCCACGCTTCACACATCAAACTCTCTGGTACTATCACTTCACAATCCACGCTTCACACATCAAATTCTCTGGTACTATCAATTCACACTCCACACTTCACACTCCACTTTAAATATGTACACTCCAGCGGAAGACGAGGGAAAGCATTGCGCAAGTTAATCCGATGGCGAAGCCAACCAGAACCTGAGAAAGACTGTGCTGACGAAGCAGCATGCGGCATGTTCCCAGTAAACCGGAAAGGAAAATAAGAATACAAAGAAGATATGTAGGGTTAAAGAAGAAAACAATACTGAAAGAGACAACCATTCCTACGAGGCCGCCCATACCTACCATGTGAGTGCTGACTTTCCACCATATATTAATGATGAAACAAACAACCTGAGCAACTATGGCAGAAAGAATAATTCCCCTGAAAAATGCCCAAGAGCGAGTTTGATAGAGCAATAGCAGACATGCAACATAACTGAGGAGGGTCAGCACATAAGGCATGTGACGGTGCTCACGATGACTCAACTGCCAATGCGACCACTTATTGACACGCCGGAAGACAAAGATACTTGAGCGAGGAATGCATATCGTAAACATCAGCACGACAAAAAGCATATGCAGCTTATAAGACGTAGTCATCAGACTGAAACGTGTAAATACGAACAACCAGATGAAAGCCATCATCGTAGCAAAGAAAGGAGAGAAGATGGCCGAATAGATTCGTGCGAATTGTATAAATTGTCTTTTCATATCTTCTTTCGCATTACAGCAGAAGGGATGCCGAGCGAATCCCTGTATTTTGAAACAGTACGACGGCTGATAGGTTCGCCTCGTTCTGTCATCAAAGCTGAAATCTGTTCATCGGTAAGCGGACTTCGCTTATCCTCAGAATCAATAATATCGTGAAGCAGATGCGCCACTCTATTCCTTGCAACAGCATGACCACTTGCGGAAGCTTTAGTACGCAGGAAGAAATGCTTCAGAGGGAAGAGTACTCCGTCAAGCAACGCATATTTGCTGCTTACCACTCGTGATATAGTAGAAACATCAAGAGATGCACGCTTCGCCACATCGGCCAAGCGCAACGGTTGAAGCAGGAGATCATCTTGAGTTAGCATGAAAGCGCGTTGAAACTCGATAATAGCCCTCATTGTAGAATAAAGGGTGTTATGGCGTTGGCGCATAGCGTTGATGAACATCTGTGCCGACTCCACTTTCTGCTTAGTATAGAGAAAAGCTTCACGCTGAGAGCGGTTCATCGTAGCAGGTGATGATTGATACGACTTTAGCTGATCCAGATACTCACGACTGACATGGAGTGGAGGAACTTCTCCATTGTTAACATAAAAACTAACATTACTTTCGTGATCCGTCTCAATAATAAAGTCTGGTATGACAGTCTGAATGCGGTCGTCTGCCGCCTCATGAAGTGAACGTCCAGGCTGTGGATTCAGTTTGCTGATTAAAGCAAGGACCTTGCGCAAATGATCTGCCGACATACCGGTAGCATCAGCCAATCTGTCCACGTCATTGCGCTGGAACAAATTGTAATAATCCTTGATTATTGTAAGTGCGTCGTTTAGCAGTGAAAGCCTTGAATTTACAGTACTTCCGGAATTTCCCTTATTATCATCAAGAAGTTGAATCTGGTGCTCCAATTGTAACATCAGGCACTCTTGAAGATTACGTGCGCCAATACCAATTGGCTCAAATTGCTGAAGAGTATGCAGAGCCTGCTTAAGTTCTGTTTCCGTCGCATCAATGTTGTGATTAAACAACAAATCGTCGGAGATGCTACGCAACGGACGGTCAATATAACCACGATCGTCAAGCGAACCAATAAGATATGAAATCAAAAGGCGCTGATGTTCATCAACGTCATAATCTGCGATCTGAGCCTCTAAATCCTCAATGAAACTTCTTGTATCTCCAATAGGAATTTCCGTATCCAGCTGTCGTGATGACGATCCCGCATAAGTCGGAAGATCATCATAGTCATAAACCGACGAGGATGAATAGTTGTCATCAGAAGAATCAGATACAGAATAATCTTCCCGAGAATCAAACTCGTCTGTCTTATCAGCACTATCGGAAAAGTCTCCGCCATCGGAAGTATCAAATTCGTCAGACTTTCCATCTGACGGAGAATCATTCATCGCCTCGTCGGAAGGATGGCTTCCACCCTCCTCCAAGGCTACATTTTCGTAAACTTCATCACGAACCCGCTGTTCAAGGTCAGCAATAGGCAACTCCAGCAGTTTTGCTAACATATACTGCTGCGGCGAGAGTCTTTGAAGCTGGACCTCGCTTTGCTGCTGATACTGACCAAATTCAGGCATTACACAAAATTATTCTTCTGCCTGCTGTTCTGAGTAGTCCATTTCAGCCTGCACGACGAAAAGGATGTCATCGTGTTCATACGAACCCATATCCTCTTTCTTGGCCTTCTTGATAACGAAATCAACTACCTTGTCGAGGTCGATTTCCACACATCCGTCGGAGTCTGGTTCTGCATCAAACACCCCACTACTTGTATAGTAGTCGATAATAACATCAAGAAAATAGAACAGTTCGTCGTCGGAGAACTTATCTTTCAGTTCCTGCGGCAACTGGTTACGAATAAACTCTATTTCGCGTACATCGTCTTCTGCATCGAGAAGCAGTTCGTCATCTATACTCATAGCATCGCCTGAATTTTCTCCTCGTAAGCGTTTTTAGTTGTTGCGCCTACGATTTTGTCAACAACCTGACCGTCTTTAAGGAAAAGTACTGTAGGGATATTGCGGATACCAAACTGGAAGGCAAGTTCATCCTGGTCTTCCACGTCCACCTTACCAACAATCACTTTGTCAGCATATTCCTGAGCCAATTCTTCGATGATTGGAGCCACTCTGCGGCATGGTCCACACCATGTTGCCCAGAAATCAACTACTACTGGTTTACCAGCATTAAGAATCTCACTAAAATTGTCTTTTGTTATTTCCATAATATTTCCCTTTCTAAAATTTCTATTTACATTGCAAAGATACATTTTTTTATTTATGTATGAAATAATAGGGAGAAAAAAGTAAGGGTCGGCAACGTGTGTTGCCGACCCTCACCTATAATATTATTGATCGAAAATCAATAATGCATTGCTTTACTTAACCAGAACGTTGAGCTAAAGCTCTTAGTTCTTTCCGTTCGGTAAAACCTAAGCGAGCTTAGTTTCTACTCTCACTTAACCAGAACTTTTTTGCCGTTAACGATGTAGAGGTTGCCCTTAACTACATTCTTAACACGGCGGCCTGCCAGGTCGTAGATAGCACCGTCGTTGCCAAAGGCTGCGTAGATACCGTTGATGCCTGTCATAATATCAGAATCAGACTTGTCGAATCCGATATATGAGATAACAGCAGGAACAGCTTCGTCTGCAAGAGTAAGACCGAATGTAGTATTCCAGCCTTCACCACCAACGAGATATGTCTTAGCTGCATTGAAGGAAGCACCAATGCCACTTGCTGCGATGTCCCAAGCGAATGTAACAAGACCATTCTCGTCAACCTTTGTGAATGTAGGAGCAACCTGAGTTCCGTTATTAGCTCCGTTGAGCCACCAGAGGTAAGACTTGCCTTCTTCTGTAGAAAGACCTGTACCCTGGATAACGAAGTAGTCAGCACCTTCCACGTAGTACATCTTGTCTGTTCTGTAAACAAGAGCGATGTTGTTGTTACCTGATTTGTCAACAGTAATAGTATTGGCAACTACGTCTACAACAACGTTGTCAGCAGAAATACGTCCAGGATCGCCAGCAACCCAGAGAGTTGCATCGAACGCATATTCGTATTCCTCAACAGGCTGTGGGATAGATGTCTGGAAACCGATGTAGCTGATAACAGCAGGAACAGCTTCGTCAGCAAGAGTCATACCGAAGGTAGTGCTCCAGTCGCTTCCGTTAGTAAAGAGAGTTTCTTCTGTTCCGAGAGTACCTGCGATAGCAACCTGCATGAGATCCCATGCGAATACAGTCACGCCGTCTTCATCGTAAATTGTGTTAGGTGCAATCTGAGAGCCATTGTTTTTGTTGTTGAGCCACCAGAGGTAAGACTTGCCTTCTTCTGTAGAAAGACCTGTAGCCTTGATTACAAAGTAGCGGTTGTCTGCAGAAACAATATAGTCCTTACCTTTGTAGAGGAGAGCAACGTTGTTGTTTCCAGCCTTGTCAACAGTGATAGTGTTGGCCTTGTCGTTAACTACTACGTTGTCGGCAGAGATACGTCCAGGATCGCCAGCAATCCATTCAGATGCCACGAATTCGTAGTTGGCAATTACAGGATCTTCAGCAGATTCGATAGTAATCATCTTCTCGAACCAGTCGTCACCGCCGTCAGCGTTTGGACGGAAGCGGATGATGTACTTGCCATCAGCCTTGATCTCACCGTTTTCACCGAATGCGTTACCCATTCCGTCTGGAATCCAAGTCTGAGTTTCGCCGTCTACCTTAACCACCTTGAACTGGCTTGCAGTAGTCAGATCCATTGTGAAGGTGTACTCTTCAGCTTCTTCAGTGACTTCCTTGTTAGATGACATCTTGTAAGCGTCAGTAACAGCCCAGTCAGTCATGTTGCCGGCGATGTAGTAGCTGCCGTAGTTTCTCTTGAATGTGAATGAGATGTTAACGATGCCTGCAGGCATTGTGAACTGACCTTGATTCTCACTAATGATAGAGAATTCAAGTTCCTGTCCGTCGCCCCAAGAGAAGCTTGCCTCGTCTACCTTGTAACCTGCATCAGGAGTAACAGTTATTGTAACTGTTTCGCCTTCAGCTGCTTCTGCCTTGTCTGCTACAGCGATACCATGATTGCCGTAAGTGACATTTACTGCGTAAGTTTCAGATGTTTCTTCTGCAATTGTCCAGTATGCCTTGTCACCAGAGCCTGCAACAGACTTGTCGGTGTAGCAAGCTGCACCAGCTGCAGTGCCGTCAGTTGCTATCATACCCTTAGCCTCGTTGAGAGTGTAGTAGAATACATCATCAACTGAAACAGCTGCAGGAGAGATGAGCATCTTCTTGTCTGCAGTAGCAGCCATTGTCCAGTTGTTAGTTCCTGCGAAGCCTACATATTCTTCACCATTAGCGAGGTAGTAACCACCTTCGCCTTCTTCGAATGTGAAGTAAACAGGCTCTTCAGCCAGACATACACCAGAAGCAGTAACTTCACCTCCGTTATCTACAGTTACGTAAGTAGAGAGATACAGACCGCTTGCCTTCTGCTTGAATGAATACTTAGCACCTTCCTTAGGAGCGTTAGCCTTAGGCATTACAATTGCTTCAACTTCCTCAACTGTAGTAGCGTTAGCAACAGCTTCTCTTGCTGCGTTAACCTCAGCTTCGTTGTACATGAACAATCCGTCGCCGAATGGCACGAGAGTGTCAAGAGTTGCATTTGCCTTAGCCTTAGCCTCAGCCAGCTTAGCTGCAGCAATTTCTTCAGCGCTGACATACTTAACATCGAACTTGTCAATGAACAGGTGAGGAACATTAGCATTTCCAGTATTAGGAACAGACATACCTATAGAATAGCAGCCTGTAGTCACCTTATCGAGAGTGAAGGATATAGTCTCAATGAACCATTCGTTATTTGGATAAGATGTTGATTGAGCCAGATACTCAGTGCCATCATTTGCGATGAAACCAATAAGGTTCTTAGTCAGTTGCTGTGCACCACCATTGGAATTGTAAATAGGAACTGTAATAATATAGTTACCAGCTTCCAATGTAACAGGCTGTACATACTGAGCTGTTGCGCTCCAGACAGCTTCGATACCAAGTGCCTTTGTGCCTTCAGAGCCTTCAGGAGCGGAAGCAGGAGGAGTATTGCCTGCACCTCCTACCCATGAGTCAGAGCCGTAAGCGAATACAGCAGCTGCGCGAGCATCACCGTTTTCAACGATTGTCCATCCAGGAACCTCCTGCATGTTTGCGTATGGCTTTCCTTCTGCAATATCCTTGGCGTATGTATTTACACTTCCGTCAATTGCATCAGAGAGTTCGAAGTCAAGGTTAGTTGGCTCATTGAACTTCTCAAACTTAACATTCTGGAATGAGAGCCAGTGACTGTTATTGTCTTCTGCGACATTAAAGCTGACCTTAAGGATTCCATCCACGTCAACTGTTCCGACAGCAGCAAATTCACCGATATTGAATCCGCCCTGAACTTCACCTTCAGTTACGTCAACAGCAGTACCTTCATTTACAGTCATAGTAATTCCGCTAATATCAGCTGCCTCTACACCGTTCTTAGGCTGGTTGCGAACCCATGCCTTTACAACGTATTTACCAGGAGCCAGGTCTTGAATAGTAGCCGTCAGAGTATTTGCACCAAGAGCGTTCGATGCATCTGTGAAGTATTCGAAGAATGGAACCTTGAATTCAGTACCGTCATTCTCACCTTCTATTGACCAAGTGTTGATATAAAGAGAAGTGTCGAAATCTTTGCACTGCTTATCACCAATTGTCCATGCAGAGAGGAGGAAGTCATCGTAAGTATTAGCAGAACGCCATCCTGCAATTGCATAAGGATTGACTACAGTTTCTGTAAGAGTACCTTCTTCCCAATCTGAATTGTAGGTATCAGCCATGCTCTTATATGTTGTGAGAGCCTCTTCTGTAACTACATTTGTGCTTTCGATCAAAGTGTACATGCCTTCAATAGCAGTCTTGTTCTTGATGTCATTCTCAGCCTGAGAAATAGCAGCGTTGAGAGCATTGATAGCTGTCTTATAGTCATCAACGGTCTGCAAGTCCTCTGTATTTTCAATAGCCTGAATGAGAAGACTTTGAGTTCCAGGAGTAATCCTTGGGTTCTCCTTCATCTCTGTAGCCTCACCTACAAGCTCGTTAACCTGAGCAATGTAGTCAGCAAACTTCAAAGCGTTGATGTCAGCATCAGCTCCGTAGTATTCCAGAGCGAAGTTGTCCCACATACACCACAGCGCAGTATTTCCTTCGAGCTTAGCACCTACTGTAAGTGCTCCAGCCTCAGTAACTTTTACGAAGATAGGTTCAGCTTGATACTTGCCAGCTTCAAATGAAGCGCACCCATCTGCCATGCTATTCTCTGTACCAGTTCTGACTGGGAATGTAGAAGTTTCTTCATTTGCATAGAATACAGGCAGATGTTCATTGTCTGTACCATCCTGACGATAGAATCCCTGTGCAGTAAACTTGTAAACACCAGCAGGAGCATTAGCAAGATTTTGGTAAACGTTGAATACTCCATGATACTTCTCTGCACTGTGCTTGTCGCTGTTTCCACCAGTCAGAACAGAGCCACCTTCGTTAGTCCATGCACTTACATTGCGGTTGTTACGTCCGAATCGAGGATCGGCAATAAGGAATGTAGCATCAACTGGATCATCAGCAGTAGCGTCTTTCAGACTCGCAAGCACTTCCTCTTCAGATGCAATAACCCACATAGCATTGTATGAGCCTTCGAAATCAGTAGTTTTGATAAGGCTTTGACCTTCTACGCCTGGATCATAGAAATACAGATTATCTGCTGCATTCTGAATATTATACAAATACATTGGTTTGCCAGTAACAGCATTTTCACCAACTTCTCTAGCAATTGTAATATTGAGGCTTACTGGAGTATTAGTGTCCATCCACTCGCCACCAAAGTAATACTTGTTACCACCCTGGCTAACCTGAGTCTCCATCTTATAAGTACCGTCTTCGTTGCCGATAAGGGTAATATATTCAGGATGTTCAAGGAGAGAAGCCTGAGTTCCCCAGCTATTAGCTGCACCCCAGAACTTCATAGAAGCAGCATTCTGCAAGTAATACTTGCCATCAGCGAAGAGTTTTGCGGGTGCTGGTTCTTCAGCTTCCTTGATTGACATAGGCTGGAACTGGGCATTGTCGTTGTAGCGACTGATTGAGCCTACCATCTCGTAGGTCTTGCCATCTTCAGCAGCAGCAATTTCCAGACCGAACTGGTTGTAACCAGCAATCTCGTTTTCACCAATAGTGATAGTGAGATTCTTGCCATCAACTGAATACGAAGTGATGCCCTTCAGAAGAACCACCTTGTTCACATTTTCTAAAGTGATATCTTCAGCTGTTGCTTCAGGGTATGTAACTGTTGCTGCATCACCATCCTTCACAGCAATTGCCTGATCTGGAACAATCTCAAACAACTTCTTGAAGATACTAACCTTACCGCTCCAGTTAGCAGCCATAGTCTTGCCGACTTCAGCAGCGGCTGTTTTCTCACCAGTTGAGTCGTACAACAATGCAGAACCAGTCTCATCCTGGATATAAACATGATTTGCTGTAGGCTTAGCAACTATCAAAGCCTCCCCAGTAAACACGAACACATCATTGCTTGTCAGAGCTGTGACAGCAGAAATTGACGAGTAACCAGGAATCAAAGTAAATGTAGCAGTAGCTTCAGAGCTTGTTACACCACCCTTTACAGCAATAGCCTTTACTGTTGTAGTTTCAGTAATTGCGAAAGCAGCAGTGTACTGTGTAGACTCTGTAGTTGGATCTTCTCCATCTAATGTGTAGTAAATGGTAGCGCCCTCTGTTTCGCAAGAGAGAGTCACATCCTGAGAACCAATGAATGAACCTCCGTTAGGAGTGATGGCAGGTTTTGCAACAGTTATAGCATCACCTGTTGACCAAGTGATTTCTACAGAAGTAAGATACAATGCACCATCCTTTGAACGGAAGCCAATAAACTCATAGTCACCTTCAACCTCAAGAGTTGAAACTCCTTCTGTTGCTTCTCCACATTTCAGATCACCTATAAGATCACCTTGCGTGTCTACATTGTAAAGATCTGTCGCAGCTGTATATGCTGTGTTTGAACCGAATACATAAAGTTCGCGAGCTGCAACTGTTAAATCGTCCCACGTGACAACGACTTTAGTCAACTTGCCGCCAGAAACAGTAGTAACTACACCACTGCTATTGCTTTTTGAGCGTAACTGAATGGTACCATTAGTTCCTGCACACTGACCTGCATAAACGGCATTAGAAGAAACAGACTTTCCACTGAAATCGGTGTAACTTGTGCTTGAAACACCTGTCACCGATGAGTCCAAAAGATCTGTAACTTCACCTGCAGATACGCTCATGGTAAAGAATACCGCCAGTAATGAAAGTAAGAACTTTTTCATACTTTGAATTGTTAATTAATTAAAAAATCGATTCTGCGCTCCGGCTTGTTGTACGCAGATAAATGTTTAGATTTTTAAGGTCGGATGGTCAGTAGTTGCAAGCCGTCAGAACGTTTCCCAGTCTTAGTGGTAAAACCAACTCTGACCCAGAAGATTACGCTTTCTTAAGTGTTAGTCTGCTTAGTTAGTTTTAGATAGTTAATACTTATTTATTAGATTCGGTATAATCGGAAATGCAAATAAACGAAAAAAAAAATGAAGAAACGAAGAAAAATGAAGAAAATAATTCATAAAAGAAAGTTTCACCACAGTGAAAATAAAGTTTCACCGAAGAGAAACTTAAGTTTCAGCGCGGTGAAAATAAAGTTTCACTGCGCTGAAACTTTTCTCGTGATAAAAAAAGGGTCGGCAACGTGTGTTGCCGACCCTTCGGGTTTATATTATTGATATAAAATCAATAGCGCATTGCTTTACTTAACAAGGAAGTTGAGCTAAAGCTCTTAGTTCTTTCCGTTCGGTAAAACCTAAGCGAGCTTAGTTTCTACTCTCACTTAACCAGAACTTTTTTGCCGTTAACGATGTAGAGGTTGCCCTTAACTACATTCTTAACACGGCGGCCTGCCAAATCGTAAACAACGTTCTTCTCTGCGTCGAGAGCAATACCGTTGATTGCATCAGCAGGAGTCATCTTAACAACCACGTCAAGAACTACTGCATCGTGAGTGTCGTTGTCCTTAACGAATGCATACTTAGCTGTGAACACGTCGTCAGCCTTGATGTTTGCATTCATTGCTGGATCCATTGTACCTACTTCGAAAAGCTGGTTCTCAGCTGCAGCGAAGTCAGCCTTTACATAGAAGTAAGCGTCTGCGCCCCAAGACTGCCAGTCACCGGCAGCGTTACGCCAACCGTCGGTTGTGTTGAGCTTATAGTCATCGTCGAGAGACTTGTCTGACTGAACTGCATAGATTGTAATGTCATCAAGTGATTCTACACCAAGCTTTGCAAGGATTGCAGCTACGTCAACTGTAGCCTTACCTGCCTGATAGCATGTACCAACTTCGAATTCGAAGTTTGAAGTAACAGTTTCTACTACGTTCAGGTCATCGAATGTGATAGCAACAACTGGCTTCTCAATGAAGTTAACGTTAACTTCGATAATAACCTGTTTGTCGCCTGCACCGAGAATCCATCCTGCTGTGAGAGAAGAACCTACTACAGGATCATTTCCTGGGTGAGTGCAGAGTGCCATAGAACCATCATGAGGATACTTGAGGCAGAGGCCGAGGTTAGTACCGTCACCGTTCCATGCTTCAGGATCACCGTTTACGTTACGCCATCCGTCGTAGTCTGTTCCAGCTTCACCGGTTGTCATAACTACAGGATACATAGTTTCGATTTCATCCCAAGTTTCAATACCGAGAGCTTCAAGGATTTCAGCTTCGTCGTATTCTACTGCGTCGGCACCATAGCCCTTACCTGCTACGCGGTCGAAGTTGATACCAATAACAGGAATGTCAACGTCAACGTCTGCCAAGTGCTTGTAGATACCTTCAATCTTAACTGTCTGTGAATTCCACAAAGTAAGAAGAGTAATCTGTGGAAGGACACCATCCTGCACAGCACACTTAGGATCGTCTGCGAATACATACTTGTATTCTGTAATACCTGCTTCAAGCTCGATGTTGTCAGTTCCGCTCTGTGACCAGAATGCTGCGCGGATACCTGCTGGGATTGGCTCAGCGAAGTTAATCTGAATGTAGTCGCAACCTTCAACGTCTACGTCGTACATCTTAACGATAACACAAACATTACCGTCTGTTGTGTACTGAGTATAACCATCACCTTCCTCAACTGCTGCGCGAGTAGCACCGTCAGAGATTTCAGGACTCTGGCTCAGTTCGATTGGAATCAGGTCGTCCTCAACTGGGACTTCCTCGAATACTGCGGTTACGGTTACGTTGAATGCTGGCATAACGAAGCTGTCTGTCTCATCGTCAACTTCAACATACTTAGTTTCTTCGCCATCAACGTAAGAAACAGTCCAGGCAGCGAGACCGTAGTTGTCATCACATTCGAAGTCAAGAGTTACGGTAGCACCTTCCTCTGCTTCTTCAAGGTCTGCGGAAATTGTACCACCAACTTCTGGCTGTACAAGAGTGATAGTGTAAGTAGGAGCTGGAGCAACGTATTCAGCGATAATCCAGTCAACGTTACCGTTTGAAGTCTGCTTGTCAGCATAGCAAGGTTTGCCTGCTTCCTTTTCTGCAGAGTTTGTACCAACGAAACGACCAACAGTTACAAGGTTGTTGATGCGGTAAGCACCTTCACCAAGAGCTGTGAATGTCCAAGCTGCCTTTTTGTCAACAGCAGTAGACATTGTCCATGCATTACCACCTGCAAGACCTACGAAGAGATTACCCTCTTCATCAGAAAGATTGTACTGGTTAGCATTTTCAGTAGCAATAAACTTAAGAGGTGTAGGTGCTTCAGCAATTGTGATACCATCTGCTGTCAAGTTCATGTAGAGAGGAGTTTCACCACCGAGCTTGAGTTCGAATGTATAGAGTTTGTCAGCATCAGGAGCAGTTACAGGAGCAGCAGCGAATGCAGCAGCCTTTTCGTCAATTGCACTGATAGCGTCATTAATCTGTGCAGCTGTAGGTTCACCTGCAAGAAGATTTTCTGCGGCAGCAACAGCATCTGCATATTCGTCGTAAGCAGCCTGTGGCTTCAAGAAGAGACCTTCACCTACAGTACCCTTAACAGCCTCGAGGTCAGCCTTGGCAGCAGTTACCTTACCACTAAGAACTGGCAACAGGATGGCTGTGTTATCAGCTGTAGTGAGGAGAACAGGAGCTGTGAAGCTCATCCACTGGTGATTTGCAGTTGCTTCACCACCGACTTCAAGAGCTATTTCAGCCTTATCTTCTGTGATTTCGAATGCTACATAACGATATTCGAAGCCACGTCCCTTACCACCGTTTGCATAATTAGCAGATGGATCGAAAGAAGCTGTACCATCGGTTGCGATACCGTAACCAACATCACCCTTAGAAGTATAAGTGCGAGTTACTTCACCAACTTTGATGTAAGCTGTACAAGCTGTTCCAGCTGATGCACGACCTGCAGCATACAGAACGTACTTACCCTTTGGCAATTCAACTGTTACTTTCTTGTTGTTTGTCCAACTGCTCTGACCCCACTGTGCACCAGTCTGCTCATAATAAGTAGATGTGCCAGTGCCGTCCCAGTGCTGTCCCTGGTTAGAAACCATTCCACCTTCCCATGCAGAGAAGTCTGGGATAAGAGTTGCAGCATTGAGAGTATAGTCTGTGTTAACCTGAACATATTCAGCAACCTTCAGAGCTTCTACAGCTGCTGGAACTTCTGATGCAGTAAACACACCAGCTTCATACGCAGCAACGTCTACGCCAAGTGTCTTAGCAATAGCGATTTCTGCCTTAAGGTCTGCAAGTTCTTCATCTGTAGCGATAGTTCCGAGGTATGTGAGTTGGAAGTTGTCGAAGCAAATCCAGTTACCTGTGCAACCTTCAAGCTTAACACCAATAGTCAAAGAGCCGTCTGTTACGACGCCGTAAGTAGTGATTGTTTCACCGTTATTAGTAACACCTTCTGTCTGGCCTTCATTTGCAACGAGGAAGAAGCCATGACCTGCAGCATCACCATTACCTTGTTCTCTGTTCTGGAGTTCTGCAGTCAACATGTACTTACCATTAGGCATGCCAGAAAGTGTCTGCAAGAAAGTACCGTCAGAAAGTTTTCCAGGTGCGGCAGTCCATCTTTCACAGAACTTATCGCCTGTACGTGCACCAAAGTTATAGTTGTTAGCAACTGCACCACAGTTGTTTGAAGTCCAGCCATTGATTGTGCCATCTTCAAAGCTTGGGTTAACGATAGCAAGTGTCATGTTTGCACCAGCTGTAGTCTGAGCCTTAACTGCAGCATAATAAGCAGCCTGAAGTTCTGCAACATTTGCATATTCTCCAGCTTCATACTTAGCAAGTACTTCTCCTGCGGCAGTAGCACCTGCTGCATCAAGTGAAGCAGAAGAATAAGCAGCATTGAGAGCAGTACATGCATTAACCTCATCAATAGCAGCGTTTACAGCGTCACCGAATTTATCGAGATCACCGTCTAATTGGTAATCATTCTGTGCATTATGAAGAGCCATTAAAGTTCCAGAAGTATAAGCTAGATTCATAACAGCGTCGTATGCAGCTAATACTTCATCCTTATCATAGCCTGCAATATAGCCTGTGTAAGCCTTCCAATAGGTAACTTCTTCCACTGGACGAGCAGCAGAAGCGTCTGCGCCAAGATAAATATCACGACCAACGCAATGGAAAGCAAAACCACTACCTGCTTCGTATGTAATACTCCACAAAGCGAGGTTTTGTCCATCTTGGCCATAATTAGGAGCCGTACCCGATAGGCCAAAAATAACATTGCCACCTACAGGCTGGGAGTTCAAGCACTGATTACCAGCCCAGAATGTACGACGGCTGCCATCAAAATTGTAGATAGCAACTACATACTGGTCAGCTGCAGGACCATCTTCAAGAGCAAACATACCGCCATTGCCTTTGTTGCTTACAGCGGTAATGAGGTCAGGAGCAACCTTCACGTCCCAGCCATCAGGGGTATACAGAATCTGTCCCGCTGAATTCTGCAACATGAATTTCGATGCTTTAAGGGCTTCCAAAGAAGTAACCTCACCTGTCATCTCCGTCTTCTTAACGACTTTGTCTATAGCGCTTGCGCCAAGACTCATCATCATAGCAGCCACTAAGACCACCAATTTAAGTAGATTTCGTTTCATGATGAATTTGAATTTAGTTAATAAAATTAGTTAATAAAAAAATTTTATAATATATACTATTGTGCTAAGTAGGTGTCATTATACTTTCTTTCAATTTGCAAATAAACTATAAAATTTTCAAACAAAAAAGTATTTCGCATATTTTTTTGCGAAAAAACAAAAAAAGCCCACTAAGACCGTTTGGACTTAATGGGTTTAAGGGGGGGGGAATGGGGTTGATGGGCATAATGGGCTAAATAGAGTTATATAGGGCTTAGTAGTCGTAGCCTTATCAGCTGCTATAGGTGTGGATGCTGGTGCCCTGTGCCGCGGACAGGTAGTTGATGCCCCACCAGCACATCTGAAGCAAGATAAAGGCAAGGACAAGCGTCCACAAGGCGGGACGCATGGAACGAGGACGGTACAGACGGTAATGGATATAGACAAGGTAGGCAAACCAGGTTATCGCAGCCCACGTCTCTTTTGGGTCCCATCCCCAATAGTGTCCCCAAGCCTCTTTTGCCCACAATGCTCCGAAGAGCATGCCTATGGTCATGAAGGCAAAACCGAGCCGGACAAGATTGTCGGCTGTAGCGATATACATCCTGCCTGTCCAAAGTTGAATAACTGCCACGATAGTAGCGGCTCCGAGAAGTGCATAGGCAAACATATACACGATGACATGAGGAGCGAACCAAGGACTTTGCAGGGCAGGCATTAGTGTCTTGTCGTGGATTTCCGGCTTGAAAAGGTTGATGCATATAAACACCACCGCCATCAGAGTGGAAAAAGAGAGAATCCATTTGTAGCGCCAGCGAATATATATAAAAACTCCCACAAGAGGGAGGAAGAAAGAGTACCAAAGGCGAGTCTCGCCCATTGTGCGCAGTGGCGGGCGTTGCAGCGAAATCCACATAAAGAGTATAAATGCGAAGAATGTCGCCAAACCAGCGAGGGTTAGCGATATGGCAGCTTTTCTCTTATTGAAAAAAGCAACTACGGCTCCAGCACTCCACAAACAGACGGAGACGAGCGCAAAATATATGAATTCAGACCAAGACACGATGATAATGAAGTTATCGTTGCGATACCTATTAAAGAAAATTAACAAAAGAGCACGCTTACGAAGTGAGAATGAAGAGTGAAAAATTACGGGAGGGTATTCTGTCTTTTAAATAGCAATAAAACTGCGGCGGCGAGCATAAGGAAGATGCCAGTATAGACGTAAGGAAGCCAGGGATCGCGGACAAGTTCAAGGATGCTCATGTTGCTTTGTGCTCCCTGTTCTGTGTCGTAGCCATACTGATAGATTGTCCATCCCTCCACCTTGGCAGGATGGTTCACATCGACTGTAGCTGTATAGGTATTCCCGGACTTTGAGACAACTTCTATGTCGGAGGCATACCGTTTGGGAGAACCGTCATCGTAGGTTTCGTAGATGAATTGTTTCAGTTCTATTCTCATCGGCAGTTCCACTATCATGTAGTTGTCGTCAAGCGCCCGCCACTCAGGAATATCTGTTGTGGCAATAAGTTTTAGCCGTTTCATGTCTGCGTTGCCAAGTGTGGCACACAACAACACAACCAGCAGACCGAGGTGAAAGAGGAAGGAAGTAAGCTTTCTTGGCAAAAGAGATACTTGCTTCAGCACCACACGACCTAAGATAAATGCAACGTATGAGTATATTATGACAAAGGGCCAGAAGGAGAGCATATTGTCGAACCATGTTCCATTGGCATCCTGTCGTATCAGTCCCATTATTATCGTAAGCACTAACGCATAGCACAGTGCGGGGATTGCAGCACCATAGGTGCAGAGATAGCGAAACAGATACACCTTGGAAGCAAATGCTGCTGTAACAGCAACAGCTATAAGGAATATCGTTATAGCGACGATATTCACTGGCCACTTAAAGACAGACCAATTAACAGGATTGGCACTCAGTTCAAGTATCAACCCTACTATTATCAGCCCTCCTCCTATGAAAAAGCCTTCTTTAACCTTCCACGGTTTTTTCCACATCATATTACAATAATTCTATTCGTTTACTGTCAGATTATTCAGAAAACATGCATCTGCAGTGCAATTAAACTAATTTACTATTCCGCTGTCATTCTGTCGTTGACGAAGTAGTCTATTTCTGGATTACTATCAAGATAATTGATCAGTTTCTTTGTCACATTGAGCTTAACCTTACGAGAGAAGAATTTGACATTAAGGTTATTGGGCGCATGGACATTGAAATAGAGTTCAGCTTCACCCGGACTTTCGTTCACAATCTCAGCGAAGTCGGACACGAAATCCTCGGTGAGATGGTCAAGCGGGATATTGACTGTGATTTTGTGTATCAACTTGTCCTTCACATCGCTGAGCAAGTCAACCTGCAGCACATTGAGGTCGAGAATCTTGTCGTTATAGCGACGATGAGTAATATTGGCTGTGACATAGAGCAATGCTCCTTCATAGAAATAGTGTCCCCACTGCTGCCATAACTGGCCGAAGAGAGGTATCTCGCCAGCTCCGTTGAAGTCTTCCATCCGGACTATACCGTATGCGTTGCCGTTTTTGGCAATTCCCTTACGGATTCCTGTGACGATACCGCCAAAGGTGAAAGACTTCGAACCCTTGAACTTCTCGCGGTCTTCCAACTCTATCGCATGGGCTGTACACACATGATTGAGCACAACACTGTATTCATCGAGCGGATGTGCCGAAAGATAGATCCCCACAAGGTCTCGTTCCTTATTCAGGCGTTCAAGATCACTCCATTCCGGTATGTTATCAGGTGGAAGAGGATGCTGAATATCTACCGTCACACCCATATCTCCAAACAGGGAGTTGGTTGACTGCTGACGGTCGGACTGGTAACGGTTGCCATAACGCATAAGGCAATCGAGGAACGTCTCTTTATTATTATATGTAGCGAAGTATGATTCACGGCGGAAATCCTTGAAGCAATCAAGTGCTCCCGCAAGAATAAGACTTTCGAGGGTCTTACGGTTGCACGCAGACATATTGATACGTTCGAAGAAGTCATAGACAGATTTGAACTCTCCGTTCTTGTGTCTCTCCTCAATTATGCTTGCCACTCCTGACTCCGACGCACCCTTAATGGCTCCAAGTCCGAAACGTATATCGCCAAGGTGGTTAACGGTGAACTTCACATTGGACTCGTTTACATCAGGACCAAGGGTATTCACATCCATTGCCTTGCACTCATCCATGAGCTTACGGATTTCTGTTATATTTGCAAGGTTACGGCTCATGTCGCCTGCCATATACTGTGCCGGGAAGTGTGCCTTAAGATATGCGGTCTGGTATGCCACCCACGAATAGCATGTAGCATGACTCTTATTGAAAGCGTATGAAGCGAACTTCTCCCAGTCGCTCCAGATTTTCTCCAGCACGGCAGGGTCGTGACCGTTTTTCTTTCCACCCTCAATAAACTTAGGTTTCATGGCATCTACAATGTCCTTCTTCTTCTTACCCATCGCCTTACGGAGAGCGTCACTCTCACCACGGGTGAAGTCGGCAAGCAGACGGGAGAGGAGCATGACCTGTTCCTGATAGACTGTAATGCCATAGGTATCCTTGAGGAATTTCTCCATAACAGGGATATCATAGACTATCTCCTCACGTCCTTGCTTACGGTTGATGAACTGAGGAATATAGTCCATAGGACCTGGACGATAGAGCGCATTCATCGCTATGAGGTCCTCAAAGACTGAAGGCTGTAGTTCGCGCAGGTATTTCTGCATACCAGCCGATTCAAATTGGAATGTACCGATTGTACGTCCCTCGCAATAGAGCTGATATGTAGCAGGGTCTTCGATTGATACGCTGTCGATATCTACCGTCACACCAAGACTGTCGTGAATAACCTCCACCACTTCCTTCAGAATGGAAAGGGTTTTCAGTCCAAGGAAGTCCATCTTGATAAGACCAGTTTCCTCGATTACGTGGCCGTCGTACTGAGTACAACGCAGTTTCTCTCCTGTTTCCTTGTCATCGGCTGTTGATACAGGAACCCAGTCGCTTATATCGTCGCGGCAGATGATAGTACCGCATGCATGCACACCGGTATTACGGACGTTGTTTTCCAACATCTGTGCATAACGGATGGTATCACGCAACAGAGGGTCTGGTGATATGGATGCTTCCTTCAGCTCCGGAACGGTCTTGATGGCATTGGGGAGGTTCATCTTAAGTCCGTCGGGTAGTTTGTCGGGAATAGCCTTGCACAGGGCATTACTGATTTCGAGCGGCAGCTTCTGTACACGGGCAACGTCCTTGATGGCAAGTTTTGTTGCCATAGTACCATAAGTGATGATATGTGCGACTTTCTCCGCACCGTACTTCTCTGTTACCCACTGCAGCACCTTGCCACGTCCGTCATCGTCGAAGTCGGTATCAATATCAGGAAGCGAGATACGGTCAGGATTGAGGAAACGCTCAAACAGAAGGTCGTATTTGATGGGGTCTATACGTGTGATTCCCAGACAGTATGCCACAGTACTTCCTGCAGCAGAGCCACGTCCAGGGCCTACCCACACACCAAGTTCCTTGCGTGCGGCATTGATGAAGTCCTGCACAATAAGGAAGTAACCAGGGAAACCCATTGTCTTCATAATGTGCAGCTCAAACTTTATCTGCTCCTCCACATTCGGTGGCAGTGGATCACCATAGAGCCGCTTACCACCTTCGTAAGCGAGTTTTGCCAGATAGTCGGCTTCAAATTTGATGCGATAGAGTTTCTCATAGCCGCCAAGCTTCTTTATCTTTTTCTCTGCATCTTCCTGCGAAAGCACCACATTGCCGTTCTCATCGCGGGTGAACTCGTCGAAAAGATCCTTTTCGGTGAGTCTCTGGCGATACTCTTCCTCAGTGCCAAATGATTCAGGGATGGCAAAGTTCGGCATGATAGGTGCATGGTCTATGTCGTAGGTCTCAATCTTGTCGAGAACGTCAATAGTTCCGTCAAGTGCTTCAGGTACATCAGCAAAGACTTCGTTCATCTCCTCCTGAGTCTTAAACCACTCCTGCTTAGAATAGAGCATACGTGTCGGATCGTCCAGATCCTTACCTGTGGAAAGACAAATCAGACGGTCGTGAGCCTCAGCATTCTCCTCATCCACGAAATGCACATCATTGGTACAAACCAACTTTATATTGTGCTTGTGGGCAAGGTCGATTATAACCTTGTTACACTGCTGCTGGATGGGGAATGTCTCACGATTGGCACGCTGATTAGGGTCTTTTACCTCGTGACGCTGAAGTTCCAGATAATAGTCCTCACCAAAGAGTTTTTTGAACCAAAGTATGGTCTCTTCAGCCTTTTCAATCTGTCCCTGACGTATGTACCAAGGCACTTCACCAGCCAGACAAGCTGAGCAGGCAATGATACCTTCGTGGTATTTCTCCAACTCCTCGTGGTCGGTACGCGGACGGTTGTAGAAACCCTCAATCCACGCATGACTGACGAGTTTCACGAGATTATGATAGCCTACTTCATTCTTAGCGAGCAGAATGAGGTGCCATCCGCTGGAGTCAATCTTTCCTTCACGTAGCAAACGGGAACGGCGCGCACAGTACATCTCACAACCGAAAATCGGTTTGAAGTGCAAATCAGGATTCGCTTTATTGACTTTCTTGGCATAGTTGAAGAACTCCTTAATGCCAAACATATTACCGTGATCGGTGACAGCCATGCCATGCATGCCGTCTTTAACCGCTTTGTCGACAAGCTTGGAGATGGCAGCCTGTCCGTCAAGTATGGAGTACTGCGTATGTACGTGCAGATGGATGAAATCGCGCATATATAATATTATTCAGATACTATGAAACGGCCGTCGGTGGTAATGCCTTCGGCAGACATATAAAGATGATTAGATGTAGAGTTGTTGAAGAAGTCTATGCTTGCCTTGCCTTCACTGTTGGTCATCACGTCGGGTGCCCAGAAGATGGTTCTGCGGAAGTCATCCATAGGCGGCATCACACTATAGTCTTCCATTTCAAACACAGTTGGTACATTGTAGCCTTGGAAATGGGTGCGACGAAGTCCCTTCTGAGGAGCAGCAAAGCGCAGGTGTGTATAAACAAATACCGTGACGGGATGCAGACGCTCCAAATCATCACTCCGGACAAAATTCTTGTAATAATCTTCATCCTCAGACACATAAACGGACTTCACCTCATCGATAAACAATGGCATAAGTGCCGAGTAATTGGTCGTAAGTGTTTCAAACAGGTATTTCGTCCTGGGATATTGGGAAACCGTGCAATATGCATTATTGACTATCCACACCACAGGCCTGCCGTGATATGTCAGTCCGTCCATATACACACTGTGCTGGTAATCAGAAACAGTATCGACACCAAAATTTCCATGGTCAACACTTTCCAGATTTCCATCGTCGTCAATCACGACATAACGTTCATTCAAATTATCCGTTCCTTCAAAGAAACTATTCTTTGTCTTCAACCAGCTATAGAGCGTAGGCAGGGACTCGCCAAGGTCGGAATACTCGTCGGTGGCACGGTCCACGTCATAATATAAACTTGCATGACTTGAAGCACCTTTCTCGCTTAACCATGGTCGCTGTGGATTATCGCTGAAACGAGCCTTAACCTTAACTGTAGGCAGGACATAAGCCACATTGTCGCCACTTCCAGTCAAGCGCATTCGTGTCACATCATCAAGCGTGTCTTGCATTTGCTGCAATACCGCCACAGGTTTGGGCAATGTCTGAAGAGCAAGTTCATAGGCAGATAGTTGACGAGCCTTTGGCGAGAAATGGCGGTCGATAGTGACAAGATAACGTGCATCCTTACCTTCGTACTTTGTATTAATCAGCAGTGTCCATTCACCATCAACTTCCGGCATTTCGAAAGCGTAGTTTCCCACACTGTCAGTCACAGTATGTCCGTCCATGTGAAGACCTTGCTGATTATACAGAATGGCCTTAAGGTCCACCCCATTCACCGGATGCTTCTTGGCGAACTTACGTGTGTCCCGTTTCAAAACACCGGAAAGATAGAGTTTGTCTTCAATGGGATGCATACGCCCGCTATATTCCTCCAAAGAATCAAAGCCGTAGATTCCAGTCTGTAATTTCCAGTCGTAGCGACGCCAGCCCTGCACCATCATCAGAAGATCTGCAGCACGACGGTGTTCGGCATCGTCTGCTTCGAAATAATAATCGGGATTGTCTATATATCCTCGTACTTCAGATGAAAGCAGCATCCACGTGTTTGCATTTCCGACACGTCCTCCAGTCAGAGTTTCTGCATCCATTGCAGAAAAGGACAGATAGGAATTCGGTGCAGCCGTAAGATTGACGTGGATTCGTCCGCAAGGATTCAGTTTGTATGCAGGTCCTGCAATCTTGATGCTGTCTGCATCTGTTATTGGCGGACAGATAAAAAACAGACGTTCTGCCCATATTCGTCCCTGACTGTCGAAAACCGTGAGCTGGCTTACACCTGCAGGCAGGGACTCGCGTTCAAACTGCAACTCAATCTGAGGTGCAGTAAGCATCGTATCACACTGAACCACATTTCCCGAATGCATGAGCATATAGCCCCATGTCTGGCCACATAAGGAAGAAGAGATGCGAAAGGTTGCATCTATTTCGTCTCGGGTATCCAACTTCAACACACATCCTTCGTCTTCGGTCGCCGGCAATTTAAATGAATGTCGGTGATTGTCCTTGTCCGTAACAACGAATGTCAGCTCACGTCCGTCAGGAATAATTTCAAATATGCCTCGTCCGTCACGCTCCGACACTGTGGATGCAACAGTTTCGCCGTCGGCATCCACCACAATTGCGGCAGCGACGGCGTGTTCGCCTTCCTTATTTGTAATACTATACGCCACACGGCAAGGCATCCCCTTGATAAGATGACCGCCCTCCGGATAGAAACTTACGTTATATCCACGTTTGTCGGTATTTACATTTTCCGTGGCAGCACTATCTTCAGCACGTCCGTTTGGAAGACGTTTATTGTAGCCAAACACATCCATCGTTGGGTGTGAGTAATTTCCTTCACGTGAAGGCTTCTTGAAAATGGGGAAAACTCGTGAGAAAACGCCGGTACTACCCCAGTTCATCATGTAACGGGTAAAGGCACGAACTTCGTAGAATCCTGTACCGAAGATTGAATCCAACTGAAAATCTCCGCTTGCCATACCTTTCACCAGCCTTAACTTGCGCTGTGCTACAATATCACCAGAGGGATTAAGCAACTCAACATGCAGCACATGACTGATGTCCGTAAGTGTACTGCGGTCTGCACGAACCACGTATGCCTTGAAGCGGATAGTCTCACCTTTGAAATAGCCTGTATTGTCGAAATGCAGATAAACTTTCTCCTGAGGAGTAATCTGATTGAAAAGCACAGCATGTTGGGCAAAGCCCAGAATACGCTGAAATGCAGTATCAGCTACAGCCTGAGGCGCTTGTGCCTTGACTGCAGCAGAGAAAAAGAGTATGTAAATGAGAATGAATAAGCGTTGCATCGTAAGGTGTTATTTTGAAAACACTTCCGCAAAGATAGGAATTTATGACGAAAAATGCTTACATTTGCAGAAGGATTTAAAGTAAAAGATTGAACAAAATTATATGAAAAAGTATATTTTATTCTTCACATTCGCTGTATTGCTCGCATTTGCAGCATGTTCGAACAAAAACACAAAAACCCAGGCAACAGAGCTTCAAACTGACAGCATTGCTAAACCTGACACATTTCACCTCACCATACTTGTTGCCGGCGACCTCATGCAACACGGTCCGCAAATCAATGCAGCAAGACGAAGCGACGGGACTTATGACTACAGCGACTGCTTCACACACGTGAAGGCTGAAATCGAAAGTGCAGACATTGCCATAGCGAACTTCGAAGTCACTCTCGGAGGTCCTCCATATAAAGGCTATCCATGTTTCAGTGCACCGGACGAATACCCGAAAGCTATTATTGGCGCAGGATTTGACGTTCTTACCACGGGCAACAACCACTGCTTGGATTCAGGTAAACGTGGAGTGGAGCGAACAATCATGATGCTTGACTCACTGCATGTACCACACCTCGGCACATACGTCGACTCGGTTACCCGCAACAAAGACTATCCTAAATTGGTGGAGAAAAACGGTTTCCGTATTGCACTGCTTAACTTCACCTATTCCTCCAACGGTCTCAAGGTCGTTAAGCCCAATCATGTAAACTATATTGACACCATGGAGATAGCAGCCGACATCAAGAAGGCGAAGGAAATGAATCCTGACATCATCATTGCTATTCCTCACTGGGGAATAGAATATGCCATGACACCAAACGCTCCTGACAAACGTCTTGCAGACTGGCTTCTAGAAAAGGGCGTAGACCACGTCATCGGAGGTCATCCACATGTACTGCAACCATTTGAATGGAGAAACCGCGAAGCGAAAAACGGTGGAAATCTCGTTGCCTACTCTCTTGGCAACTACATCTCAAACCAGAATAAGCCTAACACAGGATTGGGTGCTATGGTAAAGCTTCAGTTCACAAAAATTGAAGATGACGTACGTCTGGACTCTTGCGCATATACTCTGACCTGGTGTTCACGTCCCGTAGTTTCCGGTCAGCGCAACTACAGAGTCGTTCCTGCTGCTACCAGCGACACTTTGCTAAACGTAACAGACCGTAGCCGCCGCGACACCGATGTGCGCACAGCAAGAAAGATTTTTGAGAAATACAATAAGGGGATTGAAGAATACCTGTTTTAGAACTCTATCACCCTGCTGCCGTCGGCTTGTTCTTCAATAGTAACTCTGACAACATCGTCGGGGAGAAGTTCCTCGACGAGTTCAGGCCATTCCATCAGACATAGATTACCACTGTAGACATAATCCTCGAAACCAATGTCATAGGCTTCGGAGAGACGCTTTATGCGATAGAAATCAAAATGGTAAATGCTGTTACCTTCACCGTCAATGTATTCGTTAACGATGGAGAACGTTGGAGAATTAACCATGTCGGTAACTCCCAGTGCGTTGCATAAAGCCTTGATAAATGTTGTCTTGCCTGCACCCATCTTACCATAGAAAGCAAATACGGTACGTCCGTTCATGGCATTCACAAATTCCTGTGCTGCCTTGTCTATATCGTTGAGAGAATTTATCTTTATTTCCATTTTGATAATTGTTTTTCCTTTTGTCAGAATAAATCTTATCCCTGATTTCTGCGTTTCGATTGCATCGTTACCAGAGGAATGAGCATTTCCTCCATTGAAATTCCACCATGCTGGAAGGTATTACGATAGTACGATACGTAATAGTTGTAGTTGTTGGGGTAGGCAAAGAAAGAATCGTTCTTGGCAAAGATATATGCAGTGGAGATATTCGGCGCAGGCAGGAATGCCTCCTTTGGATTCTTAAGCACAAACACGTCCTTGGAGTTGTATGAAAGATTCTTGCCAAGTTTATAACGAAGGTTTGTGTTGGTGTTTCTGTCGCCAATAACCTTAGTCGGGGTATTTACACGTATGCTTCCGTGATCAGTCGTTATGATTATCTTGGCATCTGTCTCTGCGAGGGCATCAAACAATTCACGGACAGGACTGTGGCGGAACCACGAGGCTGTGATGCTACGGTATGCTACCTCATCGCTTGCGAGTTCACGAACCATAGTTGATTCCGTTCTCGCATGGCTAAGCATATCAATAAAGTTTACGACAATGACATTCAATTGCTTGGAGGACAACTGACGGAACTGGTTAACCAGTTTCTCCGTATCGGCAGAGTGGTTCAGTTTGGAATAGCTGAAATTCTCGTGACGGCGATAGCGATCGAGTTGTGTCTGGATAAGCGGTTCCTCGTTAAGATTCTTGCCTTCTTCCTCATCTTCGTCCACCCACAGTGCCGGGAACATTGACTCAATCTGCTGCGGCATAAGTCCGGCAAAGATACTGTTGCGGGCATATTGAGTGGCTGTAGGAAGAATTGAGAGATACAGATCTTCATCGAATGTGAATTTATCCGCCAGCTGCTGACGTATGACGCACCACTGATCATAACGAAGATTATCGAAAACAACCAGATATACTTTCTCGCCCTGATTCAAGAGGGGGAACACCTTACGTTTGAACACATCAGGACTCATAGTCGGACGGTTTGCACTGTCGTTTACCCAGTCTATATAGTTCTTTGCTATAAACTTCGCAAATTCCTGATTTGCCTCAGCCTTCTGCATCTGGAGCATCTCCGTCATTGGACTATCAGTGGCGGCAAGTTCCAACTCCCAAAACACCAAGCGCTTATACACTTCAATCCATTCCTCCAAACTGTAACTGTCGTTGATTTGCATTCCCAGCTTGGTGAAATTCTGCTGATAACTGATATTGGTAACCTCACTCTCAATTGCACGCTTATGCAGATGCTTCTTAAGAGTAAGCAAAATCTGGTTGGGATTGACAGGTTTGATAAGATAGTCGGCAATCTTAGAGCCGATTGCCTGATCCATGATATTTTCTTCCTCGCTCTTTGTAACCATTACCACAGGAATCATGCTATTCAGTTCCTTAATCTGCGACAGTGTTTCCAAACCGCTCAGTCCAGGCATGTTTTCGTCAAGAAGAATAAGGTCTATCTCCTGATTCTGGCACATGTCAATCGCATCCTGGCCGTTGCTCGCAGTCACAACATGATAACCTTTATTCTCAAGAAAGATAATATAAGGTTTCAACAATTCTATTTCATCATCAACCCAGAGAAGTGTATTCATTTTTTTTAAGTCGTTTGTATTGTGATGTTCTTTGTCGATATAACGTTCTTTCGTTATGACGTTATTACGTTGTTTCAGAGTTAGAATACAAAATCCTCGCTATTCTCATCATCCACACTGTTGTTTTCCTCTTCCACATCTTCCATATCTTCGATATTCGGTATGTCTGTCGGTTCGTCGAGGATATTCTCATCCACACGCAGGAATCCGACTCGGTCGAAGTTCTCGTCATAGAATTCGAAATACTCACCGAAACTACGTCCACGCAATAGTCTCTTCAGATTCTCCTCACTGATAATGAACGGATGTAAGCCTTCAAGTTTATAAGCCAGTTCCTCATTGTTAAGCATTCGGTGAAGATAAATATATGCTTCGTCGTAGTTGAGGAAAGTGCGTACCTGCAGCATATCAATACCGTCTGTACGTTCAAAGGTGATATCGAAATTCCTAACCGTGAAGCTGGAGAAGTTATACTTCGCAACCTCAAAGAGAAGTTGATTCTCGTTGATACTATCATGTTCGTATGCTATAACAAACAGGAAGTTCGTATTGCGCTCAGCACTGAACGTCGTATCCACAACTGCTGAATCACCGTCCTCCAAGTACATTCCTAGACGTCTCTCCCAAACAGATCCCATATCCATTCGTCCACTGGCAAGGATTCGTCCCTCCTTAAGTCCCTTTACATAGAGACCCGCCAACTCACTCACTGTGCTCTTTGGATATTTCTCAACAATGGACTTCATGGAATTGAGGAACTGACCACGGTCACCTTTCTCCAGACGGCTCATAGCGTCAAGGAACATAAACCGCGCACGGTTTGCACCATTAGGATATTCGCGCTCAGTATAGTTGTTGTCTCTGATTACTCTGTCATAATTGCCATCTTGGAATGCATAGTATGCATCCTGATAGACAGAGTCCTCTATCTCCTTGCCATACCTTCCCTTGAATTCGAAGTCAGGATCAGCCACAAGTATGGCATGCTCATTCTCAGGGAAGTCGTTAATCAGCATCTTACGATAGTCCTCGGCGTCATCCACCCGACCAATACGTGAATACAATTGGAAGAGATTATAGTAAGTCTCGTCAATATGTTCGTATTCAGGGAAATCAAGAAGCACACGCTGGAACGTACGTTCTGCCAATGGGAAGTTTTCCATTCTGTCCTTGTATATTATTGCAGAATTATACAGACCTTCTACCAAAGCTGCGTTCGATGCCGCCATCTGTTCTTCGGTAAGAGGAATATCCTTCAAGTAATACTCACGCTTATGCGGATCTTTCTCAGCTTCTGCGAGTTTCTCCAAAGCTTCTTTGTCTTCTTCGCTAAGTTCGGCATTGACATTTCCGCTTACAGAATCGGTAACCACGGAGTCTTCAGCCAATTCATTTTCTTCGGAAACGTTCATGTCTTCCAAGACGGTCTTGTTAGTCCGGCGCCAGTCATCTGCAAGTTCACGATTGCCCCATATCTTCTGGAATTCCTTCTTTCCTGCAGCTACTGCGGTAGGATTGTAGAAATACCATACACCTGTAGTCTGTTGATTACGGTTCGTGCCCGTATTCGCAGCATTTGCATTATTACCGTTTGTTCCGGCATTTGTCCGTGCTCCTCCAGTTACGCCTTCTGTTTCAGCAGCCTTACGAGCCTCCTCTTTTTCCTTTTTCTTTACTTCTTCAATGATACGGTCAATCACCTTAAGACGTTCCAGACTATCCATCTTTGCCAATGCCTGCAGACTGTCTTGAAGTTCAACAGCTGTGGCGTAAGGGTAAAGTTCCTCAAGGATTTTTGCGCGATTATCTATTTCACGATAGTCATCACGTTCCTTGTCAAACAGACCCAAAGCGCCTTTATAACAGTCGTGGGCTTTAACAAATTCTTCTCTACCCCAATACAACTGTCCCAGATGAAGCCACACCACGCCCTTCTCTATTCCGTTACGGGTGGATTTCTCCACTCCGTCCTTATATGCATAGATTGCATGGAGGGTGTCGCCCTGAGCAAGATAGATATTTCCGATAGCGTAATATACCTGATCAAGGTAATCCTTGTTCTTGGAATTCTTCGCCATCGACTGCAAACGACGAATCATCTGACGGCTCTGCCCTGCAGACATAACCTCACTTTGCTGGATTCGTGCGTTGAAATATAATTCATAGGGAGGATTCTGAGCACAAACCCTTCCAAACTCCTTATAAGCAAGCCTATTCTGATCAGAAAGATGATAGAGCTGTCCCAAAAGGAAATGCAGTCGCGCTTTCATCAGAGAGCCTTTGGCCATCTTAAGCGCTTTCTTTACATTGGGAATAGCGTCTTCATACTGTCGCTGACGGACCTGACAATCTGCAAGGACTGATGCCTTCAGCGGTTCCAAATTGGATGGGAAGCTATCGCGAGCCGTACGGTTAATGAGGTTTTCGGCATCATAGAACCATTCCATTTCCGCATAGCACTTTGCTTCCAGAAGTCTGGCCTTAGCCACTATATCCGGTTTGGTAAAATACAGTCTCTGGATATATGCAAATGTCGATGCCGCTTCCATATAGTCACCTTTATGGAATTGTGCCTCACCCATCAGGAACCATGCCTTGTACAAGAATGGGTTATACTCTTTCTGACTCAGCCAAAGTCTGTCTTTCAGAGATTTAGGTTTACTGCTCTTCCATTCAGGACGCTTAGTTATGCTATGCTGCTTGATGGTTTTCTGACATTTCTCTATTGCCCTGTCAAAAAAAGACTTACCAAGCGATGCCGTAGATTTGTTGGCAGTCATAAACACAGGCAATACTTCAGTAAAATTATCCTTATTACCATTACGCTGCGCCTCTATTCCGTCCTTAAAAGCTACACTTCCGTTATAATAAGTGTTATAACGGGCCTTGAATGCCTGAACACGACGTGTCAAGCCCGTGTTCTTATTAGTCGAGCACGAACCTACAAGCAATGCCGCCAATACTAAAAACAACAAACGTATTGTTCGCATTGCCCTCAAACTATAAGTCTTATCTGCCAATAATTTGTCTGTTACGCTAATATAATAACGTAATGCTGCGGTTTTTAGTATATCGGTGCGTAGCTGTCAACCCTTCCTGCGTTCTGAAACTATCATGACTATCTCGTCCTTCAAATCATCGGGTATTTCAATACCTCTCAGCTGAAGACTGCGTACCCATCCTGGTACTTCGGATTCTTTCATAGTCATCAGCACCTCACGGAATTCTTCCGTTTCCTCTTCGGTATAGTCACCCGATGACTTATCACGGAAACGGTCCAGTTCCTCGTCATTATAGTATTCAATCTCTTTGCTCAATGCGGCAAGCAGGCTGTCCTTCTCGCAGACTTCATGCTGACCGCAACATTCCATGTCCTGCACCTGCTTTATACTTGGCAATTCATCAATTTCGCCACGATCCAACTGCTTCTGCAATTTCTTATTGCGAAGCCAGCCTGCTACAAAAGCAATAACGCCAAGAAGTAAAAGGGAAAAAGCTAAATAAATCATAGTGCCGCAATGTTAAAACCAACTCTTTCCAATTGCTCCCAATAAGTAGGATATGATTTCGTCACAACCTGCGGTGCATTAATCACAACTTTCGGCATTACCAAAGCACAAGGAGCAAAAGACATTGCCATTCTATGGTCATCGTAAGTATCGATTGCCGGAACGGTGTTTCCTGCCTGTAAAGCATCTGCACTCTTCGCTCCATCCCATTCTATCGTACTATCACTGACTTTGAGCATGACACCTATTTTTGCCAGTTCGTTCTGCAAAGCCACAATACGGTCTGTCTCCTTTATCTTAAGACTTTGCAAGCCTGTAAAGTTGAACTTAATACCCAACATCGCACAAGTAACAACGAGTGTCTGTGCAAGATCCGGGACACGTGTGAAATCATAACACAGCTCTTCTGTACAATAACCGCTCTTTCTCAAAAGTGCATATTCATTGCCTTCGGCAGAACGGAATTCAGTTTCTACACCAAGTTGTCTGAAGATATTTGCCACCTCGCTGTCTCCCTGAAGGCTCTTTGAATGTAGTCCCAACAACTTGAACTCTAAATCGGAAGACTTGCTAAGGGCAAGCATTTCATACCAATAGCTTGCAGCACTCCAGTCACTCTCTACCGCATATCTTATTCTCTTATAAGGCACCGGACTGACAACAATTTCATTCACGCCCTTCCATTCCACTTCTGCTCCATAGTCTCTCATCATATTTATTGTCATGTCAATATATGGACGAGACACAACTTCACCTTCGAGAACCAAATGCAAACCTTTAGTAAGTTTAGGACCTATCATCAGCAAAGCAGAGATATATTGGGAACTAACACTGCCTGACAATCTCACCATCCCTCCTTGCAGATGGTTATTACCTTTGATTTGCAAAGGGGGAAAACCTTCATTCTCAACATAGTCAATACAACAGCCTAAACTACGTAATGCATCAACCAGAACAGAAATGGGACGTTGTTTCATTCGAGCAGAACCAGTGATAGTATGTTCACCATCCATCACCGAAAGGAAAGCAGTAGAGAAGCGCATAGCTGTACCGGCTGCTCCTATATCGATAACACCAGGAACGGAAGAAAACCATTCAATCATCACTCTTGTGTCATCACAATCAGAAAGATTAATCAACCAGTCAGAAGAAATTCCACATGAAGCACTAAAATCATCATTAGCCAAAGCATCAATAACCAAAGCACGGTTACTAATACTCTTTGATGCAGGTAATAGTACCCTAGAAGAATGTAAATTATCAATCGTAAGAAGGATTCTATTCATAAGAAAATGAAGAATGTAGCATGAAGAATGAAAAATTCATTATAGAATTCAATGCAAAATTACAACAAGTTACTCAAGCAGCAAAATAATGACAAACAAAAAAAGGAAGTCCCCAAGGCATTTCTGCCATGAGGACTTC
>DEFM01000012.1 GCA_002350855.1 Prevotellaceae bacterium UBA2852
TCAGCCATGCGTAGCCTGATAGTAGCCATTTATGAACTGGGCGTACAGGAGATTATGGTGGTTGCGCACTCGCATTGCGGAGCCTGCCACATGAGTTACGACCACTTCCATCACGAGATGATTGCCCGTGGTGTGACGGATGAAACACTTGATACCATCCGCAAATGCGGCATCAACCTGGATCATTGGTTGGAAGGCTTCAAGGATACGCCAGAATCTGTCCGCAAGACTGTTGAGACTATCAAGACCCACCCATTAGTGCCGAAGGACATTGTGGTTCGTGGGTTTATCATTGACTCTGAGACAGGAGCATTGGAAGAGATTAAAGCTTAGCCCATTATTATATAATAATGTAGGAAATGCAAGGGCGGGAAGCCGAGGCCGAGGGTGTCGGCGCGACTTCCCGCTCTTTTCTCGTGACGTTTTGTTATTTTTAATGGCAAAAGCGAATAACTTTGCAAAATTATTCTTATCTTTGCACCCGTTAGAACAATAATACAATGGCTCGATTTGCATCGCGATGAATTGTTGGAGAACTGGGAACGCCTGTCGAACAGCGAGGCTGCCAAGAAGATTGCACCTTTGGAATAAATATAGGAGGAAAAGAATATGACAACAAACAATCCATTGCTCAAAGTCGTAGCCGCCGAGTACGTGCGCGACTACACGCTGCGCCTGACGTTCAACACGGGCGAGGTGCGGCTTGTGGACTTTACGCCGCTGATGCAGAAGGGCATCTGCCGCAAGCTACAAGATCTCGAATACTTTAAGTCGTTCCGCCTCGACCCCTTCACCGTCGACTGGAACGACGAGATAGGCTTCGCACCGAGGTACTTGTATGAGAGAGGAATAGCGGCATAGTAATCTATAAGATATAGGGCGGAAAACTAAACACGCCTGATTGCTATACGAAAGTTGCCTGATCTTACTGCGAGATTAGGCAACTTTCAATTTGGAGAGTTAATGATAGGCAAAAAAACAGTGGATAATTTATCCTAAATCATGGTTATTCTGCCATTGTCAATCTCCTCTTCAAGATATTGCTGTAACCAGTTGAAATATTTTTGTCCTTCTGAGCGCACAGATGATATTGTAGAATTACCTCCCAATCTACCTGCACTTATCATTGTATCAAGAGAAGATTCCATAAATTTGGCTTGCTCATTTCCAGAAGCGCTGCCTGGGCATGATTTCATGACAAGTGATCAGTTACTATGTTTGCAACCGGAAAAGTTACCACCGAGCACAGAACATGCGCTGGAGATGGTTTCGTTCTAATGACAACGACGAACCTCTCCGCTATGCTTCGAGAACCCTCCTTGTCATTAGAACGATGAAAGGGCTTCGCGGTAGAACGTGAAAAAAGAAGGAAAAAGTTGGTACGATAATAATTGGTTTGTATCTTTGTAAGTGCTAAAAACAAAATACATTCACAATTTAAAACCGTACCAGTATGCAAAAGTACAAAGTTTCCTTCAAAGGACAAAACATTTACGTCGGAATNNGACGTACATTTGAAAACGTGGCATGTGACAACACTCACAGAGAGCGGCTACAAGTATTCATTCGCTCAGCATGCAGATGCAAAGGAGCTCTTTGACAGATTGAACAAGAAATTCCCTGAAGCTCACTTCAAGTCAGCCTATGAGGCAGGCTTCTGCGGTTTCTCTGCTCACTATGCTCTGGCGGAGCAGGGTATAGAAAATATCGTGGTTAACGCTGCCGATATTCCTACGACAGGTAAGGAAAAGACGATGAAGACGGATGCCGTAGATTCAGAGAAGATTGCCTGGGCGCTGAAGCGTGACGAACTTAAAGGCATTTACGTAAAGGACAAGCGGTACATGGACGACACGAACCTGATACGCCTGCGTCAGCGTTTCATCATGGATCTCTCCCGTCAGAAGAACAGAACGAAACATCTGCTGTATACTCAGGGGGTGACATATCCTGAGCGTTTCCGTAACAGCAAGACGCATTGGTCTCGCAACTTCATGAAATGGCTCCGCGAGGAAGTGGAACTGCTGTCTGAGCAGAAACTTTCTCTATTGCTGCTCTGCGATCAAGTGGAGAATACGAGGAAGGCCATCCTTAAGGTTACTCGCGAGATTCGCCGTTTGAGCACCACAGACAGGTACAAGGAGAATTACGACCTTCTTTTCACTGTGCCAGGGTTAGGCCTTATAACCTCCATGTCGATGCTGACGGAACTGGATAACGATATCATGCGATTCCCCAACGAGCGAAGCTTTGTGTCTATGCTCGGACTTATTCCCACCTGCCATGACTCTGGCGAGAAGAAGGTCAGCGGAGAGAAAACAAACAGAGGCAATAAGCACCTCGGTCCGCTCATCGTAGAGGCAAGCTGGGTGGCAATCTATAGAGACTACCAGTTGGGGGCATATTACTCAAGCTGTTGTCAGATCATGAAACCTCACAAGGCCATTATCAAGGTCGCAAGGAAACTCGCCTGCAGGACATACGCAGTTTTGAAGACAAAGACCAAATATGAACTGTCATAAGGGTAATAATACAGATTTGCATAACAACAGGGATTCAAGTCGGACAGACTTCTCATATTACACAATGACCACTAGCGGTTCTTGATGAGTCCATGTAACTACATCTTTGATCAGAATGTGGCATTATACTCCAAGATCTGAAGAAGTAATCTGATGAGTGGCTATGGCTCACTACATCTGATAGAAGTTTGATCCGGCATTCCTGTTGCTTATGCAATTTCCAGACGCATCAAGAACGTGTCTGGATGGGGATTTCTTGGCTGTATATGTGTAAAATAAAGTAAAAACGATAATAAAACGATTAAACAATGCTAAAAGATGAACCAATTATTTGGTTTGCAACATAGAAGTAGAACCATGATCTTCGTCGAACAGATTGCCGAGGCTACAGGCTTGAAGGTTAAGGAAATTGAAGTCTTGTAATTTATAGTAATGTAGCGAAACATAAGAGCGGGAAGCCGAGACCGACGGATGTCGGCGCGGCTTCCCGCTCTCGTTTCTTGTCAATGTGAATCAATGAACCTGTCCCTACGATTCCCGCAGAACCGCCTGCGCCTGAGCGAAGCGAAGAACTTCCTGTTTAACTCCATTTTATAACTCCCGAAGCTTAAAGGATTTTTTTTTTGAATTATGCTTCGATTTTGAGATTTTATTTGTACCTTTGCAGCCGACTACAGGTACGCAAGACAGTGAAATAACTTTTAGTTATAAAGATGCCGATTTTTATATAGGACAGTAATAATACAAAAATAATACAAAACAACAACACAATGTTAAACAAATTCAAATTGATGGCTATGGCCATCGCAATAGTTTCTCTTGCCGCATGCTCCGACAGCAAAATCGATGAAAATCAGCCAACTGGTGGTAATGGTGGTGGGAGTAGTAAAGACTACAACATCAATGACAAGTCTTTCAGCCAAAGCAATTGGCGCAACCAGGACAAGATTTACATCTTCGACCAGAAGAGTACCGACATTAAGGACGATAACGGGCAGACGGGCTATAACACTATCAATCTCCCCTGGTCCAGTAGTGTGGTGAACACCAATCTTCCACCCAACTTCTGCGATGCCATCACACCGGAGAACGGATGGGAGTTGGCACTCAACCTCTGCGGCGACCGCACATTTCCGCTCGCTAATTACTTCGCCCTCTACAACAAGTATTCGGGCGTTCTCCGCTTTTTCTACTACATGCCGGAAAACTTTACGTCGGGCAACGACCACATGTGGGAAATCGACATGACCGACGCTATGGCACAACGCTCGGTCTATGGCTACGGACTGCCCCTGGACCGGCAAATAGTGAACAAAGCTGCCCTGAGTCAGACCGTGAGCAACATGTTTGTTGACTACGTCACGCCGTATGTGAGGAATGTCGCTCCTGATGGCAAGATTACGCCTAACGCCGGCTGGTGGGCATTCGATATTGACATGTCGCTCTACCGTCCAGACGACAATGGCTTCGGCCAGGGACAGCAAATGTCTCTGCAGATGCGCTCGTGGAAAGAGGATCATGTGTCGCTCGCCACTGCTATCACGGGTACCTTGGATGGTCAAATCAAATTGGACCAGACTAAGGATGCTACTCTCAGCAAGTCGAAAGGCCTTCTGGGCTGGATTGCCGACATCACCGGCTTCGGCTCGTCAGTGTCAAAACTGCTGGCGGTGGGTTCTGCCGACGCATTTAGCTGGGTTGATGCCATTGAGAGCGGAATCAGTGTGGCAAAAACTGGCATGGGCCTCTTTGCCGATTTTCGCAGCGAAGTAGAAGGTGGAAATAAGCCCATATCGCAGCTGGATACTCTGAGCAAGATCAATGGTACCATCAGCCTCAACATTGATGCCTCGGCTAAGACCGAAGGCACCATTAAGTCGTCAATACCTGTTACAGGTGTGGCTTCTCCCACTATCCATCCCGCTAACTTTAGTTTTTTTGGTTCCAGTGTCGGCAATGGCACATGGAACATCAAGAGCAGCCCTGTGGTCTATTATTATAATAAAGGTGGGATAACAATTGGTCTTAATCATAGTGGTTATAATAATAAGCCCTGGAGCAGAGCTTACGTGTTTGACCCCAGTAGTGTGGAGTTGGTGCTCAACCCCCAAATATTCCCTGAGAGCGACATAGAGTGGGTCAAGGTGGATGCGCTCTGCGGCGCAAGGTTGTCTGCGACAAGTCAAAAGGCATCTGTTTACCGCAAAGCATTTGGCTTGGATTATAATTATGATTACAACGAACCAATAGACGATGGTATATTCCCGGAAAAAATTTATAAAGACCATTATCAATGGCAGGTTGATTTCTTGTATCGAAGTGATAACAAGATGAATACGGACTATTATGTGTTCAAGGAAGACAAGACTGCCGCAGGAACCGAGTCAAAAAGATACCTCAGCGGAAGAGGGGTGGATGGCTACATGATTGAACCGTATGCTGTTGAGGAGTTACCGGATTTGGAGGTGAACGTGATGGTGCTTGTCAAACTGAAGAGCAAGCAGAACCCCATTGTCATGAGTCGTCCCTATTTGCCGATTTTGAAGAAGCTTGACGTAAAGAGTTCGACAGACATTGCTGCCCTGGAGGATAAAGTGGTGAAAGGCAAGGCCAAGGTGGGCAAGATAGAAAGAGGCCCCATCTACGACTATCAGCTTAAGCGCATTCATGGCTACAAGAGATCTGCAGATGATTGGTTTTTCCTGCCAGTATCTACAAAGAGCGAAGGATGCTACGATGCCAGGCCATTATTCGAGACGCCTGCGAATTATTCAGGAGAAAGTAGTTATGGTGTGGAAATTTCTACAAATCAGTCCAAGACTGGCGAATGGAACATAGAATGGTCTTATGCCAATGCCGATGAACCTTGTGGATATGAAATGGAAGCTAATTTATCTACTGATGATATCACTTATCCTTCCTCTTGGAAACTCAAGGCCAAACTGAACGCTGGCGATGACTGGACGGTCATAGATGAGCATAATAACGATTACTGGACCGAAGGATACGGTAGTTGTACTTATTTCAAGCTGAAAGTACAGAACAAGTCGTGGAAGTATTATCGTCTGGAAATTACTGAAAAAGCCAGCTCCAAACAATTACTGAACATTAACTACTTTAGACTTGTCTACTAAGGTCGTTATAGACATAGATCATGGGGACAGGTTTTTGAATGAATTCGTTGAATTCACTTCAAACCTGTCCCCATGATCCCTGATTCCTATAGTCATAGAGGGGACAGGCACCTGGGTATGCGGCGTAAGTCAAAGGGAGTGAAATCGGCTGTTTTCGACTAATAATATATAAAAGGTGAGGGCAAAGTGAGCAATTTTCGCAAACTTTTTGTATCTTTGTCGCCAGATTCTAAAACGAAAACGATTATGATAGGAACTGCAACACCAAGGATAAGCCCCGACACGTTCACGCTGACCGTGCCAAAGGCCGACGTGAGCCTCTTCAAGTCGATTGCCAAGAAGATGGGATGGAAGATTGAGCGCAAACGTGCGGTAAAGCCTCGTCTCTACGATCCAGAGACGGGCGACAGTCTGAACAATGCCACGATGAAGGTCATTGAGGATGCACGGAAGGGAAAGGATGTCATAGAGGTCGGCTCGATGGATGAATATCTGGAGCTGGTAAAAAACTTGTAACCAAGGGATGGCAAAGTTCTCGCTAAAACTCACCAAGCGCTATCTGCGCGACCTGAAGCTGGCTCGCAAGCGCGGCATGGACGAAAGCCTGCTGAACGACATTATCGGAAAGCTGCTTGATGACGTGCCCCTGCCAGAGAAGAACCGCGACCACCAGTTGCACGGCGACTACGAAGGCTACCGCGAATGCCACATCACTCCGAACTGGCTGCTCATCTACGTCAAGGACACCGACATCAAGATTATCTCACTCTCGCGGACAGGCACTCACTCCGACCTGTTCGACAAGAAGAACAAACTGAAAGCAAAATGAGCGGAACAAATGAAAAAACATAATAGCGTGAAACGGGACCAATGAATGCCAGTGCAACCTCCAGTTTGCATCTAATTAAAGTAAAACCTAAAATCCGCAGATAATTTTTCGCGTGTCTGATTTAGCCCTTGCTTGTGACGATTCTGTCTG
>DEFM01000020.1:0-43531 GCA_002350855.1 Prevotellaceae bacterium UBA2852
CATTTTTAGTGGACACTAGTGATCCAAAGTGTAAAGTTTGTTATCCTTTTAACTGTAGCGTTCTATACTCTCTATCCAGTATGGATATCACATTCCTTCGATTGCGATATTTGGAGACTTTGAAAGAACAGGATTGTCTTTCTTCAAAAGACGGGCAATGGCTCTGAAAGATCTCTGGCCAAGTCTGAGTATAGCAACGCAACCTGACTGAATGGCATTGCTGAACACACTAGCTGTGGTTACTCCATAACCACCATTACCACCAAATCCTCCGTTATTGTCCGACATCAATGATGAAGCTGGTATCTCCGGCATCATTTCCTCTATATACACAAAATCCTTCCACCCCTTTCTCGACTTGTATTTATAAAGTGTACCTTCGGGTACATAAAGAGTAGCATTGTAGAAGGTGTTGTCAGTAAAAGACTTTCCAAAGATATTGAAAGGGTGCTCTATATTGCAAATCACTTCGGGTATATCACATCCATAGAAAGCCCGGTTGCCTATGCATCGCACTCCTGCAGGGATGATGACACTGGTCAGGTCGCTGCAGCCAGCAAATGCCTCATAGCCTATGCTTCGCACACTGACAGGTATCTTAATGGTAGCAAGGGAGCAGCAACCGCAGAATGACTGGTTGCCTATACTCGTAACTCTTTTTCCGAATGTGACGGAGGACAATGCGCTACAACCATAGAATGCGCTATCGCCTATGCTTGTCACGCCGCTGGGAATCCTTATGGAAGTAAGTCCGCAGCAATTCCAAAAGGCTCTGTCGCCAATACTTGTAACATTGCCGGGTATGATGACAGACACCAATGAGCTGCATCCTTTGAATGCATCATTGCCAATGCTCGTCACACTGTCAGGAATCCTGACACCTGTCAAAGCATTACATCCCTCGAAAGCGCTGTTTCGGATGCTTATCACCTTTCGGGTTCTGTTCATGTAAATGACATTCTCGGGTATCACAACTACACTGCTATAACCACCATTTCCGCAAGTGGTTACTTCCAGGTCTTTTCCATTGTTAACGTAGTTGTAGTAGATAGTCACTCCGTCAGCATTATCTACAGCTATGTCGTAAGCCAATGCTTTAGTCCTAATCATTCTCTTGTGTCGTGTTTGTGATTTGTAGAAAAAATGAGTAATTAGTGTTTGTCCTTTTGTAAGTTGTTCCAGCAAAGCCAAAGGAACTTAAATGCTCCAATGGCAAGAAAAAAGCATAGGATATAAACAAGCATAATCTTCGGTTTTATTTTATTTTGTGTTTATGATTAATGGACAACCTGTTTTATTATCGAGTACAAAATTACCCTTTTCATTTGAAACGTTGATGAAAATTATGATAATGTTCATTACAAAACGGTGATATATTCATTACATCTATGTGTAAGAACATAACAAATTGTACACAGCGTGTAAGAAAGAAATGTAATTTATCTTAACGTAAACATGCTTACATTGTTGATTTTCAGCTTTTTAATACAAAACAACCTGCTATATTGACGCAGAAACGAAAAGCCCTCTCTAAACATCAATGTGATGATCAGAGAGGGGTAATTCATATTATACGAATAGGGATTGCCGATTACAAAGGATATTCTTCAAAAGCATAGAGAACTGTGGAGAGATAGCGTTCACCTGTGTCGGGCAAGAGAGCTACAACACGCTTACCTGCAAACTCCGGTCGTTTTGCCACATCGAAAGCTGCATAGAGTGCCGCACCTGCTGATATACCAACCAACAGACCTTCCTTCTGAGCTACCTCGCGAGAGGTTCGGATAGCATCGTCATTCTCTACGTCAATTACTTCGTCGATAACGTCTGAATTATAGGTCTTAGGAATAAAGCCTGCTCCAATTCCCTGAATCTTGTGCGGACCGCTCTGACCACCATTGAGTACTGGAGAGGATTTTGGTTCAACAGCAAAAACCTTAACGTTAGGATTCTTCTCCTTGAGGTATTTACCTACACCTGAAACGGTTCCGCCAGTACCTACACCTGCTACGAATGCGGCTATATCACCATCGGTCTGATTCCAGATTTCAGGACCGGTTGTTGCATAGTGGCGTGAAGGGTTGGCTGGGTTTTCGAACTGTTGAAGGATGACAGATCCTGGAATGGAATCACGCAGTGCCTCTGCTGCCTGTATTGCACCTTTCATGCCGTCCTTACCTGGTGTGAGACGTACTTCTGCGCCATACGCCTTGACAAGGTTGCGTCGTTCCACGCTCATGGTTTCCGGCATGGTGAGGATGAGGTGATAACCTTTCACAGCTGATACGAGTGCCAGACCCACACCTGTGTTTCCACTAGTTGGTTCGATGATGGTAGCTCCTGGTTTGAGCACACCACTCTTCTCTGCTTCCTCTATCATGGCGAGTGCGATACGATCCTTCACACTTCCACCAGGGTTGAAAAACTCGACTTTAGCTACGACTGGTGCAGCAAGTCCTTTTTCCTGAGAATACTTACTAAGTTGCAACAATGGGGTGTTGCCTACGAGTTCTGTAAGTTGTTTTGCTATTTGTGCCATAATACTATATATGAGATTAAAGGATACTAATTAATTATAAATTAAAAAATAATTATGAATTCAGGGCTTGTTCTATGTCGGCGAGAATATCGTTGATGTGCTCTGTTCCGATTGACAGGCGGATGGTTGCAGGCGTGATGTGCTGATTCGCTAGTTCCTCTTCAGAGAGCTGTGAATGGGTTGTTGTGTAGGGATGAATCACAAGGCTCTTGACATCGGCGACATTGGCAAGGAGCGAGAATATCTGAAGGTTGTCGATGAATCGCCATGCTTCTTCCTGACCTCCCTTGATCTCAAATGTGAAGATAGAACCTGCGCCATTTGGGAAGTACTTCTTGTAAAGTTCATGATCCGGATGACTCACAAGCGATGGATGATTTACCTTTGCTACCTTTGGATGATTATTAAGGAATTCAACGACCTTGAGTGCATTTGACACATGACGCTCAACTCTAAGAGAGAGAGTTTCAAGTCCCTGTAATAGTATAAACGCATTGAAGGGTGAAATTGTTGCACCAGTGTCGCGCAAAATTACGGCACGGATACGTGTAACGTATGCTGCAGCTCCCGCAACGTCTACAAATACAGCTCCATGGTATGATGGATCAGGCTTTGCAAGAGTTGGGAATTTGTCTGCGTTTGCCTTCCAATTGAACTTTCCTCCGTCAACGATAACACCACCGAGACTTGAGCCATGACCGCCAATGAACTTTGTAGCTGAATGTACCACAATGTCTGCTCCGTGTTCGATAGGACGGATAAGGAACGGAGTTCCGAATGTGTTGTCAACAATCAGAGGGATGTTGTGACGGTGAGCCACTTCTGCAACTCCTTCAATGTTGAGGATGTCACTGTTTGGATTGCCGAATGTCTCGGCATATACTGCTTTTGTGTTTGGTTGGATTGCTTTCTCAAGGCTTTCCAAATCGTTTACCTTTACAATTGTGTTGGAAATGCCAAGTGATGCAAGAGTATGAGTAATAAGATTATAAGAACCGCCATAGAGATTGTCGGCTGCCACAATATGGTCACCAGCTTGTGCAATGTTCTGAAGAGCATAAGTTACTGCTGCTGCTCCACTTGCAACGGCAAGTCCAGCTACACCACCCTCGAGGGCAGCCACTCGCTCTTCAAAAACACCCTGAGTGGAATTTGTGAGGCGGCCGTATATATTGCCGGCGTCACGCAACCCAAATCGGTCTGCTGCATGCTGTGAGTTGCGAAACACATAACTTGTTGTCTGATAAATGGGCACCGCGCGTGAATCGGTTGCAGGATCGGGCTGTTCTTGTCCAACATGAAGTTGGAGAGTTTCGAAATGAAGTTTTGTCTGTGCCATAATACTATAAAAATAAAAAAAATTAATAATTACAAATTATGAATAATTTCTGCGGGCGAACCGCGGAACTCGGTATGCTTTGTTTTTATTTTCGCTGCAAAGGTACGGAGTTAAGAAATATTCTCCAAATATATTTGTGTAATTGGAAAATTATTAATACTTTTGTAAAATATAAAGAATAAACAACTAACACATATCGAAATATTCACCTCTCAAAGAAAAAATATCCAAAAAATGACTGAAACATTAGACGAAATCGACTTGCAGATACTCAAAATCCTACAAAGTAATGCAAAATTAACAACGAAAGAACTGGCAGAAGCAGTTAATCTGACCACAACTCCTGTATTTGAACGCCAACGACGCCTCGAACGGCAAGGTTATATTAAAGGATATATCGCCGTGCTCGATGCCGACAAATTAAACCGTAGCATGCAGGTCTTCTGCAATGTGAAGTTGAAGCAAATCAACGCTGACATTGCCAAAGCTTTTGAAGAAAGAATCCGCCATATTCCCGATGTCGTAGAATGTTACAACACATCAGGTACCTTTGACTATATATTAAAGGTACGTGCGCGCGATATGAAGGCCTATCAGGAGTTCGTGCTTAACAAACTGGGCACAATCGATTCCCTTGCATCACTTGAGAGTACATTTGTGATGAGCGAAGTGAAAAATGCCAACGGCTTCAATTTCTAATCTGAAACAAGATTATCTCAAACAAATTTACTAACTTTGCAAATCAAACAAAAAACTACGACTTACAACAATGATACAATCAATGACGGGCTACGGGAAAAGCGTAGCAACATTTGAAGGCAAGAAAATTCACGTAGAGGTTAAGTCACTCAATAGCAAGGCACTCGACCTCTCTACCCGAATCGCCCCACTCTACAGAGAGAAGGAAATGGAGATTCGTCAATACATCGCCAAGCAATTGGAACGAGGGAAAGTGGATTTTGCCCTCTGGGTAGAGAAAAACGAATCTCAGGCTGCAGCACCTATCAACAAAGGTGTGGTAGCTACTTATTTTAACCAAATCAAGCAGATGTGCGAAGAAACAGGAATTCCCAAACCCACAGATTGGGTTCCCACCCTACTTCGCCTGCCCGACGCTATGACTTCTCTCGACGTTGAGGAACTGAGCGATGGCGAATGGGAAATTACAATGAAAGCCGTTGAGGAAGCTGTTGAAAGACTCGTAGCATTCCGCAAACAGGAAGGTGCCGCATTGGAGAAGAAATTCAACGAGAAGGTTGATAATATAGAACAACTCCTTCGCAGCATCGAGCAGTTTGAAACCCTTCGTGTGGAGAAGATCCGCCAGCGCATCACCGACGGACTTGAAAGCCTTGCCGGAATTGATTACGACAAGAACCGTCTCGAGCAAGAGATGATTTACTACATTGAAAAACTCGATATCAACGAAGAGAAGCAACGTCTGCAAAACCATCTTAACTACTTCCGTGAAACGCTTCAAAACGGTCACGGACAAGGCAAGAAACTGGGATTCATCGCTCAGGAAATGGGTCGTGAAATTAACACTACCGGAAGCAAAAGCAACTTGGCTGAGATGCAAAACATCGTAGTCAAGATGAAGGACGAGTTGGAACAAATCAAAGAACAAGTTTTAAATGTAATGTAAAATGGGGAAGTCCGGAAAAGTGCTAATTATCTGTGCACCGAGCGGCACAGGTAAATCCACAATAATCAACTACTTACGTGAGCAAGGTATAGAATTTCACTTCTCCATATCCGCCACATCGAGAGCACCGAGAGGCAAGGAGCGCAATGGTGTGGAATACTTCTTCAAGACCGAAGAGGAATTCCGTCAACTGATAGCAAAAGATGCGTTCATAGAATGGGAAGAGGTGTTTGCCGGACAACTCTACGGAACTCTCAAGAGCGAAGTGGAGAAAACTCTGACTGAAGGCAACAACCTCGTCTTTGACGTGGACATTCACGGCGGACTACGCATAAAGGAATACTTCGGAGATCGGGCCTTGAGCATTTTCATCCTGCCACCAAGTATCGATGCACTTAGGGAAAGACTCGTAAACCGTGGCACAGAAACCATGGAAAAAATCGAGAAGCGAGTCGCACGTGCCGAATACGAAATCTCACGCGCCAAGGAATTCGACCGCCAGATTGTCAACGACGACCTTGAAAAGGCAGAGGCAGAAGCCCTCCAGATTGTCAACGATTTTCTGTCGGATGAAAAGGATAAGTGATGAAGAGGATTGGCATATTCGGAGGTTCGTTCAATCCAATCCACAAAGGACACGTAGGTTTGGCAGAACAAGTCTGCAAGAAGGGACTTGTAGATGAAGTGTGGCTGATGGTTTCACCATTGAACCCGCTCAAGCAAAACGAACAGAGCGACATCATTCCATTTGCCAATCGCCTAAAAATGGCAAAGTTAGCCACAGCAAACCATACAAACATCGTTGTTTCCGATTTCGAAGCAAAACTGCCGCAACCTTCATATACTATCACCACACTAAACCAATTGCAGAAGACCTATCCCGGAATCAGCATATCATTGATTATCGGTGAGGACAACTGGCAAAGGTTCGGCCGCTGGTACAAGAGTGATGAGATTCGTGCACACCATGACATTATAGTCTATGGACGCAACGAGTCGGCATTCATTGACCTCCACCACCCCGACAACACCACAGAGCACTTTTCAGACATTCCAATCTACGATATTTCCAGCACAGCCATACGCAAGTCATTGCGTGAAGGAAAGACGGATTTAGCACGTAAATGGCTACACAAGGATGTCTACAACTACATACTTCAGCAAAATTTGCTTGAAAATGTTTAGTATATTCTTTTTTTATCGTATCTTTGCAACTTGATGTAATAACACTACCTAAGTAATAGATGAAACACTTGATTATAATTGGTGCAGGAGGAATGGGTCGCACATACTTCGACATGGCACGTGAAAGCGTCGGCTATGGCGAGGTTTTTGACATCAAAGGCTATTTAGACGACAACACAGCAGCACTTGATGGATTCAAAGGCTACCCTCCAATGCTTGGAAAGATTAGCGATTATCAGGTGGAAGACGGCGATGTATTTGTTTGCAGCGTAGGCGGCGACATTCGTAAACAATTAATGGAAATGATCCTCTCCCGTGGAGGTAAATTCATGACCATGATTCACCATACGGCTCGAATCGGCACAAACGTTGAAATCGGAGAAGGTACTGTAGTAGGTGCGTTCACTACAATCGGTTCAGAAGCCAAAATCGGTAAATGCAATATGATTCAGTCCTATGTGGTAATAGGTCACGACTCTGTCATTGGAGACATGAACAGAATTGACACTCATGCCACCATCGTTGGCGGAGTACACATAGAAAACGAAACAAACATCTACACAGCAGCCGTTATCAACCACGGAGCAACCGTTGAATCAAATGCGCGTGTTGCTGCATGCAGTTTCGTAATACGAACAGTGAAGAGCGGCACACTCGTAATGGGCAATCCTGCTAAGACAATGAAATTATGACTATACAAGAATTTATAGACAACGTAACTGATCAGTTCCCCTCACTCAGCGAGGAACTACTCCCGGAGACCCGATTCAGGGAAATGCCAGAGTGGTCCTCGCTAGAAGCCTTACTTATCATCACCATGGTGGATGAGGAATACGGCATTGTACTTCCACCAGATGAAATGCGGAAGACACAAACTATTCAGGAACTCTACGACCTTGTAGTTTCAAAGCTATGATAAGCTACAATCCATTCAGTCTTGAAGGCAAAACAATTCTAATAGCTGGCGCATCGGGAGGTATCGGTCGCGCCACTGCTGTTGAATGTGCACGTCTGGGCGCAAGGGTGATTCTCTCTGCACGAAATGAGACTTCTCTCAAAGACACACTCTCACTTCTTGAAGGCAAAGAACACTGCATCATGCCATGCGACATGACAAGCAACGACGACAAAGAGCAACTTGCTAGCAACTGCCCCGAGCTGGATGGTATAGTATATGCAGCAGGAATAAGCAAACTCAAACCCATTCAAGCAATACGTCCTCAGGATTTGCAGGAAGTATTCGATGTGAACACATTTGCACCGATTCTGCTGACACGCCAAATGATTAAAGCAAAGAAACTCCGCAACGGAGCTTCCGTTGTTCTCATTTCATCTATTTCAGGTAATGGCAATACAGCTGTAGGACTGACCGCCTACGGTTCTTCAAAGGCTGCATTGACAAGTTTTGCGAATTACGCAGCTCTGGAATTCAGCAGCCGTAATATACGTGTAAACACTGTGCTGCCAGGCAGGATAGAGACAGAACTCATCAACAGCGGTTCACTCAGCAGCGTTGACAGAGAACAAGATTTGCAGAAATACCCATTGCACCGATACGGTGAACCAGCAGAAGTGGCACAGGCATGCTGCTACCTGCTCTCGGATGCCACAAAGTGGATGACCGGCACTTCTATCAAACTTGACGGTGGACGCTCCCTCATATAACTTTTTATACCTATGATCGCAAAGTTACTTCATAATAAAGTCTGCATTGTGACTGGTGCAGCACAGGGAATTGGAAGAGCCATAGCTGAACAGATGGCTATGGACGGTGCAATTGTGTATGCCACCGACATGAAGGAAGGAGCGATGAATGATTGGGCAACCCTGTTGTCAAAGAAAGCAGAAACCAAGGTACAGCCACTCTACTTCGACGTTACCGACAGTGCTTCTGTGAAAAATAACCTCCAGGCAGTTTACAAGCAAGAAGGCAGAATCGATGTTCTTGTCAACAATGCAGGAATGGTAATCAACCGCAAGCTTGGAATGATTACACGCGACGAGACAGAGACCATGTTCAGAGTCAACGTCATTGCCGTTCTCGAACTCATCAGCCTTGTCAGCCGCCTTATGTCCCGCAACGGAGGAGGCAGCATTGTAAACATTGCATCAGTAACAGCAGTTCTTGGTTCTGCAGGGCAAGTAGCTTATTCTGCCAGCAAGGGAGCCATTATTGCGATGACGAAATCCGCAGCCAAAGAACTTGCTCCACAGAAGATAAGAGTGAATGCGGTGGCTCCTGGCATCATCAAAACCGAACGATTCGAAGAACTTTATCAAGCAAACGGCGAGGAAATTGAAGAACGCATCAGCCGCATAGCATTGGGACGCCTCGGCACAGGAGCCGACATTGCCAATGCCGTCAGTTTCCTCGCAAGCGACAGAGCCGAATACATTTCAGGACAGATTCTTGGTGTAGACGGTATGGCTTCGATTTAAGAATATCAAGGCATGATTCTGAACATTGACCGAATAGCACCTGACCAGCTGGCAGCCATTGACTCCAACGGCTACACTCTCACCTATGGAGCTATATGCAAGAAAGCTCAGGAATTGCAAGCAGTGTTTGCACAAAGGCAGCTCTGCTTCATGCTTGTTAGCAACACCTGCAAGTCAATGCTTCACATCATGGCTGCAATTGCCAGTCAGCGTCTTGTTCCGCTGATTCTCAACCTCCACACCGACGACACGCTTCTCCAGAATCTTGTAGAAAACTACAAGCCTGCATTCATCTATTCCGATGAAAAAGGACTAACTCCTACAAGAAATGCTTCACCGGCACTACATCCAGAGCTTTCCCACCTGTTACCCACGTCGGGAAGCACTGGAAGCCCTAAGCTGGTACGTCACAAATACGAAAACATTGAAGCTTCCGCACTCAATATCTCCACATTCTTTGAGCTTAAACCAAAAGACCGTCCGCTGCTGGTACTTCCACTCTACTACACCATGGGATTGTCGGTAGTGTTCTCTCACCTCAAAGTCGGAGCCACAATTCTTCTTACCGACTGTAGCATGACAGACGCTTTGTTCTGGAAATTCTTCAAGGAAGAACATGCAACCAGTTTCACAGGAGTGCCGTACAGCTATCACATACTCTCACTCATGAGATTCTTCCGCATGCAGCTTCCAGATCTGGAACTGCTCACTCAAGGCGGAGGCAAGATGCCCGAAAAACTCAACCGGCAATTTGCTGAATACTGCCAAAGTACAGACAGACGCTGGATTGCCACCTATGGTCAGTCGGAATGTACTGCACGTATGGCATACCTGCCTGCAAAATGGGCAACAGAGAAGATTGGCAGCATTGGAATTTCCGTACCCAATGGAGAACTTTCCCTTATTGACAGCAACGGGAATACCATCACCGCACCTCATACAGAAGGAGAAATGTGCTACCGAGGCAAGAACGTTACTATGGGGTACGCACTCTGTCAGGATGATCTGGCAAAAGGTGATGAGCGTAACGGATTCATCAGGACAGGCGACTTGGCATATCGTGACGAAGACGGCTGTTACTACATTGTCGGACGAATGGGCAGATTCCTCAAATTGTTTGGTATGCGCATAGGTCTTGACGAATGTGAACGGATTGTCGAATCGGAGTGTGAAGTGGAATGTGCATGCGTGGGCAATGATGAGATAATGAAAGTCTATATCAATGACGCCAAGAAGATTCAGGATGTCAAATCCCTGCTGATTCAGAGGCTTAGCCTCGTTGCAACAGCCTTGGACGTGGTTGCCATTGACAACATTCCAAAGAACTCTACAGGAAAGAAATTGTACAGCAATCTCATGTAGATTAAGGAATCAACAACAGAAGAATCCACCGCAGTTTTTTTAGGACACAAAATAATTCAAATTTTATTCACAGAATCTATACGAAACAATCTGCATGTTTCGTTATTATAGCTAAAAGCTATAATTTTTTGTCATGACCAATATAGAGACCTTACAGAATATCTTTGTTGATGTTTTCGGAGACGTAAGCAGCAAGCTCGGTGACGACTTCACAAAAGACAATGTGGACGGATGGGATTCTGTGCACCAGCTCAATATCATTGCCCTTATTGAGGACAACTTCGACCTGATGTTAGATCCCGAAGACATAATTGCCTGCACTTCCTACAATTCAGCAAAGGAAATCCTAAGCAAATACAATGTTGAAATCTAAAAACAGAACTTGACAAGTGGCACTCTGGAATATAAATAATGTACGCATAGCAGGCGTCTCAGCATGTGTTCCCAAGAACATTGTCAAAACCGCTGATTTGGGTATTCTCACCGCAGAGGAATCAGAGGTGTTCAACAACACTGTAGGAATTCGCGAACGACGACTGGCTACGGATGACGTATGTGCTTCGGACATGTGTCAGAAGGCAGCCGAGACCCTGATCCAGGAATTAGGTTGGGAAAAAGACAGCATAGACGCACTTATCTTCGAATCCGTAACCGGCGATTATCGTACTCCACCAACCTCATGTCTGTTACAAAGCCGGATGGAGCTGAGCGAGAACTGCTTCTGCCTCGATTTGCCTATGGGTTGTTGCGGATGCATGTATGCCATAACCGTAGCAGGAAACCTGCTTCAAAGCGGCAGCATACGCCGTGCACTTCTCCTCGTTGGCGACACAGCTCTGAGAATGGGATCGATGAATGACAAATCACGTGTGCCTCTATTTGGAGACGGTGCAACAGCCTTGGCTCTTGAATTCGACACCGAAGCTTCACCAATAGTAATTGATTTCCATACCGACGGCAGCAGCTACGAAGCTCTGTACACTCCCCACGGAGGCTATCGCCATCCCTTCACAGCAGAATCACTTGTCGAGGAGGATTTCGGCAACGGCATTCACCGCGCTCCTATGCACACTCTGATCGACGGCATGAAAGTGTTCACTTTTGCTATTTCCAAGCCACCACGTTCTGTTCAGCAGTTTATGGAAGAACAGAATCTTGACAAGGACAATGACATAGATTTCTTCCTCATTCACCAAGCCAACAAACTCATAGTTGACCGCGTAGTCAAGAAACTGAAACTGCCTGTAGAGAAAGTGCCTTATAACCTTGAGAAATTCGGAAATCTAGGCGGAGCATCAATTCCTTCACTCATGGTTACACGCCTAAGGAAACGTCTTCAGTCTTCAGAACCATCTACCCTTCTTTGTTCTTCATTCGGACTTGGACTAAGCTGGGGAACAATGCTTGTGAAAATGAACAATGTTGTAATTCCAGAACTTATAGAAATATAATGTACGCAAACTATATTAAACGTATACTTGATTTCCTCTGTGCCTTAATTGGGCTTATTCTCACAGGATGGCTGATACTACTTACTGCTATCTTGCTGTATTTCGCCAATAAGGGAGGCGGAGTATTCTTCACACAACATCGTCCAGGCAAAGACACCAAGGTCTTCAAACTGCTTAAGTTCAAGACCATGACCGACGAACGGGACGAAAACGGGAAACTGCTTCCCGACAAATACCGTCTCACACACATAGGCAGAATCATACGTTCACTTTCTTTGGACGAATTGCCACAACTGATAAATGTACTGAAAGGCGACATGTCGCTTATAGGTCCTCGTCCTCTGCTCACCAAGTACCTCCCACTCTACACACCCGAGCAGATGCGTCGTCACAATGTACGCCCAGGTATTACAGGCTGTGCTCAGGTCAATGGAAGAAACGCCATCACCTGGAAGAAGAAATTTGAATACGATGTCTGGTACGTAGATCATATCAGTTTCTGGGTTGATGTCAGAATTCTCTTCCTTACCATCAAGAAAGTATTTATCCGCGAAGGAATTTCTGCAGAAGGTGAAGCAACCATAGCCGCATTCGACGGAACAAATTAAATATGAGCATACGACAGAAACTTTGGAATAAACTCAGCAATGCCTATCCTGCATATCTGCGCAAGATGTACGGCATGCATATCGGCAAGGATGTGAGGATTTCTTACAAGGCACGTCTTGATAAGAGTATCAATCCTCACGGCATCCATATCAACGACGGCGCATGGATATTGGCTGGTGCTTACGTATTAGCTCACGACCATTGTCGTTCCCTGCGCACAGACACGTACATTGGGAAGCACTGCATAATCTCCATCAATGCCATCATTATGCCTGGAGTAAGAATTGGCAATGAAGTTGTTGTTGGAGCTGGCAGCGTAGTAACCAAGGATATTCCTGATAATTGTATCGTAGCCGGTAATCCAGCCCAAGTTATCAAGACGGGAGTTAAGATTAAGAACGGAAAGATTCTTACGCAAGAATAATTCCTGAATTTACCTTAGAATGTGTAAGTGAAATTCACGTGAAAACGTGAGTTCTGCGGCAACTCCTCCAAAGGAATGGAAACAAGAGGCTGAACACTGAGGCTTCCATAATTCTGGCTCATAATAAAGAAACGGAAACCACAGCGAAGACGTTGCTCACTCTGACGGTATTCAGGAATGGTAGTGTACTCACTAACGAATGATATAGAACGGCACAAATGTGTTTCAAAGCCTGCTGCAAAGCAGGTTTTGTATTTTAATGTAGTATCATAGTGAGGATTGACTGATGCATAGATATTTGTGCGACCTGTTGCCTTCTCATTGTTGCCATGGAAGATATTTGCATTGGCTGTAACTACAGCTCCCATATCCTGGTACGATCCGTTGTACGTAGTGCCAAAATAGGCTTCACCACTTAGATTGATTCTGCTTGTCAGTTGCAGTGGTGAGTATATGCCATAAAGACGGATGTGCTGGCACTGAAGTTTCTCCGCAAAGAGACTTTGTTCGACAGCCACAGCAGTATGATTGGCAAAGGTGTATTGTACGCTTGCGAAATGGCTGTTACGAAATCCAACGCTTATCTGGGCATTGCTTTTCACTAGCACAGCCATGAGCATGAATAATAATATGCAGCAACGTTGTTTCATAGAAGATGTTGTTGAAGAAGACGAGTAAGGACTTCATAACCTGCATCACATGGATGAACTCCGTCGTGGGTATACTCGTCGAGCATAATCCCTTCGTTGTCGCTCAATGGAGTGTATGCATCTATGAATTTCCATCCGTGCAACTGTGCAGATTGCTGAAGACAAAGGTTAATTTCACGGATATATGAATTGGAGAAATCGGAGTCTGTATTTGCGTCTCTGCCTCTCGGAAGTATTGAGATGATGTAAACCTTCGAAGCATCAAGTGCTTCAACTGCTAATTCATAGCGGTTGACATAATTGCTAATTGCAGTTTCCCTGCTGTTCAGTTCAGCAGCTGCTTTAACTATGCTATAGAGGTCATTGGTGCCTGTCATGACGACTGCTGTGCTTTCATGGAATCTGCCTGCGTACTTCTCTACATGCTGGATTCCACTGCTTGATTTCCCATAATTGTGTGTAATGAGTGTCGGAAAAGAGCGGTGCAAATCCCATATCTCAATAATAGAGTCACCGATGAAATTGATTGTATCATCTTCATCCTTGCTGCAAGATGCCACGCTTAGGCATAATGCAAGCAAGAGAAGAGTATGAGTGATTTTTCTCAAATCAATGCTGATTTAATGGTTTCAATGATGAAATCCACCTGCTCATCTGTCACCATCGGTCCTGATGGCAAGCACAATCCCTGACGGAAGAGTGATTCAGACACACCGTTGGTGTATTGCGGACATGCCTTGAAAACAGGCTGAGCATGCAGGGGTTTCCATAATGGACGAGATTCTATGCCGGCATCGTTAAGCACCTTGCGCATAGCTTCAACGTTGTTGTTTGGTTCAAGGTCGGTGTGAACGAAACTTGCATGATGTGTCACTCCGGCTGCTCCACCTATAGCTCCGCTTACAACTGTATCGTAAGCTGTATCCTGTCCCTTTATTTTCAGATCCGGACTGAGGAGGATGGTGCTGAGCCAGAAGTTGGAATTATGATGTGGTGTAGGATTGTCGTGGAATGTAATTCCTGGAACATTGGCAAATGCTTCCTTGTATCTCATGGCGATATGTCTGTGCCACTTGATATGGTCTTCAAGCACTGTCATCTGTCCTCTGCCTATTCCTGCACAGATATTTGACATGCGGTAGTTGTAACCGATTTTCTCATGCTGGTAGTAAGGATATGATTCCCTTGCCTGAGTTGCATAGAACATTGTTTGGGCTTTTTCCTCTTCGCTGCCGCAGATCAATGCTCCACCACCAGAGGTTGTAATCATCTTATTTCCGTTGAAGGAAATAATACCGTAACGTCCGTATGTTCCAGCATATTTTCCATCGAACTGACTTCCCAGTGCCTCAGCTGCATCTTCTACAAGAGGGATGTTGTATTTGTCACAGACAGAAATGATTTCGTCTATTTGTGGAGGCATGCCGTAGAGATGAACCAGCACTACAGCCTTTGGGTATTTACCTGTCTGCTGCTTGCGGTCAAGGATTGCTTTTTCCAGAAGTTCAGGTGACATATTCCATGAACCTGGTTCAGAATCTACGAATACTGGAGTTGCACCCTGATAAACGATAGGATTGGCTGAAGCACAGAATGAAAAGCTCTGGGTAATGACTTCGTCACCGCTCTGCACTCCGCAGTTGACAAGAGCCAAGTGTACTGCAGCTGTTCCAGACGACAATGCAACAAGATGTTTTGAAGGATCGAGGAACGACTTCAATTCTTCTTCAAAGGCGTCGACATTAGGTCCAAGTGGAACTACCCAGTTGGTGTCGAAAGCGTCTTTTATATATTGTTGTTCCTTACCCGACATGTGGGCTAAACATAGGTAGATTCTCTGCATATATTGTCGTATTTGATTTCATTACATTATTATTAATTATATTAACGAAATCAACTGTGTTTTTATTGTTAAATTATTTGGCAAATTATCACATCTATTCACACTTCTTACACACAATGCCCGGAACTTGGCACAGACAACACCAAGTTCCGGACTTTATGTATCGTAAAAGTATGCTCTGAGATTGTTTTTATTCCAGACCGAAGAGGTGCTTCAAACCACCGTCCACACCACTGAATCCCATAAATGCCATTGAGAGCAAACCGGCAGTGATGAGAGCGATTGGCATTCCTTCAACAGCTTTTGGCACCTTGTTCATTGCAAGCTGCTCACGCAGACCTGCAAAGAGTACCATTGCAAGGAAGAAGCCAAGAGCGGTAGAAACGGCGTAGACAACTCCTTGAAGCAGGGTGTAGTCCTTCTGAATCACAAGGATTGCCACACCAAGGATGCAGCAGTTTGTGGTGATGAGAGGAAGGAATACGCCTAATGCCTGATAAAGGCTTGGAGACACTTTCTTGAGGATGATTTCCACCATCTGCACCAAGGCTGCAATCACAAGGATGAATGCAATGGTTTGCAGATATCCGAGATTATTGGGGTCAAGAACAAACTTCTGGATGAGGTAAGTTACTATTGTGGCCAGTGTGAGCACGAAGGTCACAGCCAGTCCCATACCCGAAGCTGTGGATACTTTCTTTGACACTCCGAGGAACGGACAGATGCCCAAGAACTGTGACAGTACGATATTGTTTACGAATATCGCTGTGATGAATATAAGAATGTATTCCATAATCAAGCCTTTCTAAGTTTGTTAACTATTGCGATAAGATAGCCGAGGGCAATGAATGCACCTGGTGCAAGCACGAAGAGAAGCATGCCGTAGTTCTCACCTTGGAGAGTGAATCCGAAGATAGCTCCTGTGCCGAGGAATTCACGCATGGCACCAAGCAATGTGAGTGCAAGTGTGAAACCTATACCGATACCAATGCCGTCGAAGATTGAGGCAATAGGTGAATTCTTTGCTGCAAATGCTTCTGCGCGTCCAAGGATGATACAGTTCACCACTATAAGCGGGATGAAGAGTCCGAGGGTGGCGTAGATGTCTGGCAAGTATGCCTGCATCACCATCTGTAGGATGGTAACGAGTGATGCAATCACCACGATATAGGATGGGATGCGAACCATATCAGGGACGATGTTCTTGATCAGCGAGATGATGAAGTTGCTGAGGATAAGCACAAACATCGTGGCAAGTCCCATTGACATACCGTTAATAGCTGACGATGTGGTTCCAAGTGTTGGGCACATACCAAGAAGAAGGACAAAGGTCGGGTTCTCCTTGATGATACCGTTCATCAATACTTTAAAGTTACTCATAAGTCTTTGTCTCCTTTCTTATTGGTTTTTAATACAATCGTTGAATGCATTCTGGACGGCAAGCAGGAAAGCACGTGATGTGATTGTAGAAGCGGTAATGGCGTCCACATCATCCTTGTCACCTGTATCCTTAGTTACCTTCAGTTCACGCTGTCCGGGGTTACGGCCGATGATATTGCTCTTTTTACCCTTCTCTCCCTGCTGGAACCATGTTCCTGCCTTGGCTCCAAGTCCAGGAGTCTCTGCATGTTCGAGAATGGTATAACCCATGATATTGCCTTCGTTGTCGAAACCGACGAGGACTTTCAGAGGTCCGCCGAATCCGTTGGTTGTGCTCTGTACAGCTGTTCCGAGTTCTGACTTGAAGACGGTGTAAGCACCTTTCTCTTCAGTAGTGTACTCGAAGTCTGCATTTGCATCCACTCCCATCACTTCCTTGATACCTTTTGCAAGGTTCTCTGCATTGATTTTCTCAATCTGAGGAGCTGTGACTGAATTGATGTATGCAAGTGCGAAACCTGCTACTATGGCGATGCCGGTGAGGACAAGCACCATATTCATTAATGATGACTTAAGCTTCTTCATTTCTTAACCTCCCCGAATCGTTTTGGTTTACAATAGTTGTTGATAAGAGGCACGAACGCATTCATGATGAGGATTGCGAACGACATACCTTCAGGGTATGCTCCCCACGTACGGATGACGATGGTGAGGAAGCCGATGGCTACACCGTAGATAAGCTGTCCTTTCTTCGACATAGGTGAAGTGACATAGTCAGTTGCCATGAAGATGGCACCAAGCATGAGACCACCGCTGAGGAGGTGAACAGAAGGAGTTGCATAAGCAGGATTAGCCCAGTGCAGGAGTGCTGCACAAACTGCTACTGTTCCGAGAATGCTGACTGGAATATGCCAAGTGATAATTCTGCGAACAAGCATATATACAAATCCTACAAGGAGTGCGAGGGCGCAGACTTCACCGAGTGAACCTCCCATCTTACCGATGAGCATGTCCCAAAGATCCATATCCACTGCTTCGCCATGCTTGATGAGGGCAAGTGGTGTAGCTGCGGTCTGTCCGTCGATAGCTGCGTCGGCAATAGTGGAGAATCCCAAGTTCGGAACTGGCCAAGTGGTCATCTGCACAGGAAATGAGATGAGCAGGAATGCACGTCCTGCGAGTGCAGGATTGAAGAGGTTGCATCCAAGACCGCCGAATGTCATCTTCACTACTCCTATAGCGAACAAAGCGCCAAGGATAACAATCCATACAGGAAGGTTGGAAGGGAGATTGAATGCAAGAAGTACACCAGTGAGGATGGCGCTTCCGTCACAAATACTTGTTTGCGGATTCTTTAGCATGTACTTGTTAATAGCCCATTCAAAGAATACGCATGAGGCAACCGACACTGCAGTCACCAATATAGCACCAAGTCCGAAATAAATGAACGAGCACAACATGGCAGGAACAAGTGCGATGAGCACACCGTACATATTCTTGCTCACAGAGTCGCCCGAGTGGACGTGTGGTGACAATGATACTGTTAATTTATTCATATGTTTGAACTTTTTCGTCTATGAGTTTCATCGAACTTAAGAACTTAAGAACTTAAAAACTCAAAAACTTATTATGCTTTTGCTTTACGAGCGTGAATGATACCTAATACTGTTGACTTGCCGAGGCGTACATAGTCGAGCAATGGACGGTGCGACGGACAGGTGAACTGACATGAGCCGCATTCGATACAGCTGACCACGTCTTCCTTCTCCAGTCGTTCCCAGTCGTGCATCTCTGCCAGTTTGGAGAGGAGGAACGGTTCCAGTCCCATTGGGCAGGCACTAACACACTTAGCACAACGGATACATGGCTGTGCCTCTGCACGCTTAGCCTCTTTTTCGTTCATCAGCAGCACACCTGACGAGCCTTTGCAGATAGGCACTTCGGTATTGATGAGTGCCTTACCCATCATCGGTCCGCCACCGATCAGTTTGCCTGTGTCTTCCGGCATACCTCCGCAGGCGTCGATAAGCTGGCTCATCGGTGTTCCCATACGTACGAGGAAGTTACTTGGATGTGCCAGGCTCTTACCTGTAACGGTAACGACACGTTCGAAAAGTGGTTTGTTCTTCATAACAGCCTCATAGACAGCGAATGCAGTTCCCACATTCTGAAGGATTGCTCCAACACTAACCGGCAATGCTGGAGGAGCTGGCACCTGACGGCCGACTACGGCGTCGATAAGCTGCTTCTCACCTCCCTGAGGATATTTCACCTTAAGAGGAACTATCTCGATATCGCCTTCGTGAATGAACTTCATTGTCTTCGACTTCATCAGTTCGATTGCATCGGGCTTGTTGTTCTCAATTCCAATGTAAGCCTTGCCTACATTCATTGCCTTCATGAGGAGAGTGACACCAACGAGGATTTCGTCGGCATGCTCCAGCATCAGGCGATGGTCGGCAGTGAGGTATGGCTCACACTCCACAGCGTTGATGATAATCCACTCTGGCTTTGATCCTGGAGGAGGAGACAGCTTCACGTGGGTCGGGAAACAAGCGCCTCCCATACCAACGATACCTGCATTCTTGATTTTCTCCTTTATCTCGTCAGCTGTCAGTTCACGACGATCCTTCAATGTAACCAGGTCGGCAGAGCGATCAATACCCTCTTCCCACTCGTCTCCTTCAACAGTAATGTATATAGCTGGCTTGGCATAACCGCTGGCGTCAACCACGGTGTCAACTTTCAGCACAGTACCTGAAACCGAAGAGAAGATAGGTGCTGACACGAAACCACCTGCTTCTGCAATCATGGTACCCACTTTCACCTTGTCGCCTTTGGCAACGATGGCTTTGGCAGGTGCACCGATATGCTGGCTCAAGGGGAACACGGCCACCTTAGGCAGCTCGGCAACCTTGATGGGTTCGGCGGCTGACAGTTTATTCTCTGCTGGATGTACTCCACCAATTCTAAATGTCTTCATGCTTATTTCGTTTTAATTCCCAATAAAATTTGCTGTGAAACAGGCAACGATGCTTCGTAGTTGTGCTCCACCTTCTCAATAGTCTCGTTTTTACCTTCACCCTGAACCAGGTCAACTGTTCCTGCAAGCATATACTGCTGCGATGGCAGCAATGGTGCATCGAACTTAACCTCGATTGGTTTGTCGTAAGGACGGGTGTTGGTGTTCTTCACTGCAGGAGCACTGGATTCACTCTTTGCAGCGGCAGCTGGCTTAGCTGCAGCGGGCTTCTTCTCGATCTTCTTGCGTGGTTCTCCCAGCATGATGATACAAGCCTTTGGACATGCTTCCTCGCAGGCACGGCATGAGATACATTTCTCTGCATCGATGTATGAGAGGTTGTTCTCCACTGTGATGGCATCAGCGCCACACACTTGCTTACACTTGCTGCAACCGATACATGAAGCTGCACATGCCTTGTTTGCCGCAGCACCCTTGTCCTTGTTCATACAAGTCACAACCATTCCTTGCTTCTGATCGTCAACTTGACGGATCTCGATGATGTTGCGAGGACAAGCCTTGGCACATGCTCCGCAGGCTGTACACTTAGCGCGGTCCACCTCTGGCAGACCTGTCTCAGGATTGATGCTGATAGCACCGAACTGACATGCTGCCACACAGTCGCCACAGCCGAGACAGCCGTATGCACAGGCTGTTTCACCCATGCAGGTGGTGTTGGCGATGCGACATGTCTGTACACCATCATAACTAACAAGGCGCGGACGGTTCTCGCACGTGCCATTACAACGGACAACAGCCACCTTTGGTGCGGCTGCCGCAGCTGCCTGCAAACCAAGAATGGCTGCAACCTTATCCATACATGGCTGTCCGCCTACCGGGCAGAAGAGGCTTCCAAGTTCACCGGCTTCGTCAGCAGCCTTTACACAAGCTGATGCCATACCGCCACATCCTGGGAATCCACAACCACCGCAGTTGGCTCCAGGCAACACTTCGTTTACCTGACCGATGCGTGGATCTTCCTTAACTGCGAATTTCTTGGCAGTGAAGAACAGCACGAGGGCTGCTATCAATCCTACTGATCCAAGAACAATCACAGCGATTAGAATTACGTTCATAAATTATTATTTTAGTTTTAAGTTAATTTTTAGTTCTTTAGTTTGTAAATTTTAAGTTTTTGAGTTTTTAAGGTAAAATGTTATCGACTTTAGTCGCTTCGGGCAAAGCTCCAAAGAATTCTTCACTCTTCATTCTTCACTCTTCATTACTCTATCCAAAAGGAGAAATGTCTGCTCAGTCTGTTTTTGAAACATGCAAGCAAGGCGTAGTAAACAGCGAGGATTCCAAGTGCGCCAAGTATGGATGCAAGTTCGCCAAGACCGAGGACATTCAGCGCCGCAACAATCCACAGCACCATAATCACCAGTGGCAAACCGAAAGCAAGCCATACAGCGTTTCTGCCCATAGTCAGGGAGCCGCAAACCACCACTTCATCACCCACTTTATGATTTCCCATGGCATTCCATACGTCAATCACTTTCTCCGTTGCTTCGGCTGATGCACACATTGCCTTCACCTGACACGAACTGCATGCAGAGGTTTGAAGAATCCTAACACGCACGTGTCCATTTTCTACGCTTTCTACAACTCCCTCATGGGTGATTTTTCCTTTATCATGCATGAGTTTTTAAGTTAATAAAATTCATCTCGCAAATTTAGCATTAATTTTTGTTTCGACAAAATTTTATGCAGGTTTTATGCATCAATGGCTGCTCAGGCGTATTTGCGTGGCAGTCGCCACCACACACATACTATAATAGTCAGGGCAAGGGCAAAGGGATAGAACAGATACTGGATAATGGCTACAGGGCTGACCGATGCAAGTCCTGCCGCTATCAATATCTGAGCGCCATAGGGCAGCAACCCCTGGGTAACGCACGAGGCCGTATCCAGGATACTTGCGCTCTTACGCTTGTCCACACCGAATTTGTTTGCTATGTCGTAGGCAATCGGTCCTGCCGTCATGATTGCAACCGTATTGTTTGCAGTGCAGATGTTCACAAGGCAGACGAGCAAGGCTATGCTCATTTCCGCACCGCGTTTTCCCGAGATGCGCCACGTTATCGCCTTGATGATATACTCCACCCCGCCGTTATGACGGATTATGGCGAGCATACCACCAGCAAGCAGAGTCATAATCAGCAGCTCGGACATACCGGTCATTCCGTCAGCCAAAGCGTGGAACCACCCGAACACATCATAGTCGCCCAAGGCTATCCCGATGACTCCGCTCAGGCACAGTCCTATAACCAGTACCAGCAGCACGTTCACGCCCATGATAGCCGACACTATCACGACCATATAGGGTATGACTTTCCAGAAATTCACATCACCCGCTTCCTCCACTTCCTCCACACTTCTTCCAAGATAGTAGTAAAGCACTATCATCAGTAGGGCTGCAGGCATCACTATGCGAGAATTCACCCTGAACTTATCGCTCATCCGGCAATGCTGTGTCTGCGTAGCAACAATCGTCGTGTCGCTTATGAACGAGAGATTATCTCCGAAATAAGCACCTCCAACCACTATTGCCACAGCCAGCGGCACAGCCACATTCGAGCTATTGGCTATACCTACAGCCACGGGAGTCAAGGCGGCGATGGTTCCCACAGACGTACCAATTGACAGGGAAATCAGACACGACGCTATGAACAGACCGGGCAGCAGAAACGATGAAGGCAGACACCAGAGGGTGAGATTCACCACAGCGTCCACCGACCCCATCTTCTCAGCCGAATTGGCAAAGGCACCGGCAAGCAGGAATATCCACAGCATCAGCATCATGTTGCCGTTTCCCGCACCCTTGGCAAAGATCTCAAGTCTCTCGTTCACCGTACCCTTAGTGATGAACACCGCATAGACGGACGACACCAGAAAAGCCACAGTAATCGGGACTATGTAGAAATCCCCTGCCACCACACTTGCCACCAGGTAGAGGCAAAGCAGGAGAATCAGCGGAGATAAAGCCTTCAATGCCTTCACAGAGTCACACCGTTTTTGAAAATTGCAATTTCCTGATAATTCTTACGTTCGTTCCATGTAGTTTCACCGTTAGCCACAGCCACCACCTTGTTCACAAATTCCGCAAAGACCTGCTGCATGCTTTTTCCTTCCACGAGGGTACCGGCATTAAAGTCAATCCACATGGGTTTACGGCTTGCAAGAGTGGAGTTGGTGGAAATTTTCACTGTTGGCACGAATGTACCAAACGGAGTTCCACGACCTGTGGTAAACAGTACCATGTGGCATCCGCTTGCAGCCAATGCAGTCGAGGCAACCAGGTCGTTACCCGGAGCCGAAAGCAGGTTAAGCCCCTTGGTCTCAAGGCGCTCACCGTAAGCCAGTACACCCCTCACCGCACTCTTGCCGCACTTCTGTGTGCATCCCAGAGCTTTGTCCTCAAGAGTGGAGATACCGCCCTTCTTGTTTCCTGGAGAAGGATTCTCACCCACAGGTTCACCATGACTCAGGAAATAGTCCTTGAAATCATTGACCAGCTTCACAGTCTGGTTGAAAAGCGACTCGTCAGCACACCTGTTCATTAATATCGTTTCCGCCCCGAACATCTCCGGAACTTCGGTCAGTACAGTTGTCCCGCCCTGTGACACCACATAGTCGCTCAGCACGCCAAGCAGCGGATTGGCTGTAATGCCCGAGAAACCATCGCTTCCGCCACACTTCAGACCTATGCGAAGTTCACTTAGAGGCACATCCTGCCGCACGTCACCATGCATCTGTGCAGCAAGTTCACGCAGCATCTTCATACCCTCCTCCACTTCATCGCCATCAACTTCCTGAGTCACCAGCAGCTTCACACGGCTTTGGTCGTAGTCACCCAGTAGCTTCACGAAATCGCGTGGCTGATTATTCTCGCAACCAAGACCCACTATCAGCACACCGCCAGCGTTGGGATGCAGCACAATGTCGCGAAGCACCTTGCGTGTATTCTCATGATCCTCGCTCAGTTGTGAACAACCATAGTTATGTGGAAAAGCTGCAACTCTGTCAATTCCAGCCACCTTTACATCTTCTGAAGTATTGCTTAAACCCAATTCAATTTTAATTATGTCAGCCAATTGATTAACAATTCCATTTACGCAACCAACAGTAGGCACAATCCACAGCTCATTTCTGATTCCTACATCGCCGTTTCGTCTGCGGTAACCCTTGAACGAAACGGGCAATCCCTCCACGTTTACATCCACCTTTGCGTCCTCACCTTTGGCAATCTGTTCGGCAGTAAACACAGGCTTGTACTCATAGCTAAGAAGTCCCTTCAGATTGGTCTTGATGTGGCGGTCATCCACCCACTCACCGGCACGATGTCCTTCCTTCAGCCTTCCGATGGGATAGCCGTACTTAACCACGTCCTCGCCTTCCTTCAGATCCATCAGCAGGAATTTATGTCCAGCAGGCACCTCAGTCTGCATCACCATTTCCTTGCCGTCCACCACAATCTGTTCGCCTTTCTCCAGCGGTTCTATAGCAACCGCCACATTATCACTTGGATTGATTCTTAGAAACTTTATCATTTTGTCCTACGATTATTATTTCACCCCACAAAGTTATATTATATTATCGACAATGCAAAATCATCGCGCAAAAATACCACAGTGCTTTCAAAATACCACCACAGTGAAACCACATAAAAGACTTAAGTCTGATACGTAAACCACTACGGTGGAAAAAAAATCACACTACGGTCAAAAAGTCGAACCTCACCTAATAAACGGATTTTACTTTAGTGAAGGGATGGAAATGCAACTTGAAAAGCATAAATATACTGATAAAACATAACCGCAAAGCTAGTGTTAGGTTAATTATTGTTGAAAGCGTAAAAAAAACAAAAAAAGGATGCAGTTTTAAGCTACATCCTTTATTATGTGTTGGGATACTCGGGCTCGAACCAAGAATAACAGGACCAGAATCTGTTGTGTTGCCAATTACACCATATCCCAAACTAAAATTGCACGAAATCCATCCATGCTGCAACTCCATTTTCGAATTGCGAGTGCAAAGGTACGAGTTTTCTGTATTTCCACCAAACTTTTTTACAAAAAATAAAAAAAATAAATAATCAAATAATTAAGGCACAATCAAATTCTTATATATTAATTATGTGTAAATAGAGGATTTTTCGTATCTTTGCAAAGTTTTTACGTAACTCAAAAAATCAAAATGTCAGATACAAGACCATTAATTTTAATTTCAAACGATGACGGATTTGACGCCAAGGGGATAAACGACTTGGCAGAGATGGTAAGAGACTTGGGCGACGTGGTGATAGTGGCTCCAGACGGAGGACGAAGCGGTGCAGCAGTATCCATCACCAGCGGCATGCCGGTAAGATTAAAGAAAATAAGCTCAGAGCCAGGACTTGAAGTGTATTCATGCACCGGTTCTCCTTGCGACTGCGTGAAGATAGCCCTGGACTCCGTATTGGATCGCCAACCTGATATAGTACTGGCTGGAATCAACCACGGTGACAACGCTTCAATCAACGTGCACTACTCAGGAACGATGGGATGTGTGATAGAGGGAATGATAAAGCACGTGCCTTCAGTGGGCTTCTCAAGCTGCAAGCGCGAACCAAACGCCGACTTCTCCGCACTCAAGCCATACGTTCGCAAAATCGTAAAGAATGTTCTCTCCCTGGGACTTCCCCCGCACGTTTGCCTGAACGTGAACTTTCCTCCATGTGAGGAGTTCAAAGGAGTCAGAGTGTGCCGCATGGACGAGGGTGAATGGGTGAATGAATGGGAACGGCGCATTGATCCCCGCAACCGAGAGTATTTCTGGCTCACAGGTACCTATAAGGCTTACACTCCCGACGACGACAGCACCGACCGCTGGGCACTCAACCACGAATACGTCGCCATCACTCCCATCCAACTGGATATGACTGCATACAAAGCATTCGACCAAATCCAAGAACTTATAAAATGAGATACTACCTAATTGCAGGAGAGGCTTCAGGAGACTTGCATGCGTCAAATCTCATGAAGGCTCTGAAGGCAGAAGATGCCAGTGCAGATTTCCGTTACTATGGCGGCGACAAGATGCAGAGCGTAGGAGGCACCCTCGTGAAGCACTACAAAGAGATGGCTTACATGGGGTTCGTGCCTGTCCTGCTGCATTTGCGCACCATCCTGCAAAACATGGATGCCTGCAAGAAGGATATTGTGGAGTGGAAGCCAGACGTGGTGATACTTGTGGACTACCCTGGATTCAATTTGAAAATTGCAGGATTCCTGCGTAAGAACACCAAGATTCCGGTTTATTACTACATTGCTCCGAAAATATGGGCGTGGAAGGAATACAGAATCAAGAACATCAAGCGTGATGTGGACGAGTTGTTCTCTATCCTCCCGTTTGAGGTTGACTTCTTCGAGAAAAAGCATAACTACCCCATACACTATGTCGGCAATCCCTGTGCCGACGCCATCAGCCAGAGCGGCATTGAAATCGCCAGTCCTGACAGCAGGAAGAAGGTAATTGCCATTCTCGCAGGCAGCAGGCATCAGGAAATCAAGAAGAACCTGGGGAAAATGCTCGAGGCTGCTTCTTCGTTCAAGGGCTACAAATTGGTCTTAGCCGCTGCCCCCAACATAGACATAGATGTTTACAGGCAGTACATTCCCAAGGGAATTGACGTTGAGATAATCTACGACAAGACCTACGAGATAGTGGCAGGCGCTGAAGCTGCACTCGTCACCTCCGGCACAGCCACACTGGAGACGGCACTATTGAACACACCACAGGTGGTTTGCTACTTCTTTTCATTAGGCTGGATAATGAAATGGGTGATGTCGAAATTCATCAAAGTGAAATGGGTGTCGCTTGTAAACCTCATTGCAGGCCGAACCGTAGTGACGGAGTTGCTGGGCAACGAGATGAACGTTCCCAACCTGCGTTCGGAACTTGGCAAAATCCTGATCGGAGGCGACAAGAGAAACGAGATGCTTAAAGGCTATGCCGAAGTGCAGCAAGCCATCGGCCCTGCCGGAGCATCGGAAAGAGCAGCGAAGATAATAAAGAGAAGCCCCCTCCCAGAGAAAGTGAAGAATGAAGAATGAAGTTATCGTGCGATACTTATTAAAGATAGTAATCAAAAGAGCACGCTTGCGAAGCAAGAATTTCAATCCGGATGGAGTGTGTTCTGCGGTTCAGCCGCAGAATAAAAATCTCGATAAAACTTAATCATCGTGCGATACCTATTAAAAAGGTAATCAAAAGAGCACGCTTGGGGCAACGCTCCCAAGAAACTTAAAAACTCAAAAAATTACAATGCAACTATTTGAGAAGCAATATACAGAGGAGCAGATAAAGGAACTGCTTCAATGGGTTAAGGACACTAAACCAACAGGGTCTATAGATCTGGGCGAAGGCATCAAAATCGATGATATCGAGTTCTTCTTCAATCAGATGAGCAACATCCTCGAAACCCGATACAACAACCCTGCATACTCAGGACAAATTTGCATCGCCATGAATTTGAGGGCTAAATATGAATCCAAATAAATAAAATTCCGTATCTTTGTAAACTTTTAGCGTTTACTGTTTAACGTATAATGTTTAACGAATATTGTTTAACTTAACCAAGACTCATAACCAACAGTAGGCAACTACTCCTCCCCATTACGGTGGCAATCGCGCGTTCGCGTTCAAGCGATTGGTGACCAAAGGGAAGGTGGAAAAGGGAGGGGGTCTTCTTAATTTCTATATAATGAACATCTTAGAACTTTCAGAACAAGAAATCCAAAGACGTAACAACCTGCAGGCAATGAAAGATATGGGAATAGACCCATATCCAGCTGCAGAATATCCTACTAACGCATTTTCTACAGACATCATAGCAGAGTTTGACGACAATGCTGAAGAACCACGCCAGGTATGCATCGCCGGACGTATGATGAGCCAGCGAATCATGGGAAAGGCTTCGTTCGTGGAGCTACAGGATTCCAAGGGACGTATCCAGGTTTACATCACACGCGACGATATCTGTCCGGAAGAGAACAAAGATTTGTACAACACAGTTTTCAAGAAACTCATCGACCTGGGTGACTTCATCGGTGTGACAGGATTCGTATTCCGTACACAGACAGGTGAAATATCAGTTCATGCAAAATCACTCACTGTCCTGGCAAAGAGCCTCAAGCCGCTGCCTATCGTCAAGACCGACGCTGAAGGCAATGTCTACGACTCGTTCGACGACCCTGAACTCCGCTACCGCCAGCGCTATGTTGACCTGGTAGTGAACAAGGGTGTAAAAGAGACTTTCCACAAGAGAGCAACTGTGCTGCGCACTCTCCGCAACACTCTCGACGAAGCCGGCTACACAGAGGTGGAGACCCCTACCCTGCAAACCATTGCCGGTGGTGCCTCTGCTCGTCCGTTCATCACTCACTTCAACGCTCTCAACACAGACATGTACATGCGCATCGCTACAGAGCTGTACCTGAAGCGCCTCATCGTCGGTGGTTTTGAGGGAGTGTACGAAATCGGCAAGAACTTCCGCAACGAAGGTATGGACCGCACACACAACCCTGAGTTCACTTGCATGGAACTTTATGTTCAGTACAAGGACTACAACTGGATGATGTCGTTCACAGAACAGCTGCTTGAGCGTATCTGCATCGCTGTCAACGGAAGCACAGAAAGCGTAGTTGACGGAAAGACCATTTCCTTCAAGGCACCATACCGCCGTCTGCCTATCCTCGACGCCATCAAGGAGAAGACAGGCTACGACCTTAACGGCAAGAGCGAAGAAGAAATCCGCGAAATTGCCAAGAAACTCGAAATTGAGGTTGACGAGACCATGGGTAAGGGCAAGCTGATTGACGAGATTTTCGGTGAGACATGCGAAGGAACATTCATCCAGCCTACATTCATCACCGACTACCCTGTGGAGATGTCGCCTCTTACCAAGATGCACCGCAGCAAGCCAGGACTCACCGAGCGCTTCGAACTGATGGTAAACGGTAAGGAGTTGGCTAATGCCTACAGTGAGCTGAACGACCCAATAGATCAGGAAGAGCGTTTCGTAGAGCAGATGCGCCTTGCCGATAAAGGTGACGATGAAGCCATGATTATTGACCACGATTTCCTTCGTGCCCTTCAGTATGGTATGCCTCCAACAAGTGGTATCGGTATCGGCATTGACCGTCTGGTCATGCTGATGACTGGCAAGATGACTATCCAGGAAGTTCTCTTCTTCCCACAGATGAAGCCAGAGAAGAAAACACCAAAGGACCCTGTAGAGAAATTCACAGAGATAGGATTCTCTGCCGACATCGTTCCTGTGGTTCAGAAAGCAGGCTACAATCTTGTTAGCGACCTTGCCGGCGGCAATCCTCAGAAGATTCAGCAGCAGATTGGCGAGATTCTGAAGAAGTTCAAGCTCGACATCCAGAAACCTTCAGTCGACGATCTGGCGAAGATTATTGAAAAAGTGAAGAATGAATAGTGAAGAATTAAGCGTCAGTGACATAATTTATAATTATTAATTTATAATTACATAAATTACTAAATGCAATTCAAATCTTGTGGACGAGTAGCCATTATGGGTGGTGGTAGTTGGGCAACAGCTATCGCAAAGATTGTGCTCAACCACGAACAGACGATAGGCTGGTACATTCGCCGCGATGACCGCATTGAGGACTTCAAGCGGTTGGGCCACAACCCATCCTATCTTACAGGACTGCACTTCGACACCGACCGTATTGATTTCTCCAGCGACATCAATGCTATCGTGAAAGCGTACGACACTCTGATTTTCGTTACGCCTTCACCCTATCTGAAGAACCACCTGAAGAAATTGCGGACAAGTCTTAGTGAGAAACTGGTTGTCACCGCCATCAAAGGTATTGTGCCTGACGAGAACGTCACTATCTCCAGATATTTCCAGCAGGCATTCAATGTACCTGAAGACCAAATTGTATGTATCGGAGGTCCGTCGCATGCAGAGGAAGTGGCATTGGACCGACTTTGCTACCTGACTGCCGGTTGCCGCAGCCTTGACAATGCAGAGGTTATAGCTGACCTGCTTCAATGCAAGACCGTGCTGACAAGTGTCAGTACAGACATTGAAGGGATCGAATTCAGTTCGGTTCTGAAGAATGTCTATGCCATCGCTGCAGGTATCTGTCACGGACTGAAGTATGGAGACAACTTCTTGGCTGTGCTGGTGTGCAACGCCGCTCAGGAGATGAACCGTTTCCTCAGCACTATCGAGCCGGAGAAGCGCCATATCAGCGACTCCGTATATATGGGAGACCTGCTGGTGACCATGTACTCCAACTTCTCACGCAACCGTATGTTCGGAACAATGATAGGCAAAGGCTATTCCGTGAAAACAGCCCAGCTGGAAATGGAGATGATTGCGGAAGGCTACTACGGCACCAAATGTATGAAAGAAATCAACACCAGCCTGCGTGTCAACATGCCTATCCTCGATGCCGTCTACAACATTCTTTATGAAAACATCGCCGCGTCGGTGGAAATCAAGATTCTTGCCGACAGCTTGCGATAGACTGAGCAGACAAGGCAATTACTTTGGTAACATATTTGAATCCGTAAAACAAAAATCATAAAAACATCAACTAACATGAAACTAGACATCACAAAAGCAACACCGTTTCTCGCTGCATCAGCAGTAGAGAGTTACGAGCCAGCAGTCAACGCTGCAATGAAAGCACTTGAAGAAGGAACCTGTCCTGGAAACGATTTTCTTGGTTGGCTTCACCTGCCAAGCAGCATCACTCCTGCATTCCTCAACGAAATCAAAGCTTGTGCCAACACTTTGCGTGAGAACTGCGAGGCAGTTGTCGTAGCAGGTATCGGAGGTAGCTACCTCGGCGCACGTGCCGTGCTTGAAGCACTCGGCGACACATTCGGCTGGCTTAAGGCATCCGACAGCCCACGCATCCTCTTTGCCGGAAACAACATCGGTGAAGACTACCTCAGCGAACTCATCGATTACCTCCACGGCAAGCGTTTCGGTGTAATCAACATATCCAAGTCAGGAACTACTACCGAGACAGCCATCACTTTCCGCCTTCTCAAGCGTATGTGTGAGGAGGAACGCGGCAAGGACGTGGCTCGCAAGGTTATCGTTGCCATCACAGACGCAAATAAGGGTGCTGCACGCACTACTGCCGACAAGGAAGGCTACACATCTTTTATTATTCCTGACAACGTGGGCGGTCGCTTCTCTGTTCTCACGCCTGTAGGCTTGCTGCCTATCGCTTGCGCAGGCTTCGACATCGACGCACTGGTCAAAGGAGCACAGGACATGGAGAAGGCTACCGACATCAGCGTTCCTTTCGCAGACAACCTCTGCGCACAGTATGCAGCTGTTCGCAACGCACTCTACAGCACAGGCAAGAAGATTGAAATCCTCGTAAACTTCCAGCCAAAACTCCACTACGTGAACGAATGGTGGAAGCAACTCTACGGAGAAAGCGAAGGCAAGGATAAGAAGGGTATCTTCCCAGCAGCAGTCGACTTCTCTACCGACCTCCACTCTATGGGTCAGTGGATTCAGGACGGCGAACGCACCATCTTCGAAACTGTCATCTCTGTAGATCAGCCTGAGCACAAACTCGAAGTGCCAAAGGATGAAGAGAACCTCGACGGGCTCAACTTTCTCGCAGGAATGCGTATCGACGAAGTCAACCACCAGGCAGAGCTTGGCACACAGTTGGCTCACGTGGACGGTGGTGTTCCAAACATCCGCATCAGCATACCACGTCTTGACGCCTACAACGTTGGTCAGCTCATCTACTTCTTCGAGAAGGCTTGTGGTGTCAGCGGACTCGTACTCGGAGTTAATCCTTTCAACCAGCCAGGTGTGGAAGACTACAAGCGCAATATGTTTGCCCTTCTCAACAAACCAGGCTACGAGGCTGAGAGCAAGGCTATCCGCGAAAGACTCAAGTAATGTTTGAAGACGCAATCAAAAAATATCTGAGTACTCACGGTGCTCATATAATCGAACTTCGCAGCGCCATGTTCGACATGGACGGTGTGTTGTTCGATTCTATGAAAAACCATGCTTGGAGCTGGCACGAAGCCATGAAGCACTATGGCTACGAGCTGTCGGAGGAGGAAGTGTACACTCACGAGGGACGTACCGGTGCAGGCACAATCAACAGCATCAGTATGCGCTATCGTGGACACGAAGCCACCGAAGACGAAATAAAGGAAATCTACGGCTACAAAAGCAAGCTTTTCAATTCACGCCAGCCCATACAACCCATGGAAGGAGCACTCTCGCTCCTTAAGCAGGTGAAAGCATCGGGTGTCTCACCACTCATCGTTACCGGAAGCGGTCAGCGCACCCTCCTGGAGAAAGTCAATTCAGCCTATCCGGGCATATTCAATCCCGACCTCATGGTAACTGCATTCGACGTGAAAGTTGGCAAGCCCAATCCTGAACCATACCTGATGGGACTGGAGAAAGCACATGTTAACGCCAGCCAGTCCATCGTTGTGGAAAACGCACCACTGGGAGTCAGAGCCGGAGTTGCGGCGGGCGTTTTCACCATAGCTGTCAACACAGGGCCATTGCCCGACAAAGTCCTTCTTGACGCAGGGGCAGACCTGCTCTTCCACTCCATGCAGGAACTGTCGGATTCATGGGCTGAACTCTACGAAAGTTTCAAGAACTATTGGCTTTTCATAAACTAATACATCATTCGTAAACATAATAACTAAAACATAAACCAGTATTTATGCAGACATATTTAGTTACAGGAGCAGCAGGCTTCATCGGTGCGAACTACATTAAATATATATTAAAGAACAACAGCGACATCCGTGTGGTTGTTCTCGACGCACTGACCTATGCAGGCAACCTCAAGACCATCGCTGAGGATATTGACAACGAGCGTTGTTTCTTCCATCGCGGCGACATAGGTGACAAGGAACTGGTGGAACAGCTCTTCAAGCAGTATGACTTCAATTTCGTTGTCAACTTCGCAGCAGAGAGCCACGTTGACCGCTCCATCGAGAATCCACAGCTCTTCCTCATGACCAATATCCTCGGCACTCAGAACCTGCTCGACGCAGCTCGCAAGGCGTGGGTTACAGGCAAGGACGAGCAAGGCTACCCTACTTGGCGCAACGACGTTCGCTACCACCAGGTAAGTACCGATGAAGTTTACGGTTCACTCGGAGCTGAAGGCTTCTTCACAGAGAAGACTCCACTTTGTCCTCACAGCCCATACAGCGCTTCAAAGACAAGTGCCGACATGATTGTGATGGCATACCACGACACTTACCACATGCCTGTCAGCATCACCCGCTGCAGCAACAACTACGGTCCTTATCATTTCCCAGAGAAACTGATCCCGCTGATTATCAACAACATTCTTCACGGCAAGCAGCTTCCTGTCTATGGCGACGGCTCAAACGTACGTGACTGGCTCTATGTGGAAGACCACTGCAAGGCCATAGACCTGGTTGTTCGCAAGGGACGCGTGGGAGAAGTTTACAATGTAGGTGGACACAACGAGCGCACCAACCTGCAGATTGTAAAACTCACCATCAAGACCATCCACGACATCATGCAGAACGAGCCTGAATACCGTGCCAAACTCTACAAGAAGGAGAGCGTAAGCAATCCTGGCAAGGAAGCAACTGATGTAAACGACATCGATATCAGCTGGATCAACGAATCTCTTATCAAGTTCGTTGCAGACCGTCTTGGTCACGACCAGAGATACGCCATCGACCCGTCTAAGATTCACGCAGAACTGGGATGGCTGCCTGAGACTACATTCGAGCAGGGCATCGTAAAGACCATCCGTTGGAATCTCGACAATCAGGCTTGGATCAAGGACGTTACATCGGGCGACTACCAGCACTACTACGAACAGATGTACGCCAACAGATAAATTCCAGCACAAAAGACTATGCGTATTGACATCCTTACCGTTCTCCCCGAACTTTTCGGCGGATTCTTCACGGAAAGCATTCTTGGTCGTGCACAGGAGAAAGGACTTGTAGAGATACATGTCCACAACCTGCGCGACTATACCAAGGACAAGCACCGCCGTGTGGACGACTACCCATTCGGAGGAGGAAGCGGCATGATCATGCAGATTCAGCCTATTGCCGATTGCATAGCTTCGCTGCAGGAGAAGTTGCGCGAGGAACGTGGTGAGGAATACGATGAGATCATCTTCACCACCCCCGACGGAGAGCAGTTCTCCCAGCCCATCGCCAACGAACTGTCGCAGAAGCGCAACATCATCATACTTTGCGGACACTACAAAGGTATTGACCAGCGCATCCGCGACCGCATCATCACCAAGGAACTGTCAATAGGCGATTTTGTTCTCTCTGGCGGTGAACTGCCTGCTGCGATGATGGCTGATGCAATAGTAAGAGTCATCCCCGGAGCTATCGGTGACAGCCAGGCTGCACTCGACGACTGTTTCCAGGACAATCTGCTGGCACCTCCCATCTACACCCGCCCTGCACACTACGAAGGCTATGGTGATGTACCCGAAGTTCTGCTTAGCGGCGACCCCAAGAAAATCCGCGAATGGGAACTTCAGCAGGCCATGGAGCGTACACGTCGTCTGCGCCCAGATTTGCTGCAGACACAATAATGCACAGCATTTGCTCGTTATTTCTGTAAATACCGCATGTGCATGAATAATCATTTCATAACATTCTTCAAACGGATCTTGCTGCTATTGCTACTCTGTCTGTCACAGCATCCTGCCTTTGCTCAGGACGACAGCACAGCGGACAACAGCAGCAAGGTTACTATTCGTGGTACCGTGGTTGACGACGAAAAATCGCCAATCGAACTTGCACAGGTATTTATTGAAGGGACAACCTTCGGCACCGTCTGCGACCTCAAGGGACGCTACAGTCTGACTTGCACAACAAGCGACAGTCTCGTTGTGGTTTACCGCATGATTGGCTATCAGACTCGCAAGCGTGTGCTTGAGAATCCTCGCGACACCGTTACCCTCAATGTCATGCTGCTCAACAACGGACTGGAACTGGGCGAAGTGGTAGTGAAGGACGTCAGCCGCAAGACAACCACCATGCAGGATGTTAGCATGGAAGATCTACGGCACATGGGCAATGCCGGACTTGGCGGCGTGGAACATCTCATCACTACTCAGGCAGGAGTCAGCACACACAACGAGCTTAGTTCACAGTACAATGTGCGTGGCGGTTCGTTCGACGAAAACTCCGTCTATATCAACGGCATCGAGGTTTACCGCCCCTTGTTGATTAGAAGCGGGCAACAGGAAGGACTCAGCATCATCAACCCCGACATGGTCGACCGCATACAATTCTCTGCAGGCGGTTTCGAATCCAAGTACGGCGACAAGATGTCATCGGTTCTCGACATCACATACAAGAAAGTACAAGGGTTTGAAGGCAGCGTCAGCGGCAGTCTTCTTGGAGGAAGTGCCTATGCAGGATTCGGCAACAAGCGATTCTCATGGACCAACGCCGTGCGCTACAAAACCACAAGTTACCTGCTCGGCACACTCGACACCAAGGGAGAATACGAGCCACGCGACTTCGACTATCAGAGCTATTTCAGCTGGATGCCAAACAAGCGTTGGACTTTCGACGTCATGGCAGTAATCAGCCGTAACGACTATAAGTTCGTGCCAAGCGACCGCTCTACCCGATTCGGTACCAGCGAAGAAGTCAAAGAGTTCAAGGTATATTTCGACGGACAGGAGAAAGACGCCTTCCACACCTATTTCGGAAGCATGTCCCTGAGCCATCATTTCAACGACTACAATGATCTTAGCCTCAATGTCTCCACATTCAAGACCCACGAGAAAGAGACATTCGACATCAGCGGAGAATACTGGCTGCAGAACGATGGAGAAACCGAGAGCCTGGGCATCGGCAAATACCTCGAACACGCTCGCAACCGCTTGGAGGCAAACGTGTTCAGTGTAGGACTTAACGGCAGAAGTCAGATCAGCAACCACGAACTGCGCTACGGAGTGCTCTGGAAGAAAGAGAAGGTGACCGAGCGTATGCGTGAATGGGAAATGCGCGATAGTGCAGGCTATTCACTTCCCCACTCCGACACTCGACTCAACCTTATCTACAATCTTGCATCATCCAACCGCATCAGTTCCACACGCTTCGAGTCCTATATCCAGGACACATGGCGCAAGACCTACGACGAAGGACAGCTCGTGCTCAACTACGGAGTGCGTCTCTCACACTGGTCCTACAACGATGAATGGCTGTTCAGCCCTCGTGCCACATTGGCGTTCATCCCAGCCAAGAACGACAATTTTCTCTTCCGATTCAGCGCAGGACTCTACTATCAGGCACCGTTCTACAAGGAAATCAAGGACACGGTTACCGTCAACGGCAACACCATAGTTCAGCTGAACGAAAACATCAAGTCACAGCGAAGCATCCATTTTGTGCTCGGAGGAGAATACAAGTTCCGACTCAACGAACGCCTGTTCAAGGCTACGGCTGAAGTTTACTACAAAGCCCTGTCAGACCTCAACCCCTACAATGTGGACAATGTCCGCATCATGTATTACGGTAATAACATAGCCAACGGTTATGCCGTCGGACTCGATATGAAAATCTACGGAGAATTCGTGCCAGGCACAGATTCGTGGATAAGTGTCGGACTCATGAAGACCAAGGAGACCATCAATGGCAAGTCTGTGCCACGACCTACCGACCAGCTGTTGAACTGCGCAGTTCAGTTCAGCGATTATTTCCCGGGCACCACACGCTGGAAAGCCACCGTACGCGGACACTACGCCAGCGGTCTGCCTTTCGGTCCTCCCCATAGCGGTCGTGAGAAACAGGTTTTCCGCATGTCAAGTTACCGTCGTCTCGACTTAGGTCTGAGCTATCGCCTTCTCGACAACGAAGACCGTCATCTGACTACAGGAATCGGGTCTGCCATTCGCAACGTTTGGGTTGGACTTGACGCCTTCAACATCCTCGACATCTCCAATGTCAATAGCTACTATTGGGTAACCGACGTCAACAACAACCAGTTTGCTGTGCCCAATTATCTTACCGGACGCCAGATCAACGTCCGCTTCCTCGTGGAATTCTAGAATTATACCTCTCCCACCTGCTTCTGATACTTCTCACGTAGTTGAAAGTCTCGCTTCCTCTGAAATAGCCATATTTCACAACGCTGTCGTTATAGTATTCCGGTTGTGACATCTTCAGCACCAGGGAGTCCACATTTCCTCTCCACACATTAGAATTCTTCTTGTATTTCGCAGCAAGCCTGCGGGCATCGTCCACATGACCCGGACCTGCATTATAGGCAGCAAGAACGAAGTTCAGCCTCTCGTCCCTGTTGGCAATGCCCGAGTAGTGGTTCTGCAGGCTTGAAATCAGTTTCACAGCACCGTTCACATTACTTTCAGGATTAAACACATCCCTTTCCGACACACCATACTGCCGGGCGGTACTCGGCATCAGCTGCATCAGCCCCATAGCACCCATCCACGACACCGCATTAGCGTCGAATCCAGATTCCGTGAAAGCCTGGGCAGCCAGCAGTTTCCAGTCCCAGCCACAACGCTGGGCGTATTTCTTGAATAAGTGATCATACGTGGAGATTATACCCTTGCCCGGATTCAGCATTTCCGGACGGGCACTCCTGCGAGGCTGATGATAGGTAAATCCGCTCGTGCTCCTGACAGGCAGCGAAGCATACGAAAGCAGCCTGTGCTCGTTCTTCGCCAGCCATCCGTTCAATGCCGCCTGAAGTTCCACACACTGGCTACGCACAGCCCATGCCCTTGGAGCACCGCTCTTGCGCGACCTATCTTTATTTACGACAGCAAGCGTGTCGAGCAGATGAGTAATCTCCTTCTCACCACACAGCGTCACCTCGTCCTTCTCTTCAGCCGCTACTTCACCACCTATCGAGTCAGTCACCGCCACAGGCAGTCCACAGGCAATCAAGTCGCCCTCGCCTCTGCGCAACCTATCAATCAAATCGTCCTTATCCCTGCAAACCTCAACTCTCAGTGCCACACCAATCGACTTGGCGAAAGCGTCCGCCAGCATATACTGGGCACCGAATCCCTCACCGTGATATTCAAAATATGTGGAAGGGCCATAGACCGTCAGCACTATCAGTTCACCCACATTCTGGATTTCCTGCAGGTCAAACAACTCACTGCCCTTTTCAGTTTCAGAAGTGAACACACCCGTTCCCTTCACCTGATCATTCACACACGACACAGTCAAGCCGCAACTGAAAACAGACAGAAGTGACACTACACATATTATATATATATAAGACTCCGATTTTCGCATCTTAAAAACGAGATAAAATCAATCATTTTTCAATTTGTCGGCAAAATTACGTCAAAAAATCATTTTTTTTGCAAAAAAAGTGCCATAAAACTTTTTTATATTGACAAATATCCATATTTTTGCACTTGATAGATTAAAAAACAAGAAATACTAACTACATTTTGTTCATGAAAGAGACAGTACTTGTAACTGGTGGTACAGGTTTCATTGGTTCACACACCACCGTTGAATTACAGCAGGCAGGTTATAAAGTAGTCATTGTTGACAATCTTTCCAACTCCAGCGCTTCTGTAGTCGATGGTATAGAGAAAATCACAGGCATACGCCCGGCTTTCGAGCAAGTCGACTGCTGCGACATGCCAGCCCTTCGTGGTGTTTTCGAGAAATACAAGGATATCAAGGGAATCATCCACTTTGCAGCAAGCAAGGCTGTAGGAGAATCAGTTGAAAAACCCCTGCTCTACTATCGCAACAACCTCAACTCACTCATCAATCTGCTTGAATTGATGCCACAGTTCGGAGTAAAGGGAATCATCTTCTCCTCTTCATGCACAGTTTACGGACAACCAACCCCCGAGAACCTGCCCGTTACCGAAAGCGCTCCAATCCAGAAAGCACTTTCACCCTACGGCAACACCAAGCAGATTAACGAGGAAATCATACAGGACTACATCCATAGCGGTGCCAACATCAAGAGCATTATCCTCCGCTACTTCAACCCAATCGGAGCACACCCCACCGCATACATCGGTGAATTGCCCAATGGAGTACCTATGAACCTCATTCCTTTTGTCACTCAGACAGCCATAGGAATCCGCAAGCAACTCAAGATCTTCGGCAACGACTACGCTACACCCGACGGCACTTGCATCCGCGACTACATCTATGTAGTTGACCTCGCAAAGGCTCACGTGAAGGCAATGGAACGCGTACTTGAGAATCCTGATTCTGACCCTGTTGAAGTATTCAACATCGGTACCGGCACAGGTCTCAGCACTCTCGAGGTAGTTCAGGGATTTGAAAAAGCTACAGGCGTAAAACTCAATTGGGAATTTGCCCCACGTCGCGAAGGCGATATCGAGAAAGTTTGGGGTAATGTCGACAAAGCCAACAAGGTACTTGGATGGAAAGCCGAAGCCAACATTGAGGATGTATTACGTTCTGCATGGAAATGGCAAGTCAAACTCCGTGACGAAGGAGTTCAATAACCCTATACTGCAATCATCATTCCCTTTTGCAGTAAATTTCAGTTTTGCATAGGGAAGTTGCAGTTTTGTCGTGTTTTATTTTGTGTTTGTGTTGGGCTATTCTTCTGCGTGAGCAGAGGGATAGCCCCCTTTTTTGTATAGGTTCAATAATGTCGAATAGATGAACCTGCCTTAATAAAACTTGATGTCACAAATCACTTGAGCTTTGACATGATTGTTGAGCTTTGCAACCAGATTAGCCTTCGTCATATTCAGTTCCTGACGAAGCACCGAAGAACGTATCTGCACAAAAAGAGTCTGGTTCTTGATAAACACCTCACCAGTATAACGCCTGATACCCTCTCCCATCACTTCCGACCACGCAGCAATCAGTCTATGCTGATTCAGAGGAGTTTCCAAACCTTCACTCCTCAAAAACTGGCGCACCACATCGCCTACCTGTTCACTTTTACCAAAACGCACTTTACAGAAATGTAATTATAAAACAATCAGAAAAAAGTAAAACCACGAAACTGTAAGAATACAATTCCTTACTTTTACTCGGTAAAATCTTCGGTAAAGTTACGAAATTCTATCAATTTATAATCAAAATGGAAGTAAAAATGTGGTTTTTGTAAAAAAAGTTCGTCTGATAAAGGTAATTTGTTGTAACTTTGCAAAATGAATGTAGTTTTATGAACGTATCTGTAATAAAATATAATGCCGGCAATATCTATTCCGTAGTCAATGCTTTGCAACGACTGGGGATTACTCCTACTGTGACCGATGATGCAGAAGTGCTGATGAAGTCGGATCGTGTAGTGTTTCCCGGACAGGGTGAGGCTCACTCCGCCATGCAGTATCTGAAGGAGCACAAGTTGGACGAAGTGATACGAGGACTGCGCCAGCCGCTGCTCGGTATCTGCATCGGCATGCAGCTTCTCTGCCGCCATAGCGAGGAAGGCGATACGGATTGTCTGGGCATCTTCGACGCTGATGTGATTCACTTTAATCCGCAGAGGCGTGAGGATAAAATTCCACAGATGGGATGGAACACCATAAGTGTGGAGCAGAATTCGCTTTTCAAGGGGTTCAACCGTGAGGAATTCGTGTATTTCATCCACAGCTACTATGTTCCCCTATGCCAGCAGACAATTGCCCGTACAGACTACATTCAGCCCTACTCTGCCGCACTGTGCAAGGACAACTTCTATGCTACTCAGTTCCATCCTGAGAAGAGCGGAAAGGTAGGCGAACGCATCTTAAGAAACTTTTTGGACTTATGATAGAACTTATTCCTGCAATCGACATAATTGACGGACACTGTGTACGCCTCCGACAGGGTGACTACAGCCAGAAGACCGAATACAGCTCCGAGCCTGCGGAAGTGGCAAAGGCTTTCGAGGCAGCCGGAGTGAAGCGTCTGCACGTAGTGGATCTGGACGGAGCGAAAGCAAAGCACATCGTCAATGCGAAGGTTGTGGAACAGATTGCCAGCAGCACCTCGCTGGTAGTGGATTTCGGAGGAGGTATCAAGTCCTCTGACGATCTTCAGACAGCTTTCAACGCCGGTGCTGCCATGGTAACTGTAGGTTCAGTGGCTGTGAGCAATCCCGACCTGTTCATGGGTTGGGTCAGCCAGTATGGCGAAAGCCGTTTCATCCTTGGTGCCGACACCCGCAACGGGAAGATAAGCATCAACGGATGGCTGGAGGACGATGCCCAGCAGTCAGTCATTCCTTTCATTAAGAAATATCACGCAAGCGGAATCAGTCAGGTTCTCTGCACCGACATCTCTCTCGACGGCATGATGCAGGGACCATCCATCGAACTCTACCGCAACATCATGAAGGAAGTGCCCGATCTGCACCTCATCGCCAGCGGCGGTGTCAGCTGCATGGACGACATACGTGCCCTCGACGCGGCAGGCATCCCTGCCGTAGTGTTCGGCAAGGCATTCTACGAAGGTAAAATCACTCTCAAAGACCTTGAGCAATATGTTAGCTAAACGAATCATCCCTTGTCTTGACATAAAGAACGGTGAGACCGTGAAGGGCACCAACTTCGTCAACCTGCGCAAGGCAGGCGACCCAGTGGAGTTGGGCAAAGCCTACAGCGATCAGGGAGCCGACGAACTGGTCTACCTCGACATCACAGCCAGTCACGAGGGACGCAAGACATTCACCGAACTGGTGAGCCGCATTGCTCAGGAGATAAACATCCCCTTCACCGTAGGCGGCGGAATCAACCAGCTTAGCGACGTAGACCGTCTGCTCAATGCTGGTGCCGACAAAGTGAGTGTAAACTCTGCTGCTCTAAAGAATCCCGACCTGATTAATGAAATCGTATCGAACTATGGTTCACAGGTTTGCGTAGTGGCTATTGATGCCAAACTTCATGACGGAGAATGGGAGTGTTTTCTCAACGGAGGACGCGTGCCCACAGGCATCAACCTATTCGAATGGGCAAGGGAAGCAAACCGACGCGGTGCAGGTGAGATTCTATTTACCAGCATGAACCACGACGGAGTAAAGCAGGGTTTTGCCAACGATGCCCTTCGCCGTCTGAGTGACGAACTCACAATTCCAGTGATAGCATCGGGCGGTGCAGGCAGCAAGGAGCATTTCCGCGACGCCTTTACCGAGGGACATGCCGACGCAGCCCTCGCGGCAAGTGTTTTCCACTTCGGAGAAATACCTATTCCAGAATTAAAACAATATCTACATAACGAAGGAATCAACGTAAGATTATGACAATAGATTTTCAGAAAATGAACGGTCTTGTGCCAGCCATCATTCAGGACGCAAAGACACTTAAGGTGCTCATGCTCGGATTCATGAACGAGGAGGCATACCAGAAGACCGTAGAGACAGGCAAGGTGACATTCTTCAGCCGCACCCGCAATACCCTCTGGACAAAGGGCGAGACGAGCGGCAACTACCTCAATGTGGTAAGCATCGCAAACGACTGCGACAACGACACTCTGCTCATCAAGGCTAATCCCTGCGGGCCAGTGTGCCACACAGGAGCTGACACTTGCTGGAACGAGGAGAACGACAACCCTATTATGTTCCTCACCGAACTCCAGCGATTCATTGAGAAGCGTCACGAGGAAATGCCCGAAGGCAGCTACACCACCAGCCTCTTCCGCGACGGATGCCACCGCATGGCTCAGAAAGTGGGAGAAGAAGCCCTGGAAGCTGTAATCGAAGCCGTTGCCAACAACAACGAGCGCCTCGTCTATGAAGCATCCGACATGCTCTACCACCTCATCGTACTTCTTACATCCAAAGGTCTGAAGATAGAGGATCTCGCAAAGGAACTGCAAGTACGTCACGACCCCAACTGGCATAAACACTGATTCACACACACGATATGCAGATAGAATACAAAAACGTCAACGTTTTCCAGGAAGAACAGGAAGTTCTCACCGATGTCAATCTCAGCATCAACAAGGGCGAGTTCGTCTACCTCATAGGTAAGGTAGGCTCAGGCAAGAGTTCCCTTCTCAAGACCATGTATGCCGAACTGCCAGTAACTGAAGGCGAAGCGCGTGTGCTTGAATTCGAGCTGCACAAACTGCGCCGCAAGCACCTTCCTCAACTGCGCCGCAAGGTAGGCATCATCTTCCAGGACTTCAAGCTGCTCAACGACCGCACCGTAGAGCGTAACCTCTATTTTGTGCTCAAGGCAACCGGATGGAAAAGCAGGGTTGAGATAAAGCAGCGCATAGAAGAAGTACTCACTCTCGTGGGAATGGAGACCAAGGGTTATAAATATCCTAATGAACTCTCTGGAGGTGAACAGCAGCGCATCGCCATTGCCCGTGCCATGCTCAACAACCCCGAGATTATCCTTGCCGACGAGCCTACAGGGAACCTCGACACCGAAACCAGCCGCAACATCACAGAACTGCTGCACAAGGTATGTGAACAGGGAGCCACTGTAGTAATGGTGACACATAACCTCCACCTCCTCGACATGTTCCCCGGACGCATCTTCGAATGTAAGGACAAGCACCTCACAGAGAGAGTGGAAGAATAGAAGACCCTCCCCTTGCCCCTCCCAAGGGCGGGGAGTAGTTAGAACCCCAAATAATGATAAAGTTCAAGAGTTCAAGAAGTTC
>DEFM01000020.1:43599-53082 GCA_002350855.1 Prevotellaceae bacterium UBA2852
TCAAGAGTTCAAGAAGTTCAAGAGTTCAAGAAGTTCAAGGGTTCAAGAGTTCAAGATAATATAGATTATTAGAAATTAACAATAACTCCCGGATGGTGGTAACCATCCTCCCCCTGCAGGAGGAGTTAGAGGGGGTCTGATTATTTAATATATAATGAAAGTACTGAAATTTGGTGGCACATCCGTAGGTTCGCCACAGAGAATGAAAGAAGTTGTCAACCTTATCAATGACGACCAGCAAAAAATCGTAGTTCTTTCCGCTATGTCGGGCACAACCAACACACTCGTTGAAATCTCCGACTACCTCTACAAGAAGAATCCGGAAGGAGCAAATGAAACCATCAACAACCTCGAGAACAAGTATAAGCGCCACGTGGCTGAACTCTACGAAACAGAGGAATATAAGGCACGCACGCTCGACTTCATCAAGCAGGAGTTTGACTACCTTCGTTCGTTCACCAAGGGAATCTTCACCATGTTTGAGGAAAAAATCATCGTGGGACAGGGAGAACTCATCTCAACCAACATGGTCACAAACTATCTCCTCGAAAAGGGTATCAACGCATGCCTCATCCCTGCGCTCGAATTCATGCGCACCGACAAGAACGCAGAGCCTGACCTCGAATACATCAAGGAGAAGCTTCAGAGCCAGCTTGAAGAGCATGAGGGTAAGACCATATACATCACCCAGGGATTCATCTGCCGCAATGCCTACGGAGAAATCGACAACCTACAGCGCGGAGGAAGCGACTACACCGCATCACTCATCGGTGCAGCAATCGGAGCAAGCGAAATCCAAATCTGGACCGACATCGACGGTATGCACAACAACGACCCACGCTTTGTGGACAACACGGCACCAGTTGGCCAGCTCCACTTCGAGGAAGCAGCCGAACTCGCATACTTCGGAGCCAAGATCCTCCACCCTACCTGCATCCAGCCAGCCAAGTTCGCAGGCATCCCGGTGAAGCTCCTCAACACCATGGATCCTTCCGCTGCCGGAACCATCATCACCGACAACATCGAGTACGGCAAAATCAAGGCAGTTGCAGCTAAGGACAACATCACAGCCATCAACATCACATCCAGCCGCATGCTCCTCGCCTACGGTTTTCTCCGCAAAGTGTTTGAGATTTTCGAGACCTTCAAGACCAGCATCGACATGGTCTGCACTTCCGAGGTCGGAGTATCCGTGTCTATCGACAACACATCCAACCTCACTCAGATTATCAACGAGCTGAAGAAATTCGGAACAGTCAAGGTGGACAAGGACATGTGCATTATCTGTGTGGTAGGTGACCTCGACTGGCAGAACGTTGGTTTCGAGTCCAAGGTTACAGAGGCTCTCCACGAAATCCCAGTACGCATGATTTCCTACGGAGGAAGCAACCACAACATCTCATTCCTTATTTCCGCACAAGACAAAAAGCGTGCACTTCAGTCGCTTAGCAACCACCTCTTCCAATAATGACAACACGACAGACGCCATATTACCTCTACGACACAGACCTCCTCGATGAAACCCTCGCCAGTCTGTGCAGAGAAGTAAACAAATACAAGAACTACCACGTTCACTACGCAATCAAGGCTAACGCCAACCCACTCGTGCTCGAACGCATCGTCAAGGCAGGATTAGGAGTTGACTGCGTAAGCGGATGGGAAGTAGAAGCTGCCATCAATGCAGGATTCCACCCCTCAAAGATAGTCTTTGCAGGTGTGGGAAAGAACGACAACGAAATCCGTCTTGCACTCCACAACGACATCTTCTGCTTCAATGTGGAAAGCATTCCTGAACTCGAAGTCATCAACGACATCGCCAACCGCATGAACAAACGTGCCGCTGTATGTCTCCGAATCAATCCCGATGTAGGAGCACACACTCACGCCAACATCACTACAGGACTGGCAGAGAACAAATTCGGAATTGCCCTTGCCGACACACTCGACGTGATACGTCAGGCACAAAGCATGGAAAATATCCTGTTGCGAGGACTTCACTTCCACATCGGCAGCCAGATACTCGAGATGGACGATTTCCAGGCACTCGCCCTGCGAATCAATGAGATTCAGGACATGCTCGAATCCAACGGCATCAACCTCGAAGTCATCAACGTGGGAGGCGGTCTTGGAGTGGACTATGAGAATCCCAATACACACCCCATTCCCGACTTCCAGAAATACTTCGCCACCTTCCACGACAATCTGCGCCAGCGTCCGCACAACCAAATCCACTTTGAGCTGGGACGCGCCATCGTGGCACAGTGCGGAAGCCTCATCACACGAGTACTCTACGTCAAGCAAGGCACAGAACGCAAGTTCGCCATCGTCGATGCGGGAATGACAGAACTCATCCGCCCTGCTCTTTACGGAGCATTGCACAAGATTGAGAACATCACCGCTTCGCAGACACCCAACCTCACACCAGCTCTTCCTTTTGCAATGCCAGAAGGCGTAGAGACCTACGATGTGGTTGGACCTATATGCGAATCCAGCGACACTTTCGCTGTGGGCTACAAACTCCCGACCGTGCACCGAGGCGACATCCTCGCCATCCGCTCAGCCGGAGCCTACGGCGAAGCCATGGCGTCTAACTACAACCTACGCCCTCTGCCTCGCAGCTATACCACCCGCGAAATTGAACAATAGCATATCACAACACTCTCAATACACACACAAAGGCTGGAATCCACACAGGACTCCAGCCTTTTGTTGTGTAAAAATCGTTAAGTACTATCTCTTCACGCTTCATTTTTCACCTTCCCCCGGTACAATCACAAAGTTCTTGGGAGCGTTGCCCCAAGCGTCGGCAAGCCGAACGATAACACACTTCACACTTCACCTTCCTTCGTACGGTTTGAAAAGTATATCCCAAGCCTTTGAGATGCGGTAGCGGAGGTATTCGTCATCGTATTCCTGGTTCACTCCGTTCTCCACGGTAGCCATGCCGAGGACGATGTTGCACCAGAGACCGCGGTCGAGGTCGGGAGCAGTGATGCGTTGGGCAGGAGTGACGTTGGCATAGACGCAGACACGGCGGGCGTAAGCTTTGACATTGTTGCCGTCGCTGCCCGGTGCCCAGCGCCCTATTACCTCACGCACGGAGCGCAGGCGGTAGTTATAGTAGTAGTTGTTGAGCAGGCGTAGCATGGCGCGGAATCCCCAAGTTATGTCGGTGAACTGGCAGAAAGTGCCGTCCTTCTGCTTCTCGCACATCCCTTTCCATTTCGTCTTGGTCAGACGTATATTGCCCGGGTTGTTGTTACGATAGCCGCGAGTGACGGGCAGTTTTCTCATTATGGTTCTTTCGAGCCATGACTGGTAGGAGGGCGAGAGCATCTCGTCGTTCCACCACGACTTCTGTTGCAGCTTTTCTATCTCTGCTTGTAGATCTATGTATTGCATATAATTAGAGGTTTAAGAAGTTCAAAAAGTTCAAGAGGTTTAAGAAGTTCAAAAAGTTTAAGAAGTTCAAAAGTTTAAGAGGTTCAAGAGGTTCAAGAGGTTTAAGTTCTGTTCTTTTTAAAACTGTATACTGTATACTGTATAACATAGCCGCGGCTGATCCAGGTGTTAATCATCTTGTTGGCACGCGAGGCTTCGTTGCTGAGTCCCTGCTGCTGACGCACACGCTTGGCATCGTCGAGAGTGAATTCCTCAGGCAGAAGTTCGAGCAGATTTCGCGGACCGCGTTTGCCGAGGCGTGAGCCGTCGCCGTTGGCAGCTTTCTCTATGTCTTCGCCGAAGAACTGCATCTTGCACCACAGGTCGTAGTTCAGACTCCAGCGGACGAAGTCGTCGATGCTCTTCTCCCATTTCCTGCCATTGGCCACGTAGAGCACACATGCTTTCAGCCATGCTATCACGCAGGCTCTGTGACTGAGGTTCCAGTAGGTCTCGTTTTGCGAGAGCCGGGCAAATTCGGCACATTCCTGCTGCAGCTTTCTGGCGAGTCGGTACGCCTGCGGACAGTCTATAAGTCCCCGGGCAGAAGTGAGGTTGTCGATATATGGTTTGAGAGCTTCGTCAAACTCAGCTTCATACTTGCCGTAAACAGGTTGGTCACAGCCTATCTCGGGTTCGGGGATGGTGCAGAAGTTGATACGTGAGATTGGACCGTCGGTGAGGACCCGGCTGAAGAAGCGGCGTCCCTTCAGTATGGTCGTGCAGGCGTTCCAGTTGAAGCGGCACTGCGGACGTGCGGTTACGGATTGTGCTCCGACACGTGTCTGTCCGTATTCTGCTCCCGGGTCGAACGCCAGGCACATGAGCTGGAAGTGCTGCTTGCCTGTCTGACCTTTGAGCTGCTCGAAGAGATCCAGTTCATTCAGTTTAACATACACAAAGTGTCCTTCCGCCTCGTCCATACGTGTCACCAGTGCTGGTTTGGTCATATCCGGGTCGATTATCTGTATTACCAGTCCTTCAGGACGTACCATCTTGTCCTTGTTGGCACCTTTGCGTTGACAATCCTTCTTCCACTCAGCCTCACGGCGTTCGTTTTCTTCATCACGTCGCTTAATGTCGGCCATGATGTGGCGGATAGGTTCGTCTATACAACCTTTACCTACACCCGTTCCTGCCATCAGGCAGTTCATGAGAGTGGCTTCGTGAGCCACGTTGTCGGTATAGTTGAAGCGCACGTCACACAGATGGGTGGCAAGAGGTGGGAACACCGCATGAGCCACAGCTGCCTTGTAGTGCTCTGGAGTGTTTGAGGTGAGCAGCTGGATGAGTTTTGGCAGTCTTGACGGGATTCTTGGTGGGACGTCCGAGTTGTTGCTTGTGCCCTGCTCTTCGTTTTCAGTCAGTCGCTGGCTCTTGGTAAACAGTTGTTCCTGATACCTCATCAGTCGCTGCGAAGGCTTGGTGTAGTTGTTGTAGAAGTCATCTACCAGCTGCTGGATGTTTTGGTCGTTCCAATGCTCAGGCATCATCTCTGCCAGCATGGAGTTTGTCTCCGTCTTCGACAAGAGAGGTGTGCATCCGCTCAGCAAAATCTTCACCGAGGTGTGACGACTGCCCTCCTTGATGAAGTCCCTGTCCTCCAGCCCCTTCTCCGCCATCACACCGCGTACGATGAATCTTACGCGCTCCTCTGGTTTGGCTGCTTTCAAATCCTTGGATTGAGGCTTGGACTCAGCCTTAGGTTCTTCCAGCTTACGTCCGTCCACATCGAGACCACGCATCAAGAAAGCCTCTCGGCGTTCCTCCAGCTCCTCCTGTGCGATAGCTTTCAGCCAGCCTTCCGAGCGGAAAATCTCTTCGCTCTTGCCGGTCATGAAAATGAATCTCTCAGGCGTGGTGCACGACTCATCATAAGGAACCTCAATCTCTTCGCAAAACTCCTTTTGCGCCTCGGCTATGGTCTTACCCAGAGGCAGACGCAGCCAGATATGTACCTTGTTGCGAGCCGAGCGGTCCATGCGCAGAATCAGGTCCTTCCATTCCGAATACTCGTCCCTGGTCAGCTCCAGTGTACGCTTCACAGCCTGATCCACCAGCTCCATATCGTCCACATCCACACAAGTAATGAAGGTGAAAGCCTCGGGAACGATGTCAGCCTGCGCTCTGTGGTTGTTTCTGAACTGCGAATAGTGAGGGCAAAGGAAAGGAAGGCTATTCTTCAGTTTCTCGTTGCCGCTGCGAATGTCGGCCACCATCTCGGGCAGCCAGTTTGCGGAGAGCAGGTTTTCCACCTGCTCTGCCGTCATAGCTTCAGCATAGCCTCTGTTGTTCTTCTTGCGTTCGGCATAATGCTGCGTATTTCCTGCAAAAAATAATGTGTCCATAGGTTATTTCTGATTTATTCTGGTTAATAGTTTCTTCGCAATCGCCCTTGCCTGACGTGTGAGCTGTGCAGGCAGTTCGTCCACAAGCTGCTCAGGCATGGAGAAGATGAAGTAGTAGCGGCCGTTGCGGCCAAGCGACAGCGAACTGTTGTCCTCGCGGAAGAGAGGTCTGCCACGTTTGTGGCGCATCTTCTCCGTCATGTAGATGTTGCCGTCGCGCATGCCCTGCACACGGAACAGGCCGTTGAAAGGTTCCGTCTCCACATCCTCCATGCAGGCGAAGTCCGCCACCCTCTGACCAGTTTCCAACTTAGATACGATCATCATACCTTCTACTGATAACACTCTCTCTTTGATGTTTGTTTTATTATCTGAATTATTCATGATTTTGAGTTGAATTTTTGCGAGAGAAGTTTTCGAGAAAGGCGCCTACATCATTGCTGATGCTCAATTGATTCCCTCGACTTCAACTCAGGTTGTTTTTTTCTTTTAACATGTAATTACCATATAATTACCCATGAATTATCATTAATGAAAAATTGCTTTTAGCCATTATCTTCACGACTCGGCAATGCAGATGCGAGCATCGTATTGCTCTCGCTGTTCTGATAATTCGTGTTCAATTCGTGGCAATTCGTGTTTTATTTTTTTACTTTCACGATGTCAGTCACAAGGATTTCCTGAAACGTCTGTTCCTGGTATTCGTGGGTTGAGAATCGCATGGTAGCAACCACGATGTCGCCCTCCTGGAAGCGGCACTCAGCCAGGTTGCCGAGCATTGCCCCTACGAATTCATTTTCAAACTTCGAGCCGCCCAATTCCCTTAGCACGATATTGCACTTGCGGGTATAGCCCGACTCCGATTTCTGACTCTGTACGTTGAAGGCCTCGCCCTGCCGTACCACTTTTAAGATTTTTGTTTCCATAACGGATTATTCTGCATCCAGCTACCCGAGTTGTCAACGCGACGACTCTTCGTCCGAATTGCTGGTGCAAAGATACAGCACAGAAAAAGCCTCTGCAATAAATTGAAGCAGAGGCTTTTAACTTAAAGAATAATAAAGAAAAATAAAGATTTATAAAGAATTATAAAGGCGATTGCAATTCCGACTTTACATATTATCTTTTTTTAGCGCCTGAAACCGTTCCACAAGGGGAGATATTTCCCTGTGATCGTAGCCGGCATCCGAGTTGTTCACCCAACTACTCCAGTTCGTAGCGTTCAAGGTCAGCTGGTAGCGTTCATTCATCCATTTCAGATCAGCTATAGGCAGCATATTAGCATCCTTGGCCGCCCTGACAGGCAGCAGGATATATTTAGCAGTTTTCTTCTTGTCTATAGCATCCTTGACCAGTTCGTCAAGCAAATTCAGAACACACTCTTCAGTCTTGCTACCCTCCTTAGTAGCATTCCCACATTTCTGATAACACACCTCACCGTTGTTCACGGCAATAATCTGCGCACCGCTGAGGTCTGCACCTTTGAACAGACCTTCGAGGTTTATGCATGGATTCCCTTCCATATTGTTACTGATATTGTGAATGATATACATTACCTAAGTTCGACGCAACCACCTGGTCTGCTTTACCAACACCTATTGATGAAGTGGCGGCAGGATTGTTGATGAACTGAGCGATAGGCATTTGCTGACGACTTGCCAGTTCAGCTTGCTGACGATTACGAATCTTGATAGCTTCCACTAATATAGGTTTAACAAGCCTAACCACAGAAGGCCACCAATCTTCAGTTTCATAAAGGTCGCAAACAACCCTCCAATGATCTTGAGCCTTATCAACACCATACATCTCAATCTGCTCCTTTACCCATGCACAGATATTCGCATATCCTCCTACAGCCACAGCCCCTTCAGCCCCAGCAGAAACTGGAGCTTTAACAACGTCTGAATTGCCAGACGGATATGTGGGGAAAACAGCTTCTGTTGGCATTGGGTTGAGTGGGTTATTCAGTCAGGGTTCTACATCATCGGTTTTCTTCTCTTTCCTCTTGTTGACACGCGGCTTCATGAAAAATGCCTGCCCCATGAGTTCTTCGTCAAGAGCAGTCTGGCGCACCAGGTCGAACATAATATTATTGTTCTCATAATCCATGCCAAGCATGTCGAACATCATCTTCGCCGGAACATAGAAGTAACCGCTCGATTCCTTGATGGAGAAAGCGTCCTCGCACGGCTCATTTGTCAATATAAGGTAGAGAATGTCCTTTTCATCGTCTTGCGCAAATTTCGCATACTTTCCTGACGCTAAATCCAACGCCTTACCTGTTTCCTCTGTAAATCCGAGCCTTCCAGAGTGCTGGATGGTTGCTTTCAGTTTTGTTGTAAACTGTTTTGCGCTTAATACTTTAATTGCCATAATCAATCAGTTATTATTTTTATCGCAAAGATACAACTATATAAAAACACCTCCAAATTTTTCAAAGAAAAAACCACAGCTTTTCTCAAAAATTTAAAACACGCCCCACTCCTGTCCACTCCCGTCCATAAATCTCAAAAATTGCAGAAAAACGCAAGAAAACTGCAAGAAATCCACAAGAATATACCAAGAAAATGATATATTTATGCGATATATGAGCATATATGCAATAAAAAATCCCCGACATCCACAACGGAATGTCGAGGAAATTATTTCTATAGCTTCTATAGCTTCTATAGTTTCTATAGCCTCTATAGTTTCTATAGTTTCTATAGCCTCTATAGCTTCTATAGTTTCTATAGCTTCTATAGCTTCTATAGCTTCTATAGTTTCTATAGCTTCTATAGCTTCTATAGTTTCTATAGCCTCTATAGTTTCTATAGTTTCTATAGCCTCTATAGCCTCTATAGCTTTGCGGCTTTCTTGAGCCGCTCTATTTCTTGCAGTTGCTGATTGTAGGCATTGAGAGCACGCTGCTTCAAGTCCTCGTATTTTGCTTTCCACTCAGCGGCCTGAGCTTGAGCTTGAGCCAGTTGTTGCTGCAAGGCAGGCACAGACTGCTCCAACTCTGCAAGACGTTTGTCCTGCTGCTCACGAAAGCCCGTGCGAGCCTTGTGCATACGCTCCTTAATACCTCCCTCCGTCACAAACAAATGCTCCAGAGACTTCATGTATTTGTTCATCATCGTGTCAACCTGATAGCAAAGCGTCAGCCCGATATTCGCCATCTCCTCAGCCGACCATTGATTGAAGAATGGTTCGTAGTCGTCGAGCTGGTTGTGACTCTTGGTAAAGTCCTGCATGGGCTGGTAACGCTCATGGCCTGGAGTCCATAAACTGAGATGACGGCTGCGGAGGAAGTCATCATAATCAGAGCGCAACTCACCAATGCTCCCTCGGGCGGCATTGAGGAGCTTCAGTTCCATCTCGGTAGAAGTCTTGCCGTCCTCGCTCCCCTCCACTATATTCTGCTTACCGGAACGGGCTGCCTGTACCATCTGATCAACGGTCCTGTCGCCATACTGGGGCAAAAACCTCTCGCAGAAGACATAAGTCATCTGGTAGAGCACCACCGTCTTCTGGTAGAACCATAGGTCTTGCCACTTAGGCACTTGTCTAAAAATGCTCTTAAAGGGTTTATCGCTATTCCCAGCCATCACTTTAATATTTTTTAGGTTGATAGTATTGATAGTTTCTATAGTTTCTATAGCCTCTATAGCCTCTATAGTTTCTATAGCCTCTATAGCCTCTATAGCTTCTA
>DEFM01000020.1:53134-54286 GCA_002350855.1 Prevotellaceae bacterium UBA2852
GCTTCTATAGCTTCTATAGCTTCTATAGCCTCTATAGCTTCTATAGCTTCTATAGCTTCTATAGTTTCTATAGCTTTCTCTGCAAAGATACCTTAATTTTGAAAATAATGCAAATGGGGGTGAGAATTTTTACTCAGGAAAGATAACAAGTATACAGTTATACAGTATACAGTTTTTTTAGGAGCCACATCCATCGGAAGTAACAAATTGTAAGTAAATAAAATTTATTATATATATAATATATATATTATATATATAATAAAAATTTTGTCTCCCCTTTTTACCCCTCGCTGAGAAAACTGTATACTGTATAACTGTATACTACGCAAATAATCCCGAAAAAAATTTTGAAAATTTGTGAAAATAATTAACATTTTATTTGGAATTAAGTTAAATTATTTGTAACTTTGCATCGTCAAAAGTTAGGAAACGGGCGCGCCGAAGTCAAAATAATTTTTCAGCAAAGAGAAAAAGAATTTTTGCTGCAGAAAAAAGATTTTTTCGACGAACTGGAAAATAATCGAGACTTCACCGGAAATTCCTTACTTACGAAAAACACAATCAACTCTCGCCAACGGCGAAAAAAATCTCACAAAAAATCCTTAAAAAAATCTAGTATTATGGCAAAAGTCGTACTTAAATCCAACCTTCAGAACCTTGCGTTCAAGAAAGAGAGTGCTTACGTCACTCGTGCCGTACAGCACGGCAACATCGACGGCGATTCGTTCCTCGAAGCCGTAAACCGAAACTCCAACCTCGACAAGCACATTGTCTATGCTGCCGCAGAAGCCATCAGCAAGGAGTTCAAGAACTTCCTCATGAACGGATTCTCCGTCACCGTCCCTGGCATCGGCATCTTCTCCTACGGCATCAAGGCCAAGGCTGCCGCAACCGCAGAGGAAGCAGGCGCAGGCAAGGTGTACCGCCGCAAGATCAACTACCGTCCTACCGTCGAACTCAAGAACCTCGCCAAGCAGGTCAAGCTCACCAGCAACGTAGTTGTGGCAACGGATGAGGAGGAAGGTGAAGGTGATTAATCATGAAGAAGCAGAATTTGATTGAGCTGGCAGTGAAGATGATAGTAGCTGCGCTCACAGCATTCCTGACCGCAATCACCACCACCTCGTGCATGGGACACGGACCACTGTAAAC
>DEFM01000027.1:0-228 GCA_002350855.1 Prevotellaceae bacterium UBA2852
ATTATGGAGAACCCGACATTACCAACCAACTGGCTGGCTGCGCTGAGCAACGCCCGCTCGGCATCCCAATGGGTGACGCTTGCTCAGCAAGAACTTTGTGGCCCGGAATAACAAAAATCATTGTAAAATGAAACAAGCAAAACTTCTCTTCCTCCTGATTGCCGCCCTCGCATTCGCCTCTTGCCGTCAAACGGCACGGCAGACGGTGGCAGATGCGGAACAGCCGAC
>DEFM01000027.1:507-2905 GCA_002350855.1 Prevotellaceae bacterium UBA2852
AGCACCCGCCTGTTCACTATCCATGTTGAGCCTGACAAATACGACTTTGAGCGAGGGCAGATATACCGCATCGTCAAAGAGTTCTTCAAGAAAGGGAAGAAGGAACCGCAAAGCGTCTATTGTTATTTCAAAACAGAATGATTCCGAATCCGTAAATAGAGCATCGCCTCCTTCCTCAACGTCACCCCGCAACAGCTGTCACGCATCCGCCGCGCCGTCACATTTGGCGACAAAATCATATGAATTTCTGAACATTATTTGTAGCTGTTCCTTTGCAGAATCCAAAGGGCAACCTCGTTATATCACTTCCAACCTATACCCACGTTTCTTTAGTGAGACGATTGAGATAGAGGTGTCGGCTTCGAGCATCTTGCGGAGATAGGTAATCTGCACGTTGAGGGCAAGGGAATTGGCGTAGCTGTCGTTACCCCATACGGATTGTAGAATGATGTCCCTCTCTACGGTCAGGCCGATGTTCTGTGCAAGGATGGTGAGGATTTCCGACTGGCGGGCTGAGAGGTGCTGTACCACTCCGTCGATCTCTATGGTTGAGAGATTGCGGTCAAAGATAGTCTGGCCGATAGCCATGCGAGTGGAAGGTGCGGACTTGTGATGTTCGAAACGCTCTTTAATCTTTGCGATGAGTTCTTCGGGATAGAACGGCTTGGGTATGTAGTCATTACCTTTCAGGTCGAACCCTTTTAGGCGGTCGGCCTTTTCCGTCCGGTCGGTAAGGAAGAAGATCAGCACGTCGCGGTCTTGCTCGCGAATAAGCTGTGCCAACTCAAAGCCATTCATCACTGGCATATTAGGCGTATAGCTCATTTTGCAGGGTATTTTTGACTGGTAGGTAGTCAATAGCTCAAATTGCAGGGTGCATTTCTTCGTTAAGTCTTTGGTACACCTGAGATGATTTTGTACCTTTGCAGCCGCAGTCTGAAGCATAGTGGAGCTCTGCTGGGGAGCAACTCCATGAGGAATAGGATTGTACAAAACCACAAGCATGGGCAGGAGTGGCTATCAGCGCGACTCCTGCTTTTTCATGCTTAGAGTTTCTGTCAATGCCAAGAAAAACCCAGAAATGAACCGCTTGCGGTTCTCCATCGTCAGACCACTGTGATTGTTCAAGTTCTTCTTCAGATCTGTGAATGTGCCCTCAATCTTGTTGTTTGTGTTGGGCATTCCCTTGCAGTCCTCCCGTTGGTAAGTGAAGAGATAAGGCAGATAGAAGTTCAGGCTGTTCATCGCAGCTCTGAGCCTCTGGTGCGTGTAGTGCATCTTCCCGTCCTTGTGGAGACTCTTGTGGCTTATGGTGTCCTTCCACTTCTCCTTCCAAGCCTGGTAATCCTTCTTGAAATCGGCATTATTAGCCTTGTGCAGCCTGTCAACCAATGCTTTCAGCTCTCTGCTGGCATACATCTTAGGATTCAGAGTCAGATATCGCCTGATAATCTGTTTCATGTGGAATTGGCACATCTGTATGTGATACTCAGAAAACGTCTTGAACAGACTCTGCTTGCCGTCTATGACCAACCCACGGACTGCGTAGCCTCGTTCCTTTATACTGCTGACGGCATCCTCATAGTCCTTCACCGTCTCGCTCTTCACGAAGGCCATGTACAGAGGCCTACCTGTCTGGTTGTCCAATGCCAACAGAACGCCGAAACTGCGTCCACAGTAGGTAACGTCTATATGCACGAAACCCGCACCAGACAGAGGTGGTTGTTCCCATTCACGCTTGATGCCGTGAAGCCTGCGCTTGACGGTGGATACACTCTTACCAAATCGTTTGGAAAGCTCCTCAATCGTCTGCTTCTCCTGCTGATAGGCATTCCAAAGTTCATCTTCGCTAACCTCCCTTCCTGCTCGGAACTGGTAGACGCAAGACTGGCATTTATACAGCTGTACGCCATTGCGCACTCCATACTTAATTGTGTGCTTGCTTCTGCACACAGGACATTCTTTCTTGTTCATACTAACTCTGTTTCCTGGCTTTTGAAATGCCTGCAAAGTTAGTATTTATAGGGCTCTAGCGCATGTTCTAACCTGCAAAATGAGCTATTGAGCAATTTCGACCGTCGATTTATGCTCTGAAACGTTTGAAACTCTCGAAACTCTTGTGAGAATCGGTATTTGGACGTGGTCGCACCCTGCAAAATGAGCTATTGGTCGCATATTAACGTCGAGTAACACCAAATCGGGTCGGATGGCAGAAAACGTCTCCCAACCTTTGCCCCCATTCTCGGCGTAACTTACTTCGTAGCCCTCCACCTCTAAGAACTTCCGCAGGAACTCGGAGTTCTGGCGGTCATCGTCAACGAGCAGAATCCTAATCTTTTCCATCCGTCTGTGGTATTATAATGGTGAATGTTGTACCCTGGCCCTCAGTGCTCTCAAA
>DEFM01000027.1:3033-3415 GCA_002350855.1 Prevotellaceae bacterium UBA2852
ACCGTTTCGCTGCGGTAGAACTTGTCGAACACATATCGCTGATCTGCTTTTACGATACCGAAGCCATTGTCTGCCACCGTGATTTGTAACATCCCGTCCTCACACATCCTATAGTCAATCCTGATGGTCACCGCTTCTACGGAGTATTTGACGGCATTCTCCAGCAGGTTGCAGACGATATTAGCCAGATGCATACGGTCAGCTCTTATCTTCAAATTACTATCACCTACGATTTCCATCTTCACATCCTTGCCCGCAGGAATGTTCTGCTTGTCCCGACATTCCTCTATCAGCTCACGCAGAGAGAAGTCGGACTTCACTAATGGTATTTCAGTAGCGTCGCTCAGTGTGATATCCCTCAGTTTCGAGAAATACGAAGTCA
>DEFM01000027.1:3461-3884 GCA_002350855.1 Prevotellaceae bacterium UBA2852
CATGATGCGAACTGGATAGTATGTGTTGCTTGCTCTCTGCGTCCTGCATCATCCTTTCATTGCCCATGAACGACACACACATCTTCAGTGTCGAAATAGGCCGTTTTAGTTCATGAATCATCGTGTGTAGGAATTCCTGCCTAATGGCCTCGATGTGCCGTTGCTTGCGGATGGTCANNGAAGATAAGGAAGAACGAGAGCAATATGGTTATCAGCAACGTATAAGCCATCTTGCGGATGACGGGTGAAATACTGATGGCTGTTGTCACCACAACCTCTTGCCCCTCGAAGATGTCGTAAGGATAAGACACTTGCATTACGGGTTGCAAAATGGAACCCTTTGTTTGCATGGACGGTTGCCAGATCATCGTGTCGGCTTTCGTGGTTATAATGCTTTGAGCAGCTATATCTCGTGACTTCAGT
>DEFM01000035.1 GCA_002350855.1 Prevotellaceae bacterium UBA2852
AGATACCCGTATCAAGGCAACCGTTGCGAGTACGATGTACGACATGACACGTGTGAGCGGCAACGGCTATTATGATGCCAACGACAACGAGCCTGACCGTCATGCCGCACGCGAGGCACTTTCCAAACAGCGCCTTTCAGATCCGAAGAAAATGGCAGGTGGAGTCATCGACCCACTGCCTGATGATGCGCCACAATTTGTTAAGGACTACTATGATTATTATAAAACAGAAAGAGGCTATCATGCACGCAGCGGCAATTCCAACGATGGCTGGCGTGTCATCGGCACCCAGGCCTACGCCAATAGCCGCTTCCTATATTATATCAACGAGATTCGCTCTGCCGTCCTCGTGATGCATGGCGAGAAGGCCCACTCCCGCTACTTTGGTGAGGCAGCTTATCACTATATGGTTGATGGTAAGGCAGATGGGTACAAGTTTGTTGGCGAACCCAATCCCAACCCAGAGAACAAGCAGCTGCTCATCATCCCAGGAGCCTCACATTGCGACCTCTACGATGGTGGATATACTGAACTCGTAGGTAAGGGCGAACCCAAGAATATGATTCCTTGGGATAAACTGGAGGAGTTTTTCAAAACGTATTTGAGATAGGCTTAGGTACAAGCTACACCAATAAGCATCTCCCAAATCGAAAAGATTTGGGAGATGTTTCGATATTTGTCCTTCAGAAATTTTGAGGCTGTTATTTCCAAATTGTTCTCAAATAGGGTTTTAGGCTTCTGTGAAGGTTAATCGTATCAATGTTTATATGTCAGTCACTTTAATATTCTCTGATATAATCGCGTTTGCTTCTTGTCAAGATTCGATATCTTTATCTGAACCTTGGTTGGGCGTGGCACGTCTTCATGTAAAGACGAAAGGAGTCTCGTTATAACCTGTTCGACGTTTGTAAATCCTGAGTCCTCGATTGTAGACACACGTTCACCACAGACGAATGCCTCTACGCGGATAAGATTGTACTTCGACATGCTCTCAAATGAGATATAAAAAAGAGACCTGTCCATTAGGGCAGGTCCCTCAGCAAATTATGTAAGAGTGATTATTACTCCTCAACGGCAGCCTGCGCGGCTGCTAACGGGAACTGATTATCAGCACTTTACGGCGAATCTGGGAAACATTTGGGAAACATTATGAGCATATACTGCACATTCTGCACCCGATTTCCTCAAAATATCCAACCATTTTTGCCACTTCGACTACTTTTCGATATTTTAATTGTTAAACACTATTGTTAGAACACAGATTGCATTACGACTTTTCAGCACGTTCTGCAAATTTTGCTTGCAAAATTAATGTTTTCTCATGACATTACGGTCGTTTTGCACGTTTTTCTTGCAGAACGTGTTTGTTTTTTTACAATTTCAGGTAAAGTGACATCTCTTCTTTCCACAATTATGTTTCAATCAAAAGAAAAACAGGCGGATTCAAATACCCTATTTATGTCTCTCTTAGACAATTAATTTACAAATCCAATTCTTTTACTTTTAGAATTCCTGATATTTTCATTGTGACAATAAGATCTAACGTGTGAAATATCTTGCTGGTGTCCATAGAGGATACTGTCAACAATCTGTTTTCGTGCGATATTTTCAATCTGACCGCCACTGAAATCATAGCTCTCTGCAAGACTTCTCGCTTCTTCACAACTTAGGGAGGGTAACATGGCGTTCCAAATTTGTTTCCTGGTGGCCACAGTCGGTTTCTCAAAACATATTTTATAAAGGAAACGTCGTTCGAATGCAGAATCCAAATTATTGGTGAGGTTGGTTGTGGCAATCATTATTCCAGAGAGATTTTCCATAGCCTGAAGAATGATATTTTGACAGGCATTCTCCATCTTGTCAACAGCCGCATCGGTATTATTTGAGCGTTTGTTGATAATAGCATCTGCCTCGTTGAAAAATAGTATAGGACAAATGTCATACTTCTTGACCATTGCTTCGTACTTACTGAAAAGTCCCTGTATCTTCTTCTCGCTCTCACCAACCCACTTTGATTTTAAATCGGATATATTGACTTGAAAGATTGGACGTCTAGTCTTACGACTCAATTGCAACACAGTTTCTGTCTTTCCTGTACCAGGGGAACCATAGAAAAGGCAAGCGAAGCCTGTACGCATATTTGCTTCTTTAAGACGTCTCTGGATATCCTTAAATCTGTCTATAGAAAGCAGTTCTGTCAAGCGTTCTATCTCTTCTGTTTCACGTTCATTGTAATACATGTGTTTTTCTTCGATTACATCTGGCATAAGTAATAAGTTGCTTATGGTTTCGTCCTTTGTATCTATGTATTCCTTAAGTTCTGAAAGAGTAGTTTCTAACATCTTATCTGTAAGACAGAATTTGTCTGGTTCAACCATACCGTTAACAGTGTAGTTTTCCATCCACCCTTTTCTTATCAATACACACGTGTTGGCATTTAGAACAAATATGAAAGACTTTATGCCAGATTCTTCCGGAAGAACTCGTAAAATCTCGGAAGACGAAATATAATCCGAATTGTGTTCTATCTTATCCATCACTGTGAGAAGAATCACCATTACGGCAAGGTTGTTCAGTTCGGAGGTCAGCAAGTCTTTGGAGAATGTCAGATGTCTTGTTGACTCCAAGAGTCGTCTGACGTTTTTAACTATATCTTCATAGAGCCCTTCATCGCGTTTTAGCATCTCTATCCATTTGGCAATTTTTGTATAGACATCGTATGCTGTGTAGTCGTCATATTTCTTGGGGGTATATGGTTTGTTATCTATGATAGCCTCCATAAACTCATCACGAACGCGGTATTCTAATGAGCATCTTGTCGCAACCCATTGTACAAAGTGCCTATAATGTAAATCGTCCAGTTCTTCTTTATGAATACGAAATCTGATTGGTGAACATTTCGTATAACGTGCCATATCGTTTAGAGATTCAGATTCGTCACTATTTGCTAGTATGGCAAGCATAATCGATTGAAAATGGGTAACATTTAATTCCTTGCTGACAACAGTTATAGCATCATTACACGTGTTGTAGAACTCTGGTGAGAGTTTACTATCGCAAGATGCTTCATATATCATCTCAAATGCTGATGCCAGAGTATAATTCTCAGGCGTATTCTTTATTATTTTCATTTCTTCTTTTATCATAGTTATTTGGTTCTTTTGAAATAATCTACTTATCAAATGTATTGTGCCAATATTCCAATCTTATTGGAATGTCGAATTTTGCAGAGAGCCTTTTCGCGTATCTGGCGGACACGTTCTCTTGATAAACCGAATGCAAAACCAATCTCTTCAAGTCCTTCCTCCTTACAATTAATACCGAAGCTACGCATTAAGATTTCTTTTTCTTTGGCTGAAAGAATATGGTTGAGTATAGCAGTCATATCCTGATGCAGTGACTCCTTATCTAAGGATTCATCTGTTTTAGAACCCGAAGAGACAAGGTCGCCAATGGAAGTATCTGTATCTTCAGAGAGAGGATCATCCATAGACAATGTCTTGGCGGTTTGCTCAATGAGTATGCCCGCCTTGTTCTCACTGATATTTGCAAACTCTGCAAACTCTGCTGTAGTTGGTTTTCTTTGTTCCGTCTGCATTGTCTCTTTTAATAGGATAGAATACATATTGAGGAGTGCCTGCTGGTTAAGAGGCAATCTGATGATTCTGCCATTCTCATAGATAGTTGAAGAGATGGACTGACGGATCCACCATACGGCATACGATATGAACTTGAAGCCTCGTGTTTCGTCAAAGCGCTCTGCTGCCTTGATAAGCCCAATGTTTCCCTCTGAGATTAAGTCTGAGAGGTCCATATTGTACTGATGATACTGATTGGCTACAGAGATAACGAAGCGAAGGTTGGCTTCTACAAGTCTTTGCCGTGCCTTGTCAGCCTCCTTACCGCCTTGTCTGATCTTTTGTGCGAGAATCACCTCTTCATCAACCGTTACCATTGGATAACGACTTACTTCCTTGAAATATTTGTTTACTGAAATGTTGCTGCGCTCGGTAATGTTCTTGGTGTTTTTGAATTGTCTCATTCGTTGCTGTTTTTTGTTTATTCAGAAGATGAAATAACTTTATGACTTGAGCACTCTTTTAATAACTATTCTTACATTCTTCAGTTTAAATAGGGTTGACCAAGGTATGAAGAAATCTCATATCCATTTGTTTTCATCCAGTTAACTGCTTGATTCCTAATTTCGTTGTCATAGGCGATAGTCACTTGTAGAGGCTGATGTGCCGTAAATATGCCAGGAACATAGGTGGTGCTGTTCGGTTGAGTTGCGGTGATGCCGAGGATGAATGGTACAAGGGAACCATTCAGGGAGCACTTGTCCACCTCCTGCTCGAAGCCCAGTTCCTTCCGTATTCCTTCTATTATTCTCGCCATGTCGAGTAAGGCATCCGTTAGGCAGTTTTGACAGATGGCATCCAGTTCAGCGGTCAAATTCTGTTCCATCCCTATGATGTCGATACCTTTTTGTTTTCTTGTATATTCCACTTGAAAGCGGAATGATTCATTCTTTGCTCGTGCAGCCAATTGCGCCTTGCGCTTCTGATCTTTGTTCTTGCTCATGATTATTGAAATTACATATAGTTAAGAGGAATAGCCCCCATATATATGTATCTTTATACGAATGAAAAGGCACAAAAAACGGCGTTTTTGCCTATTGATGTGCAAAAACGCCGCAGAAGAAGGCATAAAAAAGAGCTTTTTGCCAATTATAGTGCCAGCAATTACAATACTACTGTCCTAGAGAGTTTTTCCGTTGTCACTATAGGTTACACCCCATTCATCTGTGTTACCGTATGGGAAGAGATAGACTCTTGGTACAATTTCCGTATCGGTCATCTGCTCATATTTAGACTTCAACTTTACCAACGGATGTACTACCACAGAGTCCCAATGCCAGTCATCCCAGTCCTTTACATAGTCCTCATAGGTATTATAAAATTCATTCTTTTCCCAATATTCTCTTTCAGAATCTGGAGTTATTGGACCGACTACTTTTACAGGCACGATAGCGTAGTAAGGAGCATGGAATACGGCAAGTGCCTTTTCCCCTGCCGCAAAACGACATGCTTCCTGATACTTGGCGCCGCCAGGCTGATGTCTACCATGAGTATAAGCTGCCAATAAATTCGTGCTCGCATCAAAAGTCTGTATCTTGAATGGCGACAAGTCTTCTTCTTCCTCTATCTCGTAGCCCACAATAGCAGCAGGTCTGTATAAAGTATGAACCAAAGCAAACTTGGAATCCTCGATTGTCTTGAAAGCACCGATAGACTTAACATCGAGACCATGAGCCTCTTCCCTATCTTCTTGGCTTTCATAGACCGTTCCATCTTCAAGGACCTTGGTACAGAATATGCTTGCACTACAGGAATCTACCGTTGATGCAGATATTGGAGAAATAGACTGACCATCATAAAGCCTGATAACAGGCCATTCATCGCAGAACAGTTTTGCAAACTCATCTGGGCTGTCTGTATGGATGGGGATTATGGCCTTTGGCTGAAGTTGATGGAAGAACTTGCTCAAATCTTTCATGTCAATATGGCCACTGGTATGCAAATTATCATATTCGCCATCCAATGAGTTGGCTAAATTCTCATTGTATGCTTCGGTTCCCTCTTTGACATAGCCATCCCACATGGATAGCACTTTTTGCTTCTCTCCTGGAATTTGTTCAAGAAGATCATCAAAACGATCGCTACTCCGAGCGATAATCACATAACCTTTCTCGTTAAGAAACTCTTTAAAAGAGTCAGATACAAAGAAGCGATTCTTGTCAAACTTATGGTACATCAGTGCTTCTGGCACATTTTTCCCATATTGATACAATGAAGATTTAGTCCACATGGATTGACTGTTGACAACAACATCCATAATGTCTTTCTGATACTTGTCAACATAGAACGGTCGTCCAGCCTTTAAAGCTGCGTGATACAGAGAGAACAGCCTGTCAATATTGGTGGATGAGAGATAGACAACACAGGATTTCTTCTCTTTAAACAGAGACTCAAATTCGCGTTGTAGTGCAGATTCTTTTTTACTGGTTGCATTTGGTCGGAGAATATTGGTAGCTTCACATACCACATAGTCAACCTTGCCGACATACTGCTCCAGCATCTTGAAAAACTTACTACTTCTGAATCCATGCAAGCGGAAATCACCAGTATGATAGGCAGACACACCATCAGCCTCGATCCTGAATGCGTATGCATCGAAAGCAGAATGGTCCACTGTCACAGGTCTGATGTTAAAAGGGCCAAATGTAAAAGCCTTTCCTGGTTCAAATGTTTGCACATTTTGCAGAAGCTTTACCATTTCATTGTGAGCAGGAAATACGGTCTTTAGGTGGTTAGACAGCACTAATTGTATCTCCCTTGCAACTTCACCCATGTATATAGGAAGTTTCTCTGGCAGCTTTGTTATGCTACCAATATGGTCACCATGATAATGGGTGATTAGTAAAGCACTCTTTGACAAATCTCCATGAGTCAAACCCTCGACTTGCAGCTCACCAGTCTTAGGGCCGCCAGGCAGTTCTTCGCCATAATCAACGAACAGATGCCAACCGTTATGTTCGTATTCAGTGACACAACCGCCTATCTGATTTGTGCCACGATGAATGGTAATCTTCATTCCCAAACCCCTTTTGAAAGGTTTTGACACTTCTTGTTGTTCATCGGAGTTCGATAAAAAAATGCTCCGTCTGCGGGTCTTTTTCTCGTCGCTCATAATCTCTATAAGAATTTAAAGTTCAATATTGGGTTATAGTATGCCCCTACTATATTATACGAATGGAAACTGCAGTATCATAGGAAAAGTGACATTGTTGTGCAAAAACGCCGCAGAAAGTGGTGTAAAATATAATATTTTTCTGATTATTGTTTATTCAGTAACTTAACTTGCTCCATCCATCTATCCCTTCAAAAAGATCTCCATCATACACAGTTTGGAAACTCTCTTTATTTCTAGGGCACATAGAATGAGCAATATATGTAATCCCTTTACGAGGTGTATGTATCTTGGACAACCTTTTTTTTATTCCTTTTTCAAGAGTCCCAGAATTTGAAGCTTCAATCAAATCGATAAAGAGACATATTCTGTCTTCTTTTTCTTCATATAATTTGATAAAATCCTTTTCATACTTATCAGAATCACTCTCATTGTTCTTAAACTCAACAAGAGCTACAATTTTCCTATTTTTGTTATAAATGGCCATATCAAATCGGGCTGATACAGGTGATTCATCTTCTTTATCTGCTTTCCTGGGAAGAGGCTTCCCTGATTCTATTCTTTCAGAAAACACATACTTATATTGCGAAGGTGTTTCTATAGAATAATAATAATCCAAATTATTATCATCACAATATTTACAAAAAGTTTCTATAAATAAAAACCTTAATTCTTGCTCGCTGACCCTCACTAGATTTTGATTTGTTTTATTTTGGCTGTAATAACATGGAAATATCAAACGACTCCTATTGTTATCAGTAATCTCTCCATATCTATTATTATATATCGTATCAATGGTTTTAAATGTGTCTTTTATTATTTCTTTCAAAGCATCTTTTAGATTTGAGTCCATGGCTGTTATGAATATAAGTTAAACATATTTTTAATCCTCTCCTTCATCTTTCCTCTCAACTCCTCCGGCTCCAGCACCTCAACTGTATCACCCATTGCCAACAACTGACTGACCAACTCTGGTGTTATGCACAGTCTATAGGTGAATTCTGCAAACTCACGATATTTGGAGCGACCTTCGGATTGGCTTTTGTGGAGCGGAGTAGAGCGAAGGTATTCTGCCTGAGTACCGTAGGCGCGAATCATGACTTTCGTGACGGGCAGGTCGTTATTCACAAAGATGCCGACAACATTGGCAAAGTACTTCCTCGCATCGAAATCTTCAGGCAACTCAAAACTGGTCGAAAGGATTTTCAAGTCAAGAATGCGGTCGAGGGCGATGGTACGCAAATCACGCTTTTCTTTTATATACCCAAGCAGATACCAACGACGATTGAAAACCGTCAATGCGTATGGCTGGACATGAAACTCCTGCAGATTCTCTCCTTCCTGTTCGCTTTCATATCGTTGGTAGTCAATCTGCAGTTCAACATTCTTCTGCATTGCCTCAATAATGGAATTCAGGAATGTCGTTCCAAGAGGAATCTCTTCCAGCAAAACCCTGTCCTTCATGCTATTAAAGGTTACAAAACCCTGAGGGATGCTATACTTGTGCAGCAACCACTTAGCAACCTTCTGTTTGTCCAGCACCTCTGGGTTCTTGACATAATATACATTACCATGTGAACGGTCGCATACTATCTCCACACCAAACATTTCCTTGATTCCCTTTCTCTGCTCGTGGAAAGTTCGTAGTGGTATAGGTCGTCCATCACTGGCTGGGCAAGCATCCCATAACATGTTTATCTCTTCAATCGTCAGAGGACAACTGTTCAGCAACGTGTCGAGGAGCCAAATGTATCTGTAATATGTTTTGCTAATCATATATATTCAGAAGTTTTATGATAACTTTCTCAAAACAGGACCTATTTAGGCGCTGTGGGCTTACCAATGAATGTATGCGCTGATGTTTCACATGCACCTATCGGGCGCAAAGTTACTAAAAATTATACAAAGAGAGGGCTTTACTATAAATGAATCTGCATTTAGAACTCGCAGAACATGCACAAAGATAAAGGGCAAGTACCTAATTATAGATACTTACCCTTTATATAGCTAATTTTCAGCATCTTACGATTACTCCTCGACTGCTGCCTGTGCGGCTGCAAGACGTGCAATAGGCACACGGAATGGAGAGCAGCTTGCGTAGTTGAGACCAATCTTAGCGCAGAACTTAACTGAAGATGGTTCACCTCCGTGCTCACCGCAGATACCGGTGCGGAGATTTGGACGGATTGCGCGTCCCTTCTCAACTGCCATCTTAACGAGCTGACCTACACCGTTCTGGTCGAGTACCTGGAATGGGTCAACCTTCAGAATCTTCTTCTCGAGGTATGCAGGCAGGAACGATGCGATGTCGTCGCGGCTGTAACCGAAGGTCATCTGAGTGAGGTCGTTAGTACCAAATGAGAAGTACTGTGCCTCGGTTGCGATGCGGTCTGCTGTGAGGGCAGCACGTGGAATCTCAATCATTGTACCGATTTCGAATTCTACTTCTACTCCGTATTCAGCGAACACTTCCTTAGCTGTAGCCTGGATGATGTCCTTCTGCTGCTTCAACTCGTAGAGGATACCGATGAGTGGAACCATGATTTCCGGCATTGGGTTCTTGCCTTCCTTCTTAAGTTCGCATGCTGCAGAGAGAATAGCACGTGTCTGCATAGCTGTGATTTCTGGGAATGTGATTCCGAGACGGCAGCCACGGTGACCGAGCATTGGGTTGTTTTCAGCAAGCGATGCAACACGGCGCTGGATAGTCTGGAGGTCAACTCCCATTTCCTTTGCCATAGTTTCCTGACCTGCAAGATCGTGTGGTACGAACTCGTGGAGTGGTGGGTCGAGCAGACGGATGTTTACTGGCAGTCCGTCCATAGCTTCGAGGATGCCCTTGAAGTCTGCCTTCTGGTAAGGAAGGAGCTTAGCGAGTGCTTCTTCGCGTCCCTTAGCGCTGTCAGCAAGAATCATCTGACGCATTGCGATGATCTTCTGGTCGTCGAAGAACATGTGCTCTGTACGTGTAAGACCGATACCCTTGGCACCGAATGCGCGTGCAACCTGTGCGTCGTGTGGAGTATCTGCATTGGTACGTACCTGAAGCTTAGTGTACTTGTCGCAGAGGTCCATGAGTTCCTTGAAGTCACCACTGAGTTCAGCTGCCTTAGTTGGAACTTCACCTGCGTAAACCTGGCCTGTAGTACCGTTGATAGAGATGAAGTCACCTTCCTTGTAAACTACTCCGTCGATTTCTACAGTCTTGGTCTTGTAGTCAACGTTGAGTGAACCTACACCGCTGACGCAGCACTTACCCATACCACGTGCAACAACGGCTGCGTGTGAAGTCATACCTCCGCGTGCAGTGAGGATACCTTCTGCTGCAGACATACCTGCGAGGTCTTCTGGAGATGTCTCGATACGAACGAGAACTACACGGTGTCCGTCTGCGTGCCATGCCTGAGCATCGTCTGCATGGAATACGATTTGTCCGCATCCTGCGCCCGGACTTGCTGGAAGACCCTGTGCGATAACCTTAGCATTAGAGAGTGCTTTCTTGTCGAATACAGGGTGGAGAAGTTCATCGAGCTTCTGTGGCTCGCAGCGCATGATAGCTGTCTTCTCGTCGATTTTGCCTTCGTGGAGGAGGTCGATTGCGATCTTAACCATTGCAGCACCTGTACGCTTACCATTACGTGTCTGGAGGAACCAGAGGTGGCCTTCCTGAACGGTGAACTCCATATCCTGCATATCACGATAGTGCTCTTCGAGCTTCTCCTGAATGCCGTTGAGTTGTGCGTAGATTTCTGGCATTGCCTCTTCCATAGAAGGATATTTGGCTGCACGTTCTGCTTCGCTGATACCTGCACGCTCTGCCCAGCGCTGTGAACCGAGCTTGGTGATCTGCTGTGGTGTGCGGATACCTGCTACAACGTCTTCACCCTGTGCGTTAACGAGGTATTCACCGTTGAATACGTTCTCGCCGTTTGCTGCGTCGCGGCTGAAGCATACACCTGTAGCTGAAGTGTCGCCCATGTTTCCGAATACCATTGCCATAACTGAAACTGCTGTTCCCCATTCGTCTGGAATTCCTTCCATCTTGCGGTAGAGGATGGCGCGTTCGTTCATCCAAGAGCGGAATACTGCGCAGATAGCACCCCAGAGCTGTTCGATTGGGTCGTCAGGGAAGCTCTTGCCTGTACGTTCCTTGATGGCTGCCTTGAAACGCTTAACGAGTTCCTTGAGTTCGTCAACAGAGAGGTCCTTGTCGAGTTTTACACCACGGATTTCCTTAACCTGCTCGATGATTTCCTCGAATGGATCGATGTCTTCCTTGTTGACTGGCTTCATTTCGAGAACCACGTCACCATACATCTGAACGAAACGACGATAAGAGTCGTAAACGAAGTGTGGGTTATTGGTCTTGCTAACCATTCCTTCTGCAACTTCGTCGTTAAGACCGAGGTTGAGGATGGTGTCCATCATACCAGGCATTGAAGCACGTGCACCTGAACGTACACTGACGAGCAGTGGGTTTTCCTTGTCGCCGAACTTTGAGTTCATAAGTGTTTCGATGTGCTTCACAGCTGCCATGACGTCGTCGTTGAGCAACTCCATAATCTTCTGCTGACCTACTTCATAGTATTCGTTGCAGCAGTCGGTTGTGATTGTGAAACCAGGAGGAACTGGTACTCCGATGAGGTTCATTTCGGCAAGGTTAGCACCCTTACCACCGAGTTCCTCGCGCATCTTTGCGTTTCCTTCGGCTTTTCCGTTACCGAAAGTGTAGACTCTTTTTTGACTCATAATTGATTCGTTAGTTTTATAAAATTGTTATTAAAAATGATTTTTAATTTCATGGTGTGTTAACATGATTTAGCAAAAATAGTGATTTAGTACGAGTGTCGCAAATTTTTTGCATCTTTTTTGAAAAAAAATGCATTTACCACACCTTTAACTCGGTATAAAGGCGCTGAATTGGCAATCCCATGACATTAAAATAGGAACCTTCGAGTCTTGTGACTCCAATGTAGCCAATCCATTCCTGAATGCCATAGGCACCCGCTTTGTCGAAGGGACGGTAGTTGACGATGTAGTAGTCAATCTCTTCGTCGGTAAGGTTGGCGAAGGTGACCTGGCTTGTTACGGCAAAGGTTTTCTGTCTATTCTTTGTGGCAATAGTCACGCCTGTTATGACTTCGTGTGTCTTGCCTGAAAGCTGACGGAGCATTTCCTTGGCAGTATCAGCGTCTTTGGGCTTGCCGAGGACTTTACGGTCGAGATAGACTATGGTGTCAGCGGTGATGAGGAGTTCGTCGTCGGCAAGAGTGGGTAGATAGGCTGCCGCTTTCTGTGCTGAGATGTGTTTGGGAATGTCCTCATCAACAAGATTGCCGGGATAGCTCTCGTCTATGCCTTGAAGGGTTCGTACCTCAAATTCCAACCCTAATCCTGAGAGGAGTTCGCGACGTCGTGGCGAGTTGCTCGCCAGTATGATTTTCTTACCATCCAAATGCTGTATCATCGTTCATCCATTTTGATTGTGCCTTCAGAACCTGTTCTATGATGTCGCGTCCGCAGCCATCTCCACCGTTGAATGGTGATATGTATTTGGAGATGTTCTTAATCTCCTGTGCCGCGTCGGCAGGGCAGCAGGGGAGTCCAACGAGCATCATGATTTCGTAGTCGGGGATGTCGTCGCCAACATAAATTATCTCTTCCGGCTTAAGACTGTATTTGCTGCAGAGTGCCTCAAAGTCCTTGATCTTGACTGAAGAACCGAGGGTGATGTCGGTGAGTCCCAGTCCTGCATAGCGATGAAGCACGGATTCGGTCTTTGCTCCTGAGATAATGGCGAGGTGGAGTCCGCACTTCACAGCGTACTGAAGGGCATAGCCGTCGCGGATGTTGACTGTGCGCATAGGTTCGCCATTGGGGTGAAGACTTATGGTCTGATGGCTCAACACTCCGTCAACGTCAAAGATGATGGCTCGTATCTTGGTTAAATCATAGTTGATCATAGTCCTGAATGCTTTTGCTTATGATATTATAAATATGTGCTAATTCCGGATGCTGTTCCCTGATCAGAATGTCGATGTGTGCCTGCATGACTTTCTGGTCGCGTCGCACGGCAGGTCCTGTCTGTGCCTGGCGTGGCTGCATGTTGTGGAGCTTACCAATAGTCTCGTCGATGAGCGGCAGCATCACGCTGAAAGGGATGTTGTGCTCCTGAAGTATCTGTGAAGCTATAGTGGCAAAGTGATTTGGAAAATTGCAGCAGAACACGGCGGCAAGATGCAGGTATTTGCGTTCGTTGCTGCTGAGTTCGATTACTGTTTTCGTGATTGAGTAAGCCAGATCTTTAACGATGCTCACATCCTCTGGTCTTGATGCTTCAATGAATACGGGTATGTTGCTGAAATCGACAATCCTTTCCTTTGAGAATGTCTGCATTGGATACATCACTCCTCGACGTTCACAGGTGAATGTGTCCATAGGAATGCTGCCGGCTGTGTGGAGCCACAACGCAGAAGTTCGTCCCTGGGAAAGAGTAGGGGCGAGCTGAGTGAGAGCGTTGTCGGTAAGTGCGACAATGTAAATATCGGAGTCGGAGTTGATTGCAGCCAAATCCGTTGTGTATGCTTCGAGACTAAGCTTTTGCGCTAATTCTCGTGCTGATTCTTCTGTACGGCTGTAAACTTGAAGAATTTCATGGTTAGCTTTTTTCAAGGCAAGTGCTAAACTGGTAGCTAAGTTTCCTGCGCCTATTAACGTGATTTTCATTTCACTTCCACAGCCTCCCATTTCAGTTTGTCTTCATCTTGCGGCTTGCGTTCTATGGCAGGATAACCGAAGGCGATGATGCACTCAGCCTCCCATGTGGTAGGATATTGAAGCAGCATGCGGAGCAGGTCGTTGGCCAGCACTCCTTCATCTTCTCTTCCTCGCAGACGTACCTGTGCCCAGCAGCTGCCAAGTCCGAGGTCGGCTGCCTGATACTGCATGGTTACGGCTGCTATGCTTGCGTCTTCCACCCAGACGTCGGTGAGTTCTGTGTCCATTAGTACAACTACGGCAAGCGGAGCGTCCTTCACGAAGTCTGCTCCTGCATTCTTGCATTGCGACATTTTCTCAAGCATGTTCTTGTCGTCAATAACGATGAAATGCCATGCACGGCTGCTCTTTGAAGTAGGCGACATCAATCCTGCGCGCAGGATGGTCTGCACGTCTTCGGGAGACAGCTCCTTGTCACTGAACTTGCGGATGCTGCGTCGTTTTTGTACTAAGTCTCTGAAGTCCATTTTTTTACCTTATTCTGTCGAGTGAGCGGACGAGACGTTCGTCCTTGCGGATGTTATGAATCGCCATGATGTTGAGGATGATGCTGATCACAGGAAAGATGGCCATAGCGCAGAGCTGGAACTCTACATCTGCCTTTGCGTCCACAACAGCCAGTTTGTTGAGGTAGAGCCATGAGAAGAATCCATAGACAGCTACGTAGCCAACAAGCAGAATGGTGTTGAAGATGGTGAGTCGCAACTGGTGCATGCGGTGATTGAACATGAATATAGTTGCGATGGTCAGCAGAATAACCAGAATCAGAATACATCCCAACGCCCAAGGACCTGTGCTCGTCATTGCTGTGAACGGTTCCTTGAGTGTGGAGAAACTGAAGTTTGTGAATTCCGCTACGGTGTCCGCACCATTGGTGAATCGTGCTATAACGGAAAACAACGATACGCTACTCAATATGGCTACTATTGCGAGGTATATCGTCTGAATACGTTGTATCATAATAAATGTGTACTGATGCGATTAGTACAGATTGTCCTGAACTTCCTTTGTTGGGTTGCGGAAGTAAATCTTGTCGTTTAGGAATTCCTCTGTGGCAATGAGTGTTGGTTTTGGCAGACGCTCGTAGAAGCGTGAGATCTGAATCTGCTCGTCGTTCTCAAATACTTCTTCAAGATTGTCACTTGTAGTTCCGAATTCCTGAAGTTTTTTAGAGAGTTCGTCTTTCATCTCTGCAGAAATCTGGTTTGCGCGCTTTGCGATGATTGCCACACTTTCATAAACATTACCTGTCTCCTTGCTCAAGTCGTTGAGGTTACGAGTAGTAGTTGTTGTTGGAGCTTTAATTTTCTTGAAATCCATATGGTTTTGATTTTTAGTTGTTTTCTAATTACGTATTTTTGAATTTGAGTTACGGAAAATCTTGTCTGCCTCACTCATGTATTTGCTGTCTGGAAACTCGTTCTTGAATCCGTAGTATTCGTCGATGGTCTGACGATAGCGTTCGTCTGCCTTGCCCTCAACGCTGTTCTGAGCCAGCTGGTAGCGTGCTCTGAGAATGAGCATGTACAACTCCTCGCGCAGGTTGTTGTAGGGATATGTTTCAAGTGCGTTTTCCGCAGTAATGATACTTGCCTCGTAGTTGCTACCGCCGTTGGCACAGTTTCCTGTGTAGCTTCCCAGGTTGTAGTAGAGCTTGGCTGCAGCGTATTCTTTCTCCACAAGTCTGTTCTGAAGTTGGTAAATCATGTCGTTCACTTCCTCACGCTTGTCGCTATAGGGATAGAATTCCAAGAAGTCGCGAAGTGAGTTGAGTGCGGTATAGGTAGGAGACTGGTCGAGACGTGGGTCGGGCGATTGCAGATATCCTGCCTTTCCGCTGTAGAATCGTGCCAGTTCGGTGAATTCTCCTCTCTGGTAGGTTTTGTAATAGCGGTCGAAGTAGCTGGTTGCTGTTTCGTAGTCACCCATGTTGTAATAGCACATAGCACACATAAAGAGTGATTCCTCTGCCTTGTCTGTGCCTTTCAACATCATAATCATGTCTCCAAGGAGTTGCTCGCACTGTGAATACCTGCCGTTGACGTAGCATTGCTTTGCAGCTTCGTATTTGTAATCGATATCCTGTGTCTTGTATATCTGGTTATATTCGCTACAAGATATAATTAATAATGTGGCAGATACCAGTATGGTGAAAGTACTTTTCTTCATTGTAAATGGATGTCTCTTCCGGAAAATTTGTGCAAAATTACTAATTTGTAATTAATTAATCAAATAAATATTTCGTCTTTCGGCTTTTTTCGGTGTTTTTTTGCAAAAATTAAATGAAAAAAGGGTTGTGACTATTTCCTGATTGGAGAAAAAAAACTAACTTTGCGCCACGAAAACTATCTGTTATGGGGTTGACATGGATTTGACAGCATGATGGAGTGGTACGTAAGCATGCAGAGCGTTGATGGCCGTCTCTTTAATCCAGGCTCTCGCAGAATTTATCTGGCAACAACACTTATGCTCTCGCAGCTTAATCGAAGTATAGTAGATTAACTTTATTCCCTTGCCAGGCGAGGGAACGAGACATCGCCCTGAAAGCTATTCGTCCCGAAGCGTTCAGTTCAGCGGTGCAGGAAAATCGGGAATAGTCTGCTGTGGCTCCGCACAGTTGATGAAATTTTAGGAGATAAGGCGTTAGTGGGTGGTTCAGGTCTTGCTGATGCACGAAAACCGAAGTCTGAAATAAGCATGTAGAAAGCGTATGGCTTCCATGTTTGGACGAGGGTTCAATTCCCTCCAGCTCCACACAGGGATTTAAGACATCTTGCACCATGGCAGGATGTCTTTTTTTTGTGCCCAAAATCAAAATCTTAATAAAGTGGTTTGCGTATGTGCGCATTTATTGCTAATTTTGCACGGAATTACGGATTTTGCTTAAAATTTTTTACACAAACATATTTATTTCTTTAAAATGAAAAGAGACGATCAAATCTTCTCGTTGATTGAGAAGGAGCATCAGAGACAAGTAAAGGGCATGGAGCTCATTGCCAGTGAAAACTACGTAAGCGACCAGGTGATGGAAGCTCAAGGCTCATGCCTCACAAACAAGTACGCAGAGGGTTATCCCGGCAAGCGCTACTATGGTGGATGTGAAGTAGTGGACCAGACAGAGCAGATCGCCATTGACCGCATCAAGCAGTTGTTCGGTGCTGAGTATGCCAACGTACAGCCTCATAGTGGAGCACAGGCAAACGCAGCTGTATTGCTGACTGTCCTTAAGCCAGGCGATTGCTTTATGGGTCTTAACCTCGACCACGGAGGTCACCTCTCTCATGGTAGCCATGTGAATACCAGTGGTATCCTTTACCGTCCGGTTGGCTATAACCTCAATCCTGATACTTGCCGCGTGGACTATGATGAGATGGAACGTCTCGCATTGGAAAACAAACCAAAGCTGATTATTGGTGGTGGTTCTGCATATAGCCGTGATTGGGACTACAAGCGCATGCGCCAGATTGCCGACGAGGTAGGTGCAATGCTTATGATTGACATGGCTCATCCTGCAGGTCTTATTGCTGCCGGACTCCTCGACAACCCTCTGAAATATGCACACATCGTTACTTCTACTACTCACAAGACTCTCCGTGGTCCTCGTGGTGGTATCATCCTGCTTGGCAAGGACTTCGACAATCCTTGGGGACTCACTACTCCAAAGGGTGAAATCAAGAAGATGTCTGCACTCCTCAATTCTGCTGTGTTCCCAGGACAGCAGGGCGGCCCGCTCGAACATGTGATTGCTGCCAAGGCTGTTGCCTTCGGTGAAGCTCTCCAGCCAGAGTTCGTTGAGTACCAGAAGCAAGTTAAGAAGAACGCTGCTGTTCTCGCTCAGGCTCTCATCGACCGCGGATTCTATATCTGCTCAGGCGGTACCGACAACCACTCTATGCTTGTTGACCTCCGTCCAAAGTATCCAGACCTCACAGGTAAGGTTGCAGAGAAGGCTCTTGTTGCTGCCGACATTACAGCAAACAAGAATATGGTTCCGTTCGATACTCGTTCTGCATTCCAGACAAGTGGAATCCGTCTTGGTACTCCTGCCATGACTACTCGTGGCGCTAAGGAAGATCTCATGCTGGTTATTGCTGAACTCATCGAAACTGTGCTGAACTCTCCTGAAGACGACCGTGTCATCACATCGGTTCGTGAGAAGGTTAACAGCATCATGAATGACTATCCGATTTTTGCTTGGTAAGAAATTTTCTCCCATGCTTTTAGGTAAGAATATATATGAACTGCAGGACGTGGCTGCCCAGATGGGTATGCCGCGTTTTGCGGCTAAACAAATAGCAGGTTGGCTCTACCAGAAGCATGTGCGAAGCATAGATGATATGACCAATCTCTCCAAGGATGCACGCGAGAGACTGAAACTGAACTATAGTGTGGGTGCTGTAGAACCCATTGAAAGTCTGAATAGTGTTGACGGCACGGAGAAACTTCTTTTTCCCACACAGAGTGGTCAGTTTGTAGAAACCGTCTATATTCCCGATGACGAACGTGCTACACTCTGCGTTTCCACTCAGGTGGGATGCAAGATGAATTGCCTCTTCTGCCATACCGGCAAACAGGGCTTTCATGGAAATCTCACCGCTACCGATATACTGGCATAGGTGAGTTGGGCTATGCGTGAACGTGGACTTACAAACCTTGTGTTCATGGGGCAAGGCGAACCATTCGACAATCTCGACGAAGTGATGAAGGCTCTAGAAATCCTCACTTCAAAGGATGGTTACGGATGGAGTCCGCATCGCATCACCGTATCAACTGTTGGTTTGCGCAAGAATCTGCATCGTTTCCTTGACGAGAGCGAATGCCACCTTGCTGTAAGCCTCCATTCACCCATTCATGAACAGCGCCTCCAGCTGATGCCTGCTGAACGACAATTCGCTATTGCGGAAGTGGTGGAATTGCTACGTAAGTACGATTTTGCCCACCAGCGTCGTCTGTCGTTCGAGTACATCGTTTTCAAAGGCGTGAACGACTCCAAGCTTCATGCAGATGCGCTTCTCAAACTCCTTCGAGGACTTGACTGCCGCATCAACCTCATCCGTTTCCACACCATTCCTAATGTGGACCTTGAGGGAACAGACGATGCGTCCATGACTGAATTCCGTGATTACCTCACTAAACATGGACTTTTTACTACAATTCGCGCATCGCGTGGCGAAGACATCATGGCTGCCTGCGGCCTTCTGTCAACTAAAAGGATGATGGAAGACCCTTCCTAGCCTCCGTGTTCTGCGGTCCTCCCGCAGAAAATAATTAGCGACATAATTATTTTAATAATGGTAAGTTTGAAAAGATTATTGGGATGCATGGCTCTAGTATTGATGCTCGCATCCTGCTCCATGACTCCAAAGTCGTCGGGCAACCCTTATGAAGTGATGATTGTGGCAGAAGACTCTTTGTGGAACGGAGATCTCGGCAAAACCATCAAGGAAACTCTAGGTAAGTCCATGCCTATGCTTCCCCAGGAAGAACCTACGCTCCATATCAGCCGCGTGGCTCCCAACCACTACGACCGCATCACCAATCTTTTCCGCAATATCGTTGTCATAGACATAAACAACCATTTCACCCGTGCCAAGATGGAGTATCAACGTGACGTCTTCTCTCGTCCGCAGCTCATTGTCACTCTCCACGGACCATCGAGCGATGTGGTTTCTGAGTATCTTTGGGATCATTGCGACGAACTCCTGAATTTCATCACAACCGAGGAGATTAACCGTGAGGCACGACGTCTTGAAGACGAGCACAACATCAAGTTTGATAAGAAGGTCGAGGAAATGTTCGGATGCCACATGCACATACCTGCCGACCTTAAACGCATGAAAATTGGCAAGGATTTCATCTGGGCGACCGACGACGGCATCTCTTCCATCTCCAGCATTTGTATCTACAGCTATCCCTATGCTACCGAACGTGTATTCACTGAACCTGCTTTTCTCGCACTTCGTGACACCTTCATGGGACGCAACATTCCAGGCGAACTTCCTGGCAGCAAGATGTCCACCAACCATGAATTCATCTCAGTCAAGGATATGACTGTTCAGGGACATTATGTTCAGGAATGTCGTGGACTTTGGGAAATGACTATAGATGCTATGGGTGGACCATACGTGTCGCACTCACAAGTTGATACAATTAATAATAAAGTAATAGTAGTGGAAGGATTTGTATATGCTCCCGACAAGATGAAGCGTTCTATGATACGCCGTCTTGAGGCAGCTCTCTATACGCTTCAACTTCCTGCAAAACAATAAATATGTACGTATATGGGAAATCTGAAAATTGGAATAACTCATGGCGACATCAATGGTGTAGGTTATGAAACTATACTTAAAGCGTTTGCTGAAGAAGAGATGCTTTCTTGTTGTACGCCAATTATTTATGGTTCGCCAAAAGCTGCTACTTACCATCGCAAGGCAATCGAAAGTAATACCAACTTTACTGTGATTTCTTCGGCAAAGGATGCCGTTGTAAATCAGTTGAACCTCATCAATCTCTTTGGTGAGGCGGAACTGAAAATCGACTACGGTCAGCCGTCAGAGGAAGCTGGTGCGGCTGCGTTCAAGTCGCTGGAAGCTGCCATCAACGACTTGTCTAATCACAAGATTGACGCTGTGGTTACCGCACCTATCAACAAGAATACCATTCAGAGCGATAAGTTCCACTTCGCCGGTCACACCGAGTATATTGAGAACAAGGCTGGTGACGGAAAGAAAGCCTTGATGATTCTTATGAACAAGAACCTCAAGGTGGCATTGGTGACTACTCACCTGCCAATCGCAAAAGTGGCTGAGAATATCACCAAGGAGAAGATTCTTCAGAAACTGGAGATTCTTGACCTCTCCCTTAAGCGTGATTTCAAGATTGACAACCCTCGCATTGCTGTCCTTGCACTAAATCCTCATGCCGGCGACGGAGGTCTGCTTGGCCAAGAGGAGCAAACAATTATCACTCCTGCCGTTGAGGAAGCATTTGAGAAGGGAATCCGTTGTTTCGGACCATATTCAGCTGATGGATTCTTTGGAAGTGGAAATTATCGCCATTTCGATGCAATACTGGCTATGTACCACGATCAGGGACTTGCTCCATTCAAGGCACTTGCTATGGACGACGGAGTGAACTTCACCGCAGGTCTGCCTGTTGTCCGCACTTCGCCCGATCACGGCACAGCCTACGACATTGCCGGCAAGAACCAGGCTTCTGCTTCATCAATGCGTGAAGCCATCTATGCAGCCATCGACATCTGTCGCAATCGTGCCACCTATGATGCCGCATTCGCCAATCCCCTCAGCAAGCAGTATTACGAAAAGCGCGATGACAGTTATAAACTTAAACTCGACCAGGAAACCGAAGAGTGAGTTCTAAAACCAGAAACATATTCTTCATTATCGGCATAGCTGCCGTAGTATTGATGATTCTCACCTTCGACGTGAGTCTCGCTCAACTGTGGCAGCAGCTTTGTAGTGCGGGCTACTGGCTCGTGCCAATCATCGGCATGTGGCTCGTGCTCTATCTCATGAATGCATGGTCGTGGCGCATCATCATCAAGGGAAGCGGACCATGCAACGTGTCGTTCTGGCGACTGTTCAAAATAACCGTTTCCGCTTTCGCCCTCAACTATGCCACTCCCGTAGGCCTGCTTGGAGGCGAACCATATAAGATAATGGAGCTGAAACCCTACATCGGTGTTCAGCGAGCTTCATCGTCCGTCCTGCTCTTTGCCATGATGTTCATCTTCGCCCATTTCTGGTACTGGGTCACAGCCATAGTCCTGTACCTCATATTCGTTCCGCTCACTCCTGTAATGGGCATTCTTCTCGGCATCATCACACTTTTTGCCATGACCGGCATCTATTTCTTTGTGAAAGGCTACAAGAACGGGATGGTTCGCAAGCTCTTCCGATTCCTTTCACGCATCCCGGGACTTAAGAAGTGGAGCTTACGCTTCGTGCAGGAGCATGAGGAAGACATCATAAAGATAGACACTCAGATTTCCGATCTGCACAAGCAGAACAAGCGCAGCTTCTATTCGTCGTTCATCCTCGAATATATAGGTCGTCTTCTCCAGTCCTTCGAGATATTCTTCATGTTGCAGATTTTCTCCGGTTCATCATTTATCAACCTACATTCACCATTTATGATTTTTATTTATTCCATCCTCATTCTTGCATTCACATCGCTGTTTGCAAACATACTCTTCTTCCTCCCCCTGCAACTTGGAGGACGAGAGGGCGGATTTGCGATGTCTGTAGCTAAACTGGGAATGACGGCTCAAGTGGCTCTGTCGGTGAGCATCATCTGCAGAGTTCGTGAACTGGTCTGGACAGCCATTGGGCTACTCCTCATTAAGGTTGGAAACAAGAAATCGCTGCCCAAGGCTGCCTGCGTGCTTCTCCTTGCACTTGGTACGGCTGCTCCGTCGTTTGCCCAGGATTCAACTGAGGCAGACCATCATTGCGACATCTTCGGCGGCGTGGACTTCAAAGACAGCCTCACACTCGAGGTATCGGGGACAGCCAGCTCGGGCGACTACGCTCCTCTGTGGCTGTCAAGTGGCAAATACGGTCTGTCGTCCGTTGAGAGCAACTCAGCCTATGAGCGTGTGGCGTTCGGCGTCGATGCCGATTTCTCTAAAGTCAAGGACCTGAGCATGCGGTTGGGACTCGATTTCGCTCTGATGCAGAACGGAGTTTCAGACCTAATCGTTCAGCAGGCCTTTCTGGAGGCCCAGTACAAGAAAGTCCGACTCATTATCGGAGCGAAGGAATATCCCATTAACCTGAGAAACGGAGAACTCACCAGTGGAGGACTTAGCGCAGGCAATAACGCACGTCCCATTCCACAGATTCGTGGCGAAGTGGATTATTGCAATTTGCCCTGGACCAACAAATGGGTGCAGTGGAAGGCGCGCCTTTCCTATGGACTTACCACCGACGGCAGCTGGCAAAGCAGCGTGGTCAACTATCCCAACCACTACACATCCAACACTCTATATCACGAGAAAGCACTCAGTCTGCGCTTCGGTAAGAAGGAAGTCTTTCCCCTGACCTACGAGATAGGCATTCAGATGATGTCCCAATTCGGAGGAACATCCTACAACGTCAAGGGACGAGGCATATCCGACTACACCACAATCCATCATAAGGGCGGACTTGCAGGATGCTGGGATGCGCTCTTCTGTCGTGGAGGCGACGCTACCGACGGAGTAGACCGCAACACAGCCGGCAACCACCTCGGTAGCTACATCATGGCACTCAACTATTATGGAGGCCAGTGGCAGGCAAAAGCCTACTTCGAACGCTACTTCGAGGATCAGTCCATGCTTACCGTTCAATACGGCATCTATGACCACCTCATCGGACTCGAAGTCCAGTTTCCCAAGAACCGATTTGTTGATACTGCCGTTCTTGAGCATCTCAGCACCACCAACCAGTCGGGTGCAGTCTATCACGATGCCACAGCCACCATGCCAGAGAAGATGAACGGACGCGACAGCTACTACAACCACAATCTTTATTCAGGTTGGCAGCACTGGGGTTACGGCATCGGACATCCCTTCCTCACATCCCCCGTCTATTTCAAGACAGAGGCATGGGACAATACAGGCAAACTCCTTTTCAACAACACCCGTGTCCAGGCATGGCATCTTGCCTTTTCAGGCACCCCCTTTAGCGAACTCCATTACCGGGTAATGATGTCGTTTACACGCAACTGGGGCGATTACAACCATCCCATTGCCGAGATAGTAAATCAGAACTACTTCCTGCTTGAAACAACATACCGTCCCCATTGGGCTAAGCAATGGGCAGGACGACTCTCCCTCGGTCTCGATCATGGCCATCTCTTAGGCAACAGTTTTGGTGCAGCACTCACCGTCTCAAAAAAATTCAACCTATGAAATCACATCGCAACATACTCATAATCATTCTGCTGTCGCTGCTCACATTCACAGCTTGTGACAAACTGCCCATGAACGGAGTTCTCGATGGTATGTGGCAACTGCTTGAAGTGGAGCACAACAATCAGACAGAAACAGTCAAGGCAAAAGGAATCTATCTCTCCTTCCAGATGCATACTGTCCAGTTCGATGCAGAAGGCCAGATACATCAGTTCTTCTCTCTTTTCGAGCATTCCGGCCGCACCCTCCGTATATATAATATATGTAAGGAGAGCGAAAACGCCACATCTGCAGACGACAACCAGCTGCTTGACGAATCCGAAATATACCTCGTAGAGAAATGGGGAATCTACCACACCGATGAAACCTTCCAGGTCCTTCAGCTTAACTCCGACGGCATGATTCTCCAATCAGAAGACGCTAAACTCAAGTTCAGGAAAATATAACAGACCCACTCCCTTGCATTCCAAACTCATTACAACTGCTTTAGGTGTCGGCTACAGTCCAGTAGCACCAGGTACCATGGGTGCCCTCTTTGCTACAGCCCTGTGGTGGTTAGCTTCTTCGTATCTTGATTCATTCACTCTGCGCATAGCTACTGCTATCTCTATAGTAGTCATTACCCTCATCTCCATACCTGCCATCCGCCGTGTAGAGAAAGAGTGGGGAGAAGACCCCTCTCGGGTAGTCATTGATGAAGTCGTGGGCACATGGATCTGTCTGCTTGGAGTACCCGAATCCATGCATTGGGGCTACATCCTTGCTGCCTTTCTCCTTTTCCGCTTCTTAGACATCGTCAAGCCCCTTGGCATCCGCCGCATGGAAGCAGTCAGAGGCGGGTGGGGAGTAATGCTCGACGATATCCTTGCCGGCATCTACGGACTCATAATCCTCCTCCTAATATCCTTATAAACCCTCATCCGGATGGCTTTATAATTTATAATTTTTAATTATTATTTTGAAACTCCAGTTTCTCAAAGCACAGTTTTCAGCAATAGTCGCCACGGCATGCGATTTCCTGCTCACGGCATTTCTCTATCAGGTTCTGGGAATGCCTTTGGCAGTTAGTACCTTCTTGGGAGCTTTGACAGGAGGAGTAGTCAACTGCGTCATCAATTACCGTTGGACATTCAAGTCACAGGAAACGTCCAAGCGCCGTATTGCGCTGCGCTATTCATTAGTGTGGGCTGGAAGCATCCTGCTCAACACACTAGGCAATGTCCTTGTCATATCCATTATTGAAGGATTTGGCTCGGGAGAGCGTGCGTCTCTACAACTTGTAATGATTGTTAAGACCATCATTGCCATTCTTGTCGCCGTCTTCTGGAACTATACCATGCAAAAACGCTTTGTCTTCAAGAATTCCTCTTCCAACTAATGACTTGAATAAATGAAAATCGCTTCGTCTAACCTATGTAACCGAATCCACTAATCTCGCCCAGTAGGGGGATGATTCAGATATTAAGGGCTGGTTGATAAATGATTTTTGATTATTTTTTTATTAGCGAAATTCGGAACTAAATCCTGCGCCTGTACACGTGAAAATTTTGTCTCTACACATGAAAAATACTTTGTCCGCGGTAAAAAGATTTTTTCAGCGTAGTTGAAAAATTTTTTGTCTGTGCCGACTAGTGTTTCCGTTCTCTTTTCGCAATACAAAGATACGAAAAATCGAGTGTTAAATTTAACTTTAATAGTTAATTATTTTCACGTTTAACTATCTTTAACAAACGCCAGGTTTCAGAGTCAAACTTGATGTGGAAGAACCTCCATATTCAGGAATGGATATGAAAAGACAAAACTTCAATTTTTCAATTTTTCAATTTTTCAATTTTTTGTATTTTATACATAGCCTATCAAATAACTTATATTATTATATATATAATAATATAAATAGATTTTTCACCTAAAAAAATTGAAAAATTGAAAAATTGAAAAATTGAAAAATTAAACTTACGTAGAAGCCCTGTATTTATGCGGTCTTCACGTACGGGAAAAGCATGTGGAAAAAGCGATGCATTTTACGTAAAAAAAACATGTTACTATTTTCATTAGTGTCCCGTTAAAATTGGGACGAGTTTATTATTAATCAAATAGCCCCGGGATAAGTGGACCAAGTTGCTCTCTTCCTCTTGCATTAAGATGTCGTACATTTAAGCAAATAGCTATAGTATAATGGAAGAGATAGAGCTTCAGGAATTGTATAAGATGTTGGATCAGCAGGAAAAGGAACCGATACGTGAAGCAGCAAAAGAAAATGTTCTGCGGTATGTCTTTTTGTCTTAATTGTTGCCATTTTGTCTGTATCGAGTGGACTGGTACGACTCTTGCTGATTTTTGTTTGAAATAATTTGAAAAAGAAAAGGAGGATAGATTATGAATTTCAAGAATTTTACAATAAAGGCGCAGGAAGCAGTCCAGGAGGCTGTGAACCTGGTTCAGCAATTGGGTCAGCAGGTAGTGGAACCTGCTCACTTGATGGCTGGTGTGATGAAAGTGGGAGAGAACGTGACTCAGTTCATTTTCCAGAAACTGGGTGTGAACGAGCAGAACCTGCTCCACATTGTTCAGAGCGATGCTGCCAGCGGACCAAAGGTGAGCGGCGGTGAACCTTACCTAAGCAATGCGGCTAATCAGGTGCTGCAGAAATCTGTCGAGATATCCAAATCGATGGGTGATGAATATGTGTCTATTGAACCGATGCTGATGGCTCTTCTCGAGGTGGACAGCACGGTGTCGAAGATGATGAAGGACATGGGTGTGACGAAGAAGGAACTGGCCGCAGCCATTCAGCAGTTGAGAGGCGGAAGCAAGGTGAACTCTCAGTCGAGTGAAGATACTTACCAGGCTCTTGAGAAGTATGCTACGAACTTGATAGAACAGGCGCGAAGCGGTAAGCTTGACCCTGTGATTGGTCGTGACGAAGAAATTCGTCGTGTGCTTCAGATTCTGAGCCGTCGTACTAAGAACAACCCTGTCCTTGTGGGCGAACCGGGTACTGGTAAGACTGCGATTGTAGAGGGGCTGGCTCACCGAATCCTGCGTGGCGATGTGCCTGAGAATCTTAAGAACAAGCAGTTGTACTCACTGGATATGGGTGCTCTGATTGCGGGCGCAAAGTACAAGGGTGAGTTCGAGGAGAGGTTGAAGAGCGTAGTAAACGAAGTGACGAAGTCGGACGGCAATATCATCCTCTTTATCGACGAGATCCACACGCTCGTGGGTGCTGGCAAGAGCGAGGGTGCGATGGATGCCGCTAACATCCTCAAACCAGCTCTGGCTCGTGGCGAACTGCGCAGCATTGGCGCAACGACCCTTGATGAATACCAAAAGTACTTTGAGAAGGACAAGGCGTTAGAACGTCGTTTCCAGACGGTGATGGTGGACGAACCTGACACGGTGGACGCAATTAGCATTCTGCGTGGATTGAAGGAACGTTACGAGAATCACCACAAGGTACGTATCAAGGACGAGGCTATCATTGCTGCTGTAGAACTCTCTAACAGATATATCACAGAGCGCTTCCTGCCTGACAAGGCCATCGACCTGATGGACGAGGCGGCTGCCAAACTGAGAATGGAGCGTGACTCTGTGCCGGAAGAACTGGATGACATCGAGCGTACTCTGAAACAACTGGAAATCGAGCGCGAAGCCATCAAGCGTGATGCGCCTTCCACCCAGCAACTTGCCGATGTTGAGAAGAAAATTGCTGAGCTTAAGGAGAAGGAGGCATCGTACAAGGCTAAGTGGGAGAGCGAGCGTAGTCTGGTGAATAAAATTCAGCAGAACAAGCAGCAGATAGAACAACTCAAATACGACGCTGAGAGGGCTGAGCGTGAAGGCAACTACGGACTGGTGGCTGAAATCCGCTATGGCAAGTTGCAGGCTCTGGAACAGGAAATCCGCGATATCCAGGCTGAACTGGCGAAGACTCAGGCAGGCAATGCGATGATTAAGGAAGAGGTGACTGCCGACGACATTGCCGAGGTTGTAAGCCGCTGGACCGGTATTCCAGTGGCAAAGATGCAGCAGAGCGAACGCAGCAAACTGCTTAACCTCGAGGCGGAACTGCATAAGCGTGTGATTGGTCAGGATAGTGCCATTACCGCTGTGGCTGATGCGGTTCGCAGAAGCCGTGCCGGATTGCAGGATCCCCGACGACCGATAGGCAGTTTTATCTTCCTCGGTACGACCGGTGTGGGTAAGACTGAACTGGCAAAGGCTCTGGCTGACTACCTCTTCGACGATGAGAATCTAATGACTCGTATTGATATGAGTGAATATCAGGAGAAGCACAGCGTGAGCCGACTGATTGGTGCGCCTCCAGGATATGTAGGTTATGACGAGGGCGGTCAACTGACCGAGGCTGTTCGTCGCAAACCTTACTCGGTGGTGCTCTTCGACGAGATTGAGAAAGCTCATCCTGATGTGTTCAACACGCTGCTTCAGGTGCTTGACGACGGACGTCTGACCGACAACAAAGGTCGTACGGTGAACTTCAAGAATACGATTATCATAATGACTTCCAACCTCGGAAGCAACCTCATACAGGAGAAGTTCGACATGGCTGCGCGTCGTTATGAGAAAGCTGAGGACAAATGGGATGTGAGGGTAAGGCAGGAAATTTACGATCAGGCTGCCGAAGATGCTAAGAAAGTGGTTATGGAGATGCTCAAGCAGACCATCCGTCCAGAATTCCTTAACCGAATTGACGAAATAGTGATGTTCGCTCCTCTGAACGAGCAGGAAATCCGTGAGATTGTCCGTCTGCAGATTACTTCTGTGCAGAAGATGCTTAAGGAAAATAGCATTGAACTGAATGTTACCGATGCTGCCGTTGATTTCCTGTCAAAGGCTGGTTACGATCCTGAATACGGGGCAAGACCTGTGAAACGTGCAATCCAGCGTTATCTGCTAAATGATCTGTCGAAGCGTATCCTCGCAGGCGAAGTGAACAGCGAACACCCAATCAAGGTCGACGCCCAAGGCAACGAGATAGTGTTTAAAAATTAAAAGACCCCATCCGCCCGACATGCACCTCCCCCGTAAAGGGGAGGAGTAGTTACCTACTGCGGGTGTATAAAAAAGTCTCTCGACGAGGGACTTTTTTTGTTTCTGACAGGTTTATTGTGTATCTTTGCACTCGTAAATGATTAATCACTTATGGAGAAATTATGGAATAGCGATTTTGTTAAACTGAATATCGCAAACTTCCTTCTTTTCTTTTCTTTTTATATGTTAACTCCACTGCTGCCTATTTATCTGAATGTGGAGTTTGGTGCAGGTAAGCATACGATTGGTGCGGTGCTTGCCGGCTATACTATTGTGGCATTGATAGCACGACCGCTTAGCGGCTTCATCGTGGATTCGTTTCCGAGAAAGAAGGTTCTGCTGACTGTTTATGCCTTGTTCGCCTTGTTTTTTGGATGCTATCTGATTGCCGGTTCTCTGTTTGTCTTTACTGTGGTGAGAACTCTGCATGGTGCTCCGTTTGGTGCGACAACGGTGGCGAACAGCACAATGGCTGTGGATTCATTGCCGGCAAGACGCAGAAGCGAGGGCATTGGTTATTACGGATTGAGCAATAATATAGCCTCGGCTTTTGCTCCATCGGTGGCTATATATATTTATGAGCTGACTCAGGATTTCAACATCCTTTTCTTTGTAGCCCTTGTGAGTGCTTGTGCAGGGTGGCTGGTCAATTCAACCTTAAAGGTGAAGGGTGTGCAGGTGATACGTGAGAAACGAAAACTGTCGGCTGGTAGTTTCTTCCTGATGAAGGGATGGAGAGACGGCATTGTGGTGATGCTGCTTGCCTTCTCCTATGGTGTTATCTCGACATATCTGGCCATCTACGGCAAGGAGGAGCTGGGAGTTACAGAGGGTACGGGAATGTACTTCCTTCTGCTCTCTCTGGGGCTTATGGCTTCAAGACTGATAGGCAGCCGTTCGCTGGCTCGAGGTAGAATCGTTAAGAATGCTTGTGGAGGAATGTTGTTTTCTCTGGTAGGCTATTTCGTATTTGCCGCTGTGCATAATATGGCCGGATATTATGCTTCTGCCATTATCATTGGTCTTGGTAATGGTCACATGTATCCTGCTATGCAGAATATCTTCATCAATCTGGCGTTACCGAGTCAGAGGGGCATAGCCAATGCGTCTATACTTACTTCTTGGGATGCCGGTATAGGACTTGGGGTGCTGCTTGGTGGTGCAATAGCCGAAACACTCGGCTATCACGCTGCGTTCTGGACAGCAGCTATAGGTAATATGATAGGAGTGGTTTTCTTCCTTATCTATGCAAGGAAGACATATATTGCCTCTACGGACATAAAATAAGTAGGTTCTAAAAACAGAATTCTTAGAACCTACCTTTGTTTTTATCAATTCAATTATTCTACTGTTACCGACTTGGCGAGGTTGCGTGGCTGGTCAACGTCCTTGCCTTTGCAAACGGCAATGTGGTAAGCCAGTAACTGGAGTGGAATAGTGGAGATAAGTGGTTCGAGACATTCGATGGTCTTAGGCAGTTCGATAAACTCATCGGCGAGTGCCTTGATTTTCTCGTCCCCCTCGGTGACGATTGCAATGACACGACCTCGACGCGCCTTGATTTCCTGAATGTTGCTCATGAGTTTGTCGTATAGCAGATTCTGTGTGGCAACAACGACAACAGGCATTTCCTCATCGATGAGGGCAATAGGTCCGTGCTTCATTTCTGCTGCAGGATAACCTTCTGCGTGAATGTAACTTATCTCTTTCAGCTTGAGTGCTCCTTCAAGTGCAACGGGGTAGTTGTAGCCACGTCCCAGATAGAGGAAATTATGTGCATAGGTGAAGACTCTAGATATGTCACGGATGTGGTCGTTCTGCTCCAGCACCTTCTTCATTTTCTCAGGAATTGAATTGAGTTCGGTGACAAGGCGGATGTATTCATCGTTCTTGATTGTGCCGCGTGCCTTACCAAGGGCAAGTGCCAACATGGTAAGAACGGTGACCTGACCGGTGAAGGCCTTGGTTGATGCAACACCTATTTCAGGACCTACGTGAATGTAGCAACCTGTGTTGGTTGCACGTGGAATGCTTGATCCGATAGCGTTGCATATTCCGAAGATGAAAGCTCCCTTCTGCTTGGCCAGTTCGATGGCTGCCAGTGTGTCGGCTGTCTCTCCTGACTGGGAGATTGCAATAACCATATCGTGTTTGTCAATGACAGGGTTGCTGTAGCGAAACTCAGATGCGTATTCCACCTCAACCGGAATCTGACAGATGCTCTCAAGTAGCTGCTTGCCGATGAGTCCAGCATGCCAGCTGGTGCCACAGGCAACGATGATGATGCGGCGTGCGTTGAGAAGTTCCTTGCGGTAGTCTATCACAGCTGAAAGCACAACATTGTTTACATCAACATTGACGCGTCCACGCATACAGTCCTGCAAGCATTTTGGCTGCTCGAAAATCTCCTTGAGCATGAAGTGGGGAAAACCGCCTTTCTCAATCTGGTCAAGGTTCAGATCAACAGTCTTCACTTCGTGGTCAATCTTCTCGTTGTTGAAATTGACAAATTCCACGTCCTTCTGTCCACGTTTGATGACGGCAATGTCGTTGTCGTCAAGATATACGACCTTGTCGGTGTATTCGATAAGTGGAGAAGCATCGGAACCTATGAAGAACTCATCCTCGCCAACTCCCACTACCAATGGGCTGCTCTTGCGTGCAGCAATGAGCTGGTTGGGTTCGTTGCGGTCGATGATGGCAATGGCGTATGCACCGATAACCTGCTTGAGCGATAGACGAACTGCGGTAAGAAGGTCCACATTGAGATGCTGCTGTGTATAGTCAATCAACTGAACGAGTACTTCAGTGTCGGTACTGCTTTGGAATTTCACACCGTGACGCTGAAGCGCTTCCTTGAGAATGGCATAATTCTCTATGATCCCGTTGTGAATAAGAGCCAGGTTGCCTGAATTGGAAATATGAGGGTGGGCATTTGTGGAGTTTGGCTCTCCATGAGTTGCCCAACGGGTGTGGGCAATACCAATGGTACCTGTAATGTCCTTGTCCTTTACATATTCCTCCAAGTCAGAAACTTTACCCTTGGTCTTATATACTTGAAGAGAGTTGTTTTCTGTGATGAGTGCTACTCCAGCACTGTCGTATCCACGATATTCAAGGCGCTTCAGACCTTTAATCAAAACAGGGTATGCGCTACGCTTACCCAGATAACCTACGATTCCACACATATTGAGTTCTTTAGTTTTGAGTCCGTCCTGAAAACTCGGTTTTGAATATATATAAAAGGAAAAGAGTAAAAGTTAAGGTGTTTATTCATGTTTGAAAAACTTTAACTTTTACTCTTTGTTATTTTGTCTATTCTATTTACTTGATGATTCCAAGGTCTTTGAAACTGTCGCGCAATGCAGAAACACAAGTGTCAACCTGTTCCTTAGTGTGAGTAGCCATAAGAGCAACACGTACGAGTGTGTCTTGTGGTGCGCAAGCTGGTGGAATTACAGGGTTGATGAAAATGCCGCGGTCGAAAGCCAACTTAGTTACCTGGAATGTCTTTTCTGTGTCACGCACATAAAGAGGAATAATTGGGCTTTCGGTGTCTCCAATCTCAAATCCGGCCTGCTTGAACTGTTCAAGTGCGTAGTTTGTAATCTTCCACAGGTTCTCCTGGCGCTCTGGCTCTGACTGAAGGATGTGGAGAGCCTCGAGTGCGGCAGCAGTAGCAGCTGGTGTGTTGGAAGCAGAGAAGATGTAAGTACGTGAGTTATGGCGCAGCCAGTTGATGGTGTCGCTGTCGGCAGCAACGAATCCACCGATAGAAGCGAGTGACTTGGAGAATGTACCCATAATGAGGTCAACGTCGTCGGTTACTCCGAAGTGATCGCAAGTACCACGTCCGTTGCGTCCGAATACTCCAAGACCGTGAGCTTCGTCAACCATGATGCTGGCGTTGTACTTCTTCTTCAGTTCTACAATCTGAGGAAGCTTGGCTAGGTCTCCTTCCATAGAGAAGAGACCATCGGTAACAATCAACTTGATAGCATCTTCACGGCAACGTTTGAGTTCGCGCTCAAGGTCGTCCATGTCGTTGTGCTTGTAGTGGAAGAATGTGCTGACAGAGAGACGACGTCCATCTACAATTGATGCGTGGTCGCGATCATCACCGAGAATATAATCGTTGCGTCCAGTAAGACAGCTGACAACACCTGAGTTAACAGTGAATCCTGTTGAATAAACCAATGCGTCATCCTTGCCTACAAACTCAGCAAGTTCTTTCTCAAGTTGAATGTGGAGATCGAGAGTTCCATTGAGGAAACGTGAACCTGCACAACCTGTACCATATTTTTTAGTTGCGTTTACAGCTGCTTCGATGATTCTCTTATCATAGGTGAGACCCATGTATGAGTTGGAACCGAACATCAAAACTTTCTTGCCACTCATGGTCACTTCTGTGTCTTGATGGCTGTCAATCTCGCGGAAATAAGGATAGATACCGAGATCCATAAATTTCTGCGGCTCTCTATACTTACTCAGTTTTTCTTGTAATAAACCCATAATTAAATAAGTTTTGGCAAAACAGCAGTCTTGCTGCTAACTACCTCTACTATAATTGTTTTATTGATTCTGTGATACGTAATTCGTGATACAGAGTGCAAAGTTAGTAAAAATTTAATGTTTAATTGCTATAAATCATCAAAAAAAATGTTTTTAAATAAAAATCTGCCATCTCTATACCATTCAGAGTAATTAATTCCGTAATTTTGCACAATATTTATTTTTTTATGAAGAAAATACTATTCATAGTTAATCCTATTTCCGGTACTTCAAATAAAAGCCGAATACTTAAGCAGATAGATAAACTGCTTGATAAGAGTCTCTATTCTTATGAAGTGGTTAAGACTGAAAATGCCGGTCATGCAGAGAACATTGCACGTGATGCTGTAGAGAAGGGGATTGATATTGTGTGTGCAATTGGAGGCGACGGCACGGTGAACGAAGTGGCACGTGGAATCATCAATACAGACACAGCACTGGCAATAATTCCTTGTGGCTCAGGTAACGGACTGGCTCGTCACCTCCACATTCCTATGGATGCTACACGTGCAATTAAACTGATTAATTCTGCTGTAGTTCACAAGATTGACTACGGAATGGTGAATTCACACCCATTCTTCTGTACATGTGGCATTGGTCTTGATGCATTTATTTCCCAGAAGTTTGCCGAATCGGGCAAGCGAGGCTTGACCACTTATATTGAGAATGCGCTGAAGACGGTGCTAAGATATCAACCCGAAACATACGATCTGGAGGTGGAGAACGAAAGTTCTGAGCATTATTCTTATAAGGCTGTACTCATTGCATGCGCCAATGCCTGTCAATGGGGAAATAATGCCTATATAGCTCCGAAGGCATCCGTTCACGACGGACTTCTTGATGTGATTATTGTAGAACCGTTTACAAAACTTGAAGCGGCAAACATGGCTGTACAACTGATGAGAGGTTCTCTTGACCGCCATAGCAAAATCCGCACTCTTCGTTGTAAGCGAGTTCTGATAAAGCGTCCTGAAGAAGGTGCCCTGCACTTTGATGGCGACCCAATGATAGAAAGTGCAAATGTGGAAGTCTCTATTGTCAAGGACGGTTTGAAGTGTGTGTGCAGCGAGGATGAAGGTGTGCAGACAGTGGGAACCAATCTACTGAATTTCCTTCGAGGTTACAAGAACAATGTCATGATGCGCTTTTAGATGCTTCTTTGCAATTTATCCAACGATATGGCTTTGGCTGCTGATTGCATGCCATACTTCCCTCCGCGTCATATTCAGCAGATGGAGAGTGACTTGGCTATGCTTGCCTATGTGTGGGATGATGGTTCTGACCGTCCACAGCCATGGGGATGGAGCAAAGCTGCAAAGTCTTACTTCCTTCAGCATGGCGTGGATTCGTTATTATTGCCAACAGATGCAGAACTTGACAGATGGCGAGGGTTCTCAAGCAGGGAATTTGCAGCGGATTATATCAGACTTTTTTTACAGCAATATCATGATATGCCTGAACTGGTGGGGCAGGATATGCGTTTTGTCAGTTTGGATAAGATTGATGATGTCATAGGAGAGATGAAAAGACATAGCCAATGCTATGTCGTTAAGTCACCATGGTCGAGTAGTGGAAGGGGAATTGTGGTGGTAAGGCAATGGGACGATGATGTGTGTAACCGCATCAAGAGTATTGCAAAGAAACAGGGTGGAGTGCTTGTGGATATATATTACGAGAAAATGCTTGATTTTGCGCTTGAGTTCAAGGTAGAAGAAGGTCAGGTCACTTTTCTTGGCTATTCGCTCTTCTCTTCTTCGCTTGAGGGAAAGTATGGCTACAACCTCGTTGCTTCACAGGAAGAGATTACCAATGAGATTGATTCACTAGTCGGGTGTTCGTTGGAATCGTTGCGTGATGCTCATCTTGCTTTGCTGCAGAAGCAGATTGGAGATAAATATCGTGGATTCCTTGGTATAGACATGATGGCTGTGAAGATTGACAATGTGATTGCGATCCATCCATGTGTGGAAATCAATATGCGTCTGAATATGGGCATACTTGCACTCATGCTCTGGAAGAAGATTGACGACAGGCGTTTCTTTTCCGCCTTGAAAGAGAGACTGCTAGGTTCGACTCCTGCCACAAAAGACTATGTCCTGCGATGCTTGGATCGTTTTGAATGCTTGCGTGAATGCATGCGGTCGTCAACACGTGTGCCGTTGACACCAATTCGTGATGTTGGGTTCCATGCATTGATCGAAGGCGGTAGGTTGCTGATATCCTGCAACTGAATAGGAGCGCTTTCGTTGCCGTAGCGATCACACGATGTTATGGCGTAGTATTTTCTGAATTCATTCTTACCCTGGATGGTGTATGTGTTTCCGGTAACTCTTACCCTTACGAGGTTTGCTCCTTTGTTTGTATCAACTGGATATATGTTGTCGCCATACACATTATAATATATATATGTAGGTTCATCCGAAGCCATTGGTTCGTCCCAAGTCAGAACATTATCGTTGAGAGTGAGGCTTGACGGAGAAGCGGGACAAATGGTGTCGTCTGCCCAAATCATTCGCGGTGTGAGAGCAGGACTGCTGAAAAATTCCTGTTGGCAACAGTCGTACAGTCCCTGGTTGTTGCGAGTGAGGAAATCCGAACGGAACATTGCTACTCCACCTATGCCGCTTTTGCGAGATGTGTGGATCTGTGCCCTGATGTCGTTGATGTGCCAATTTTCCTCGCGCCGGTCAAGGAAATAGATTCCTAATCCCGGAGCAACAGGGTGGTTGTATGAGTTCTCTTTCCAGTCGAAAAGGAAAGGGTAGAAGTTGTCCCCCTGGAAGTACATCATCGGAAAGAGCATGTCCTGCAAGTTAAGTCTAAGCCATTCCTGCGGTTCCTGGTAAACAGCGTTAAAGCAGTCCCATCCTCCAGCACTATAACGGCTGAGATTGTTGTATTTGCCAATGGGTGAACTCGATAACTTAACCCATGGCTTGATTTTCTTGACTGTATCGTGTACGGCTTTTACGATTCTTGTGATAAAGGCACGTTTCTCAGAATTGGTCCCACTGTCCCGGAAATTGTAAATCTTCTCCGGATAGCGGATGTAATCCAAGGAAATTCCGTCAACATCGTATTTCGTGACAATTTCCTTGCAAATGGAGGCAATGTAGTCTGCTGTTCCAGGCGAAGAAGGAATCATGAAGTATTCACCCTTTGCGAGACGGCAAAGCTGAGGACGTTTCCTGATAATTGATGACGAGCCCAATGCACGCTGACGGTTTGTGTCACCCAGAGGAATTGCTACCAACCATGCATGAAGTTCCATGCCACGTTTATGACATTCGTCTATTGCAAAGGCAAGCGGATCATAGCCAGGATTCATACCAGGCTTTCCTGTAAGACATTCGTCCCAAGGCTCTATACTGGATGGATAAATGACAGACCCACGGATTCGAGTCTGAAAAATAACGGTGTTGATATTTGCTTGGCAAAGTTTGTCAAGGATGTTACGGAGTTCCTGCTTCTGTCTTTCAATTGTGTTTCTGCTTGTGGCTCTGGTTTTTGGCCAGTCGAGATTCTTGATGGTCGTGAGCCACACTGCTCTCAGTTCAGTTTTTGGCAAATACACGGTATTCCAAGGCAATGTCTGTGCTGCAGCGGTGAGTATTCCGCAAAATGAGATGGTTAGTGCTAAAATGAATGTATATAATCGAACGACCTTCATTATTCTGGTTGTCAAGGATGGATTTGTAGTAAAAATGTTATTTTGTCATAAAAAAGTGCACTTCTCTTGCAATTCTTTATGATTTAGGTGCAAAGTTAGTAAAAAAAACTATAATTTTGCACTGTTTTTGTGTTAAAAGCTGTTTATACCGTTAATACTAAATATATCAAATGACAACATTTGTAGTATCGCTTATACTATTGGTTTTAGGCTATGTCCTCTATGGCACGATAGTAGAACGCGCTTTTGGTTCGGACCCTCGTCGAAAGACTCCCTGCTTCACCAAACAGGATGGTGTAGACTATATGCCTATGCCTACTTGGAAAGTGTTCCTCATTCAATTTCTGAATATTGCCGGTACAGGACCGGTTTTTGGTGCAATCCAGGGTATTCTTTTCGGTCCTGCTGCATTCTTCTGGATTGTACTTGGTTGCATTTTAGGAGGAGCAGTTCATGACTATCTTTCTGGTATGATTTCACTTCGTAAGGATGGTAAAAGCCTTCCGGAACTGGTAGGAGACGAGATGGGTAGTGTGGCACGTATAGGTATGCGTGCTTTCTCCCTCTTCCTTATGATTCTTGTAGGAACGGTGTTTGTAAAGACTCCTGGAGATCTGCTTTCGGCTCAGACACATGAATGGGGCTTTTTCGGTTCACCGACATTCTGGTATATTCTGATTTTTGTTTATTATGTGATGGCAACCCTTCTTCCTGTAGACAAAATCATTGGGCGCATATATCCTGTTTTTGGAGTGGCTCTTTTAATTATGGCTTTAGGAGTAGGCTTTGGCATATTCACTAATGGAGGCGAGATACCTGAGATTACGGATGCTTTTGCTAATCATCATCCTACATCACAGATTCCTCTCTTCCCTGGACTGTTCATAACGATAGCATGCGGAGCAGTAAGTGGTTTCCATGCTACTCAGAGTCCTATGATGGCACGTTGTATGCAGAACGAGAAATGGGGACGTCCTGTGTTCTATGGATCTATGATTACTGAAGGTGTTGTTGCACTTATCTGGGCTGCAGCTGCTATTAAATTTGCCACATCACTGGATGTTGACGGTAATACTCCATACGAGAAATTGATGAATGCAATGATAGATCCTGAAACGGGAAAGATGAATCCTGCACATCTCGTAAACCTTATCTGTAATACTTGGTTGGGCAGGGTTGGAGGTATCCTTGCAATCCTCGGTGTGGTTGCAGCACCAATAACCTCAGGAGATACAGCATTCCGTAGTGCACGTATTATTGCTGCGGACTTCATGCATTATAAGCAGAATAAAATCTATAAGCGTCTGATACTCTCAGTACCTCTTTTCCTTATTGCTTTTATTTTGCTGTTTGTAAATTTCGACATCCTGTGGCGCTATTTCGGATGGGTAAATCAGACTTTGGCTGTCTTCACTTTATGGGCGGTTACAGTATGGATGGCTCGTAATAGACGTAATTTCTATATACCTCTTGTTCCTGCTCTTTGGATGACTATGGTATGTTCGTCTTACATATTCGTGGCACCAAATGAGGGATTCGGACTGCTTCCATGGATATCATACACTATTGGAGGATTGACAACAATTGCTTGTCTCGTTTGCTTTATCCGTTTCAAGAATAAATTGCAGATTAAATAGTATGAAGAAAATACCACGGTCTAAATATCTTCCCATCCTGTTGCTGCTTGTCGGAATAGCATTCTATGTGTACTATGGCATCAGCTATAATGCATGGAGGGAAAATCTTGCAAATCTTATAATATATGTAGTAATAATCTCCGCGCTCTACTGGTCATTGAGGGCTAAGGAGAAAATGGAAGGTGAAAAATGAAAAAAACTCTATTAATCTTCACGATGCTTGTTGCATCACTGAGTGCACAGGCTCAGTTTGAGAAAGGAAAGAAATACGTCAATGCATCTCTTGCGAGTGCAGGTCTGTCGTATAGTGATTACACAAAGTTTGCATTAGGCTTCAGCGCAGAGGCTGGTTACTTCCTTAATGATGACTGGATGGCGTTGGCAGAAGTTGGATTCGACTATCGTAACAGCAATGTTCAGCAAGTATATGTCGGTGCTAAAGGCCGTTATTACATCGAGCAGAACGGACTATTTCTCGGAGCTGGCGTACGTCTGTTGCATGAATACAAGGGACACAATGACTTCCAACTCACTCCAGAGGTTGGATATTGTTTCTTTGTCAACAAGCATCTGACTATCGAACCCGTTGCATACTTTGACATGAGTCTTTCTGATTTCTCTCATAACAGCAAAGTAGGTCTTAAAATCGGGTTGGGCTACTATTTTTAAGGGATAGTACCGAAGGCAGTATTAAATGTGTAGAATTATGAGTCGTTCCATAGTAATTGCGATATTGACCATTTTTGTGGTTTCGTGTGGTGAAGACCGTACATATCAGTACGAGCAGAAGACTGCACGTGATCACTGGATGATGGAGGTGATGCAGACGCATTATCTATGGGGCGACAGTATCAAAGAAGAGAAAATTGCCTGGAAAGACTATTTTGCTGCTCCTGCTACATTCTTTGCCAAGCTCACTGCTTTCGCACCTATCACAGACAGTTTCTCTTGGTGTGAGATTGATACAATAGAGGAAGATCACCATCAGAGAGGACACTTCAACCATATCGATTCCTATGGATTAGACTTCGCTTTGATGACTGACCCAACAGGTGCAACCAGCCGCCAATATGCGCGTGTTATCACAGTAATGCCAAATAGCCCTGCCTCAAGAGCAGGATTACATCGCGGTGATTTTATAGGAGTGGTTGACGGAAACCGAATTTCTTCTTCAAATGTCTCCTATCTGGAGAACGGAAAGGCTCGAACCATTGTTAGAAGTGTGCTTGGTGTAGATGCCGCTAAGGAAGAACTTATCTGGGAATCAAACGATACAATCCAACTGGAACGCTCTGAGCGAATTGCCGATGCCTCAATTGCCAACCTTGCTTTTCATACTACAATTGATGGAGACCCTCTGGTGTATCTTCAGTGCAACAAACTCGATTTTACTTCTTCCGAACTCGATAACCTGATATCTTCTGTCAGGGATATGTATCCCGATATTCTTGTTCTTGACCTACGCCTTTGCAATGATGGTACATTGGAGTCTGCTGTCAATTTGGGTTCTTATTTGCTCAATAGTTCTAATCCTGAACTTGTGTTTGCAAATACCATCTATCGGGATAGCCGTAGTGAAGAGAACAGTCTGCTGAATTTCAATTCGCAATTATTATCAGACAGGCTTCATCTTGGAAATATATATATCGTTACATCCAACTATACTTGTGGACCTGCAGAATGGTTAATACGAGCTTTGAAGGCTGCAGATAACAATAATGGTTATATAACTACTGTCGGTACATCGACGGCAGGACAGATAGTTATGACTGAAGCTATAAATGCTCCTGACTACTATACCACAATCAATCCGGCTGTTTGTTATGTAGCTGATGCAAATTTGGATTATGACTATGCGTCTGGTATTACTCCTGATATTGATCTGGATGAATTTGAATATGTTCATCTTTATCCCTATGGTGATGTAAGGGAAGTAATCCTTAGATATATATTAATGAATGGTGAAGAATAAATAATAGACTTTACATTATGAAAAAATCTGCATTTACATTATTCTTATTGACATTGTTCTTTGGATTGACTGCGTTTACAAGCAGTGAACCTGTTGATGAACCAAATTGTGAAACTACAAATACCGAAGAAAACATGAAAGAAGTACAGGAATACCTAAAAGAATGTGGTGCATTCTTCATCGCAACTGTTGATGTTGACCAACCGCGTGTACGTCCATTTGGAGTATCCGAGATTATTGACGGCAAGTTCTATATCATGACCGGCAAAGTCAAGGATGTTTATAAGCAAATTGCAGCAAATCCAAAATTTGAGATTTGTGCTATGAAACCATCTGGAAGTGAATGGATGCGTTTGAGCGGCACTCTTGTAAATACTGAGTCTGTTGCTCTTAAGGAAGAGTTCCTAAACCGTAATTCGGGACTTAAATCAATGTATAAAGCTGATGATAATAATATGGCTCTCTTGCAAGTTACAAATGCAACAGCTCGATTCTGTTCATTCGGTGCTGCGGAAAGAGTAGTTAAATTCTAAATAGGTAGGTTCTATAAATTATG
>DEFM01000004.1 GCA_002350855.1 Prevotellaceae bacterium UBA2852
GCTGATGGTTACATCAACTATGTGAAGGGTGCTAATGTAGCTGGATTCATGAAGGTTGCAAGTGCCATGATGAGCCAGGGCATTGTGTAAACTAGACGAAGTCAAGGTTATCACAATGATGTCGTTAGGCATTGTGTAAACTAGACGAAGTCAAGGTACACAAAGCTATGAGGTAACTCAGGGTATTGTGTAATACAAGAACGTTAAAATACAACACAATTCATAGCTAAACCAAGGAATGGTGCGGTTTTTCTTCGAAGAATTGCACCATTCTTATTTTTTTTTTGTAAATTTGCAGGCAAAATTAAAAATACGATAAGATTATGCTTACACTAAAGCTCATTACTGAGGAAACAGACCGCGTGATTCGCGGATTGGAAAAGAAACACTTCAAGGGTGCACGCGAGGCTATCGACGAGGTGCTTAGCGTTGACAAGAAGCGCCGTGAGGCCCAGCAACAGCTGGACAAGAACCTGAGCGAAGCCAAGAAGATGGCCGCCCAGATTGGTGGACTGATGAAAGAAGGCAAAAAGGCTGAGGCTGACGCTATCAAGGCACAGGTTTCAGAGATGAAGGAAACCAACAAGCAACTGGAGGAAACCATGACGAAGGCTCAGGAGGAAATGACACGTCTGTTGTGCCAGATTCCTAACATTCCTTACGACGAGGTGCCTGAAGGCAGTGCCGCTGAGGACAACCACGTGGTAAAGTCGAACCTGAAGGAGTGTACCGACAAGGATACCGTTGGCAATTGGGACGTGAACCCACAGTTGGGTCTGGCTAATCCACTGCCCCACTGGGAACTGGCCAAGAAATATAACCTCATCGACTTCGATCTGGGCGTGAAGATTACGGGTGCTGGTTTTCCCGTATATATCGGCAAGGGTGCTCAGTTGCAGCGTGCACTGATTAACTTCTTCCTAGACGAGGCTCGCAAGAGTGGATACACAGAGATTATGCCTCCTACAGTGGTGAATGCTGCCTCAGGTTATGGAACGGGTCAGTTGCCCGACAAGGAAGGTCAGATGTATCATTGTGAGGTAGACGATTTCTATCTCATTCCTACCGCTGAGGTGCCCGTAACGAACATCTATCGCGACGTGATTTTGGACGAGGCCCAATTGCCCATCAAGAACTGCGCCTACACCGAATGTTTCCGCCGCGAGGCTGGCTCATATGGTAAGGATGTTCGCGGTCTGAACCGTCTGCATGAGTTCTCGAAGATTGAAATTGTACGCATCGACAAGCCCGAACACTCAAAGGAGAGCCATAAGGAGATGCTGGAGCATGTAGAGGGATTGCTGAAGAAACTGGAACTGCCCTATCGCATTCTGTTGCTTTGTGGTGGTGATCAGAGCTTTACTTCCGCTATCTGCTACGACTTCGAGGTTTACTCAGAGGCTCAAGGTCGCTGGCTCGAGGTATCAAGCGTCAGCAACTTCGATACTTATCAGGCCAACCGTTTGAAGTGCCGCTATCGCAATGCCGAGACCAAGAAGACTGAGCTCTGCCACACGCTGAACGGTTCAGCACTGGCTCTGCCCCGCATCGTGGCCGCAATCCTGGAGAACAACCAGACAGAAAACGGCATCAAGATTCCACGTGCATTGGTTCCTTACACGGGTTTCGAAGTGATAGATTAATAGAATAATGTGTTAGATAAATATAATTTCAAGTATTTTTCTTTGCAATTCAATATACTTTTTGTATTTTTGCATGCAGAAATAAACGAAAGAAAGTTAATTATTTACCCTAAAACCCAATAATATGGACAAAAATCAGAAGTATGTCATCACAATCAACCGTGAATTAGGTAGTGGTGGACGCACAGTCGGCAGAAAGCTGGCCGAGAAACTGAATGTAGCTTACTATGATAAGCTGCTGATTAACGAACTGAAAAGTAAATTCCAACTGGACACCAACCAGATTGAGAAACTGAAGAGTGGTAAGAGCGACTGGTGGCGCGAGTTCATTAATGCAGCCATGTATATGGGTCAGGGCATGAACGAACTATGGTACTATCAGCGCATGACCGGTCAGGACGGTTCGCTGATAACCAGTAGCGATATGTTCAAGGTTGAGAAGGAAATTCTTGAAAAGGCTGCTGAGGAATCATCTTGTGTGATTGCAGGACGTTCGGGTTTCAGCATCTTCGCTAACCACCCCAACCACTTGAGCATCTTCATTCAGGCACCTCTTGAGCTCCGCATCCAGCGTATCATGGGCAAGCAGAACCTGACACACGAAGAGGCTGAGAAGGTGATTCAGAAAGTGGACGGTATGCGTGAGGCTTACGTGAAGAAATATACAGGAACCTCTCGTTACGACACTCGTAACTATGACCTTGTATTCAACATTGCTGGCAAGACTGAGGACGAGATTGTAGAGCAGATTCTCCAGTTCATTGGATAATCAACGTTTCTTCAACATCATGAATAATGTCAAAAAGCAAAAGAATGTGATGATTTCTTTTGCTTTTTGGTTTTATTTTAGTAACTTTGGCTTCGCCGAACTTACCGAGCACTCGAAAATGCAAGAAAAATAAGCTTTTTCTTTGCATTTTTCTCGTTTTTTAGTAACTTTGCAACCAAATTGCAAACCAAACAAAGGAATTATGAATAAAATTGTAAGGAAAGAACAATTTTCTGAAAAAGTCTTTCTCTTTGAAATCGAAGCTCCGCTGATTGCCAAGAGTCGCAAGGCGGGCAATTTCGTAATCGTTCGTGTAGACCAGAAGGGTGAGCGTATGCCCTTGACCATTGCTGGTGCCGATATTGACAAAGGCACCATCATACTGGTGGTACAGATGGTCGGTCTATCATCAAAGAAGCTCTGTGCACTGAACGTGGGCGACGGTGTAGCCGATGTCGTAGGTCCTTTGGGTAATCCTACCCACATCGAGAATTACGGTACAGTGGTATGTGCCGGTGGTGGACTGGGTGTAGCTCCTATGTTGCCCATTATCCAGGCTCTGAAGGCAGCAGGCAACCGTGTACTTTCTGTAATGGCTGGTCGTTCGAAGGATTTGATTATCCTAGAAGATAAAGTTCGTGAATCGTCTGACGAGGTCATTATCATGACCGACGACGGTTCATACGGCGAGAAAGGTGTAGTAACCGTTGGTATTGAGAAATTCATTGAACAGGAGCCTCATGTAGATAAGGTATTTGCCATTGGCCCTCCTATCATGATGAAGTTCTCAAACCTTACCGCCCAAAAACACGGCATTCCCTGTGAGGTATCGCTGAACACCATTATGGTGGACGGTACAGGTATGTGTGGTGCATGTCGTCTGACCATTGGTGGTAAGACCAAGTTTGTCTGCATTGACGGTCCTGAGTTCGATGGTGCTCTGGTTGACTGGGACGAGATGTTCAAGCGCATGAACACCTTCAAGCGTGAGGAACAGGAAGAACTGGCCCACTACGAGGAGCACTTATGCACAGGTAGCGATTCAGTTGCTACCAACGCTCCTACTACCGATGTCGTGATGGACAGTGACCCCACCAATGATACCATTGAAGTGCTGACCGACCGTGACGCCGAATGGCGTAAGGAACTGCGTGCTTCGATGAAGCCCAAAGAGCGTACGGCCATTGAGCGTGTGGTAATGCCTGAGCTTGATCCCGTTTATCGTGCGACCACTCGTACAGAGGAAGTAAATATCGGACTGACCAAGGAGATGGCAATGACTGAGGCTAAGCGTTGTCTGGACTGTGCCAAGCCATCGTGCGTAGAGGGTTGTCCTGTGAACATCAATATCCCATCGTTCGTAAAGAACATTGAGCGCGGTCAGTTCCTGGCTGCTGCCAAGGTATTGAAGAACACCTCTGCCCTACCCGCTGTATGCGGTCGTGTTTGTCCTCAGGAGAAGCAATGTGAGAGCAAGTGTATCCATCTGAAGATGAACGAGCCCGCTGTAGCTATCGGTTATTTAGAGCGTTTCGCTGCCGACTACGAGCGTGAAAGCGGCAACATCAGTTTGCCTGAGATTGCTCCTGCCAACGGCATCAAGATTGCTGTCGTAGGTTCTGGTCCTGCAGGACTGAGCTTCGCTGGCGATATGGTGAAGAAGGGTTACGATGTATATGTTTTCGAGGCACTACACGAGATTGGTGGTGTGCTGAAATACGGTATTCCAGAGTTCCGTCTGCCTAACAAGATTGTTGACGTAGAAATCGAGAACCTCGCCAAGATGGGTGTTCACTTCCAGACCGACGTGATTGTAGGCAAGACCATTAGCGTGGAGACATTGGAGAAACAAGGATTCAAGGGCATTTTCGTAGGTTCTGGTGCAGGTCTGCCTAACTTCATGGGTATTCCTGGTGAGAACGCTATCAACATCATGTCATCAAACGAGTATCTGACTCGTGTGAACTTGATGGATGCAGCCAATCCAACAACAGATACACCTATCAATTTGGGTAAGAACGTACTCGTAGTTGGTGGTGGTAATACTGCTATGGACTCTTGTCGTACGGCAAAACGTCTGGGTGGTAATGTTACCCTGGTTTATCGTCGTTCAGAACAGGAAATGCCTGCACGTCTGGAGGAAGTGAAGCACGCTAAGGAGGAAGGAATCTCATTCCTCACACTGCACAATCCTATCGAGTATATTGCCGATGAGCAAGGTGCTGTGAAGCAGGCTGTTCTGCAGGTTATGGAGCTGGGCGAGCCTGATGCTTCTGGTCGTCGTAGTCCAGTTCCCGTAGAAGGTAAAACCGTTACACTGGACGTTGACCAGGTTATCGTAGCCGTTGGTGTTTCACCCAACCCATTGGTTCCAAAGTCTATTGAAGGACTGGAACTGGGTCGCAAGAATACCATCGTGGTAAACGAAGGCATGCAGTCGGCTCGTAGTGAAATATTTGCAGGTGGCGATATCGTTCGTGGTGGTGCTACTGTCATTTTGGCTATGGGTGACGGTCGTCGCGCTGCTCAGAACATGGATGAATACCTCCAGAAAAAATAATGTGCTTTGCGGTTCTGCCGCAAAGATAATATTATGAACGGACTATATACCATTGTATTGCTCATACTAAGCAACGTGTTTATGACACTTGCTTGGTATGGGCATTTGAAACTCCAGGAAACGGGTACTTCAAGCAACTGGCCCCTGATTGGTGTCATCACCTTTTCGTGGATGATTGCCTTTTTTGAGTATTGTTGTCAGGTGCCCGCCAATAGATTGGGCTTTGTGGAGAACGGCGGTCCCTTTAACCTCATACAGTTGAAGGTGATTCAGGAATGCATTTCGCTGGCTGTTTTCTGCGTGATAGCCAACATCATGTTCCAAGGTACGCATCTGCACTGGAACCATATCCTGGCTTTTGTACTAATCATTTGTGCAGTCTATCTGGTGTTTATGAAATGATTCTCGAGGAGAAACTTTGGAAGAGCTTTAACAAGGCTTTAGGAAAATATCAACTGATCGACGAGGACGATAAAATCCTCGTCGGTTTGTCTGGTGGCAAGGACTCGCTGTGTCTGCTGGAATTTCTGGCGCGTCGCTCCAAAATCCATGTGCCCCACTTTACGGTTGAGGCGCTACATGTCCGTATGGAGAACATCCATTACGAAACGGACACCTCCTATCTCCAGTCTTTTTGCGATAATCTTGGTGTACCTCTCCACATCGCCACCACATCGTTCGTCACCAATCCTAATGCAAGTGCAACCATTTCAGATGGTTTTCCATCGGGTAAACAAAAACCCGCTTGTTTCCTTTGTTCTTGGCAACGACGTAAGCAGCTGTTTAATCTGGCTCAAGAATTAGGTTGTACGAAAATTGCCTTAGGTCATCATCAGGATGATATCATCCATACGGCCTTGATGAACCTAACCTTCCAAGGACATTTCTCCACCATGCCAGTTAAATTGAAGATGCGGAAAATGCCACTCACCGTTATTCGTCCACTCTGTTTGTGTCAAGAAGACGATATCCGTGTCTATGCCGAACAGCAAAACTATGAAAAACAACTGAAACTATGTCCCTATGAGCGTGAGACCAATCGAACGACAGCTCAAGAACTTTTTGACCGCATGCAACAACTGAATCCAGAGGCTCGTTACAATATTTGGGGGGCACTTGAAGCAGAAGGAAAGCTCGTAGAGTATTAAATAAATTTAATTGTCAATTCACAAATATACATTATTTATATTTATTTCGTATCTTTGCCTTATTAAATAACTAATTTGTAATACTATGGCAAAGAAACATTTCCCCGAATCAGAATTGATTATCAATGGTGATGGTTCATGTTTCCATCTTCATCTGAAGCCCGAATTCCTGGCTGACCGTGTTGTTCTTGTTGGCGACCCTGCCCGTGTGAATACCGTTGCTGCTCATTTTGACAGCATTGAGCATGAGGTAAGCAGTCGCGAGTTCCATACCATCACAGGTATGTATAAAGGAAAGCGCATTACCTGCCAATCGCATGGTATTGGTTGTGACAACATTGATATCGTCGTGAACGAGCTTGACACATTGGCAAACATCGACTACAACACTCGCGAGGAGAAGCCTGAGCACCGCACTCTGACAATGGTACGTATCGGTACCTGTGGTGGTTTGCAACCTTTTACACCTACAGGATCGTTCATCGCTTCTGTTAAGAGTATCGGTTTCGATGGTCTGCTAAACTTCTATGCAGGACGTAACGAGGTGTGCGACCTGAAGATGGAAGAGGCATTCAAGAAGCACATGGATTGGAACCCTATCAAGGGTGCTCCTTATGTAGCTGTAGCAGATCGTGAACTCATCGACCGTATTGCTGCTGACGATATGGTAAAGGGTTACACTGTAGCCTGCGGTGGTTTCTATGGTCCTCAGGGACGTCAGCTCCGCGCTGCTGTGGGTGATCCAGACCAGAACAAGAAGATTGAAGCCTTCGAGTATGAGGGCATGAAGATTTGTAACTTCGAAATGGAGTCTTCTGCTTTGGCTGGTCTTGCAGCCCTGTTGGGTCACCACGCTATGACTTGCTGCATGGTAATTGCTAACCGTTTTGCCAAGAAGATGAATACCGATTATAAGAGCTCTATCGATACCATTATCCAGAAGGTTCTCGACCGCATCTAAATGAACGAAACAATATGTGCTTTGGCCACCGCCCCTGGTGGTGCATTAGGAATTATCAGAATCTCAGGTGTTCAGGCACTTGAGATTCTTTCTCGTATATTTACCAAAGACCTCACGACAGCTCAGCCCAATACCATTCACTATGGTCACATCGTAGAGAATTTGGCAATTCCGTCTTCACAACTCATTGACGAAGTATTAGTCAGCGTTTTCTGTGCTCCTCACAGCTATACAGGCGAAGATAGTGCAGAAATATCCTGTCATGGCTCGAGCTATATATTAAATAAGGTGTTAGAGCTATTAGTAAAAAACGGGTGTCGTATAGCCAATCCCGGCGAATACACCATGCGCGCCTACCTCAACGGCAAACTCGACCTCAGCCAAGCCGAGGCTGTAGCCGACTTGATAGCCTCCAGTAATCAGGCAACTCACCAGATGGCCATGAGCCAACTGCGTGGTGGCATATCCTCAAAACTTTCACAGTTGCGTGAACAACTGCTCAAACTCACCTCACTACTCGAGTTGGAGCTCGACTTCTCCGACCATGAGGACCTGGAGTTCGCTGACCGTACGGAACTAAGCAATCTTGCAAATAAAATTGACAATCACATCAATCATCTCGCCCACTCTTTCGAGACAGGCCAGGCCATTAAGCAAGGCATTCCTGTGGCCATTGTGGGCAAGACCAACGTAGGCAAGTCCACCCTGCTCAATCGCCTATTGAAGGACGACCGTGCCATCGTATCAGACATACACGGCACCACACGCGATACCATCGAAGACACTATCAACATTCAAGGCATCACCTTCCGTTTTATCGACACAGCTGGCATCCGTCAGACCACCAATGAAATCGAGAAAATAGGCATCAGCCGTACTATTTCCGCCATTCAGAAGTCTCGAATTGTACTTTGGGTTATCGACCAAGAACCAACAAACGAAGAGATTAATAACATCGTACAACAGACTGAAAACAAAAGTGTTATTGTCGTTTGTAACAAATCTGACTTAAACGAATATCACCATTTTACAATTGTTAATTTTCCCTTAATAACCATTTCAGCCAAACACAACACTAACATTGGCGACTTGGAGTCTGCCATCTACAAAGCAGCTAATATCCCCACCCTGACCGATACTGACGTCATCGTCACAAATGCCCGCCATTACGATGCCCTCATCCGGGCCAAGGAACATTTACAACGAGTCATCGAGGGTCTGAACCAACAATTAAGTGGTGACCTCCTTTCCGAAGATCTTCGCCTGACACTCGACACCCTTTCCGAAATCACAGGAGGGCAGATAACCACCAACGAAGTATTAGGAAATATCTTTAAAAATTTCTGCGTGGGAAAGTAGAATACGATTAACGGTAATCACTCGATATTAATCGATATTAGTTAAATCACTCACTTTCAACCATTTCCACACTCGCAATATCATCAGCGTTAATCGTTGGTGATATTTTTTTCGCTCATTTTTGTACGTTATTTGTACGTCGGGAAAAATCCCAACGTCGGCAAATGCTCACTCAATGTCTCCGACTGGAACATGTTGGACACCATTGGATTGCTAACTAATGTCCTCACGTGGTACACGTTGGACACATTTGGACACTATTGGACACATTTGGACAGAATTAAGAAACGGTAACATACAAAAAATGGACATATGGAAATAGTTAAGAAATGCGAATGGTGTCACAAAACATTCATTGCACAGATGGTTACGGCAAGATTTTGCAGCAGTAAATGCTGTGATCAAGCCTACAGGTACAAAAGAAAGATTCAATCAGGGAAATACACACCCGTAGATGGCAAAACTGACTTGAGTACCTTATCACGAAGAGTTGATGAACGTAAACGCTTCAAGGAATCTCTAAAGGAGAAGCAGTTCCTTTCTCCCTCAGAGGCAGCAAAGCTACTTGGCGTTTGCAGAAGTACCATCTACAATTATCTTTGGCAACATGAACTGAAGGCCAAGCAGTTTCGTGGAAAGACTATCATCAGAAGAAGTGACATCGAGAAACTATTCGATGATGCTCCATCCTACAAGAAGCGTGGCAATATGCAAAAGGGAAAGAAAACTCAAAATGAGTATTACTCCCTCAAAGAAATGATGGAGAAATTCAAGATCAGTAAGACAACCGTATCACGCAGATGCGAACAGTTTGGCATTCCCAAAATCGTTGAAGGAAGAAGGACTTTTTGGAGGAAAGAAGACGTAGATGTACATTTCAAAGAATTGCTTGTACAATATGACCTGAAGGATTGGTATAATGCCCAGCAAATAGAGGACATTTACGGAATGAAACGTTCCGCTCTAAACAAGTACGCCCTTCGGCATAATGTGCCACGCATCCAGTTTCAGAACATTACCTATTACTCGAAGAACCACATTGATAATCTCAAACGACTTACAACAATGCCGGACGACAACTACTACACCGTTCAAGACGTTGTCAAAAATAGCAGTTTCTCTACGTTTCAAGTTCGATATTATGCAAAAAACGAGAAACTGAAGGTCAAGAGAGTCAATAGGAAACTACTCATCTTGAAGACGGACTGGGATGCATTTGTTGCAAAATACCAGGCAAGTCATTTTTCTGAAGCTCCCAAACCGCAAGAACCAAACCCGTTCTACACCATTGATGAGATCATAGATAAATATAAGGTAAAAGAAACAACAGTCTATCGCATTGCCAAAGCCCAGAATATAGATGTATTCACTTTAGGGGATAAGAAATGTTTCCCTAAAGCAGCCGTTGACAACTATTTCATCAAGGACAATCCCATTCCAGAACTGACTGAATGGTACACTTGTGAAGAAATCCAAGCGAAATACGACATGACCTACAATCAAGTCGCTTCTTTCGTTTGCAAGCATCATATCCCTCGAAAGTATGTCGGCACAAAGCCGTACTACTCGAAGATGCATGTTGACAAAGAGAAGAACATACTCCAGCCTGAGGATGATTACAAGACCGTAGAGGAATTGATGAGCATGTATAAAATGACCATCCATCAGGTAAGAGAGGTTATACGCTTCTATCATGTACCGAAGAAGAAGTGTGGCAAGTACATCAAACTCAGTTTTCATGATTTCAACCGTATTATAGAGGAACGCAAGCAAGGTAAAGTACCAGCGAAATGTGATAACATACCTCAAGATCCATTGTCAGTATAGTTTATTCTCAGTTTATAGCAGTTTAAGGATATACTGACGATACACTCCCTAATTTTGCGCCCAGTTTTTCAAACAGAAATATAAACGATTAAACATTAACACATTATGAACAGAAGTAACACATGCACAAAGGTAACCGTTCGCCAAGCCAAGCTCAAAAACGGAATGATCTCACTCTATCTGGATTTCTATCCTGCAATCCGCAATCCTAAGACAATGAAAATGACTCGTCGCGAGTTCCTTGGCATTTATATATATGCCAATCCAAAGAATCAGATAGAAGATGAGTTTAACAAAGACATGCTCATGAAGGCCGAAGGTATTCGTTGTATCCGTGTACAGTCGCTTATTAATGAACAGTTCGGATTTCTCGACAAGACAAAGCAGAAGGCTGACTTTCTCGCTTATTTCAAAGAGAAAGGCCGTACCAAGCAACAAAAATGGGACATGGTGTACAAGCATTTTTCCAAGTACGTAAACGGGAAGTGTACCTTTGGAGAAATCACTATTGAACTGTGCAGAGGATTTCGCGAGTATCTTCTCAACGCACATCAGTTGAAACACACCCGCCTGATGCTTAGTCAAAATTCTGCGGCCAGCTACTATTCCATCTTCAAAGAACTATTGTATATGGCTTATAGAGAGAAATGGCTGAATGAAAACATCAATGACTATCTCGACAAGATTGAGACTGTAGATGTGCGCAAGGAAACACTCACTCTTGATGAGTTGAAGAAACTAAATCAGACTCCCTGCAAGATTCCTGTGTTGAAGCAGGCTGCACTATTCTCTTGTCTGACAGGATTGCGTGTAAGTGACATACTCAGGTTGAGCTGGGACAATATTCGCATTGGTAGTGATGGTGGTTATGTTATTCAATATCGTATTAAAAAGACTGGTGCAGAAGAAACACTCCCTATAAGTGAGGAAACCTTGGAATTTTGTGGTGAACGCAGTACAGGCAAGATTTTCAAGGGACTTCGTTATAGTATAGTCGGCTACAACTTAAAAGAATGGCTGGAGGCTGCTGGTATAGACAAGCACATTACTTTCCACTGTCTTCGTCACACTTTTGCTTCCCTTCAGGTAAGTATGGGATCCCCCATCTACACTGTATCAAAGATGCTTGGTCACAAGAATGTGACTACAACCCAAATATATGCAGATTTGAACGATGCCAACAAGCGTAAGGCTTCCGAGCTCATTTCTCTGAAATAGTCATCAAAAGACATCATTAACAATCAAGCCATATCCTTCTTATTTTCATAGTTTTACGGAAAGAAGGATAAGGCTCGATTTCCTTATTGAAAAGTTTATTTTTCGCATCAAATATTACTCGTTATCAATAATAATTAGTACCTTTGCAGCCAGTTTTTAGGATAACAAGTAATGAGTATTGACGAATATTTTCACAAGACGCTGTTTGCAAGCATCATTGTTGGGCCTGCTCTGGCAATGACGCTGCCCTTGGCATACTGGGTTCAATACCAGCACATGTTGCTATTCCCAAGTCTACTCTACTATGTAGTGGCTACTGCATGTATCTCTGCTATGTTACACTTCTTCCTATACGTTGTACCAGATAACTGGCGTAAACGAAAGAAAAAGATGAAGCACGCAGAACTACTGATGCTCCCCTATTACCCATCTAACACATCAAGAGAAGAAAATAGTCCCACAATCATCTCCAATACAGCTGAACCTATTATAGAGAAAGAACCTGTTGAAGTAACAGAGCCTATTATATATAATAAGGTGAAAGAGGTACCTCCAACTCTTTCCCCTTCAAGCCCCAACGCAATTAATCAAGCTCAACAAGAAGAGTCTACAAAGTACAAGAATCTCTTTTATGCCTTTGTTGATAAACACGTTAAGGGAATTATACCAGATGAAGATGCCAATATTCTTTTGGATGATATTTACCTCGCTGTAGATAATCGGTTGTTGGATTTGAACACAACAGGACTAAAGCCACATCTTCCATATACAGTTAAGGCCACATCAAAATTCTCGAGTCTCGTTACGGAAGACATCTATCACATTGGTTTTGTCGTGAAGTTCTTCCTCAAAAAACGTAATGAATATGGTGCAGCCTTCATAAAAGAAGTATTTCCTCATCAGCTTAAAGACGTAGAATTCAGCACCGTTGCAACAAAGTTGTCTTCAAGCGAGTCGAAGAATCTATCTATCCCAATTCCAGAAGTATGTTGGGGTGACAACCACAGTATATCGAAGAAATTCTGCGGTCATATTACAGAAGAACTTATCAAGCAGATATAATCAATAATCACTGGGAATAAGCTTAATAGTATAGTTTATTCCCAGTTTATTTTAGTTTATAGCGGTATAAGGATATACCATTGATAAACCCAGTTCCTTTGCAGCGATGTTCCACTAAAGGGACTGGATTTATCATATGTTAGAAGAAGAAATAAAAAATCTGACTGAGCAAGTCAATCAACTCACTCAATTCGTTTATGAGTTATCGAAAATGATTACTCCATGTGAGCAATCATCAGTATCTAACCGTCATGTCCTCACTGACATTGAAGGAGCCATGCGTATTACCGGCAAGGCAAAGCCCACCATCTACGCCAATGCCCGTAAAGGTATCATCCCTCATTACAAAAGAGGTAACAAACTTTACTTCTACGAGGATGAACTCTACAGATGGATTGAAGGTGGCAGGCAGAACTGCTATGGCATAAACTCTGAAGAGATGCTCAATGAGATTCGGAAAGGGATTCACCACCTGCCAAGTGCTAACCACTAATCATCTGATATATGATTAACAAACAGTATTTACCATTTGAGTGCTTGCAGGTGGAGATTCAAGGCATCATCAAGAACTTTGCCGACGTCTATCAGTGTGATGCTGACATTATCGTGTCTACCATCTACGCTATTGTGAGTATTGCCGTCAATAAGTCCATCAAACTGTTTGACGGCAAATACACCAACTATCCCTCTATGTGGATATGCCATGTGGCCCCCAGTGGTAGTAACAAGAGTGCGCCAGTGAAGATGCTATTCAAGCCTATCAATGAGCTGAACGAGGAAGCTGTGATGACTTATTATGAAGAACTACGTAATACTGACAGAAGCGATGGGAGCAACAAACCAAAGCCTATCTGCAAGAAACTGTCACTCACCGATACTACTCCTGAGGCCATTTATAAGGCTCTTTCCTTTATGCCGCAGATGATTTGCCGTGATGAGATTAAGGGAATGATTGATGACTTTGACCGTTATAATCGTAGTGGTATTATCAGCAACTTACTCTCTATTTGGGACAGTACCAGTTTCTGCATAGATCGTAAGACGGAAGACCCAGCATTCATCCGAGAGCCATTCCTGGACATACTTGGTGGCATCCAACCTGGGCTATTGAAGTCCACATTCGGAAATCCCCAACTGATGGTCAGTGGCTTTAATCAACGCATTCTATTTGTTTTTCCCGATAAAGTTCCTGTCAACTACTATTCAGACAAGCAACTCAATGAGGCCATTATGCCCTATTGGACAAACTTTGTGAGAGAACTTATGAAGTCGGAGCCTACCACATTGTCACTCACTTCTGAAGCGAAAGATTACTATTGCACTTACTACAACATGCTACAAGACAAAAAAGGTTCTGCCGACGATTACATGCAGTATGTTTACAGCAAACTTCAGATCATCATCCTACGCTGGTCTATTGTCACCCATCTGTTATGGGAGGATAAATTCGAGTACTATCAAAAAAACATAATCTCTGGAGATGAAATGCTTCACTCGGTTCAGTGTATGCTCTATTTTGAGAGTGCAGCAGAAAAGGTCTATCAAGAAATAAGCGGTGGAATGTATCAGGGTTACACCAAAGAACAGGGTTTGAAAATACTATATAACTCCTATGGTGGTGAGGTGAATCTACAGAAATTGGCTGATGCACTTGGTTGTTCTCGTCAATACGTAAGCAAGGCAATCAACAAGAAAGACCCGAGTTGACAGGTTGCGCTATATTTTGAAGTTATGCTCTGGTTATCAATAACATACACAAGAAAAAACCGCAACCTTGCAACCTTTGCGACGATTATGGCTGACATGAGCCCTCCGCAGGAGTTCTCTGTCACTCTTTCTTAGAAGGGTGATAGCCCACTAGCACCCTAAAGAGTGCAATGGGCTCAGGGAAGCATTCCCTAAGAACCTTTCAACAAGGGCTTCGCCCCTTGACCCCATCATATGAAACATCAATCAACAAAGGAAAAAACAATGGCAAAAACATGTATACATTTCGACCCTGTCAAATCAGCGAGTGAGATTCACAATTGGCGTATGAAGGAACTTGATTATGTCATCAAGGAACTTACACCAAACAATGAACACTGGGTTGATCCTCGATACGAAGGAAAGACCATAGCAGATATTCGCAAGGACATCGCAGAACGCTATCAAGCCACCGTCGGACAGAAGATGCAGACAAAAGCGGTTCCTCTCCGTGAGGCAGTAATCGTCATCAAGCCTGATACAACGATGGCAGACCTGCAACTGTTAGCTAGTCAACTTGAAAAGGAATTCGGTATCAAGTGCATTCAAATTCATATCCATAGGGATGAGGGATTCAGCAAGAGCGATTCAGACCCCTCGAAGTTAAACCTTCATGCTCATTTCGTGGCAGACTGGACACATGACAATGGTACTTCACTGCGTCTTGGGCGACAAGACACCTCAAGAATGCAGACCATTGCAGCAGAATGTCTCAGGATGGAACGTGGTAGCAGTTCAAACGTAAAACACCTCAATGCAGTACAATACAAAGAGAAAAAGGCTCTTGAAAATATCTCATCCCTTAGGTCATTAGTCCGCAAGTCATTCCTCTCAAAGAATGCCAAGACAGCACTCTATGAGAAAATAGACCGACTTGTTGAGGATCTTAAGGCAGACCCACTGAACATTGAACTTCAGCAACAGGTTGAGCAACTGACAGAAAAGGTCTTGCAACTTCAGGCGGATATAGAGCGACGGAAGCAACTGCACGAACAGGATCAAAAAGTCATTTCGGCTTTAAGGGATGAAAACAAACTATTGCGCAACAACAATGAACAGAGTGCAGCCCTCAACGAGAAGGCTCATAAGGAAATAGACGACTTACGTAAGGAGAATATCGATTTGAAGCGCAAGGCATATCCAGAACGTTATGTCCTACCCTCTTTCATCGACGTAGAAGCCACACATGCATATAAAGACAAACAGGGGCAGTGCCACATCACGATGAAGTTTATAGGTGGCTCCAAGGAATATAAAGAGAAAATGAGCAACGAAGACTTTGTGGCTTTCAAGAACGGTAGTTTGACGAAAGAAGAGGTTATAGCAAAATACCACAAACCACGCATCGAAGCCTATATCCGTAGAGAGTTTTCAAGCCCCGACAAACGCTCTGCCACTGTTTCCCTCATAGAGAAGACCATCTTTAGTTACATGAAACTCTACTCTAGTTCCACTTATATTCCGTCATCTAATGGTGACAACACCCCTAATAGACGAAAGAACTACGATGACATTGACGATATGAATGAAGAAGAACGCAAAGGAAGGTCACGATAACACTTCAACCTACAGTTGCATATTTACACAATGAACTCTCATTCTGAGCAAAATGAAAGCGAAAAAGTGAACAAAACAATCACTTTTATACGATTTTTGCGCTTTATTTACTCAAATATAAAACTTTTTATTTAATTTTGCAACTGCATTCCGCAAAGAGTGCAAAAGACATATTGCTCAATAACCTCTCAATCGCCACACGAGAAGAAAGAGCAAACATACATTATTTGGGCTGCCCCTCTAAGGGCGCAGATTTCCCATATATGTATGTGGCTTGTGGCGAGCCGAGAGGTGTGTGGCGAAAGTCTGCGCCTCTTTATTTGATTCAAATGTATAACAAAACCAAGTGAATTATGAGAAAATTGGTGTATGTCTTATTGTTGATTTCTACGTATTCTCTAAGCACAAGAGCACAGAGTGCTAATTTTGGGAATGCCTCTAATTTTTTCAACTTACGTCCCATGAATTTTCCAAATGGAGAAAGAGATTTTGCCAGTCATTTAAAGATTCTATTCAGTGATAAGGGGAAAGAACTCAATGGAAAGACGATTAGCAAAATGACAGACATAAAATCTCTTGTTGGTAAGGAAATATGCCTTCGACCCGATTATGGAGGTCAAATCAAAGTCGGCAATCAATTTGTTAAAGTTGACGAGGTTTTAATGGTAGCCAAAGCCAAATCGAGCGAATTGACCGTTATGAGAAATGACGAGAAGCTTGTTATACCCAAATTTCAGTATGAAAAGTTTATGCTCGTTTCTGACCGTGACGAAATGGCTCATGCTATAGAGGCTCAGATACAAGCCGAGAAAGAGGCTGCAGAGCGTGCGAAAAGGGAAGCAGAGCAAGCAGCGCAGCAAACAAATCTGAATGCTTATTACGAGAGTCTGAAGAATATGCCATCAATGGACGACGGCCCAATCGTGACAGACACACAACGCGCTTATGATGGCACGACACCCTACTGGAAGAAACTTTTCAGTGACAAAGAAGTTGAAACTTTCCTTGATGAGAAGTTTGTGATAAACTCAAAAGCATTCCGCAAGGCGTATGCAAGCAATAAAGACAGGAATAATGAAGCGCTAACCCAATTAGAGAAATTATCTACCATGCAGACAGATACCTTTGGTATTATCAAAAATGGCATGATAAATCTTCGCACTGGAGACATCTTTAAAACATACATTTATATGGAGGGCGATATTAAATGGAAGAGGATATGGGAATCTGTCACATATCTTGAGAATCTAAAAAGCCTTCCTCCTGTTGAGTATGACGGAACAGAAAGCCTTACGTCATTTCTTGGAGATTTCGACCGCGCTTATCGAGACCGTTACATCAATGCGCTAATAGGCGAACGGGTATTTCTTTTGGACGAACAGAAATATGACATTATTACCGACATTGAAGAAGACTTTAGCAATAATGGTCTCGTCTATTTCAAAAATCACGAACCACTCAAGGAATGGCAGTGGAAGGAAAAATGTATTTCTGTGAAATGGTATGAGCAGTTACAGAAAAAAGTTGGCAAGAAAGTGGTTATGTCCAGTAAAATCAGATATTATGGACGAAATGACATCTCCACCACCTGGCGCGAAGATTTAGCAGACTTAGAAACTGAAACTATTGAGAGATTAGAAATAAAGGATGGTAGATTCCTTATACATCTTGTTGGTAAAGAATTCCCTGTTGATGCATTAAGGGAATGCAAACTATTGGCATACCCTATAAATGTAGAGGAAGAATGGAAACTGGAAAAAATGACGGGGCAGAGTCGGCTGAATAATGGGCAAAGTTACCTTGATTTTGATGTTGTTTTGGCGACTACGCCTAAGAAACCATCAAGTGTTAAGAAGCAAGAAACAGAAATCGATACTTGGGCTAGAGACAACTCAAAAAAATATGACGAGTTGCGCAACCACCAGTACATTGGTACTTTGCTCAGTTCATTCCTTAGCAAGTGGCCTCACGCAAAACTGGTTAATACTACTGTAAATGGTGGTGTAAAGATTGAGATTTATCACCTACAGGATTATATGTATGACTACCAAATCATCTTCCGAAATGGGAAATGTATTTCTCAGACAAAGTTGTGATTTGAAGTGCTTTTGGGTACACACACTTAATCTTACATAAATGAAGAGCGGGAACCGCACCGACATCCTCGGCCTCGGCTTCCCGCCTTTCCAACAATCATTCTTTGGCAATCATCACTTTCTCATCAGTTTGACATACCACCCTTCGTCCGGATGGAATCCGAAGAAAGTTTTTCCATCACCACCTAAATCCCAAGGGCTCATCACTTCGAAGGACTTCAAGGGAAGAAGATGTGTCTTCCCCTAATGTAATAACATATTCGCCTTACGGCGGAACTTGCGGCTACTCGCCTACTTTCCTTTCTTTTGCGACCTGCAGCAACACCATGTGCTGACTGGCATTCGCTTTCTACTTCTACTCATTGTCTCGTTAATGTTATGAGGCGACACGGATTTTTGTCTCATGCCGTCTCGATTAAACATTACGAGGCTGTAATTTTCAGAATGTACATAATCGTATCTTTATCCCTTTAGGTTTACTGTTGTTTAATATCCCAACATTGCAGCTGGCGTTATTCCTAAAGTGACACAGAGCAGACGGGCAATTTTCAGCGTAGGCTCTGCCCTACCTGAGACGTAGTCACTTATGCGTGAAGGACTAACCCCTATCTCAGTAGCCAACTGCTTCTGACTCATATTCTTCTCGTCCAACGAAAGCTGTATCAACTGGGCTACGGTAGGTTTGCCTATGGGATAGTGTTCCTTCTCATAGTCAATGACAACATCCGACATCATTGTCAACTCCACAGCATTGCGGTCGTTGGCAGGTGTATTGTCATCCACCATTGGCAACAGTTCCTCAATCCGTGCCAATGCAAACTCGTATTGTTCTTTAGTAATCTTTGCCATATTCGTACCTCCTTTTATTATATCGTTGAAACATCAATCTTATCGTATTCACTGTGAGTTCCCACAAATCGGATGAAGATATGCCCGATTGTGAATTTTACGACCACTACCAGACGATATTTGTTACCCCTGATGTCAAAGACATAGTGTTGGTTTCCAACGTAGTCTGTTGTGGGGAAATCTGCCTTTATATCCGACAGGTTCTTCCACTCTGCCTTTTCTGCGATGTTATACCATCGTTCAAGTGCAGCCTGAGCGTCTCCATGTCCTTCCGAACTATAGAACTCAACTAATCGTCTATGTGATACTATTCTCATATTCGCTGCAAAATTACATAATTATTTTGAATTTCAAAAGAAAATCGATAAATATTTCTATTTTTTAGAACTTTTCTTCTATTTTTCTTTGCTATCTCGTAATTTATAGTTATCTTTGCACCGCATAATGCAGAACAGATGATGATACTCTTCTGAGTGAAGAGCGAGTTTGTGGAAGACCTGTCAATGACTAAAGGGATGAGAATGATAAATTCCTTTCTATTTCCCAAATTCATTTGTACGGTTCAACCCATAAAGCGCAGCATATCAATATGATAAAGATGCTGCGTGGGAAAGTAGATTGTACGTGGAAAAATGATATTTACCCACTTCTACTCATCCATCAATTTACGATAGCGTACGCGTTTGGGTTCCTCTAAGCCCAAACGCTGGGCTTTATTCGACTCATATTCCGAATAGTTGCCTTCGAAATAGAACACATTACCCTCTCCTTCGAAAGCGAGAATATGTGTACAGATACGGTCCAAGAACCAACGGTCGTGACTGATGACAACAGCACAACCGGCAAAAGCTTCCAAACCTTCTTCCAAAGCTCGCAGGGTATTTACATCAATATCGTTGGTAGGCTCGTCTAATAAGAGAACGTTACCTTCCTGTTTCAGTGCAATAGCAAGATGCAGACGGTTGCGTTCACCACCAGAGAGTACACCACATTTCTTTTCCTGGTCAACACCTGTAAAGTTGAAACGCGATAGATAAGCCCTAACGTTCACATCACGACCTCCCATACGAATGGTCTCATTGCCACCACTCACCACCTGATAGACGGTTTTCTCTGGGTCAATATCCTTATGCTGCTGATCCACATAGCTTAACTTTACCGTCTCGCCCACACTGAAAGAACCACTATCGGGCGTATCCATACCCATAATCAATCGGAACAGCGTAGTTTTACCAGCACCATTGGGACCTATCACGCCTACAATACCATTAGGTGGCAAGATGAAGTTGAGGTCGGTAAACAATTCCTTCTCTGGGAAAGACTTTGCCACATGCTCTGCCTCTATCACCTTATTGCCCAAACGAGGACCGTTGGGAATGAAGATTTCCAGTTTTTCCTCCTTTTGTTTCTGTTCCTCATTCAACATCTTATCGTACGAGTTCAGACGAGCCTTACCTTTGGCGTGACGAGCCTTCGGAGCCATACGTACCCATTCCAACTCACGCTCCAACGTCTTACGACGTTTTGAAGCAGTCTTTTCCTCCAAAGCCAACCTTTGCGATTTCTGCTCCAACCACGAAGAATAATTACCCTTCCAGGGAATACCCTCGCCACGATCCAGTTCCAGAATCCACTCAGCCACATCGTCAAGGAAATAACGGTCGTGGGTTACAGCAATCACCGTACCTTCATACTGTTGCAAGTGCTGCTCCAGCCAATCGATACTCTCTGCATCCAGATGGTTAGTAGGCTCATCGAGCAATAAAACATCAGGCTTCTGTAACAACAATCTGCAAAGTGCTACACGGCGACGCTCACCTCCGGAAAGTGTCTTCACGCTCCAATCGCCTGGTGGACAATGCAAAGCTGCCATTGCACGATCCAGTTTCGAATCCATGTTCCAGGCATCTGTTGCGTCAATGATATCCTGCAATTCAGCCTGACGCTGCATCAGTTTATCCATCTTGTCAGCATCCTCATAATATTCAGGCAAGCCAAACTTCACGTTGATGTCGTCATATTCCTTCAAAGCATCATAAACGCTTTGCACACCTTCCATCACATTCTCCTTTACGGTCTTCTCTTCATTCAAAGGGGGATCCTGAGGAAGATAACCAACGGAATAGCCTGGACTCCAAACCACCTGACCTTGGAATTGCTGGTCCAGTCCAGCTATAATCTTCATCAGCGTAGATTTACCTGCACCATTCAGACCAATAATACCAATCTTCGCCCCATAGAAGAAACTCAGGTATATATTCTTGAGCACCTGTTTCTGGTTCTGCTGGATGGTCTTGCTCACACCCACCATCGAGAAAATCACTTTCTTGTCGTCAACTGTAGCCATAATAGAAAATAGATATAAATACTTATAGGCTACAAAGATAAAGAAAATAATCGAAAAAGCAAAAAAAAACTCCGCAGAATTACTGCAGAGTCTTTTTGAAATGTTTAAGTATGCGATAAAATTCGCATGAAGTCATTTGTCTACGCTGCCACCAACGATATCAAGCAACTCTGTTGTGATAGACTGCTGACGCGACTTGTTGTACTGCAAGTTCAACTGGCGCAACAATTCATCGGCATTATCAGTAGCGGTCTGCATAGCCACCATACGGGCAGCATGCTCAGAGGCCACACTATCCAATAGAGCTGTGTAGAGCATCAGATGAGCAAACTTGGGCAATAACTGCGTCAAGACTGTATTCATGTCGGGCTCTACGATAAAGTTGTCGTTGAGTGGTGCCACTTCACCTTCTTTCACCTCTTTCTTACGACGATTCTTCTTCAGGTAATCCTGTGCTTTCTTCGTAGCAATGTTTGTGGTAAGGTCGCGCTCATGGTCACGTCCCAACTCAGACTCGAGGTCAATGGGCAGGAACTGCTTCTTGGTCAGAATTTGCGAACCAGCAGACTTGAAGTGGTGATAGAGAATCTCTACACGATCAATTTTGCCATCAGCAAACTCTTGACCTAACTCCATAGCGATTTCAATACACTCATTAACGTTAGGATGGTCGACGATAGGCGCTTTGTCGCATTTGACATCATAGCCCAATTTTTTAGCTTTCTCTGTCACTTTGCGACCAATGGGCCACACCTCGACACTACCCGGTCCCAGTTCCTCAGTATATGCATCTACGGTGCGCTGCATCAGTTTAATGACGTTGGCATTAAAGCCACCGCAGAGTGATGAATTACTGCTGAAGACAACAAGGGCCACACGTTTTACGGGGCGCTCCTGATCGAAGATAGTCTGAGGCTCAGCCTCGGCAGCGAGGAACGATTTGAGGATATGCTCAAGCATGGTCTCGTAGGGCAGCATGTTCTGAATAGCCACCTGCGCATGATGGAGCTTAGACGAAGCCACCATCTTCATCGCAGAGGTTATCTTGCGCGTGCTGTTGACCGAGGCAATGCGGCCTTTAATTTCTTTCAGGCTTGGCATAGGCTCTTACTTTTTATATGTTCCTGCGATGTCGGCCATAACAGCCTCAATCTTCTTCGTTACCTCATCGTCAATCTTACCGTCTGCCAGGGTTGCAATAACCTCAGGAGCAGAAGAACGTAACTTGTCAAGGAACTGGTTCTGACACTCACGTATCTTGTTGATGGGCACGTCGCGCATCAATCCATGAACACCACAGTACAAGATAGCAATCTGCTCACCTACGGGCATTGGACTGTACTGAGGCTGGATGAGTAGCTGTTGGTTCTTACGGCCACGGTCCAACGTCATTGCTGTCACAGCATCCATATCACTTGAGAACTTCGAGAAGGACTCGAGCTCACGATACTGTGCCTGGTCAATCTTCAGCGTACCAGCAACCTTCTTCATAGACTTGATCTGTGCCGAACCACCCACACGGGATACAGAGATACCCACGTTGATAGCAGGACGGAAGCCTTGGTTAAAGAGGTCGCTCTCGAGGAAGATCTGACCATCGGTAATAGAAATCACGTTGGTTGGAATGTAAGCGGACACGTCACCAGCTTGTGTCTCGATGATAGGTAGAGCGGTCAAAGAACCACCACCCTTTACGTGACCCTTCATACACTCGGGCAGGTCGTTCATTGCCTCAGCCACCTCCTGCTGTTCGTTCATCTTAGCAGCACGCTCCAACAGACGAGAGTGAAGATAGAATACATCACCAGGATAAGCCTCACGTCCAGAAGGACGACGCAGGATCAATGATACCTCACGATAGGCAACAGCCTGCTTCGACAAATCGTCGTAAACAACCAATGCGGGCAGACCGCGGTCACGGAAATACTCACCGATAGCAGCACCTGCAAATGGTGCATAATACTGCATAGCTGCAGGATCAGCTGCTGTAGCGGCAACGATGATGGTGTAAGGCATAGCGCCATGCTCCTTCAGCGTCTGCACAAGGTTAGCAACGGTAGAAGCCTTCTGACCGATGGCTACATAAATACAGTATACGGGCTTGCCAGCCTCATAGAAACTTTTCTGATTGATGATGGTATCCACAGCAATAGCTGTCTTACCCGTCTGGCGGTCGCCAATGATGAGCTCACGCTGTCCACGACCAATAGGAATCATTGAGTCGATAGACTTCAGACCCGTCTGTAGCGGTTCCTTTACAGGCTGACGATAAATCACACCAGGAGCCTTACGGTCCAGCGGCATCTCGAAGGAATCAGTAAGGTCGATATCGCCCTTGCCGTCGACAGCCTTTCCCAGCGGATTGATAACGCGACCCAGCATGTTGTCGTTGACACGGATAGAAGCAACGCGCTTGGTGCGCTTTACCACCATGCCTTCCTTAATGCCTGACGTGGGACCCAGCAGCACACAACCGACGTTGTCCTCTTCGAGGTTCTCAACAATGGCCATCGTGCCGTTCTCGAACTCCAACAATTCCTTGGATTCGGCATTACGGAGACCGTAAATACGGGCCGCACCATCGCTGACAGTAAGCACGGTACCAACCTCGTCAAACTGTTCAGCATTCTGGATGCCTTTCAGCTGTTCGAGCAGCACTTGGGATACTTCGCTTGGTTTAATCTTATCTGACATTGTTATTTTACTTTTTTGCTTTTGAATTAATTACCTTTTTAAGGTATTAAGAATGTTGTTGAGCTTCGACTTGACACTAGCGTCCATACGATAAGTGTCATATTCGAGGATAAAGCCACCGATGATATCGGGGTTCACCTCTGTCTCAAACTCCACAGTACCCTGAGTCTTGCTTTCCACCATCTGGCGCATTTTCTGCTCAGTCTGGGCAGATACGCGGGCAGCTGTGGTAAGCTTACCACTGATGACGTTCTTCTGCTTACGGTAAAGCGTGACGTACGAGTTGGCCATAAACTGAATCATGTTCTCGCGGTCTTCCTTCAGCACAAGTGCTATGAACGACTGTGTGAGCTGACTGGCCAAGGGGCCTGCTGCTGTAGTCAGCAGTATCTGCTTCACATCCTTTGAGAGCATGGGGTTGTCTATCGTCTGGCGCAATGCGGGCACGTCGATGTAGCTCTGGGCCATTGTTTGCATCTCATGATACACCTGGTCGTCAAGCTTTTGGTCGATAGCACTTTTAAGCAGTGCTCTCGCATATCTGACCGATATTACTCCAAAATCCATACGCGTTACTTTAAGTCAAATCACTTTGCAGAGACATCATCCAGCATACGGTCAATCAAATCCATCTGTGACTTATCGTCTTTCAGGTTCTTGCGAAGAACCTTCTCGGCAATGTCAACACTCAGTTCAGCTACCTGCTTACGGATGTCGGCAATGGCGGCCTTTTTCTCCTGCTCAATGGCAGTCTTGGCCTCGTCCATCAGACGGGCACCCTCGGCACGAGCTTTCTCCTGAGCCTGTTCTACTATAGCGTCGCGTGTCTGTGCAGCCTCTTTCAAAATCTGAGCCTGTTTCTCGCGAGCTTCCTGCAGGATGGATTCACCTTCCTTCTCGATATTGGCTAAGCGCTCCTGGGCCTCATGGGCCTTGCGAAGACTTTCGTCTATGTATTTGTTTCGCTCATCCACCATATTGATGATGGCTGGGAAACCATACTTAGCAAGCACCCAAAAGACCACCAAAAACGCCAATAACATCCAGAAAAGAAGTCCCGGATCGGGCGTGAGGATTGATGGTAATTGAGTGAAATCCATGTGCTGAGAGATATTAAATCAAGAATGCGCAAGCAGCAATAGCAAACAGGGCACAACCCTCTACGAAGGCAGATGTCAGAATCATCTGGGTGAAGATCTGTCCGGAAGCCTCTGGCTGACGGGCAATAGCGTCAACGGCGCTGCCACCAATCTTACCAATACCCAAACCTGCACCAATAACGGCAATACCAGCTCCAATACCGCAGCCCAGCTGTGCCAGACCTTCAGCGGCCAATAACAGTGATGTAATCATAACTTTTTAATTTTTTAAATTGTTAATATTAATGTTTTAGTTTATTTATTATTTCAATCGTTTAGTGACCATGCTCCTTGTGTGCCAGTCCGATAAACACGGCACTAAGCATCGTGAACACATAAGCCTGCACAAAAGCCACCAACAACTCAAGCGTATTCATGAAGAGCAGCATGATGGCACTAAACAGATGCAGTCCGGTACCCATAGCCGTTCCCATGGTCCAACCCAGGAAGATGACACACGTGAAGGCCAATATCATAGCGTGTCCCGCCATCATATTGGCAAAGAGACGGATCATCAGCGCAAAGGGCTTGGTGAACACTCCGAACAACTCTATAGCCGGCATGATGGGAATCGGCACCTTCAGGAATACGGGCACATCGGGCCAGAAGATATCCTTCCAGTACTCTCTGTTGCCAAACAGGTTGACAGCCAGGAACGTACACACAGCCAAAAAGAACGTGATGTTGATGTTACCCGTCACGTTAGAGCCACCTGGGAAGATAGGCAGCAGTCCTAACAAGTTGGTAAAGAAGATGAAGAAGAAGACCGTCAGCAGATAGGGAGCATACTTCTTATAATGCTTTTCGCCAATGGATGATTTGATGACATCATCATTGATCATCATCACCAGCATCTCCATAGCCCCTATGAATCCACCAGGAGCCTTATCGGTCTTATCATGCTTCTTGTACCAGCGGGCACAGCAGAGGAACACCACCAGAAGCACGGCTACAACAATCCATATCTGCAGGACGTTGCGTGTGATGCTCAGATCCAGAGGGCGCACAGCGGTACCATCAGCCATCCGCTCATAGATCTTGCCGTGAGCCTCTTCGTTGAAGAAGAAGCCTTCAGGCAGCGTATGGGCGGTGCAGAAGACCCACTCACCAGTCTGACTACTCCTAATAATAATAGGTAAGTCAAAACCGATGTGCTTGTCTCCAATGGTGGTGATGTGCCACTCATAAGCATCAGCCAAGTGCTCCAGCACAAGCTCGGGAATGTTCAGCGCCTCGCCATCCTCTTTCTGCTCATTGGCCATGAGCGGAAGGGGCAGCAATGCCAACATCAGCAAGAGACATATTGACTTTAATTGTTTCATTATAAATAAATGGTTTTTAAACCGTTATAAACGTTTAGACATTCTCGAAAAGAAGATAGAGTGATGTATGAGAGAGACGAAGTAAAACACGAAGAACACAACGAGGAACATCACGATGTTCTCTTTTCCCGTAGCAAGATACCACACCGTCATCACCAGCAGAGCTCCCAGAAAACGGAAGCCGGAAACAGCTGTGAAGAACGAGGGCAGCATATTCCGATGCTTCAGTGCTACCCATCGCCATACCAATACACTGGCAATTTCAAACACCAGTACGAACAGTGTACCTACTATCTGAGCAGCCAACAAATCATATCCTCCAAGCTGCATGGCAAAATAGCAGCCCAGATTGACGAGTATCACAAGAATGATGCTCTCTGCAATATAGTTGGTGCACTGTTTCGTGATATTCATTCGCGCGTTCCTTATATTATATTAGTTCAATTCCACACACACACTCACAACGTTCTTCTGTACTTCTACGAAGCCGCCAATGATGCTGAGTTCTTTCTTCTCGCCACCAGGCAGGGCATAGACTACCTTGCCCTTATCCAGTGTCGAGATGATAGGCGCGTGATTAACCAGTATCTGGAACTGGCCTAATGTTCCTGGAACAAGAACACTCTCCACATCGCCTTCAAACTCTATCCTTTCGGGAGAAACTATCTTTAACTTTAAACTCATTTGACTAATTGACTATTTACTATTTGACTATTAAATGGTTCAATTGTGAAATTGTTCAATTGTCCAATGATTAACCCTTAGCAGCTTCAAGCAGTTTCTTAGCCTTCTCCTTAGCATCCTCGATAGTACCTACATTCAGGAATGCCTGCTCAGGCAGGTCGTCAACCTCACCATCCAGAATAGCGTTGAATCCCTTGATGGTTTCCTCGATGGGCACCATCACACCGGGCAGACCCGTGAACTGACTGGCAACGGCGAACGGCTGGCTGAGGAAACGCTGCACACGACGTGCGCGGTTTACCGTCAACTTATCCTCATCCGAGAGCTCATCCATACCCAGAATGGCGATGATATCCTGCAATTCCTTGTAGCGCTGCAGAATCTCCTTTACACGCTGGGCACAATCGTAGTGAGCCTTGCCTACTACCAATGGGTCGAGAATACGAGAGGTACTTCCCAGTGGGTCTACAGCAGGATAGATACCCAACTCAGCAATCTTACGATCCAACACCGTAGTAGCATCCAGGTGAGTAAATGTCGTAGCAGGTGCAGGGTCGGTCAAGTCGTCGGCAGGCACGTAAACAGCCTGTACAGAGGTAATAGAACCCGACTTAGTTGATGTAATGCGCTCCTGCATGGTACCCATTTCCGAAGCCAGTGTGGGCTGATAACCCACGGCTGAAGGCATACGACCCAACAGGGCAGATACCTCAGAACCAGCCTGGGTGAAACGGAAGATGTTGTCAATGAACAGCAGCACGTCCTGGTTTTCCACGTCGCGGAAATACTCCGCCATCGTCAGACCCGTCAGACCGACGCGCATACGCGCTCCGGGCGGCTCGTTCATCTGTCCGTAAACCAGTGTGGCCTGGCTCTTCTTCAACTCCTCAGGGTCAACAAGACTCAAGTCCCACTTACCCTGTTCCATTGCCTCACGGAACTTCTCACCGTAGCGGATAACGCCTGACTCAATCATCTCGCGGATAAGGTCGTTACCTTCACGTGTGCGCTCACCTACTCCAGCGAATACAGAGAAACCGTCGTGTCCCTTGGCAATGTTGTTGATAAGCTCCATGATGAGCACCGTCTTACCTACACCAGCACCACCGAACAGTCCAATCTTACCACCTTTCAGGTAAGGCTCCAGCAGGTCAATCACCTTAATACCAGTAGACAGCACCTCTTTTGTGGTCGACAGTTCCTCGAACTTCGGAGCTTCACGGTGAATGGGATAAGCACCCTCCATGTTAAGCTGTTCCATACCGTCAATAGGCTGACCGATAACGTTCAGCATACGACCTTTAATCTGATCGCCTGAGGGCATAACGATAGGCGTGCCCAGGGGCGTTGCTTCCAATCCACGCAGCAAACCGTCGGTATTGTCCATAGCCACACAGCGCACAGTATCCTCACCGATGTGCTGCTGCACCTCGATGATAAGTTGTTCACCGTTGCCACGTTCAATTCTCAGAGCTTCGTGAATTTTTGGGAGCACTTTTTCCGCATCCTGTCCCTTGGTATCGAAGTAGACGTCGATAACAGGACCGATAATCTGGGAAATGTGTCCAATAATTTGTGACATAAGCAGTTAAATATTTAAAGTGTTATTGTTTTAGCAACTACTTTGCAAAGATAGGAATTATATTTCAAAAAAAGAAGAACATTTCCGATTTTTTTCAGAAATGTCCTTATTTTAGTTATATTTGAGGAAAAATTCTCCTATTCTCGCCCTGTTTTTCCTTAGAAGTTCATCATATTCACCTCTAACCACAGGATGACATAGCCCAGCAACCATCCCAAAAGCACCTTTGGAGTTACATGCTTGATATACCACGCCAGCGACACATGCTCAGCGCGCATCAGAGCCAGTCCGCTGATGCTGCCAATCGATAACAGCGTACCACCTACTGCCGTTGTGTAGGCTATCACCTTCCAGTAGGCACCATTCGTGGCCACATCCCCCACTCCAACGGTATACAGTGAGATGTTCGAAATGGCAATGGTGAAGCTGTCGACGATAGAACTCAGGAAACCAGCACCGATACCAATCATCCAGATATCGTGGATATAGGTATCAAACCATCCTGCCACATCGCTCCAAACACCAGTCTCAGTCACTACGCCCATTCCCAGCATGATACCCATCACGAACAACAGCTGTTGCAACACACCATATTGCAGTGACATCGGAATACGGCGCAACGTCGTGCGGTCTGAAGCTATTAACTTATGGTTGAAGGCCTCGTTCACCACCCACAATACGCTCAGCACACACAGGGCGCCCAAGAACGGAGCCAGTTTCGTGATGTTATGGAACGTAGGAATAAACCACAGTCCACCGATACCAACAATCAGCATCACCACACGCTGCCAGCGGTTCAAGCGGGTGTCGTCACCACGATAAGGCGACGGACTCCAGGCAGTATCCAGTCTGTCAGGCAGTTCTTTGTTAATCAGTATCGTTGGAATCACCCATGCCAAAATAGCAGGAATGGCCAGATAAGCAGAGAAGTGACTGGCTGTTACAGCCCCGTCGCCCCACAGAATCAGACCTATCGGGTCGCCAATCACCGTAAAGCATCCACCACAGTTGGCTGCCAGTACAATGGCAGAACCCACATACATCCTTTGTCGCGAGTTCTGCAGAATGTTATGCATGATGACCAGCATCATGGTCGTCGTTGTCAGGTTGTCCAGATTGGCAGAGAGGATAAATGTAGCCAGCGTGATGGTCCACAGCAGTCGCTTGGAATTACGCGTACGAATCCATTCTGTGATGAAGTCGAAACAGCCGTTATTGTTCAGCAGTTCCACTATCGACATGGTAGCCAACAGGAACAATACAATGGCAGCAGCCTCGCCCACGTATTTCAGGAACACATGATCCTCAATAAAGTATTTCACCGACTCGCTAGTGGCTTGGTTGCCTGCCAACCACTCCATATACTCACCAGGATGCTGGTCCATCACGAAGTCTGAACCCCAGCAAACATACACCACCCAGCCTATAGTACCCAGGAACATGGCGATAGCAGCCTTGTTCACACCCGTCAGGTGCCCTGTGGCAATCAGCACATAGGCAATAATCAGCATGGTTACAATAATCAGTGTCATATCTTTCTGTTTAATGTTTAATCTTTCTGAGCGAAGCGAATTTAATGTTTAATCTTTCTGAGCGAAGCGAATTTAATGTTTAATGTATCACTTCCTCTGACGCTTAATGATGCTATAGGCCGTATACAGACCCAGTTCTCCAGCCTTGCTCAGGTCGTTGATACCTTCCGTCTGCTGCTTGTTGGCCAGATACGCCAGTCCTCTGTTGTAATACGCCTCTGCCAGATTCGCATCCAGACTGATAGCCTTGGTATAGTCCTCAATGGCGTGCGCATAGTCGTGCCGCTTCACATACACATTACCTCTGTTGTAATACAGGTAAGCGCTCTCGTCCAATTGGATAGCGGCAGTCAGGTCCGATAGCACATTGGCTGTCTTCAACTGGATATCCGTACCCTGCGAGGCATTGAAGTCGTTCAGTCGCGACTGACAAACAGCTCTTTGCCAATAGGCCACCACCGAGTTAGGACGCTCCTGCAGATAAGTCGACAGGTCTTCTATGGCACCCTCGAAATTCTGTATCACACTATACGCCACAGCCCGCTGCAACAGCAGGTCCAGCGCCTCCTGCGTGTTCTTCGACTTGTCTATCTGTGTCGACAGACTGTCCAGTCTTGCGAAGTATCTCCTCGTACCAGCCTCGCTCAGCGTAGCCTGGTTGCAGACAATGTGCAACTTCCTATCCGCCTTCAACGTGCCGTTCAACTGCTCCACATATCTGTCGTAGGCTATGTAATGCTTCACGGCACTCTGGTAATTCTCCGTCGACAACAGATACATCGGCATATAGTCCATGTTCATCTTGCGGTTCTGCACCCTGCCACGATAGTCCGTCTGGTAGTCGTTGTGCATATCCTCCTCGTCAGCCACCGCCAACTGGTTATACTTCTCAATATCCTCGTCACTGCGCTTACGCATCTGCTTCTTCGACAGTCTTGGCTGTTTTCCGAAACGCTTGTCTATCTGCGCCTTCAGGATGCGGAATTCGTCCATCTCAGCCTGCTTCGTCATACCCAGTTTCCTGTAGCACGAGGCACGCTGTTGCAGTCCTGTCCAGAAGTTGGGATATTGCTCTATGACCTTCGAATAATCTCTGATAGCAGCCCTTGGATTACCTGTATTCTCCAACAATAACGCCCTGTTATACAGCGCCATAAGATTGTTAGGTTCCAGCTTCAGTACGAAGTCAAAATCCGTAATCGCCCTATTGTCGTCACCCACCTGTGCGCGCAACAGTCCTCGGTTATAGTGACCTAAGAAGTTGTTCGGCTCATAGTCCAAAGCCAGGTCGTAGTCGGCCATTGCTCCTCGCAGGTTATTCTGGTTGTATCTCGCCAGCGCACGGTTGATGTACAACCCTGCATCCTTGGGCAACAAGTGGATAGCCTTGTTCAAGTATTCCTCACTCTCCTTCCATTCGTCTTTCGCCAGACTGATCAGCGAGCGCTGTGCCCACGTGTGTCCATCGTAGGCATCCAGTTCCAGGCTCTTGTCCAGTGCCGCTATCGATTGTGCCGTATCCTTCTGCAACAGGTACACCTGCGCCTTCATGGCATACACCCTGGCATTCTTGCTCCAGCGTACAGACATGGTGTCCAGGTCGGCCAACGCATGGTCGTAATCCTTCTGCTCCATACGACACAGGGCACGGTTATGCCAAAGGTTCAGACTCTCCGGATCATAGCGCAATGCCTGGTTATAGTCGGCTATCGCGTCCGTAAAGTTCTTCTGCTGAATCCTGCACAAGCCCCTCAACTCGTAGATGCCCACCACATAGGGATTCCTCGAGATAGCCTCTGTGCAGTCGCCTTCCGCTCCTACATAATCGTCCAGATAATACTTTGCCACCGCTCTGTAATACCAAGGCTCAAAGAGGTAAGGCTTCGCCGTGATGGCTTGATTGAAATACTGGATGGAAAGCACATAGTCCTCATAATAGAGCGCCGAACGTCCTATCATCACCAGTCGGTCTGTGTTAAACTGCGCCCAACTGGTCATAGGCACGAGAAGCAGGAGGAATAATAGCTTTCTGAACATCCGTTACAATCCTTATTTTCTTACTGCTTTTGTTCTGTATCCGCAACGATATCGTCCCTGCAGCAGTGCTTTCAACTTGCTCTTTATCAGTTGCTTGCGCAGTGGCGACACACGGTCTACAAACATCTTTCCTTCCAGATGGTCAAACTCATGCTGCATCACACGAGCCAAGTAGCCCTCTACCCACTCGTCGTGCTCCTGCATCTGCTCGTCCAACCATTTCACATGGATGCGCGTGGGGCGCACCACCTTTTCGTGGATGGCAGGCAACGACAAACAGCCCTCTTCCGAAGAACTGGTTTCCGTATCGTCATACTCCACAATGTGCGGATTGATGTAAACATGACGGAAATCCTTGTATTCAGGCATGTCCTCACTGATCACATCCAAGTCAATCACCACTACACGAATCGACTTGCCCACCTGTGGGGCAGCCAATCCTATTCCCTCGCTCTCAGCCAGGGTGTCCCACATGTCTTTCAGGAAAGTGTCCAACTCCGGATAATCCGTTGGAATATCCTCAGCCACCTTTCTCAACACGGGTTGACCATATATATAAATAGGTAATACCATTTACTATTTTCGATTAACGATTTACAATTTACGCGAACGCATATAGTCTTGAAGGATGATAGTGGCACTGATTTCATCAACCAATGCCTTGTCCTGTCGCGCCTTCTTCTTCAGCCCTCCGTCAATCATTGCCTGATGGGCCAATACGGAAGTGAAGCGCTCGTCATAATACTCTATGGGAATGTCGGGCATAGCCTTTCGCCATCTGTTCACAAACTGCTGCACACGCTGCAGATTCTCGCTGGGTTGCCCGTTGGGCTGTTTCGGTTCGCCTATCACAATACGTTCCACCTGTTCTTTGGCCACATATTGCTTTAGGTAATCAAACAGCTCTGATGTAGAAACAGTTGCCAATCCGCTGGCAATAATCTGCAGCGGATCGGTAACTGCTAATCCTGTACGCTTCTTACCGTAGTCAATTGATAGTATTCTGGCCACTGCTTATTTTGCGTAAAGCAGCCATGCACCAGGATACTTGTTCTGCAGTCCGTTACGGCTTGCAGCAGCATCCACCTTTGAATCGAAGGTAGTAGCTACCACACGATACATAGCAGGTGTCACGTTGTTGTTCATCACAATCTGAGCGTCATAGCCCTCGCTTCTCAGAGTCTGCTGCAGACCCTCAGCGTTAGCCTTCAGTGAGAAAGAGCCAACCACTACGCTGAAGTTCTTCAGTCCGCCACCGCTTACTACGGTTACCTGCTCCTGACGAACGGCTATGTTGTCGGCATTGTCAACAACCTGCGTGTTGTTTACAGGGCGCTCAACCATTGGAGTTACCATGTTGGTCTCCTGGGCTGCGGGAGCCTGCTGCTGCATTTCCTCCTGCTGCTTTGCCTTCAGGTAAGCCTGTTTGTAGGCACTCTCGCTCGACTTACAACTTGTGAAAACCATCGCTGCGCACATAGCTGCGCAAATCAAAGTGTACTTTTTCATTTTTCGTTCTTATTTATTAAAATTGTTGTTCTACAAAAACCCGTGCGAAATTACAAATAATCGCGCAAAAATCTATCAAATTGCCACATAAAGTTTGTTAAATACGGAAAAACAACCCATTTTAACAAAAAATTATCTACTTTTTATATGCCAATTCAAAAACTTTTCGTATTTTTGCCTTGAGAAATAAATGTTTAACCCCAAAACAATACGATTATGAAAAGTTTAGGTTATTTAGGCGCATTCTTCGGCGGAGCACTTGCCGGAGCAGTTATCGGACTCCTGTTGGCCCCTGAAAAGGGCGAGGACACTCGTACCAAGATTACGGAAGCTGTTGACGACTTCATGAAGAAGCACAACATCAAACTCAGCCGTAAGGATGTGAGCGATCTCGTTGACGATATTGCCGACGCAGCACCTGAAGTTTAATCATCATCCTGTCGACGTATGTTTTCAAGCGACAAGAACGTTGAGACTATTGCCCAGTTAATCGAGGCTCTCAAGCGATACCTCGGGGTTCAGAAGGAATTTCTGAAGCTCAGTGTCATTGAGAAATTCGTCCGTTTGATAACCGCCCTGACCTTGGCTGTTGTCTTCTTCCTGCTGGGCTTTGCCGTCCTATTCTTTATGTCGTTTGCCCTTGTCTATTGGCTTGCGCCATTAGGAGGCGTTGCTCTGGCATTCCTCATCATGGCCCTGATCTATCTGGCCTTGGCGTTCATTGTATTCACCAACCGCAAGGCTTGGATAGAGCGTCCTCTGGTGCGCTTCCTTGCCGATGTCTTGCTCAACTAACCCGTCATGCCCATGCAAACCTCAGAATATCATTCACTGGAAGAGATTCAAGCCCGCAAAGCCGAGCTGCAAACCAGTATCTCTAAGGACAGCGAGCAGATAGGCTCCCTGTGGCACGAGTTAGTAACCCCCAGCAAGTCAAGCAGCAAGGGCGAGCTCATTGCCAATCTCATTGCCAACAGCATCACCGTTATCGACGGTTTCCTGCTGGCGCGCAAGCTCATGAAGACCTACGGCTCTCTGTTCAGTCGTAAGAAGAAGAAATAGTACGTGCGACACCCCCCGTTCATCACAATGGGACTACCCTTTCCGGTAGTCCCATTCTTATTAGCGTAGGCATAGCCTTACTCTTCTCCCCACAACTCGTCCAGTTGCGCTGTTATCTCTTCCGACAGCAACTCGCCGGAGTGACCCTTCTGCCAATCGAAAGAAGGGATGGTTGCCTGAAGCTTCTCCAGCGATATATGAGGCGCGGAGCCTGATTCCGCATTGTAACATATCATATCCACATACATTCTGCGCTTGGTGCTGCCTGCCCAGTCGTCGGCGGGATAAGGGTCGGAAAGGAACTGGCCGCAGAACACGATGCCCGCCTTGTCGTCGCCCGTGCGCATCATATAGAAGAAGTCGCCCCTGCGCGCCTCCTGCCACTCATAGATGCTCCAGTCCATGCGGAACATACCGTGCACGCGGTTTTCCATGCACGTCTCGAAATCCTTCTCCGTAAACGAACTGATAGTTGGGTTCCAGCGCATCAGGTAAGTCCTCGCCTCCATTAGCATTGGCACCACCTCAAACGTCACCTCCCACACGCAGCTGTCGCCGTCGGGGGCTTCCACGATGGGCTTGCCCGCGCCCTGATAATTGAACCGTGTGCCGGGCTCTGTATCTACGTCAATGATTCGTGCCACACAATGGTCATCATCGCTGCTGAGATCCAAGAACTCCAGCACGCCCTTGATGGCATACGGAAACTCACCGCCATTATAGAAATAGCAGCCGTGGAATGTATCGGGCATTTCTTCGGTCACCAGCACCAGATTCCCATCAGAATTCTCAAGAAACATGATCTGGTTGTCCTCGTTGATTTCAACAATGATATGTGTTATCTCGCCCGAACGTACCTTCTCAATCACTTCGTTATCCACTCCGATGGCGACTCCCTTCTCGTTTTCCTTTTCCGACTTCATAAATTTGTTGCTAGGGGTTTCTGTGCACAAAGATACAACTTTTATTTGATATACGTACCGTTTAGAACGTAATTCGCTTAACTTCTTCCGAAAATACGCGATAGAAGATGATGGTCTGCTCTACTAACCAGTCCAACGCCTTTTCCTTTTTAATGGGGTCTGTAAGCTCTGTCTGATGATATAATGCAACCGTCTTGTCTTTGGCCTTGGGGTTGGCATCCCACACAGGTTCACAGCCAAGTGCCTGATTTATCTCATTTCGTCTGGCAACCAGAGCAGGATAATACACATCTGCCACTTTGTTTCTGATGTATAGTTTCACACCAACGAAATTCTCCTGAGTGTTGCATACGTCGGACAACATGATATTCGACCTTCCAATCCTGACATCATACCAATAGTGTGGTTGAGGAGTCTGTAGTGACGCTATTTTGCCCGTGCTCTTCAGTTTATCCCTAAATCGCGTCCAAAAGTCAAGTTGTAGGTTCCGTGAATTACTTTCACTCTTTGCTTGGGGCTTGCCTCCTTCCTTTTCCTTTCTTATATCATCGAGCGTCTTGCCATTCAGCGTGAAATGTGCGGGGCCTTGGTACTCTTTTTCCTCACTGTTTTCTGATGGCATGAATAGCTTGCAGAAGCGCGAAAGTGCATATTGCTCCCCGTTATATTCAACGGTTTTGTCCGACGCAACTTTCACCTGAATATTTCTTGGAGCAAATGTCACCACATCACCAACTTTCAGACCTATCATCGAGAACCTAAATGGAGCACGTCGGGCTGACTTCTGCTCAGGACTATCCTTATCATCGAAGTGGGCTTCAATGTATTCCCTTATTTCTTTGAACTTATCTTTTGAGATACATATTGGTCCTTGGGGGGCTCCATTCAACCCATTCTTCAATAGCCGTGTAAGAGTTAGGCTACTTCCTTCAGTCATTCCTGTCATCTTTACAGTGGCAAAACTACCACCTTCACTACCGAATTCGGAATTCTTTTTCCCTTTGCCACTTACGAACTCATCTTCTCTATCCATGTCCTTGCCGTAGGGCTGGCCTGACTTAACTATCTCGAAAGAGTATTTGATGGACTGGTCAGGACTTGCACTATATATATATCCTTTATCTCCTGCTTTAGCCGCACAGAAAACGCCTTTCTGCTGCCAATGCACTTGACCATATTTGTCAAAGCAACTCTCCAAATCGAACTGCTTTTTATTTGAGGACAGAAGCCATATTGACGGCAGTTCCTCCTTGGGCTGCTCAACAGCTTCTGGTCCTTTTTCTGGTTCAGGGAATACTATCGCTTGTTGCTTTACTTCTTTGCGTCTGAAGAAGATGTCAAATCCAGCAGCACAGATATAGTTCTTCGCTTCCTCGAAGATTGGTTCCAGTGTGTATATCTGATTTCGCTTCAATGGTGGTTGCTGGGGCACCTGCTTGTTTTCCGACAAATCGTAGTAGCCCAACTCTTTCAGAGCCTCGTAGGTCTTTGCTTCCAACCATTTCACTTCTGTTGTTGAAAGCGTGTCTGTTGTTGAGTGAAACACGATGGCTTCCGTCCAGAAGTCCTTTGACTCATGGTTCTTCAGTCGCTTTACTGAGTCATCTGTCTCGCCTACATACAACTGTTTCTTGTCTCTATTCACGAGGATATACAATGCCGGTTTGTTTAGTTCTGAGGCATAGTCTGCGAAGAACTTCTTGTCGGCTCTGTCTATCACATACAACTCTGTAACCTGTGTCTCACAACTGATTATGCGCGACACCAGCGTATTGTCAGGAACGAATATCTGGAATACTTTTGCCATATCGTTATTGCTTAGAAGTTCGAATCAATCAAATTGTGTGGGTCATATTCCCATGCCCATGGAAGTTCCTTGTTTGTTTTTAAATCTGAGAAGTGCCCATTCCCCAAACGTGCCAATGCCTCTGCCTCATTGAAGTGTTCCTGAATGAACTTTTTTTGCTCCGGGGTGATTTCTATCGCACTCACAATACAATTGTAAGCATAACAGTAGTGCTTCCATTCTTTCCGAATAAACTCAGCGGTATAAGGTGGCTGTTTCAAAGCCTCGCGTCTATGAAGCTTACAATCCATGACATTTTCAAATATCATAGCCTTGTCTTCATACGTATAGGCTATGGTTTCCCATCCATAGGTATTGGGCTCCCATTGTAGCTTACGATCTATCACCATGTTGTGATGAAATTGCCCTGTCTTTTCTTTGTATTCAAGTAACATTAATTCAGCCATATCACTCTTCTTTTTTAGTTGTTTTATCTATTACCTTTCATTCTGTTATGAGTCTTGCACAACATCTGGCAATTCTCGATGCTTGTTGAACCTCCCTTGCTCCAGGCCGTCACATGGTCGGCATCCATTTCCTCTGGCTTCCAGATTCTATGGCGGTTAGCCTCATGACCTTCCGCACAATAAGGACAGTTACTGATACCCTCTGCTTTTGCCTTTTCGGTTTGTTCTTGATATACTTTGCGCATCGTAGGCTTATCGAACAGACGGACATTCAATAACCTTGTGTCCTGACAGCCGCCAAGCACATACTCAAAGATTCCTCTGCGGTTAGTGACAAAATCATCGTGCATCAGTTCGTTTACCTTTGCCGACAATTCCGAGTGATTTAGTGGCAAGTGATGGAAACGCTCATAAAGTTCGCCCCAATTCAAACCCTGCATTTCATCATAGACATCATCAAACTTGCTATCTACCCAGTCTATAACGGTATTGAAGTAGGTCTTGATTTCGTTGATATTTTCGTCACGACGATGGGCAGACATATAGGCACTTACTTTATCCTTTGCGTCCATATTCCGACTTACCCATTCCAGGGCAGTTGCTAAGAACTGCTGTCGGTTGGCTGGTCCTTTTACATAGCTTTCCCAACGCTGAATATTGGCGTTTTGTGAGTTACTGAACTCCGCTTTGCATAGTGTAACAAATGGCCCACTGAACACGGCGTTCAATTCCTCTTGATGATTAAGAGGAATGCCTGCGATGTTAATTGTCTTAAACCATTCTTTGATTTCCTCCTCGGCATGTTCGCCCTCGCCTTCACAAATATAGATTAACAACTTAGTTTGCAGAATCTTCTGTTGCTGGCCTTCATTCAGACCGTCAAAGATTTGCTCCAGTCCATTAATCTTCACAGCAAACTTGTTCTTAATGAAACGGCCAAGCGAAGTAATGCGTTGCTGACCGTCAAGAACTTCCAATTCAGTTTGAGGTGACTGATAGTCTTTGTTGCGGTTGAAGTATATCAGCCCAAGCGGATAGCCTTTCAGTACAGACTCAATAACAGCTACGTCTTTCTTGCATTCAGCATAAATATAGTTACGCTGATATTCTGGCTGAATAGTCAACTGACCAGCCAAGCCATAGAGACCTTTTCCTTCCAGTTCGTTATA
>DEFM01000023.1:0-3041 GCA_002350855.1 Prevotellaceae bacterium UBA2852
ATCGTGAAATATTCAGGCTAAAAGTGTTCCTTCGCCCACATATCCTGTGGCTCCTGTCAATATTATTTTCATATTCTTCTATTCCTTAATACTTATTCCATACCTCTTAGGGAGCTTGCTTACCACCAGATTGTATGAAGCCTTGATTTGCTCTTTCACAAACGAGTCGTCGAGACGCTCCAGTATAAGGTCGCTCCAGTGCTTTTTGTTCATGTGATAGGCCGGACGCACACCTTCATACTGTTCCCTGAGTCTTTCACCTACTTCTGGTTCAAGTTTTACAGCTACCCAAGGTTCTGGCGTATCAAGCTCGGTCAGAAGGAACCATTTGCCGCAAATCCTCCAAGAGAGCCATTTGTCTGCAAATAGTCTTTCCGTCACTTGCTCATTCATGCTCAATGCATAATCTCTGACCTCTTCTATATTCATATCTGATATTCTTATATCGTTATTAAATTCCGAACTAGTCGTCTTTATCATACGATGACGCCGCCAATCTTTATAAACATAGAGCAGCCTGGATCATGGTCGTTGATGACTCCTATGCTTTGAAGATAGGAGTAGATGAGTGTCGAGCCGAGAAACTTAAAACCGCGTTTCTTCAAATCGGCAGCGACATTGTCGGAAAGATCATTTCGTGTCAGCCATTCTCCGTCGAGATGTCGTTGATAGATCATCGTCTTCCCTTCGGTAAAGGCCCAGATATAGCTGTCAAAGCTGCCGAACTCCTGCTGAATATTGATGAAGTTCTGCGCATTAGAAATAACGGCTTCTATCTTTCTCCTGGACTTGATCATCCCAGGATATGCCATGGCCTTGTTTACATCCTCTTCTGTGAATGCTGCCACTTTCTTGTAATCAAAATCAGCAAAGCACGTCTTGAAAATATCACGTTTACGGAGCATGAGCATCCAACTAAGCCCAGCTGACATACATTCGAGCATCAGATACTCGAATAACATCTTATCCGAGTGGCAGGGGATTCCCCATTCGGTATCATGGTAGCGTTCAAGCAATCCCCCATCTTCACACCAATTACACTTCATATTGGGTACAAAGTTACTCATTTTTAATGAATTCTGAGGATTTTTCGTTAACTTTGCACCACAAATTATACATGTTTATAGATTTGGATTATATGGAATACAGGAAAATAGGTGAAACTTACTATATCAGGATGGACAGGGACGATGAGGTGATAGAAAAAATCCTCGACGTCTGCCGTAAGGAATCCATCCCATCTGCAGTGTTCTCTGGCATAGGTGGTTGCAAGAGCGCCGAGTTGCAGGTGTTCCTTCCTGAGACAGGCGAGTTTGAGACGGAGCAGTTAAAGGGAATGCTGGAACTGGTATCGCTCAATGGCAATGTCGTGACGGGTGATAACGGTCAACAGTTCCATCATACGCATGCTTTGTTTACGTTCAAGAAGGACGGTCAGCATGGAATGGCGGGAGGTCATCTGAAATCGACGATAGTGCTTTATACTGCAGAGATTGAGCTGCGTCCAACTGTCGGTGGTTCTATTGGCAGGAAGCTTGACCCTGAGACAGGAACGGGATTCTGGATTTTTAAAGACTGAACAATATGCTTCAGAATTACAAAATAGTAACGCTCTGTGGAAGCACGCGTTTCAAAGAGCAATTCATGGAAGTTCAGAAACGGTTGACACTGGAAGGCTGCATCGTCATTAGCGTCGGACTGTTTGGGCATTCCGGCGATGGTGATGTATGGAAACCAGGTGTGAAGGAGATGCTCGACGACATGCACCTGCGGAAGATAGACATGGCAGATGAAATCTTCGTCATCAACGTGGGCGGCTATATCGGCGATAGTACCAGGCGTGAGATTGCCTACGCCGAGAGAACAGGCAAAACCATCAAATATCTGGAGCCATGACACTACGTGAACTCTTGTTATCGGTGGATGCCGAGCGATATGCAGACTCACAACTATTCCAAGAGCTGCTGAGGGTGAAACCGGAGTTTGGATCTATCAAGTCTATCGGTGTAAAACTGGCCAATGGCAAAATTGCTGTGACCAATGTCCATGTGGGTTCCCTTGGGGATGTCATCACTTATCGAATTGATGTAGCCCCAGAACTTAAGGTATCGAAGATACAACTCCTAGCGTCACCCTTCCGAATGCCGAGCGAACGATGCCGTCGGTGGCAGTGATATGACGCCAGTACAGCCCTAACAGTCTGGATTTGGCGAATCCACTCCCGCCCAGTACCATGTCCTGTCCGGATTTCAGGAATCAAAGCAGGAAACACGCATGGCAAGGTCGGATAGTAGAATTTGAGATTGTTTTGCGGATTATTTGAAAAAAAGTTGTTAAAGGGGGTTAGCTTTTGCGCCCCTTTTCCTGTCTATTATAGTAGATGAAAACAAACGAGATAGAAATACTTTTCCGCCAGCACTATAATCAGATGATACAGTTGGCAAGGATGATGCTCTACGACGACGAGGAATCGCGCGACGTGGTGAGCGAGGTGTTTGCTACGCTGGTAAAGACGGACATCATGCCGAGGAATGTTGAAAACTACTTGATGACAAGTGTCAGAAACAGATGCAGGAATCTGCTGGAGCATAAGGATGTGAGAGCAAAGTTTGAACAGGTTTATGTGACAGAGATGAAGCAAGGGAGTGTAGAGGAAGATGACGATTTCTCACCAATGGCAGTTGAACGTAAATATGAACAGGTCATTACCTACGCAAAGAAACAACTGACGGGGCAGACATTGATGGTCTTTCAAATGCGCCACCTGCAAGGCATGAAGTATCAGGAGATAGCCGACCAGCTGGGCATCAGCAAGGTGATGGTTTACAAACATCTGACGAAAGCAATGACAATAATCAGAGAGTATCAACAGAAAATAATATAAGGACGATGGAAAAGAACGAAAAGATTCAGATGCTGCTTGACATGCAGGAACATCCAGAGAACTACTCGGAGCAGGAATTGAAGACGATGCTGAAAGACCCCGAAGTGCGTGAACTCATGGAGGCAACGGCACTGTTGAAGCAAGCTATGATCTGGGA
>DEFM01000023.1:3103-3786 GCA_002350855.1 Prevotellaceae bacterium UBA2852
CTGTGAATGTGGATGCTGAGTGGCAGCGGTTTGCCGGACAGCATATCGCTGACAGCAAGCCCCGTCGCGGATGGATGAAGGTTGCCGCCGTATTCCTCGGTGTTTTGTTTGTGTCGGGTATCACCTTTGCGGCTATCCACATAGTTCGGATGGTCAATAGCCAAAAGTCTCAGACCGTTCAGACCGAACAGCCCATGACGGCCAAGGCATCTACGACGATACCTGCCGATACCGTCAAAACCGACACCATTGCACCCAAGATTATCCGTTACGACGAAGCCACGCTCCAGAAGATTCTCACCGACATGGGCGAATACTACCGCTTGCGCGTGGAGTTGAGAAACGAGGATGCTAAGACACTGCGCCTGTTCTTCCAGTGGAATCAGCGACAGGAAGCGTCTAAAGTGTTGGAACAGCTGAATACGTTTGAACGCATTCACTTGGTGTTGAACGACAGTACGATTATTGCCGAATGACCATGAAAAGACTGATTATTTTTTCTGGAAGATTGGTACTCACCATTGTCTTCAGCCTCGTTACCATGCTTGGCAATGCACAGAACATCACCCGACAATATGATAATGTGTCGCTGTCGAAGGCTTTGATGGAACTCAACGACCTGCAACAGACGTACACCATCAACTTCATTTACGACGAACTGGAAGACTTCCGCGTGACTACCA
>DEFM01000032.1 GCA_002350855.1 Prevotellaceae bacterium UBA2852
TACCACGATGCTGAGACCGCCAAGCGCATCACCGACAAGCACCACTTCACATGGACGCACCTCGTCGAGGCCAAGGACATGATGGCATGGATTGGCTATGAGGGTTTCCCCCTCACAATCGTTGTTGATAAGAAGGGCATCGTCCGTCACGCCGTCCACGGAACCAACGAGACGAAACGCGAAGAACTATTAGCGAAAATCAAAGAGGCCGAGGCAGAATGAAACACTACAGACGATTCCTGCTCCTGCTGGCTATGCTGCCTGTTGGGACATTTGCCAAAGACAATTTTAAGATGATGGGTAAGATTGATGGTGTGGGGAACGATACTCTCTGCATCGAGTATGTCATACTACAACCCCAAAAACAGATTGTCAATCGCAAAATAGTTGTAAAGAGTGGAGAATTCTCATTCTCTGCAAAACTTCGTGAGGCTTATTATGGGTCAATGTTTCTCAAATCGAATCCGAAAGAAATACTATATACATATTTTGTGCCCAACGAAGAGGCGGTTTTCAGTGGCCGTCTGGATTTAGTAGAAGCACATTGGAGTGGCAGCACTTTTTATCAGCAGTATGAACGAGTCAAAAATTTACAGCGTCTTTTTGAAGTTGAGTTTGCTGCAGCCAGAAATGAACCAGACAGCATTCGAGGACTAAAGAATCGTGAGATCCATAGTCGTTCGCATCCTATTTACATGAAATATATCGAGGAACACCCCGACGAGGACGCAACGGCAACATTGGTCATATATGTTGATTACGACCAAGTGCTGACTGCCATTGGCAAACTGACCCCTGAGGTAAGGAATGGTAGAATGAAAGCCGAACTTGATCAGAACGAAAGGATGTTTAGTCTTGTAATGAAAAGGAAAGCTGCACGTGATGTTGTTAAGAACGACACCATTATTATTGGCGATCAAGTGCCAGAACTCGGACTAAAAGACCTTAATGGCAATGTGCTGGAGTTGAAGTCTCTGCGTGGGAAATATGTGGTGCTCGACTTCTGGGGCTCGTGGTGTACTTGGTGTATCAAGGGATTTCCCAAATTGAAAGAATACTATGCGAAATACAAGGACCGTCTTGAGATTGTGGGAATCGATTGTAACGATACAGCCGAGAAATGGGCTGCTGCTGTTAAGAAGCACAATGTTCCCTGGCTACACGTTAGGAGTGAGGATGGCATCGCTGAACAGAAGTTCAGAGTACAGGACTATCCTTATAAAGTCCTGATTTCGCCAGAGGGCACAGTACTGAATGCATATCTTGGAGAAACAGAAGAATTCTATCAATACTTAGACTCAACTCTCGAACAATGAACAAACAAACCATCATCACCGCACTGCTCACCATCATCACCACGACTTCTATTGTGGCACAAAACTTGATAAAGAGCGCAACGTCTCCAATTAGTTTCTCGAAGAAGGATTTTGCTGATACCATCAAGATAAAAGTGATAGACGGGGCGGTCATTGTACCTGTGGAGATAAAAGGGCAAACCAGAAACCTGCTTTTTGATACTGGTTCGCCACTCGGACTATGGCAAGGACATAAAGAAGCCTGGATGAGACAGTTCACAACGGACAGTCTGACGTTTGGTGATATCAACAAGAGAAGTCGTAATCAAATCATCTATCAGTTCCCAACCATCAAGATGGGAAATCTCCAGATAGAAAACTATCCGATGATAGTGGAGGATGCGATGAGTGAGTTTACATGCAATAGGTTTGACGGTGTCATTGGTTTCAATCTGGTCGGCAAGGGCCTCTCGTTCAAGTTGGACACAAAGGACAGCCTGCTGATAGTGACCGATAGGAAGAAGTTCTTTGCTGAGGAAGAAAAAGGACAGCCTACCGCCAAATACAGAATGAAGCGGGCATACTGTCCGTTGGTTTATGTCGATTCACCTTTCGGATGGATAGAAATGGTATTTGACACTGGTGCCTTGAATACATGGCTTGCCCTGTCTCAAGAAGATCTGGACCGTTGGTTTCAGAAAAATCCAAAGAAGAGAAAACTGCTTGATGACTTGACATTACAGACGGACACTACTATCAATACGAGTTGGGGATTATACGGTCTGTCCACAGATACCCTTGTAGGCAGACTTCTTCACTTCACAAAGATAAAGATAGACAAGCTACCTGTCAACGACCTATACATCACTACGGCACACCCGACTATGCGAGTAGGGAGCGCAGTATTGAAACATGCCTCATTGATTATTGACGCTCCCAAAAAGCAGTTCGTATTTATGCCTCATAACGGACAGGATATCACGGTCGGTAATAGCGAGACTGGCAGCGCCTCATTTATCCCTTCAGAGGCAGGCGACACACTCGGAGTTCTCAAAGCCGTCATTCGTAAGGGGTCAATAGCTTATAAGAAAGGTATCCGTACAGGCGATTACCTGATAGAAGTAAATGGAATCTCTATAAAGGATATTTGTACTTACATGCTGATGGAGCGTAAAGACGAGGAAGCGCTGTTTAAGTTCCGCAGCCCTAAGGGTATAGATAAGATAGTAA